>JANPIV010000054.1:0-145288 GCA_031425155.1 Saprospirales bacterium | reverse complement strand
TTGGCACTCTTTCTGACTGCCGGTCCGCAAGCACTCGAAAAAGATTGCCCGCAATGCGTACTTAAACGGCTACACATCTGGATCAAGTTGTTCCGAAAACGCTCGTCCGGCAAAACTGTCCCCTCCATTTCTTGCTGGGCCAGCCCAAAAGGTCTTCTACCATGAGTAACTGCTTTATCCTCAAACATACAGATTTTATGGGACAGGATAAGGGTAAAACCTTCGCGCGAGCAAGGAGGAATCTTTGACAGTCGGACAAATCAGTTATCTGCCGATTCGCTCTTTTTGATTTTGGCTATTCTAGTCCGTCCACCTTTCTTTTTATTGACGTGGTAACTTTGCATCCGATCAAACATGGTGTTGGCCGAACGATCTTACCTAAAAAACATCAGAAAGGGCTCGAAATATCCGGGTTATTGACAAATTCAGGATCATCCAGAGTTTTCAGAAAAGCGATGATGGCCGATTTCTGATAAGCGTTGAGGCCGGAATAACGTACTGGATTGGTGCCCGGTATTGGGTAACCAATCTGCCGGATAAAAGGGTCCTCGTTGGATACCCCAAATCCGTTGTGGCTGTAATGATCCAGCACCTGATCCAGAGTCTGGAAGCGGCCATCGTGCATATACGGCGCGCTGAGCGTGATATTACGCAGGCCAGGTGCCCGGAATTTGCCATTATCGGTCGCCAGTCTGGTCACTTCGCCGCGCCCTTTATCCGGGAAATCATTGAGGGAAGCCACGCTGTCCAGGGCATTATTGAAAAAATTATTGGTCGTAAACGTCTGTCCGCCGTGGCAGTGGAAACATTGCGCATCGGGGAGATTCACGCCCGCCGTAGATCCTTCGTCGAAGAACATGATTTTTCCATCAATCTCCTCGTCGGTAAATTCGGCTTGACCGCGCAGCAATTTGTCGTATTTGGAATTGCCGCTGCTGATCAGAATACGCTCGAACTGGGCCAGGGCTTTGGCCGTCAGTTCCTTCGTGATCTCATCCGTAGAACTGATACCGAAAGCCTTGCGAAACAGGGTAGGGTAGCCGGGATGCTCTTGCAGTCTGGTGACTACCTGCGGCCAGGTCGCGTGCATCTCGATGGGGTCTTCCACCGGGAGCAAGGCCTGATCTTCCAGGGTTTTGGAACGGCCATCCCAGAAGAGGTTGCTGGAGTAAGCCACGTTCAGCAATGACATAGCGCTACGGCGACCTGCTACACCATCCACTCCTTTGGAAAAGGCCAGATTATCCGTAAAGTTGGCCTGTGGCAAATGGCAGGAAGAGCAGGAAATACTGCTGTCTTTCGACAAAATAGCGTCGTAGAACAAGCGGCGACCCAACTGTACCCCGTCGTAGGTCATCGGGTTGTCGGCTGGCACGAGGATTTGGAGAAAACCGACGGGTTTTACAATCGTATATGGCTGCGGGTTGTAGGGAATACCCAGCAGGTTGCCCGAAGTATCAGAGCCACCGTTAGGAATGGGGTCCGGATTGCAGGCAGCAAGGAGGACCACCGAAAACAGAGCCAGACCAAACAAAGATCGTTTCATTCTGTAAAAAATTTAGTTGCCAGGAAGCAGGAATTTTTGAAATAAGAGCAAAAACAATAACAACAGCCTCTACAACCTACTGCAATTCTATGGCATTCCCGAAATTGCCCATCAGGTCTTCCATCAGGCCTACTCCACCAGAGCCGTGGGAGGAAGTCGGCGTTGTTTCAATGTCAAATAATTGGCCATTAAAAGTAAACAGATCTTTCAAATCTATGGCTACGGTGACTTGTCCGCTATTGTCGGCTACCACTATATCGCGCTGAAAAGTGAAAGTCTTATAACACTGATTGCCACCACAGTGATAGGTCAAATCCAGGGCGGTAGTGCCCGCACCATTGGGAAACCCGGCACCCTCAATTTTGGAAAAAATATAGCTTTTCCAACCGGGCCAGTATTCACTTTCGCGGTAAAGCGGATGTCCGGGAGCAAAATCGGCGGGTGTTTTGGCGTTCAGATCGGGTTTTACGCCAAAACCGATGCGCAGACCAGTATAAGTGCCGGTAAGGGCCGCATTTGGGTATTTAATCACCACAGGTTTAGTCACATTGGTCGTAGCATCTTCGGGGGTGAAATCCAGATATTCTACCTCCGATAGTTTTACTTCTTCACTGCCTTTTAGCAGCGTAATATCAGAAATATACACATTGAAACGGGAAAAACGCACCGGGAAAGTCCCGTAAGTGTAGTCTTTGGCAGTCTCCAAAGTTTGTCCATCATACAAAGACTTGAAAGTCAGCTGGACATCGGATTTAGGGACAGTATCCACATCTTTACAGCCTCCAGCCAACAGCACAATGGATAAAGCAAAAAAGGGAAAAAACGAACGAACATTCATAGTAAAGATGTTTTTGTGTAAAGACCATTTATTTAGACGTAATAAAGAGCAATAGTAATGACCAGTACAGATCAAATGACCCGAACATGACATTATATTAATCTTTGAAAGACTGGTAGAGAATGGACTTTGCGAGCCACGAAATTACTGTGAAACGCTGAAAACATTAGGTAAGTTGGCTATCATTTTCGACTTCCATATAGAAATGTCGCCAGTGGTCAAATCTACGCCTTCCAGCAGGTTTTTGTATTCGGCCAGCAGCCGCAGACGGAAGTCGTAGCCGGTGGCGTGTTGCACCGGGACCTGGGTTTGAATGAAAAAATCGCCGAGGTCGGCACGGCTGAACGAAATGGTATCGGCTACTGTCGCACTGGCGGTATCGCGGGCCAGAACGACTTGGAGAAAGATGTAACCCGCTCCTCCCGGGCCGTGCCACAGGCTGTCCGCCTGGGTGCGCAGCGGGTGGCCTGTCGGCGCGAGGCGGGGGATGACGCGGCCTGCCGAATCTGTCAACCCCAGCCGGAAACGGGTCTGGCTAAAAGTGCCATTGGTGCGAAAATCGCCGATGTCATTGCTGAAAGACTGGCGGCGAACCAGCAAAAAATCGTCGGTCAGGGTTTCGGTGATGGTATCCAGCCCCGTGGGGCTAAAAGCCCGCAGTTGCACGGTATCACCTACGGTATAGGGGATATTATTCTGAATTAATTGAAAATCAGAGAGATAGAAACTCACGCTTTTCAGCCGGAACAAGCGGTCGTTCAGCGGGGCAGGGTAGGCGGCATTTTCGACAAACTGAACGGAATCGTACCATTGCACCACATCCAGCACGAGTTGCGGGTATTCGCAGCAACAATTCTTGTCGGCACTGGCATCAAAATTTGTGGCTTCCACTTCGAGGCAACCCTCTGCGGGTTCGAAGCAGGCCGTTTGGGCTAAAAAAAGCAGCAGGCAACCGATGAAAGGTAAACGGAGCATATTTTGAAAAAGGGCAAAGGGCAAGAAAGCAAAGGGCAAAAAGGGCAATAAGCAAATGGGCAAAAAGGCAATAAATAAAAACCAACCAGCCAATGGAACAACGGTTTGGTGCGCTTGGTTGCTGCCTGGAAAGGGCGGCGGGCAACCACAAGGGTCGGCCCCTACCGGGTTGGGTGCGGCATTTGTGGGTTGGGATCGCGATGGTCATGGTCATTTAAAGTGAACCAGTTCCGGCAGACCAACACATTGACCACATTCTTCCCATTGACCACATTTTATCATATTGACCATATTACTCCTATTAACCACATTATTATTATTTTCCTTCTTTTTCCATTTCCTTCATTATCTGCTTGATAATTTGCTTCACCTGTGACGAAAACTCTTTTTCCATGATCCAGTGGCCGTAGTTTTTTTCTTTGCGCAGCACCTCTTTCACTTCCTGATTAGCGTATTTACCGAAGGTAAAAATGATCTTGCCATCGGGCTGTACCCGCAGTTTTTGGGTCGCGTCCAGGAAGTTCAGATCGTTGGTAAAATCGTGCAAAGCCTGCATGTCATTTTTGATCGGGGCGGGCACGGTATTACCATCTTCATCCAGCAGGTCTTTGCCCTCGTAGGTACGTAACTGGCCTTTGAACACTTCCAGCGTCGCTTTCACGTCGGCCAGGGCATCGTGGGCATCTTCCAGTTCGCGGCCACAATAGAGGCGATAGGCGGCGCGCAGGGTACGCGGTTCCATCTTATAAAAAATGCGCTGCACATCAATCAGGCGGCGTTTGCTGATGTCGAATTCCATACCCACGCGGGCGAACTCCTCCATCAGCATCGGGATATCGAAGCGATTGGAATTGTAGCCAGCCAGATCGGAGTTGCCTATGAAATCCCAGATTTTCTGGGCCACCTGCCCGAACGTGGGTTTGTTGGCCAAATCCTTCGGAGTGATGCCGTGGATCTGCATGGATTCCTCGGAGATCGGAATACCGGGATTGATCAGCATAGACATCTCGAGGGGCGGCTGACCGTTTTTCAGCATTTTCACCATCGCCAACTGGACAATACGGTCACGAATCACATTCAGGCCAGTCGTCTCTACATCGAAGAAAACGAGGTCGCGGTCAAGTTTTAAATCCATTGAAATATAAAAAATAATGTGGCCAATGTGAATCAATGTGGCCAATGTGAACTAATACGGTCAACGTATCAATGGAACAGATGTGTACAATTGGACATATGCAAGCACATTGGCCACATTAAAAATATTGACCACATTCATTGCTGTTGCTCTTCATTGTCCAGCAGGTTTTCATCCAGCAGACCGCGCCGTTTGGCAGTTTCGCCATAGCCATGCAATTGCACTGTTGGTTCTTTCGATTTGCGCCGCATCCGAATATTCAAAAACTCGGTGAACAAGGAGAAGAAAATGGCGAAGTACAGGTAGCCCTTCGGAATTTCTCCTTGGATCAAATGACCGCTGTGTGCCGCCTCCGCGATAAGCGAAAAACCAATGAGTAAGAGGAATGACATACCCAACATTTGTACCGTGGGGTGGTCATTTACGAACTTGCTCACGGGACCCGAAAAGAGCATCATGACCAGTACGGAAGCCACTACGGCGATAATCATGATAATCAGGCTATTGGGAATGCCATTGGCAATACCGATAGCGGTAAGGATGGAGTCGAAAGAGAACACCAGATTGATCAGTGCAATTTGCACGATCACCTGGCTCAAACCCGATACTGGCGATTTTACTTTGGGGTCGTCGCTGTCGCTGTCGCCTTCCAGCTTGTGGTGAATTTCGGAAGTGGCCTTGTACAACAAAAACAAGCCACCCAATAGTAAGATAAGTCCTTGTCCGGTCAGGCCCACATGACCACCGGCTTCGGCCAAGGCAGTATCAGTCACCAGGAAATTCAAGGGAATTAATATCTTATCCAAAGCCATGACCCAGGTAATCCCGAACAACAGTATGACGCGCAGGGCCATCGCCAGCAGCAGGCCAATATTGCGGGCCTTCGGTTGCTCGGCGGCGGGCAATCTGGCGGAGACAATAGAGAGAAAAATAATGTTGTCCACCCCCAGTACAATTTCGAGAAAGGTCAGGGTAAGCAAACTGACCCAGACGGAACCGGAGGTAAAATCAGGCATGGACAAAAGGTATATCACTGGCTGTATTGTTTTTAGGTGTGTAAAAAAATCGGGCGCAAACTACGGCTTTTCAACGTACCGTGTACCGGGAAGCCCCGATTGGCAGAAGTACGGCCGCTCCGGGAGTGGCCGCACAACGTTTGCCAGCCGACATTTACCCTACTTTAACGCACGTATTTCCGTATGTCGAAACCGGAACGCTTATTTTTGCGTATTCAACGAGGGATTTTTCCTTCCACAAAACAAACAATGCTTTATGAAAAAAATCTTTTCGCTCCTCCTTTCCGTCCTCGTTTTTCAGGCGTTAACGGCCCAGACGCCCGCTAAAAAGTACGTACTGCTCGAACAGATCACCAATTCGCGCTGCTCCATTTGTAAATCCAAAAATCCGGCTTTCCATAGCCTGATCTCGCAGGCGCAGTATGCCGACGATGTGCATCACATTGCTTATCACCCGTCTTTCCCGTACAATAACTGCGTTTTTTATTTGGCCAATCCCAGCGAAAATAACGCGCGTGCCGCGCTGTACGCCGCACAAAGTACCCCGCAGCTGGCTCTGAATGGCGACCATCTGTCACCCAGCGGGCCGCTGCTGCCGGAGGCGACTTTACAAGCCGCATTGAATCAAACCAGTTCCGTCTATCTGCAAGTGACGGAGACCTCCGGCGTAGGGGCCGAACGGGTGGCAACGATCAATATTCACACAGTCGGCGAGGTGCCCAGCGGCTACAAACTCTACGCGGCACTGGTGGAAAAAACCATCAATCTGACCACACCTAATGGAGAGCCCGTGCATTACAATGTGTTCCGCAAGATGTTGCCCGATATTAATGGCCTGCCTTTTACGCCCGCTGCTTTGGGGCAAAGTGTGACCTTCGCTTTGAATTACACGCTCAATCCGGCCTGGAATCCCAATGAAATGTATGTCGTCGCTTTTCTGCAAAACCCGACCACCAAAGACGTACTGAACAGCGGCACCAAATTCGATCCGGCCGTATCCGCCACCGGCGAAGCGATCCAGTCCGCGACACTGCGCATCGTGCCCAATCCGGTCAGCGATCAGGCTGTGGCCACTATTGGTGATGATCAGGCCGAGCAGGTAGAAATATTTGGCAGCAATGGTCAACGCGCCATGCTCCGTTTTTCCAGCGAACAAAACACGGTTTCTTTGCCAACGGCAAATCTGACACCGGGTCTTTATTTCTTAAAAATAACTGGAAAGAAGGGCGTTTATACGGGGAAAATGGTGAAGGAATAGGCAGGTAGAATTCTTTTCAAATAAGGGCACAAGGGCCGGGAGTTGTTCACTTCCGGCCTTTGTGTTATATTTGTTGCTTAAAAAGAAGGAAGGAATTAAATCTGTGTACCATGTTAAACAAAAATAGCGTCGCTCAAGCAGTAAAAACTGAATTGCAGACCTTGTATGGTAACCGGCTGGCCAAATTGATTTTATATGGCTCCTATGCCCGGGGAGATCAGCATGAGGGATCGGATATTGATTTTTTGGTCATTCTTAAAGACGACAATATCAAAACTGGTGCAGAACTCCGATTTATGAACAGCAGGCTATTTGACCTTGAATTACATTTCAATACCGTAATTTCGGCGCATCCTACCACATTAGGGCAGTATAACTCCTCTGATTATATATTTTACCAAAATGTGCGTCGCGAGGGCATTGAAGTATGAAAAAAGATGCGGCCAAATTACTCGCCCGGGCAGATGAGTGCCTCGAAGAAGCACGTCAACTCTTTAATTTCAATCATCAATTAGGTGCAATTAATCGTGCCTATTACTGTATTTTCGATTGCGCCCGTGCGTTGTTGTATGAAAATGGTCCTTATGCTAAAACCCATCAGGGAGTGCAAACCAAGTTAAGTGAGTTGTTTATCAAAACAGCAATATTAGAACGCAGACACGGCGATGCTATGCGCTATGTGTTCGAGTTGTGACAAACCAGCGACTACGACTTTGATGCCGAATTGACCGTGGAAGATGCTGAATATGCCATCGAAGCGGCAACAGAATTTCTAGTGGCTACCAAGAAACTTCTGGGAGTCTAAAATACTGATCAGATTACACCTTCCACAGCCTCAAAAACAACACCTCCAAAGCCAGGAACAGCAGCGCGAAAATCACACACCAGCGCCACAGCACGATGCCCTGGTCTTGTTCGCCCACGACCTGCGTAAAATTGGCCTCGGCATTTTCATTCAGCACCCGCATGTTTTTGGGCAAACCTTCCGTCAGGGCATCATCGTTGCGGTAACGCAAGTCGCTTTCTTTGCGGTCATAATTGAAGGCATATTCGGCCAGCGTGGAGTCGCCTTGCAGACCCAGGCGGTACCAGCCCGCCTGCTGCACCTGTGTGCCGGGCGTGAGCAACACTTTGGAGCCGAGAATGCGCTGCTCCGGGATGAATTCTGCGCCGGAGGCTTCCATACCGCCCGTTTCCGTGGTGGATTTCAGTTTATATACCGTCTCGCCATTCGCCACGGGCCGATGCTGGGCTTCCAGCACTTCGTCGCGGCCAATCGTATAAGCGATCTGGCGACCTTTCGTGCCCGCGATGGCCATGCGGAACAACATCGGCACAAAGATTTCGCCGTTGCGCACCAGATCACTCACCTGTTCATTCAGCGGCGCGGCGCAGCAATAGAGGGCTCCGGCCCCCTGCGCGAACTTGGCCAGCAAAGCCGAACCATCGCGGTAGGTGAGAATATACTCGCCGCGATTGGGCGCGAGCCGGAAATTGCCCTGCGTGGTGGGCAAGCGCAGATTGGCGCTTTTATTCAAAAACACGTCGCGGAATACGAACTCCTCGGTATTGACCTGGCTGGCCTGGCGCGGAGTCGGGTCGAAGCCACTGAGCGTACCGCCCTCGAAATTTTGCAGCAACGTATTGTACGAATTCAGGTCGGCATTCTGGGGAGGGAATACCAATACGTTACCGCCGTTTTGGGCAAATGTTTTCAATTCAGCCGCCAAACCCGACGAAATGGCCGGGATTTCATTCAGGACAATCAGTTGGTAATTAGCAAATTTGGAATAGTCCAGCGCCCGCGCATCGGCATTATCCAGTTGAAAATATTTCGCACCGGCGAAGGCATTGTTCAAGTACTTATTTTGTGCCAAACCATTGACTGACAGCACGTTGATGCGTTCGGCCACGTAGAAGGAGAAATAGTAGTCGTCGTCAAACTGGATCGGATAGTCGGTCACCGATAGTTTCGATTCGTGCCACCCGGAACGCAGAATATTGAAACTCACCGTATCCAGCCGGGTCGTACGGGCGGGAATGCGCAGGGCACCCACGGGTTTGGCCTGTCCATCCTGACGCAGCGAAAGGCGTACTTCTTCGGCCACTTCGTCGCTGCGGTTGGTGATTTTTACAAAAATATTGGCGGGCTGATTGAGGATTTGCACCGGATTTTCAAACCACACACTGTCCACCGAAATATTCCGCTCCTGCACCGCCCGCATAGGCACCAGATTTACTTCCAATAGTGTGTCTTTGAAATTAGTAAAATCCGCAATATTCTCCTGAAAATCACTGATCACAAAGGCCACTTTGCTATCCTGCGTACCCGTGCCCAGGGCCTGCTGCTGCCGCGTGAGCACCTTAGACAGGTCGCGGGTAGAGGGGCTGATGCGGATTTCCTCGATGCGGTTGAGCGCATCATCTTTACTGATCAGGCGTTGGTCGCGGCCCTCAAAGTCGTTGGTCACGATCTGGAAACGGTCGTCCACGGCGTAGGCCGCTACGATGTCGCGGGCACGTTGTTTGGCCAGTTCCAGCAGCGGTGCCGACTTGGACAAGGCATTCATACTGAAAGAGTTGTCCACAAATACGCTCACGGCTTTCTTGCCTTTTTTTACGCTGGAAGAAAGCGGAATAAAGGGCTGCGCAAAGGCCAGCACCAACGCGGCGATAGCCAGGCAGCGCATGAGCAGCACCAGCAGGTTGCGTAGTTTCTGGCGGTTGCTGGTCTCCTCTTTCACCTCTTTCAGAAAGCGGACGTTGGTGAAATACACCTTCTTGAACCGTCGGAAATAAAACAGGTGAATGACGACCGGAATAGCCAGAACGGCCAATGCCGTGAGAAAAGCGGGAAACAGGAATTGCATGGGCCTAATGTGTACCGGCGGGTTCAGCCGCCGATGTTAAATGAGTATCGGCGGCTAAACCCGCCGGTACTGGACGTTAAATAAGTATCTGCGGCTGAACCCGCCGGTACTGCGCGACTTAGACGGTTTTTTCGGATAAATGTTTTTACGGGGCGCAAAAATGAGCATTTTAACCGACCTAACGATTTACTTTTGCTGAGAGAACCTATCAAAAGGTCTGTTAATCCATTTTTTCATCCACTTGCTTATCACATGACCGATACATTTCCGCTTATTTTTTCACGGCCTGCCGCCTGGTGCAAAGCCCTGTTTTTAGGCCTTATACTATGCCACGGCGGCCATTTGACCGCTCAAACACCGATCACCTGGTCGCAGGATGTGGCCCCTATTCTTTACAAAAACTGCGTTTCCTGCCATCGTCCCGGCCAGATTGCGCCGTTTAGTCTGCTTACTTACCAGGATGCGTACGATCAGCGCAGCAGCATTCAGGAGGATGTGGAAAGTCGCAAAATGCCGCCGTGGCCAGCAGATCCGTCTTACCGCCATTTTGTGCAGGAGCGTTTGCTGACCACCGCAGAAATTGAAACAATAGCGGCCTGGGTGAATCAGGATGCACCGGAGGGTAACCCCGCTTTGGCCCCAGCCGTCCCCGTCTTTCCCGGCGACGGACAATTCGGGCCGCCCGATTTGAAATGGCAAATTCCGACCTACACCGTGAATATGCCAGAGGGCGGCGACGATCTGTACCGTTGTTTCGTGATCCACAACACCATGCCCGACGAGGCCTTCATGCGCCTGATGGAAGTGGTGCCCGGCAATCGCAGCATCGTCCACCATATTCTGGTGTATCAGGACACGACGAACGAGTCGGCTAATAGCGATGCACTCGATCCCGAGCCGGGTTTTACCTCACTGGGGCCAGGCGGCATTCTGATTGGCGAATGGGTGCCGGGCCAGAAATTCCTGCCCACCCCGGAGGGCATGGCGTTCCGCATTTATCCGGGCTCCGATATTGTGGTGCAGGTGCATTATCCGCAAGGCTCCCAGGGCCAGGTGGATAGCACTTACCTCAATGTCTATCTGACCGAAGCCAATACGGGCGGCGGCATTCGCGAACTGTACACTTCTTCGCCGCTCAATTACTTTTTCCCGCAGTCGCTCTCCTGGCTGACTAATTCGTCTATCGAGCCCTGGCCACTGATGATTCCGGCGAATGAAACCAAAGAATTTACGGCTAAATACACAGTGCCAATTGATGTTTCGGTGCTGGGTGTGAGTCCCCATGCCCACTATATCAATAAGTCGTTCGAGGTATTTGGCGTGACACCACAAGGGAATATTATTAATTTTATTAAAATTCCGCAGTGGGAATTCCATTGGCAGGGCTTTTACTATTATCCCCAGCCGATATTTGTGCCTGCGGGTACGGTTTTATTCGCTAAAACGGTGTATGATAATACAACGGATAATGACGAGAACCCGTTTTTCCCACCCCAGGATATTCCCGCTGGGGAAGCGACTACGGAGGAAATGCTGCTGGTCTATTTTACTTTCATGGCTCATCAGCCCGGCGATGAAAATCTGGTGTTGTACGACAGCACTATTTATACCGCTACGCAGCAGGCGAATGCGGCTAGCGCTGGTGTTGCCATTAGTTTTCTGCCTAATCCAGCTACTGATAATCTGCAGATTGTCTGCGATCTAATAGAAAATCTGTCTGTATTGCGACTGGAAATACTGGATTTGCATGGACGGCTAATAGAACAAAGAAAAATGACGGATTTGCCAATGGCAGGCCGGCAGGTATTGGATTGTAATGTAGCCAGTTATGCGAACGGTACGTATTTTGCCAGATTGACCACGGAGCGGGGGACGGTTAGCCGGCAGTTTGTGGTGATGCATTGATGTTGAGAGGGGTTTAGAAGATTTAGAGGGGTTTAGATTGCTGCTTTCAAATTATTGGTGGTTATGAAAGCGTGCTTTCCATGAAGCCATAAATCCCCAACCCTTTTTTATAACTGATATTACGCACAAAACACGTTTACGAAACTTTCAGAGTTTCGTAAACGTCGCTAAGCAGAGGGTAACACTATTTTATATGCCTTTTAAACTCTTTTTCTAGACCCTTCTAACCCTTCCAAATACTCTGTCATGCAAGCCTACCACGACCTCCTGCACCATATTCTAAAAAACGGCGCCCGCAAAAGCGACCGCACCGGCACCGGCACCATCAGCGTATTCGGTTACCAGATGCGCTTCGATTTGCAGGCCGGATTTCCGTTGCTGACCACCAAAAAAGTACACACCAAAAGCATCATCCACGAATTGCTGTGGTTTTTGCAGGGCGATACCAACGTGCGCTATTTGCAGGAAAACGGTGTCCGCATCTGGGATGAATGGGCCGATGCGGACGGAAATCTCGGCCCGGTGTACGGTCGGCAGTGGCGGGCCTGGCCCACGCCGGATGGCCGCACCATAGACCAGATTACGGACTTGGTTAAAACGCTAAAAACGAATCCCGACAGCCGCCGCATGGTCATTTCCGCCTGGAATGTGGCCGATCTACCGGAAATGGCACTGGCGCCTTGTCATTGTTTGTTTCAGTTTTATGTAGCAGAGGGGAAATTATCCTGTCAACTCTACCAGCGCAGCGCGGACGTGTTCCTCGGCGTACCTTTCAACATCGCCTCTTACGCCTTACTCACGCTCATGCTGGCCCAGGTCTGTGATCTCGAACCCGGCGATTTTGTCTGGACGGGCGGTGATACGCACTTGTATGTCAATCATTTGGAACAAGTGGATTTGCAACTTTCACGTACACCACGCGCCTTACCCACGATGCGATTGAACCCGGAAGTGCGGGATATTTTTGATTTTAAGTACGAGGATTTTGAGTTGTTGGGCTACGAGCCGTGGCCGGGGATAAAGGCGGCGGTGGCGGTGTGAGGAAGGTCATTTGAAAAATTATTTATTGAGTGCTAGGCACAGTTGGGTTTTTATGCTATTATTGTGTAAATTACCTACTATTTGATTGCAATAGTGCCGGTATTTGAATTTTTTAAGTGCCCTATTGAGTTAATAATCGGGCACTGGCATAAATTAAAAATAATTTTCTGCTGATTTAATGGTAGGAATTTTCTGCTTAAATTTTTAAAAATCGATCAATGGACAGACTAAGTTTTTCAGCTGTATTAATAACCCAGGGAAAACACAAATTTTATTCTTTAACCCTCCCAAGTGATGTTCTTGCGAAGACATGCTTTGTGACTACTCGTTATGATGACCCTCAAGAAGGTTTTCAAAGAAGTTTAGATAAAGAAAGAGCAAAGCAAATTGCAGATTACATTGATAAAGGGCTTGGCACAATTCCAACCGCTGTTATTTTGTCAGCTCAGCCAGAATCTGGATTTGTCTATTTATCAAAGAATAAGACATTGGAATTTAACGAAATTCCTAAAGCTTTTCTGATACTAGATGGACAGCATAGAGTATATGGGTTTAGTTTAGCTGAAACGTCTGTACGAGCTCCTGTAATTATTTATGAAAAACTTTCACGAAAAGATGAAACAAGGCTGTTTATAGATATTAATACAAAACAGAGGCCTGTTCCAAATGAGCTCTTGCTTGATATAAAAGCATTAGCTGATTATGAAAACGAATCAGAATCTTACCTGCGATTAATTTACGATAGTTTTAATGAAAAACCGGACAGTGCGTTATATGGAAAATTAACTGCTGCCGACAAAGTTAAAAATAAAATAAGTAGAGTAACATTCAATGCCGCAGTCAAACCTATTACTACAATATTTGGAGATAAGGAGGCAGAAGATGTATATAATATCCTAAATAATTACCTGAAAACCATTGAAACTGGATTTAGAAAAAAATCGATTGAAAATAAAATGGTTAATCCATATATTTTTAGAGCGATAATATCAATATTTCCAGATGCAGCAAGAAAAGTTAAAGATAGATATAATGATTATACATTAGATAATTTTTACTACTCGCTAGTATATTTCTTTGATAGTATAAGTTTGACCAAACTTAATAAAAAACTTACTGGCCACAAAGAGTTGACTGAACATTTTATAGAATGTTTGAAAAAGGATTTCACCTTATAATATATATGTATATATGATTGATTTTTCTAGCGGGTTAAGCCATTTGTTCCAACAGGGTCTTAGCGAGGTGTCGATAGATTCTAGATATGGAATTAATTATTGGTTGACTGAAGGAAAAGAGTACTTTGCAATTCAAGACCAATTATCAAATGAGTTTACGATATCATCTTTTGATCTGAATGATTTTTTAAAACCCTATGCACATGATATAAATAGACTTTCATGCGCGGCAATGGAATCTCTAAATGATATAAGTGTCGATGACATAACGCCTAAATTTTTTGGTTGGATACTAACAAAGTATTATTATTCCGCATTTTTCTCTGCTCACTCAATACTAAGAATCACTGGCAATTGTCTGTCAAATATAAACTCCCAGTCGACTGATAGAGTTCGCAAATTAACAAGAACACGAGGATATGCTGACGGCAATTTAAGTGCTGGAACATTTTCTATTTTTATAAATCGGGGTAATAATACGTATAGATTTTTAAAAGAGGGCCAGTATGCTGATAGTCATAAAGGCTTATGGTTACGTTTTCTTGATTTTTTAAAATCTTCAAAAAACGGCATTTACAGTCAAATGATACAAGCAGATGCCCAACTTATTGTTGATAAAATTGATGAATTGATAATGGCTCTAACTAACTATAGTCTACATAATGGTTCCTGGCTTTCGGTAATTAGAAATAAAGTAAATTACAGTCATGACTATGGCGTCTGGTTTCCTTATAAAGGTTTCACCAAGGAACTTAATGACATTATAAGATGCCAGTCGGTCTGCAAGGAAAACCCACTGACAATAGATCTAAACTTATATAGAGGGAAAGATTTAATATATTTTGTTAGAACTTGTCAATTAATCAACTCAATAAACTTTAATTTACAGGTCAATATGCTTTCCAAGAATTCGGCAAATAAGTCTTTCCTATTACAGGGAATTTTTGAGTATCAGAATAAATATATAAAGAAATCTATACATAATAATGGATTTGTTAACTTGTAGGAGATAGAATTACCGGATATTTTCTCTTTCAAGTACGAAGACTTTAAGTTGTTGGGGTATGAGCCGTGGCCAGGGATTAAGGCGGCGGTGGCGGTGTGAGGGGTATTTTATGGTCTTGTCAACGTGAATTTTTAAAATTATTCTAAAACCTTACGAATGGATTACTTTGCGTTTATAGGAGATGAAAAATTTAGGCAGCTCCTAAAGCGAGATTTTCAAGAATTAGAAATTTGCGTTGAATCCAAGGCATTTAAATCAGTGTTAATACTATCAGGAAGTATTATTGAGGCTGTGCTTTTAGAATATTTTACTCATTATCCAATTTCTGGTAAGAATCATAATCAAACATTAAAATTGGCACTTTCTGATCTAATATCAAAAGCATATGCAACAGATCTAATTTCGGAAAGATCAAAAGATTTGTCTACGGTAATCAGAAATTACAGAAATCTGATTCACCCTGGAAGAAAAGTAAGAACTAAAGAGCAATTCAATCAATAAACGGCGATTGTTTCATTTAATCTTATTAAAATAATTTTAGCAAAAATAAAAGAAAATTATATTAAAAAATATGGATATAAAACAGACAATATTATGAATAAAATTATTTCTGATTACCCTTTTTGAATAAATTTCAAAATAAGCAAGACAAATCACTCACGCTTATCTCAAAAAGAGGATGCTTTTATTTCTTTGCCTGGTGCTTGATCTGCAAGAAAATGAATTTAGATGTTACACCAAAACAGGGTCGAACCTGGGACGTTGGAAATATTTATGTATCTGACGCAAAAGGGTCTGCTTGATGGCCACCTCAAAACTCTATTTGGCACCAAGGCATAGCAGATCTAAGGTTGGCTATGTACTCTTCTGACATTGGGCTGCCAGAAAGAACTAGCACTTTTAGGTTTTTTAGATTAATAATTGTATTTGGGAGATATTTCAATGCACTATTTCTAAAATCTAGAGAAATTAAATTTTTTAACTTGCCGATTTCGCTAGGTAGATTTACTAAATAAACTCCTTCCCCAAGCCTGCTTAAATTTAGTGTTTGAAGGCTTTCTAAATTGCCGATTTCCGTTGGCAATGTCCATAATTTATTTTCAGATAAATCAAGGTATTTTAACTTTTTTAAACTTCCTATTTGCTTAGGAAGGCCTATCAAATTATTGCTACTTAAATCCAAAAATTCGAGATTGGAAAATTTATCTATTTTATCGGGCAAGGTTTCTATTCTATTGTAACTTAAATCTAACGATCTTAGATTGTTTAATACCTCAAAGTTTTTAGGTAAAAAGATCAATTTGTTGCCTGAAAGGTTTAATATTTGCAGATGCTTTAGATTGCCTAACTCCTTTGATGGTAAAGTATCAATATTCCAACCTGCAAAACTCAACGAGTCAAAATTCGATAAAATACTAAAATCCGTAGGTAGAACATGACCCTGGAGATATGGAGCTGCAAGTGCAAAATTTTCGGATTTATTCCGTTCTATAATGGCTTCCTGTGCTTTCAAGAATGCAAAAATTGCCAACCCAATTGCTGCCACTGCCACCCCTCCAATCAGCCATGCCAATGCCCAAGCCCGCCTTCTTCCCCGCATTGCTTCTATCGCCAATTCCTTTGCTCTCATTTCCTCAAAACGCTTTTGCTCTATTCGTCGCTCATTTAAAGAAAACTGAATTTGAGGCAGCAGAAAATCATGGCTTACTTCCATGTACCGTTCACCAAACCTTATCTCGATTCTAATTAAAAAATTAGAATCCATAAAATTCAGAATATCTTCAATCTGGCTACTTCTACCATATTCTTGTCGTATAACTTCCAGAGCAACATTTAATCTTCTTATCAGGCCATTTGTATCTTGGTGTATCAGATTGTCTTCAATTATTTTTCTCGCAAGTATCCTTTGTTCATCAGGCAGACGAAGTAAACATTCTTCATAGTAATTATAAAAAACATTAAAATTAACGTCCTCAAGAGAGACGATTTTTCTTCCCGTTTTAATAACTTTTCTTTCAATATAAGAACAAAATAATTGAAGCGCAAAAGCGTCCACTTGACCTCCGGCATTTTTAGCATTCTCGCTAATTTTATCCAAAATATCTTGGGAGTACTCAAAAGCGGGACCCTCAAAAATATCGGCGGATAATTCTGCCGGATTCTGGATAGCTTCCAATGAATTATTTATTGACAAAGGCGATAACTGAATGATTTCACTTGTTTTAATAGATATTTCCTCTCCAAACGCCAGAATATGTGGCAATGCCGTATCGCGAAGCACAAAGACGACTTTATGGTTTTCAAGAGATTTTAACACATCTAATAAGCCTTTTAATTCTTGAACGGGAAATGTGAATACTTCCTCGAATTGATCGAATAAAAAAACATAATTTTCCTGGGATGTCCTTATATCTTCCACCGAAGATATATCTATAGACCTAAGAAAGCGTTGAATTAAATGGTCTCTATCTGCGAAATACACCCCTAAACGAATGGATTTTGGTTGAAGTATTCCACTTTGCCATATTTCAGGAACAACTCCGGCATTTATTAAGGATGTTTTTCCTACGCCGCTTTTCCCTGAAAGTATAATAATTTTTTCTTTGAAAATCTTTTCTGTTATAGATTTAATCTCTTGGGATCTCCCGAAAAATAAATTGTATTCTACTGTTGTAAATGGTCTAACTCCGGGATACCTGAATTGAGAGATTTTTACTCCACCGAACATATTATGAAATTTTTTTTCGCCTTCTTTCCTCTTTTTCAATTTCTCGGCAGCTTCTTTTACCTGATTTCTTTCATTTTCTAGCAGCAATTCCAGTTCACGGACTTTTTCTGCCTTCAGAATTGGCCACATCAGCGTATCATGACTGATTTCGTAATACAGTTCCCCCTTCCGCGCCTCCCGTTTCAACAACCGCTCATCATGTAGCAGTTCCAGCGCCGCCTGCGACACGCCGTACTCGTCGCGCATGGCCGAGGCTTCCATCATGATGCGCCGCCCGTTGCGGATGAGGCCGCGGGCGAGCAGTTTTTCCACCGCTTCGCGCTCGGCGGGGGCGGTTTTTTCGATCACCTGGTGGTAAAAATCCTCGATGATCTGGCGGATGCCCTCGCCGCCGCCGTAGAAATCGGGGCTGACGGAAAAGCCTGCCGGGTGTTGCTGGCGGATGATCTTGTCCTCCAGATACCGACAAACCAACTGTAACTGGAAAGCGGCGATTTCTCCGCTGCCGGGCGTAGTGAGGCGGTGACTCAAAGTCACCGCCTCACTCGTGCTCGCGCCTTCACTCGCCCGGCTCAACGAACCCAAAATACCCTCCAAAGCCGCCGGGCTGTACCCAAAGCTGGGAGAAATATAGTCGCCCCTCATCGCGGCAGGCCGAATAATCGCGTCGCTGGCGCGGCTGCGGTCCAGCAGGCGCAGCTGAAAGCGGCAGCGCAGGATGGCGGGGATGTCCGCCGAGAGTTCGTCCAGCAGGTACAGGAAATCGGAGCGGAGGCTGAACACGAATTTCGCTGGCGGGGGCGTGGCGGCTTCCGGCGACAGTCCGGCGGGCGGGCGGCGGTTGGCAATGGCGGCGAATTGCTCGATAAAATTGGCGCGCTGTTCGGGCTGGTAGAGGGTGAAGAGTTCTTCAAACTGGTCGAAGACGATGACCGGCGTGAACACTTCGCCCAGGTCCACGTACCAGAAACGGCTGAAATACTCCCACAGCGTCCGGCCTTCGGGCATGGTGTCAGGAATGTAGCCACCTGCCTTGAGTTGCTGGTACACCTGCGTTTCGGGGGCTTCGTCGGGGTTGTTAAGGCGGATGAACACCGGTTTGTACTGCTGTTCTTCCAGGCCGGGGCATACGCCCGCTTGCAGCAGAGAAGTTTTGCCCGTCCCCGAATCGCCGAACAGTACCACTAGATCATTCAGGACAATGAGACGGAACAATTCCTGTTTTTCGGCGTCGCGGCCAAAAAACAGGTGGCGGTCGTCGCCGGTGAAGGAGCGCGGGCCGGGGTAGCGGTGCATCATCGGGCGAGTTTTTTGCGGTCAAAAATCTTTTTGCACCAGCCGCGCAGTTGCTCCACCGTGTCGGACAGGGCCACGTCGGGGTTCTCCTGGCGATCCAAGGCCAGGCGGTTGCGGGGCAGGATGGTGGTCAGGGCATCCAAGGGCGTGCCTTCCCAGCTGCAACTGCGCATCAGCAGGGGAATGACGACGGTCTGCTTGGCCTCGTGACGGCCTAGGGCGGCACGGAGCTGCCGGTCAAAAATGGCATCGGAGCCAAAGAAATTGGCGGTTACCAGCAGCAGGATGATGTCGGCGGCTTCCAAACGGCGGCTGATTTCCCCGTCTTTTTCCGCGCCGGGCAGGATCAGGCTTTCGTCCCAGGTTTCGATGAATTCGGTCTTTTTAAGCGGCTGGAGTTGCGCATCGAGGGCGGCTTTTACGGCCTCATCTTCGGGCGCGTACATGAGGAATACGTTCAGTTTGGATGACGCAACGGCGGCCGTGGCCATGGGCCTTTTTAATTCGTGGGCAAAATCGGCCAGAAACTGCCCGGCGGGCGTGTCCACAAAGCGCACATCGAAGTTGTTGCGGTAGAAAAACCCGGTGAGTTCGGCGATGTCCTGCGGATTTTGGAGGGCGTAGGTTTCTTTTTGCCGCTGGTAGCGCCCAATGAGGTGCATGATGAGCCGCAGGTGCCATTCGTTGAAGTCAAAACCGAGGAACACGAAGGTTTTGTCGAACTGCTGCGCCGCGTTCCGGTCTTTCACCGAGGTGAAATGAATGGCCACGCTGTTCGGAATCCCGGCGGTATTTTCCTGCTGCAAAATGGCATCCAAAAAAGCCAGTTGGTCACGTTCGGTGACGATCATCGAATCGGGATGTTCTGCTGAACCAAAAAGATGATACACCAGCGGCGCATCGGGCTTGATCTGTTTGTCCTGGATTTTAATGCCGTTGTTAAGCGTCGGGTTGGCGTAGTGGTAGTAATAGCACTTGGTATCGAACTTGTTTTCGTCGTCCAGGGCCTGGGCGAGATAGGGCGCGGAGGAGGTCTCGACTATAAAATGAAAGGGCATTTGCGCCAGCTGGCGATATACCGGAAAATCAGCGAACGAATATTGTCCGTAAAATTGGGCAATCAGCCCGTTTAATTCAGCACGGGCATTTTCACGGGAATAATTTGGTTTCTGACTTACCTCTTGCTGTAAAATGGTGTCTTCCAGCGTTTTGGCCACGTAAGCTAGACTCGGACGGGTAAACAACTGTGCGTTTGGATTGCGTTGTTGCAGGGTGGCCGTCAGGTATTCGGTCAGCAGGGTTTGCAGGGAAACGTGTTGCCCGTTACGTTCTAGGGTGGCCACTTCGGGACCGAGCACAAGGATGCACTCGCCGTTTTGGAGGGCGCGGACGAGATTGGGCCAGGCAATGGTGGGCGGGGCAGTCTGCGGCGAAAAGTCAATCATTTGGGTATAAATAAGGGCGAAAAATACAAAAAAATCCTAATGGCATAGATTTGTTGAACTTTCAATAGAGAAAGTTTTCCGAAGGCCCTCGAAAGGGCAAAAGAAATTACTAAAAAATAAACTACTAAGTAACGCTCCGCTATGGAAACATTAATACTATCCGCACCACCAGGCAGTGTGGAGGCTGAACCTCTTACTGTTAACTTTACCATTAATGGCCGACCCAGAACCTTACAAGTGCTGCCCTGGGTCAGCCTGTTGGATGGTTTACGGGAATATCTTGATCTCACGGGTACTAAAAAAGGTTGCGACCACGGACAATGCGGTGCCTGCACCGTACTGTGCGATGGTAAACGCATTCTCAGTTGTCTGACCCTGGCCGTGATGAAAGATGGTTCCAATATCACCACTATTGAAGGCATTGGAAATGAAGAGAATTTACACCCTTTACAAAAGGCATTTATAGAACATGATGCTTTTCAGTGTGGATATTGTACACCTGGTCAGATTTGTAGTGCCATTGGTATGTTGCAGGAAGGCAAGGCTCGGACCAGAGCGGAAGTAAAAGAATTAATGAGTGGTAATCTGTGTCGTTGTGGGGCTAACACTAATATTATTGATGCTATTATGGAAGTAAAAGAAGGAGGTAGCCATGAATAATTTTAGTTACAAAAAAGCCCAAAGTGTGTCGGAGGCGTTCAATAGTATTCAGGCAAATGCCCAGTATATCGCAGGGGGCACTAATCTGATTGATCTGCTGAAATATACTATTACCAGAGCGGATGCACTGATAGACCTGAATCATGTTGAAAATAATCCCGATATAGTGGAAAGAGGTGATGGAGGCGTACGTTTAAGTGCTTTTATGACCAATGCAGACACGGCGTATCATCCGATCATAGAAACGCGTTATCCACTATTATCCAGAGCCATTCTGGCCGGGGCTTCCGCGCAAATCCGTAATATGGCCACTAATGGCGGTAATCTACTGCAACGCACCCGTTGTTATTACTTTTATGATCCGACTACACCCTGCAATAAGCGCGAACCCGGTACTGGTTGTTCTGCTTTACATGGTTATAATCGTATTATGGCTATTATGGGGACTAGTGAGGAATGTATTGCTGTTTTTCCTTCGGATATGTGTATAGCTCTGGCTGCATTAGATGCAGTAGTCAATATAGCCGGGCCTGATGGGGAGCGAAGTTTGCTTTTTACTGATTTTCACCGACTGCCGGGCCATACCCCGCACATAGACAATAACTTACAGCATGGTGAGATCATTACGAGTATTGATCTGCCCGCCAAAGGTTTTGCGGAAAATTATTCGTATTTAAAATTACGTGACCGCAATTCTTATGCCTTTGCCCTGGTTTCTGTGGCCACTGGTTTGGAATTAGAAGGCGATTTAATAAAAGAAGCCAGAATAGCCCTCGGTGGGGTAGCGCACAAACCTTGGCGGGTAAAAGAAGCAGAAGCATTTTTAGTGGATAAAGAGGCTTCTTCGCAAAATTTTGCCGCTGCCGCTGATATTATCTTGTTTGGCCATACGGTCTATCAATACAATAGTTTTAAACCGGAACTGGCAAAAAGAGCCATTGTCCGGAATTGTATGATGGCCCTGCATCCAGAAACCCAATTGCCGGGCGCACAGCCTTCGGCGTGAGTGTCAGGCCGAGCGCAGTCGAGACATCTGTGTATGTTTTCTATAGATGTCTCGGCTGCACTCGACCTGACAAACCCTGATTAATTTGTTCTTTTTTCATATTACTCATTACTCATTATATCGTATGTCCACTCCACCACAAATAGGCCAACCCATTAGTCGCCTGGAAGGCCACCTGAAAGTAACGGGCGCAGCAAAATATGCCGGCGATTATAATGTACCCGGTTTACTATATGGTTATGTTGTAAACAGCACGATAACCAAGGGGAAAATTATAAAAATCCACACTGAAGTAGCCAAAGTATTACCGGGTGTAATAGAAGTTTTTACCCACGAAAACCGCCCCGCCACTGCCTGGCTGGATTTGCGTTATGCAGATATGGATGCGCCACCAGGTACAGTATTTAAACCACTGCACGAAGCAGAAATTAAATATAATGGTCAGCCAATTGCGCTGGTCGTAGCCGAAACGTTTGAATTGGCCCGGTACGCTGCTTCTGTTATTACCGTAGATTATGAAGAAGATACTAGTTTTAAGGTCAATCTTGCGGATAATCTGAGTGAAGCACGAGCCCCTAAAATGGGGGTGGCCACTACGCTTAAACCACCGCCACCCCGACCAAAAGGTGATTTTGAAAAAGCCTTTCATGCGTCTTCTGCGCAAGTATCCGCCGAGTATTTTCATGGCACCGAACACCACAATCCATTAGAACTCTTTACTTCCACGACTATATACGAAGGTGATGGGAAACTGACTATTTATGATAAAACCCAGGGCACTGTCAATAGTCAGTTATACGTGGGTAACGTATTTAAATTGCATTTTAAAGACGTGCGGGTGATTGCTCCATATGTTGGTGGTGGATTTGGGTCGGGACTGCGGCCACAATACCAACTTTTTCTATCCGTAATGGCGGCTTTGGCCCTAAAACGCTCGGTACGCGTCACCCTTGACCGGCAGCAGATGTTTACTTTCGGTCACCGGCCACCCACTATTCAGCGCACTAATTTTGGCGCAGATGCTAGCGGTAAAGTAAATGCACTTAATCATGTTGCTTTTGGCGAAACATCACAGTTTGAAGACTATACCGAAGTAGTCGTTAACTGGGCTAATATGTTATATCCTGCTGCAAATACTTTGATGGAATATAAATTAGTGCCATTAGATGTATATACGCCGCTGGATATGCGCGCGCCAGGTGGCAGTACCGCATTGCATGCTATTGAAAGTACAATGGATGAACTGGCGTATAAATTAAATATTGACCCATTGGAACTGCGCTTGATTAATTACGCCGAACGCGATGTGAGTGTAAATCGTGCTTATTCCAGTAAGGAACTAAGACAGTGTTACTTACAGGGTGCAGAGAAATTCGGGTGGACCGCCCGCAGTCCCGAACCGCGCAGTATGCGGCGGGGCAACCGACTGGTCGGTTATGGTATGGCGACTGGTATTTGGGAGGCCAATCGGCTACCGGCCCGTGCCGAAGCCATTCTGACGAAAGAAGGCAAATTACAAGTAAATAGTGCCGTAACGGATATTGGCACGGGCACCCTGACCGTAATGACCCAAATAGCCGCCGACGAACTGGGTTTGCCAATCCACGAGGTCACTTTTTCTTATGGCGATAGTAAAATGCCCTTCGCGCCTATTCAGGGTGGATCATTTACTTTGACCAGTGTCGGAGCGGGAGTAAAGGCTGCGGGCAAAGCACTGCGTAAGAAAATGTTTAAAAAAGCCAAAAGTATTAGTGATTCACCATTGCAAAGTGCCGATATAGAAGACGTTACGTTTCAGGATGGCCGGATTAGTTTAAAAGACAATCCTGCGGCATTTGTTACTTATCAGGATATAATTGCGGCCAATAAAGGAAGAGTTATTAAAACGACTAATACGGCTATTCCCAATGTATTTAAACTAAAAAAGTACTCTCGTGCTACCCACAGTGCCGTTTTTGTGGAAGTAGAAGTAGATGAAGAATTAGGGGTAATTAATGTCACCAGAGCCGTAACGGCCGTAGCAGGTGGTAAAATAATTAACCCTAAAACAGCGCGTAGTCAAATCCTGGGGGGCATGGTCTGGAGTATTAGTAAAGCCCTGCGGGAAGAGACGATTATGGACTATCGTTTAGGCAAGTATATGAATCAAAATCTGGCCGAATACCATATTCCGGTCCATGCTGATATTCACGAACTGGATGTCATTTTTGTGGAGGAAAAAGATGAGGTCATTAGTGATTTGGGGACGAAGGGATTGGGAGAAATTGGTTTGGTAGGAATGCCACCGGCTATTGCCAATGCTATTTATCATGCGACTGGTAAGAGAATTAATCAATTTCCGATACATTTTGATTCTTTGCTGTGAGCCCATATATTGCGGCGTTAAGCAACGCATTATGATCGAAGAAAAGAATAAATCTACCATTCCAACCCTCTACGAATGGGCTGGTGGTATGGCCGTGTTTGAACATTTGACCGATGTTTTCTATAAAAAGGTTTTAAAAGACGAATTATTGGAACCTGTTTTTAAATACATGTCGCCGCAACATCAAATTCATGTCGCCCATTTCATTGCCGAGGTGTTTGGTGGACCAGAAATGTACAGTACTGCCGAAGGCTCACATTTTAAAATGATCCAGAAACACTTGTCCAAACACTTGACGGAACTGCATAGAAAGCGTTGGGTGCAACTTTTACTGGAATCGGCGGATGAAATTAATTTGCCGGACGACCCGGAATTCCGTTCCGCTTTTGTTGCTTATATCGAATGGGGAACGCGGATTGCTGTATTGAATTCTAATACAACAACCTTGGATATGAGTGTACACGAACCGATGCCCAAATGGGGCTGGGGAGTGCCAGGAAAACCTTTTCAGGGCTAACGGAGGACACTGCGTTAAACATGACTCATTTGTTTACGTCCGGCATTCAGGCCAAGTGGAATACCCATTGTCCGGCCCAGCCAATCGTACCAACGCCCCAATAGCGGCTCCCTTTTTCCTTCTGCCCGGGCAATGCGCCGCAGTGCCTGATAATAGGCGGGCGAATAACGTAACCGGCGCGGCACAAAGCGATACACCACGCGGACCATTTTCAACCAACGCGCAAAACGCACCGAATAATTACGCGGCAACTGCACCCCCAGGCGTTGCGCCAGTGGTTCCGGCAGGCCACCCGCAGCCAGCAGATTCGCCAGTGCAGTCGGGGTAAGGCGGTGTTGCAGAATAGCCTGCGCTACTTCGCGAGTGGTGTGCGTGCTACCCAGCAAAGGCGCGTGCAACATTTCCGAAAAATACTGTCTAAACGTCGGTAAATCAACCGGATACGCTTCCGCCGGAATGCCTAAAAGCGTAGCCGCCACTTTGCTTTCTTCATAAAATTGTTCCCGCCAATCGTCCGGTAAGCCTTTCAGCGGCACCTGTTCAAACACCTGAATGGTCGTTTCCGTCAGCGTAGCCAGCACCCAGAGCAACAGGCCCGGATCGGTGGCGTGGTAGCGATTGTGGCTTTCTGGCAGTGGCCCCTTGATCGCGCTATGTACCCGCCACAGACGTTGCGCCACCGCGTCAGCCTGGTTTTTGTCGCCAAAATAAATCATCGCCATCGCCGAAAAAGTGCGAAAACCCCGGCCCAGTGCGTCCTTTTTGAAGTTGCTGAAATGCGCCACACCCTCGGCCACCGCCGGATGTGCCACTTGCAACAGTAAGGCGCGCACCCCGCCGATGATGACGATGGGTTCGCGATAAAGCCGCCAAGTCATGCTTTGCGGGCCGAAGTAACCGGCGACATCCGAATTTGATAGTAACATGGAGTTATTAGTCGTTATTTCCTGCATTATTGTTAGTCGTTTTTATCATTCTCTGCACTTGCCTTTCTAAAACGCTTTTATCCCGCGCCATCACATTTACCAACGAAAAGCCTGCCGCGCCGCCCAAATCCAGCCAGCGCCAGCGCGTCTGACTAATGGTGCGGGTGTGGCCATTGTCATACCACCAGGCTGTATAAAGTTGTTCCTTCCCTTTTTCCAGTAAACCCGTGTAATAGTGCGTGTTGCTATAATTTGCTTCCCACACCTGCCCAAACTGATAACCACTGCCCGCCCAACAGATCAGCGGCGTATGTTCCGTACTATAAAAACCGCGAATGGGTTTTACATAAATGAGTACACTATCACTGGTATATTTTACGACACCATCGGCTAATTGTTGTTTAGAACAAATTAGTGGAAGTCCCACGGGCGTAATAGCTGGATAATTGGCATTCACATGCTCCGGGCTTGTCCCATGGTGCGTAAAAGCGAAAAAAGTGACCAGACCAGTTAATAGTATCGGAGACCAAATTGTTTTAAAGGCGTTATTTCCAAAATGGGTGCTGCTGCTGTTATGTTCTATTTTGGGTAAAATTCCGCATTGGGCATAAGTCCAGCGTATTCCCCAATATAAAGGCATGAAAATATACAAAATTAGCCCGGCTAATCCCACCAGATCGTGCATTGCTGTTTCCGGCGGAATATTCCCGACGACTAGTAAAAGAATGCGTAGAAAATTAAAAGTAACGTTCAATCCAGTCGTAATTACTAATAATCCGATCAGTATTGGCCAGGTCAGGTATTTGCCTAAACGCCGCTCCACCAGTGCCAGCAAAAAGAAGCAAAACAGGAAGGAAATATCCACCATTTGCAATCCCATGCAGGCCGGATCCACTGAAAATGGACGGCCTTCAAACATAATCACATTGCCCTCCGCCTGTGCCGACCAGCCCGCCAATTGCAGGACACGGGCGGCTAAGTGGCTCAATTCCAGGCGAATACCAAAGCCGAGGATAATACTCATTGTTTTTACCACCGCCGTAAGTAATAAGACCACCAGCACCGGCGCAGCATTGATTTTTCCTTTCCAGTTTTCAAAAATAAAAAGCGCGGAAAAAGCCAGCGTCAGGAAGTGAAACGTCCG
Organism: Saprospirales bacterium; assembly: GCA_031425155.1. Classification (GTDB taxonomy): domain Bacteria; phylum Bacteroidota; class Bacteroidia; order Chitinophagales; family Saprospiraceae; genus M3007. The sequence goes on along the minus strand of JANPIV010000054.1, from coordinate 118,433 downwards.
GGCCGGCACCGCCAGGGCCAGACCCGCACACACCGCCGCCAACACGCCAAACCGCCAACTACCCACGCCCGGCTGCCGCACCAGCGTCACTGCGGACAGCAGCAACAGTCCGGCCAGGAAAGTCAGGTCGCTGCGCAGGTAGCCACTGCTCATCCAGAAGATAGCGATGGCGATGTGGAAGGTGAGGAAAAAAGGCAATAGACGCATTTTAATCTAAATATTTAACGTGAATTCGGAGAAATTACGAGTGATTATCAATATGTTATGACCCCAGAGGGGTCGAATATGAATAGCCCCCTGTGAAACTGGGGGTAAAAGAGGAAGATGGGACAACCCCAGCGGGGTTGAACATCGCTCTGTGGCACCCGCGTTCAACCCCGCTGGGGTTGTTTTTCTATGCTGTTACTATTTCCCCGCATTTCATACGGGGCTATTCATATTTAACCCCTGCGGGGTTTACTCCGAACTCAAGTTATTCAATAGTTTTTATTGATGATATATGATTGATGAATGTTGATTTTTGATGGGTTTTAGACGTGCGTAAACATCAAAAATCAACATTTATCAATCTGCATTCATCAATCAAAAAAATAGGATAATTCCTTTATAGCAGAATGCACAATTTACCACCAACGCAGGCTTCCCCGCACCGACCACAATATGGACACTCCCAATAACAAAATCAACGCCCATTCGTGTGGTTCCGGCACCGAACCAGCGTCGCCAAAAGAGGCATTACCCAGCGAATTTAAGGCCTCGGTCGGCTTGATTTGAAAACGGTCATAATCGGCCTGCGTTTCCAGCGTTATCAGGCTGCTAACCGGCGTAACGATGTAGGCTTGTTCGGCCAAACGTACCAGATGTTCTGGTTCATTTTCTTGTAAACCCAGATCGCGCAGGATAGATTGATAAGCAAACAGGCGGAACAGATGATCCGGTGCTTTGGTGGCGGTCGTATCAGTATTTTGTTCGGTAATCAGTAGCCCGGCGGAAGGCAGCAGTACCCGGTGTTCATTTTCCACATTTTGCAGAAAAACGCCCCCGTTTATTACTTTTTCCAGACTGACCAGATCGCCTTGCTGACAGCGAATACTACGTGCTTCTACAAGAGATTGCAGGTAGGCAGACGGTTCGTCATTGCCCAAATGAAAAACGCGGATCGGTGCCTGGCCCGCCATTGCCTTTAAATCCCGCCGAAACAAAACGTCGCCCAGATCGGCCGGGCGCGGCGTGGGATGCGCACTTTTAGCAATGACCAATGCTTTGTCCGGCTCTCCGATGCGGGGAAAAGGAAACAGCGAAAAACGCAGTTGTTTGGCCTGGCGAAAGAGCGAAGTGGCGTTTTCGTCGGTCAAAACTTCAAAACCACCATCCACCGGCACATACACGGGGGCATTGCGCAGCAGCGGGCGTACGGCTTTCCAATCGGCGGTCGTCCAGGTCCAGTTCAGGTCGAGGTAGATTTTTTCCGGGCGGAAATTTTCCATTTGCGGCGCATAAGGTTCTACCGAGTAATTTTTTCCATCAAAAGAAAAAATGGTGCGCGAAAGTGGTGCCGTCTGGCAGGCCGCCGACCAGGTGTGGCGGTAAATCCCGTTGTAAGTTACGGTGGCCGTATTTTGCTGAAAAAACGTCGGCGAACTAGTAAAAGTGCCATTTTTCAGGAAAAACAGCGAATCGCGTTCGGTAGCCAGCAAAGCGGGTGGCCCATCGAAAGACACGTTTTGGTAGTCCAGATTTTCTTTATCCAGACGCAGCGGCGCGGTAATGCCGATCTTGAAACGGCGCGGCAAATCGGGCGTGACCGGAAAAACACGCACCTGCACCGTGTTGCCTTCCTGCCAATGCACCACCGCCGGGTCGCGGCGTTCGACGCCCACGATGGTCGTGTAAGCCGCTTTGGCCTTGGATTTCGAGGTCAGCAGAGCGGGTTCTTCCTGGCCATTGATCCATAAAGACAGCGCAGTCACCACACCGCCTTCCGGCAAAAAGAAGGTGTAGATCGCCTCCTGCGTCCCCCGGCCACTCTCTCGGTTGAGCACCTTATGGCCCACAGTCAGGGTCTTTTCTGTATATGACAGGCGGTGACCGGGATCGAGCATTACTTTGGTCTCTACCGTCTTGGTTTCCAGGCTGTTACCCGACCATAATCGTTCTTCCTGCGTGTGGCGGGCATCATACAACGAGGTATAAATACTGGCACATTCATCGCGGCTGAGGTCGGGCACCGGCGATACGGCACTGGCCACCTGCATGAGCGGGTCGTTTTTGTCGGCGTTATTGCTGGGCAAAAAAAGCATGTCGAGCGGGCCTGAGCTGCTGCGACGCATGGTGCCGTTGGCCACGGCTTCCAGCATTTTCCCGGTGGTGGGCGTGTTTTCGAGCCGCTGACTCACCGCCACCCAGCGCGGCAAAGTGGTATCTTTTTGCATTTCTACGTTGCGCAATGCGGTCACTACCTGACGATTTAATACAAACCAGGAACCGGAAAACCACAACACGGCCACGATTGGCAAAGCCAGCCCGGCAAAAATCGGCAACCGCTGACGAGGGCTGCCCGTCAGAATGGCATTTCGTAAAATCAACACCAGATAAACGGTGAAAACAACGGCGATCAGGCCATGTATGGGCAGACCAAAAAACCAGAAAAGCATCAGGCCCATCACGAACATTGGCAGGGTGCAAACGGCATAATAAGCGAACAAAATGGCGGTGGCGGCCAGCACAAAATACAGTACGCCACGCAGCCCTGCCGACATCCGGTCTTTCCAGGCATAGGCGATGCAGGCTGCGCCGGAAATGACGAGATGCACGTCGAGCCAATCCGCGCTGGGTTTGAAGATGGTCAGCGAATGATTGAGCGAAAAACAACTCACCATCCACAGCAACAGAGAGAGGAGCATGGTCGGGTAGTCGGCCCGGCGAGCACCAAAAAGCCACCAGCGTGCGCGTTTGTCCACCGCCAGAAAGACTGAATAAGCAATGGCCAGCAGGTAGTGCAGCAGGAAAACGGAGGAGAACACGTCGAATCCGCGCGGTGCCGACAGCAGCAGACCACCGATGGAAAGACCCAGCAAAACCAGTCCCGTTATGTATGGACCGTCTTTTAAAGGGTTGTAAATCTGTGGATTAGCCGGAGGTGCGGCGTCGAAAGGTTCGTACTGAAAAGAGGTAGAGTCGCTCATATTAAAAGAACTTTGAAACACAAAGTTATTTGTAAATTCCTAATGCGCAATAGTAGCAACACACTTTTTTGAAAATTTATGGAAATCTTAAAATTAGGGTCTGGGAAAACTGCAATTATATTTTCTCCGTTAGTCGTCCCGACTCCGGTCAATTATTCAACCAACCGATCATTTACAATCTTCACACATGAAAAAAGTACTCCTCTTTCCGGTCGCCCTGTTGGCGGCCCTCTCCCTCTTCGCCCAGCCCACTTTACAGAACAATGTTTTCCCCGACATTGGCGACGTAGTCACGACGGCTTCGGGCGACACGCTCAATATTGAACCGGGCAACGCGGGGGCGAATCAGACCTGGGATTTCACGGCCTTACAGCTTTTGGAAGGTACTACTGCTACCCAGCAGGTGTTTATTTCGCCGGTCGGTACGCCTTATGCCGCCGAATTTCCAAACGCCAATATTGTGGCTAAAATCAATGAGGACACGGCTATTTATGCGTATTACCAGAAGGAAGCAAACCAGTTTTCTATACTTGGTGCGGCCAGCCTGGATTTTCTGCAAAAATACACCGACCCGGATGCGCTGGTGAAAACACCACTGGCTTACAATGGCTCTTATACAGAGACTTTTGCTTACCGATTAGGGGCAGGTACCGAAGCGGAATTTTTTACCACTGGCTCGCATAATGTCACCTACGATGGTTATGGTACCGTAAAAACGCCACTCGGCACTTTCACCAATGCCACCCGTTTGAAACTGGTCTCTACCCAGATTGATTCTGCCGTAGTAACTGGCGGCATTGAGTTCATTAATCAGACCGAGAGTACTACGTATGATTGGCTGGTCGCCAATCAGCCCGGTCCTATTGTTTCTATTACTTATAGTAGTGGAACTTCCGAAACGCGCATTCCGGGTTTTGATACCATCTTTACCGAGACTCCTATTACTAAGTCGGTTAATTACACCACTACTTCTACTACCAGTGTATTCAGTGCGCCGACTGGTTTATCCGGCTTGTCCATTACTGCCATTGGCCCCAATCCTGCCGTGGATCAGCTGACGCTGCGCTTTGATGCGGAAAATAGCGGACAGGCATTGCGGGTGTTAATCACCGACGCTACTGGTAAAGAAATAGAAAATCAATCGGTGACTACGGTAGCGGGCGAGAATATCTGGTCTTTACCCATAGATCGTCTGGCTACTGGCAATTACTTCCTGACCGTTACAGACGGGCGTGGCGTAATGACGCGGGCCTGGGTGAAACAATAGAATAACGAGGAATAACAAGTATATTTCTTGCATAAAATGGCCATCTCTTTCTGTTCTGGAAGAGATGGCGTTTTTTTGTAGTTACATTAAAATTGCCTCCTTGCAAACCGCTCCTGTCTTTTCCCCGTTAATTACTATTCACTCACCTTTATATAATTACTTCATGATGAAAAAAGGACTCCTTTTGCCAGTCGCCGTGTCGGTGGCTTTTTCGCTGTTTGCTCAGCCGATCCTACAAAACAACGTGCTACCCAGTACTGGTGATCTGATCACGCGCTATCAGGCCGATCCGCTCAGTATGGAACCAGGCAAAGCGGGTGCGGATCAGGTTTGGGATTTTACGCATTTGAAGCCGTTGAGTGGCACCAATGCTACGCAATATGAATTCGTGCTACCGACCAATGCACCCGATTTTGCCTCTTTTCCAACTGCCAATCTGGTGTATAAAACCAACGCCGAACAACCGACTTATGCCTATTACAGCAAGGGAAATACGCAGTTCACTCTATTAGGCGTCGCAGAGCCCAATTCTTTGGCGGCGTACAACATGCCCGATCTGGCCCTGCAGACCCCGCTGCGCTTCCACGGAACGGTGCAAAGCGATTTTGCTTCTACTACTAATGTAGCCGCCAATATTTTCCATTCAACGGGTACACGTTCGGCTACTTATGATGCTTATGGTACGCTCAAAACGCCCCTCGGCACTTTCCCGAATGCGATGCGGATGCGCTACGAAGCATCGCAGGTGGATTCTGCTTTGCAGAGCGACCGTTCGACCATCGTGAATCACACGAATACCCTCATTTATGACTGGTTTGTGGCCGGTCAATCCGATGCACTGGTCTCTTTATACTATGTAGAAGTTTCTTCGGAAATTCGCGTTCCGGGTCGTGCGCCGGTGCTCATCGAAAAGCCCACTTACCGGGGCCTCAATTACATTTCGGCAGCCACGAACAGCGCATTTAATACAACCGATGCGCCGGTTGGACTAACCATCACTGCCCTTGGTCCCAATCCCGCCACGGAGCAGTTACTAGTACGTTTCTCCGTGAAAACGGCTGACCAATCGTTGCAACTACTCATTACGGATGCGACAGGTAAACTAGTAGAAACCCGTACTATTCGCCCTGTCATGGGTGAAAACTCTTTGGCTTTGCCGGTGAGCCAATTGGCGGCGGGTAGTTATTTTTTGACGCTGGGCGATGGACAAAAGACGGTGACGCACACATGGGTGAAACAATAGGCTTATTGCACTGATTTTATTAGAGGCCCACCAAAGTTGTGTCATTCAGAGGCGAAGCCGATGAATCTGATTATTTTAAAAATTAGAGTTGTTTTGCTATGATAATCAACGACTTGTCAAAATTTGCCATACTGATAGGAGAGCCAATTTATAGTGTCTTCGCTAGAAACGATAGAATCTCCAAGTTGGGTAAAAAACATGGCAATTGATTATCAGCAAGTTACATCACAACAACCCTATTAAACGATTTGGCGGTAATATTAACGACATACGTAATAGCAAGTACCTTTTTTCAATAAATATAATCAACGATTATAAATTCGGTATCAAATTATCATTTAATCCGTGTCCACAAGGCTAAAAACGACCAAATTTAGAAGAGCGGAAGTGACGAACACATTTGTAAAACTAAATCGACCTTGGAAATGAAACAATGCACTCATTGCTATGAAACAAATCAAGAAAGTTATCCGACCTTTTATATGCCAAAATGTATACGCTAACGCTAAACAACTGGCAAAATATGGGATTAGCCAACTTTTGAAAGTTGGATATGCTTCGCAGGAATAATTTAATATCACCGATAAAGCAATCAAAAATATAATGTATGACAATATACTTGTTTCGGTTCTATTTATTTCCGATAAGCCAAATCTATTCTCTATATACCTTGTACAGTAATGCCCAATAATTAGACCTACTATTGCAGATGCTATTGGTAATAATACCGTACTTGTTGGATAAAAGCCAACAATGGTTTGCTGAATTACACCACCAATAATTGCTGTAATTACTAAATGTATCAGGTTCTCTTTGTATGGGTCATTTTTCATTGCATATTTTATATTTTCAAGAGTTTTCAAAAAGCCAGAAACGGTTTAATTCTTTCTTTTCGTATGGGCTTTGAGTTAGGATTTGGCGGCGGTTTGAGGAAGTGCGTTGAAGCACTTTTTTTAGTACACGTTAATTTAGGATTTTATCCAAATTACATAACCAACATTCTTATTATTTAAGGTCAAATGTATATCTATATAATCGCCATTTGAACAATTACTATCTGTAAAATATGATATTTCAACAGAAAGAGGAAACTGGTCATATTCTGAAATATCGTAGTCTGCATAGTTTAAATCATCATAATTGCCTATTTTTTTTCCATTTTTGTCTTTAACTAAAAAAGAAAAATTCTTATTACAAATATCACCGAGTAACCCTTCCTCTACTTTTATCCACTTTCCTTGTGCCTTTTCAATTTTTTTTATATATTCTTGTCCAGTAGAAACAGAGTAATCATTTGAAGTTAATGACGAATTCGATGACGAACTCGAAGAACGTGTATTACTACTTGCCGCAGCGGCTTTTCTTTCTTTTTCTTTTGGATTTTCTTTTTCTTTTATAACAAGAACTGCAATAAAGATATCGGATACATAACCACATATATTTTCACTTTTTCCATTACTACTACATCTAAACTTCTTTCGAAGTATATCTGAACAAAAAATATAACCAGTTGCATTATATGCTGCCGTTAATGACTGAACATATGAATCAGAGTATTCTATATCCAGAAGATAGGATTTAAGTTTGTCAAGATTAGTTCTTGTATCGCTACAATTAAAATTATATGGTAAAAAATTTTCTGCAATTTCAATTATTTTTTCTTTCGTGTATTCAATCTTTGGTGCGACGTTACTTGCTGTCGGTTGTTCCAAAACAAGTTCTTGTGTAATTGAAGAAACCTTTTCTTCAATTACATTTCCTTGCAAATCAAAGTATTTCCCTTCCTTCAACTTTCCACGTTCAAACTTTCCAACAACTTTATTAGGAACTCCTGCTTCGGTTCCGCCATAATATGTCGTACCTTCTCCACTCCTCCGACCATTTATAAAATTGCCAATATGCTTTATTTTTCTAACTTTACTACCTTTCCATTTAATTGTCAATGTATCTGGATAGACAAGTGTACCAAAACCATTTTGACAATCACCTGAAATGCAGGTACCAAGTTCTGGACTAACCGGTCTTGCTCTTCGTATCTTAATTGTGCTTCCAACTATTTCAATTTCATACCACGCTACCCAACTTGGGCTATTAGTTGTTACAACTTTTACAGCATAGCCATTTCTATTGATGATTCTTTCAAATGTTTCACTATCTTTTGTATATAGTGTGAATTCATCAACTTTTTCCCAAGTTTTGCTCTCGTTTAATATAAATATTTGATGCGTTGTGTTTCCTGCTGGCGATTGCATTGGTGTGCACTTTACAGAGGATATTTCCTTCAAGTTTTGAAGGTCAACAGAAACCCAGGCTGGTGCCCACGAACCTGCGCCCCATGCAGTCGAGGTTTTACCATCAAATACGGTGTAGGCGTTGTTTGATGAAGCACTTGCTGTCGCTGGCTTGTTTAAAGCGAGGTTTTGTGAGCAAATATTTGAAATTGATAAAGCCAAGCAACAGGCTGTCAAAATATTTATTTTATTCTTCATTTTTTAATTTTTAGTTACGCCCATCTATTGTTTGCCGTCACTTCTCCCTATAGCACCAGTTGCGTGAAAATCCGCTTTGTCACCACCCTGAAAATTTTGACCAGTGTAAAATTACTGTATTTGACTTGTTGTGTAAATTTTTTCCACCATTTTTCTCTAAAAAAACAAATCAAGCCCGGTTTTCAGTCGTTCTCCCATTATTTTAGTCTGGGCCATCGCTTTCTCCGAACTGGTGCTGCCTGCTTCCAGTAGTAATAAACCCGATTTAAGTGCCAATAACTTGCGCACCGGCCTATATGTGAATGACCAGGGCTTCTGGTCGTTTGGCCTCAAAGGTATTTTTGAAATCCATCGTTTCTGGGGTCTCACCGCTTCGGCGGCGGGAGCGGGCTGGGGGCAGTTGGTACCGCAGCGACCGGCTTTTGGGCTGGGTGCGTATTTTCGGTGGGATTGAAAGGAGGATGGGGTTTATTTTTATCTTCTTTTCTAGAAGAGTGTTTCTATTGTAAAGCTGCCGATTGGAAGTGATGTTATAGTTACTATGTTGCTATTTTTTAGGGATAACGTTTGGATGTACGAATGTGCCGATGTTTAGAAAGCATTGGCGACCATGCGTTGTTCTTGGTATTTTATTTATCTTTTTGATTTTCAGCTATTTGAGCAACTTCATTTTTTCCGTGTTGAATAATTTCAGCAATAATACTGAGGGGTATTAACACACATTATTGCTTAGATATCTACTCGGAAAAATTGGTAAAGGATTTTCCATCGTAACGGCTCAAACCGAAGCCTCTTGTGCCAAACCAAAGATTTCCGTTTTTATCTTCTAAAATACTAAAAACGGAATTATTGATTAGCCCGTCATTAGTGGTAAAATTGGTAAACGATTTTCCATCATAACACCATACGCCATCCTCCTCTGTGGTGAGCCAGATATTTCCCTTTTTATCTTCTAAAATAGAATATATACCCCTGCTTACAAAGCCCTCATTCTCTCTGAAACTTATAAAGGACTTCCCATCATAACGGCAGGCTCCGTGTCTTCTGGTGGCGAACCATAAATTTCCTGCTTTATCTTCCGAGATAGAAAAAATCATATCATCGCAAATACTGTCCTGCGAAGAATTGTTGAAAATTGTTGGTTCAATTGGTAAGTTTTTTTTGTCACCAGAGCGACCGTCTTCATTACGTAGGTAATAATCGGCAGGAGGAAGATAATTTTTAAAAGATTTTCCATCGTATCGCCACACGCCACCACCGTTCCAAGAACTGAACCATATATTCCCCTTTTTGTCTTCCAATATATCCAAAATAAGTTGATCTTGATTGCCAAGATTAAATGGTTGGTCATCTTTCTGAGGAAATAGAGGAAAGGTTTTTTCAGGGGCATCATTTTTCAGAAAATTAGTAAATATTTTTCCATCGTAACGATAGACTCCCTCACCCCATACACCGAACCAAAGATTTCCTTCACTATCTTCTAAAAGACTTGAAATGGATTTTTTGCTCGCATCATTGTTCTCTGAAAATTTTGAAAAGGATTTGCCATCGTACTTACAGATGCCGCTTTTAGTGCCGAACAAAATATTTCCTGCTTTATCTTCTATAATTTCACTCACATCATTATCACTCAATCCATCTTTAGTTGTAAAATTGGTAAATGATTTTCCATCGTAACGATAAACTCCCTCGCCGCTTGTGCTAAACCAAATATTTCCTACTTTGTCCTGCAAATCGCAATGTAAATTGCCAGATACTATGCCTTGGGTTCGTATCATTCTCGGTTGTCCGCCCACAATTGTTTTTGGTTCACTTTTCTGTAAGTCAGTTTTGACTTGTCCGTTACAGGAGGTTACAAGGTTGAATAATAGTAGTAGAGCACAGATGTGAATATTTATTTTCATATTTTTAATTTTTATGGTTGCCGAGAACGTTACGCTTCCCGATTGTGCGACGTTTAGGAGACTTTTTCGGGAAGCGATTATTGTGCGAGGTATTATAAATTAATGTTCTTAAGGATAAATATTTACTATTTTAATTTTATATATATAGTGTTATAATTCTCATTGGTGTAGGCTATAAATCCACTTAAGGTAAGTGTGTCATTAGAAACCTTCATTTTTTCACATCTTTTAGTTTCTGATAATGATAAAATGATATCACTTGTTTTTAGATCTTTTATATTATTATTATCGAATTTGCAGTTTTCTAAAACCTCAAATTTTTCAAATATAGGTTTGTTTTTCGTTCCTTCTTCTACAAATTTAACTGTTGATCTCAAGAATTCTGCTGTTCGATATGGATATTCAGACTCTTTCCATTTTCCTTGTAATTGTTCAATAATTTTAATCTTATCTATTTTTGATATTTCAATTTTATTTTCTTGTTTTTCTTCCATAACGATTTCATTCTGTTTAGAATTGTTCAATTCATTTTCTTTATTCTGATTCTTACAAGAAATAACAAAAACTGTAAGAATAGCTAAGAAGGATTTAATTTTTATGTTCATGATTTTTAATTTCAGTTAAACATGATTTTTAATTCGATGAATATTTATATGTTGCACAACTATTGTTTGCCGTCACTTCTCCCTCTAGCACCAGTTGCGTGAAAATCCGCTTTGTCACCACCCTGAAAATTTTGACCCAGTGCAAAATTACTGTACTTGACTTATTGTGCAACTTCTTTCCACCATTTTTTCTCTAAAAAAACAAATCAAGCCCGGCTTTCAGTCTCTCCCATTATTCTAGTCTGGGCCGTCGCTTTCTCCGAACTGGTGCTGCCGACTGCCAGTAATAGTAAACCTGATTTGAGTGCCAATAACTTGCGCACCGGCCTATACGTGAATGACCAGGGCTTCTGGTCGTTTGGCCTCAAAGGTATTTTTGAAATCCATCGTTTCTGGGGCCTCACGGTTTCGGCGGCGGGAGCGGGCTGGGGACAGTTGGTGCCCCAGCGACCGGCTTTTGGTGTGGGGGCGTATTTTCGGTGGGATTGAGTAGGGAGGTGGCGTCTATTCGAGTCTCTGGGTTTATTAATGTGTTTCTATAAATTTTGAATAGAAATTTTTTCTGTTTGGGGTAAAGACTGACAAGTCAATATATAACCTGATTGCAAATCTCGCTCAGAAAGCACTTGGTTGTTTTGCATTTTTACCTTGCCTGCGGTGCATTTCATTTTGCACATACCACAAAGTCCGCTTTGGCAAGAAAATGGCAAGGGAATATCCTGCGACAAGGCACTTTGTAAAATCGTTTTGTTTTCCTGGGTTTCGAAGTGATACATTTTACCAAATACTTTTGCGGAAATCTGTGCTTTTTGGGCAAAACTTTCCTGGTTTGGGAGCGTAATTGAAAATAATTCCCGATGAATTTTATTCTTCGCGATGCCCAGATAGACCAAATCTTCCATCAGTTTATTGGTCATTATTTGCGGGCCGCAGAGGTAAAAATCCAATTTACTTTTATCGTATTTGTTCAAAATTTCTTCCAATGAAATACGGGTGATATAGCCTTTGATGGCGTTTTGAGGATTTTCTTCTTCGCTCAAAAAGTGTTTGATCTCCAATTGAGCACGAAACTCTTTTGCCCATTCTTCCAATTTCTCTTTGAAAATGATACTTTCTGAGGTTTTATTGGCATATAATAGAGTGATTTTGCTTTTGGGCTCAAACTTCAAAATACTACCTATCATACTGTAAATGGGCGTAATGCCACTTCCGCCCGCTATCATCACATAGTGTTTTTGATGGGCCGGTTCGGGATGGAGGAAAAATTGTCCAGAAGGGGCCGTTACTTCCAAGGTGTCGCCAATTCTTAATCTTTCAGCCAAATAACTGGTGACCTTTCCATCTGTAATTTTTTTAATGGTCAAAGTCATGAAATTATCCACATTGGGAATAGAAGAAATAGAAAAAGTACGATACAGCGTTTCGCCTTTGATATTGACTTTGATGGTGAGATGTTGTCCTGCCGAAAAATCCCTGAAAACCGTGGGTACATTGCCAAATTGAATGGTAAATGCAGCATTGGCCTCTTGACGAATGCCGGAAACGGTCAGGGAATAAAGCCCTTGTGTCGATTTTTTGATGTTTTTGCGTTCAAAGATTTGTTCATGGCGAGTTTCATAGTCTTTGAACTCTGTACCCATCCATTTGTCCCACCAGGTAAAGTACAAGGCATAATTGCCGTTGAACAGCTGGTGGTGCATATTGTGGTGCGTGGAGGCAGTTTTATATTTCAAAATTGGTAGTTTTACCCAACCTTTTGGATAAGCCTCATAGCCTAAATGCCCTAAAACATTGTTGAACATATCAAAAATTTGCCACGATAAAAGCACCCCAAAATGCAGAGGCATTATAAACGGCAACAGAAAAGGCATTATGTTTTCAACAATGGCCTCTGAGGGGTGGAAGGCAAATGCAGTCAAGGGGGAAGGATCGGTACTTTCGTGATGCACACGATGAAAAAACTTGTATAGTTTGGGATGGTGCATCGCTCGGTGCGACCAATAAAAAAAAGTGTCGTTGAGAAAAAGCAACAAACCAAAACTTATCAAAGCCCAGGCCCAACCGTATTGATTGATATCGAGGTACAAAAGTGTGTAGCCTTGTGATTGTAAGTAAAGCAACCAAACATCCATGAGCGCAAACACAAAAAATGTGCTGGCGGAATGCAATACATCATGCTTGAAATGGTGAGTAGTCGCTCTTTCTACTTCTTGTATGCGAATGGCTTCAAATTTCTTTTTCCAGACTATCCAAAAAACAACAAAGAAAGGAATGGTAAACACCCCATACGTGATGGCGTGTTCGAGAAATGCAGCAGTAAAATGATGGAAAATTTCTGGCAGATTCATACTAATTGCAGTGAAATGGTTTAAAAATCCACACTGCAAAATTCTGGATGCTGGCTCCTAATTCTTTTGAGGTAAATCAAAATGCGATTTGATGTAGATCAAAAAACAGAATTATGTCTTTCCTGCTCTGATGCGACTCAGGGTTTCCTGAGTGATATTAAGATAGGAGGCAATATGCCCCAAACTAATTCGATTGCTTATATTGAGGAATTGGGTTAAAAGTTTTTTATAGCGTTGTGTGGCAGAAAGAAATTGTAAATCATAAATTCTATCTTCAATTTGTGAAACATAATGTTTTTCTATCATTTTAATATACCAAAGCGCAAATAAATGATGCTTTTGCAACAAACTTTGCAAACTGTTATAATCAATAGCATAGAGTTCACTGTCTTCTAAAAGTTGAATACTCTCATAAGAAGGGATTTGATTAACAAAACTGGGCGCATCAGCCACAATATCCGTATCAAGCGAAAACCAAACATTGCTCTCTTTTCCTTCTTCATTCGTGTAGAAATATCGGACTGCCCCTTTCACCAAAAACCAAAGATATTTACAAGGCCGCCCTTGCTTCAACAGAAAATAGTTTTTGGGATATTCCAGGTGCTGGAAATGAGGGAGTATATCTTCCAAAATGTCATTTGGAACAGGATGAATATTTTGTATTAATTTCGATATATCTGTGTTCATATTATTTCGCACCACTATGGTTTTTCCTGAAAAGCATTCTTTTACTCTTTTTCTATATAAGAATGCGAATTATGGATCACTGCTCTTTCAATTCATCGTCCACCCTTTTTAGAAGACCTTTGCAAACCTCTTTGGTAAGCATAAACGTTTTTATAGTTTCTTGTTTGTAAGTAGCACTCGTCAGCAGCAAATTCCTCAATTTTCTTGTTCTTAAAGACCTGGTTTTTTCCAGTGAAGAGACAATATTCTGGGTATCAATAACCACTGGAAAATAAATGGTCATTTCCGGGATTAATTGGGTCATGGTCTGCGTTTTATCTACGGTACACCATTCAGTAGAATAAGGTACTATCAGGGTATAGTAGGCTAAAAAAGCCGTTTTTAAAGAATCATTTTCAATTAAGTTTGTATGCGCCGTTTGCTTGATTTCTTCATACGCCGTTTGATTTGATTTGAAATTCAAATAACTGGTGGCATTATCAATATGAAAATCCAGACTATCTGCTATTTCTGAATCAAGTTTAAAATAAGCCAATTTATTGGTACTGCGCACTAATTTTTTGCCCAGGTCAATCATACCGGTAAGTTGGAAGGTATCCTGTACTAAATTACTTTTTAAAACGGCCAGGTGCTTGGCGGCTGTTTCATCGTCTTTTCGATTGTCTCTCCACTCGTCAAATAAAAAGGAAATGGAGATACCGATAAAAATGATAAGAATTTCCGCAATATACCTTTTAAGTGCGTCTTGAAGACTTTGTTCTGTTTTTTTCTCTGCCATTTTTATCATTTTTTATTGAAATTTTGTTGGCCCACGGGGCGAAAACATGAATCATCCCGAATTTTTCAACCCACGATTTTAATCGTGGGAATGCGCTAAAATAGGAGATGTGTAACCGTTTTAACGGTTTATACCTTCCTTTCGAAGTACACGAAAACGGTTAAAACCGTTCCTAACTCCACTTAGCCTTATCTCCCACGATTAAAATCGTGGGTTGAAACGATCTGTCTTCGCTTTTTGCAAAAAATCGGGATGACTCATGTTAAGTACATCAGTGCAAAATTAATGAATTCATCTGCTTGGAGGTCTTCTATCCCTGTTTTTTCAACAAAAGCAAATCAGGTCGTTTTTCGGTCGTTTTTCTATTATTGCATCCGCATAAGCCCCCATTTCATCAAAAAAATCCCCCCACTCGTCGTTAAATTCCAACCCGCCAAACTTCCACTCCCCACTTTTGCCTACCAATGAACAAATCAACTAGTCAACTAATTAACTAGATCAAACCAATGCGCACCAACCACGAAATTGATTACCACATTCACGGCGAAGAGATGCAATGCGTCGAAATCGAACTGGACCCACAGGAGACGGTGATTGCCGAATCCGGGAGTTTTATGTTCATGGACGAAGGCATCGTTATGGCCACCGTTTTTGGCGACGGCAGCGACCGCGCCGATGGATTTTTTGGCAAACTCATGACCGCCGGTAAGCGGCTCCTGACGGGAGAAAGCCTGTTTATGACCACTTTTACCAATGCTTCGCGGGCTGATAAACAAAAGGTTACGTTCGCCGCGCCTTATGCCGGCAAGATCGTCGCGCTGGACCTGAGCGAACTGAATGGTAAGATCGTCTGCCAAAAAGATGCTTTTCTCTGTGCCGCCAAAGGTGTACAGGTGGGCATCGAATTTCAGCGTAAACTGGGTACGGGCCTCTTCGGCGGGGAAGGTTTTATTATGCAGAAACTGGAAGGCGACGGCATGGCGTTCGTCCATGCGGGCGGCTACATTTTGCGGCGCGAACTAGCGGTCGGCGAGACGCTGCGCGTGGATACGGGCTGCATCGTGGCTTTCACGCACCGGATAGATTACGATATTCAGTTCGTAAAAGGCGTCCGCAACATGGTGTTCGGCGGCGAAGGACTGTTTTTTGCGCAACTGCGCGGCCCCGGTACAGTCTGGATGCAGTCGCTGCCCGTGAGCCGTTTGGCGGCCCGTATTTTACAGTATGGGAGCGTGAATCGTAAGGAAGAAGGCAGTGTTTTGGGAGGACTGGGGAATTTGCTGGACGGGCATTGAAGACAATAAGCAAATTTGCAAAGGGCAATCGGCAAACCAATAGGATGCTGGTTGCCCTTTTTAAACTTTAATGAAAAGGACAAGAATAACCAAACCTGATGAACTTCTATTGGCGCATTGAGCAGACCGTGCTTGGGGATATTGGGGATGTTTTCAAAAGCAGCCTGGTGCAAGCGAGTTGGTTCTTAAAATGGCATCAATTTAGCAGTGTGGAATTCGTAAATGGGCGTAGGGTGACTACCCAAAAGTTGTTGAAGTTGACACCTCGAATTTATGCGTCTTTTTATTTTTCAAAATGCCTGGAGGAAATTTTGCCACGTTACCAACGTCAAAGTGATTAATTTGCAATAATTGAAGGGCGAGTTTAAGATAAATTTTATGTTTCTTACAGAAAAACAAAAAAAAATAATAGCGAGGGCTCTGGCATACGGAGTGGAGACCATTTCTGAAGGCTTGTTGGATTCCGATGTCCAACATTTACTTAAGTACGGTTATTTTATTACGTATCGTGATAGAATGGGGTATTCGGAAAATACTTCCTTATACTTAGCTCAGAAGACTAAAGATATTCTTGAAAAGGACCAGTTTGTAAAACAGGCTTTTCTACAATATCAAAAGAGAAATATTAGTTGCCCAGAATTAACCGATATGCAAAAGGAAATCGTAGCAAAGGCTTTAGTGTGGGGCAGAGTATTTCCTTTGGAAATGGATGATACCAATATCAACTTTCTGGAAAAAGAAGGGTATTTTATAAGGGAGCGCTTTAAATCGAGACCTGACCTTTTTCCAACAAAAAAGTCAATACATCTTCTCGAAGAAGACCGATTTACAAAAGAGGCTTTCGCTCGACATCAAGAAAGTAGAGAAAATGGAATGCAATATCAATATGATGATCTTCCATTTTAATTGCACTGTCAATTACAGTGAAGAAATTAGGCAAACTATATCTTATTATATAAATGTTGATAAGACACCATTTGGCCGTGCTCTAAACCACCCGTCCCCAACCCAAAAGACCGAACCTATTATTTAATTAAATCAAAATCAACTGCAATGCGAGTTCATGATGAAATAAAAAAATGTGTTGGCTTTATAACCATGCAAATGGCGGATGAAACTTTTAGGCTTGCTGGCACATTCTTTTTTGTTTGGCACGAAACCGCCGCTAGGCCAATGTATTATGCTGTCACCGCTAAGCATGTTATTGAGGGAATAAGAAGTAAAGGCCTTGAAAAAGTTTATTTAAGAGCAAACGCAGTTGATGGCAGGTATGGAGATTTTGAAACCGACATTGATGATTGGATTTGCCATGCAGAGGAGAATGTGGATATCGCAATTTTGCCAAGTGGACCAGGCATGACCGAATTAGCAGATCAAGTCGTGATAGGAGAGGCATTGTTTGCAGATCATGAATACATTAATACAAATGAAGTTGGGGCGGGTGATGAAGTGTTTATTATTGGACTTTTTCATCAGCATCATGGTAGGGTAAAAAATTTGCCGATTGTAAGGATGGGTAGTATTGCATCAATGCCAGATGAGGAGATACACACAGGGGGGGTATCTAGGGAGGCATACCTAATAGAGGCTCGTTCGATTGGTGGTTTAAGCGGTTCGCCTGTTTTTGTAACTTTGGTAGGTAATCGACCTATTTCCAAAACTACTATTCCAAACGACCAACGCGTTGCTCTTTTAGGTTTAATTTATGGGCATTTTGACTTGCCGGGTCATAGAATTGATGAGGTAGTTGAAGATGTTGAGGGTAGAGCGAGCGTTAATGTTGGGATCGCCATTGTAACACCAATTACCAAACTTACAGAGATGTTCAATGACCCGAGAATTGAACGAGATGAAAGAAAAAGGTGGCCAAATTCCTAAAAATCATTTTGCTTTAATGGCTCACATTCATAGTAAGACAGCGCAGGACCGCCAAACCAGACCGGCCCCGCGCTGATTACGCAGAAGGATTACTTATATTTTTCTTGCCAATCTATCCATGCCTGTGCATATTCATCTACATCGGTTTCGTTTGATATGTTACTGATGTATTTCTCCCTGTAATCATTTGGTAATAGGCGTAATAATTCATCAAGTGTTGGAGCGTAAAAAGTATCTCCTACAGTTCTCATTCGTAAAGGTTGATTATAAACCCACTCGTCCGATCTTTTGTCCCAAGGATCAAACAGTATTTCTTTGACCACTTTTCCCAGATCCATCCGGATGATGTCAACTTCTCTGATCTTTAGTAAGGTACCTTTTGAGTTATACCACATCTGAAGCCTTTGCGGTTCCGGTTGTGGAAAATCCTTTTCTTTTAATTCTTTTGTCTTTTCAAATGATACTACTCGCATGGTTGTTTACAAGAGAGCTTTTATGATCTCTCCCGGAACAAAGTAGCATCTTTTCCTACCAAAAAACAAACGCCACGCAGTTCAACTCGCGTGTATCTTCCATTTGTCGGTAATCCAGTTCTTATCTCACCTCCCCAAGTGATCTAAGCCTACTCGTTATGGTTATACAAAACCGACCACGTACTCACCTCTTATTTCAATTCCGATTAACTCCCAACAACACCTTCCAAATCCGCTGTAGCCGTAGTTTATATCACAACTATCATATAAGGTTATTAATAACTTAGATGGACTGTTATCTCAAGGACACCAAAAGGCTTGAAGACTAAGCCAATTCACAAAAAAGAGCAACCAGCAATCCCCAGATCACCAGTTGCCCTTTTGCTTTCCCGATGAAAAATCGGGATGTCATTATGTTTCAGTTGCCCCTTGCCCTATTCCTTTCCAACCTTTCCCCCCTTCAAGAATCCCTGAATAGACTTCAGTGCTTCCCATTGGTCATTCGCGGCGAGATTAGCCTGCGAGGGCCAGGTACCCGGATCGTGCATGGCCAGTTGCGGCCCGGCGGCATGCAGGATTTCCTTCATCCGCGCGACATCGGTTTCGGCCAGTTGGCGATAGGTATAAATGCCATATTGGTTGAATAACATCTGAATTTTCGGGCCAATGCCTTCGATAACGGTCAGGTCGTCGGCTTCTACCGGCGGGGGAGGCGGCACCACGGCGGGCTCCAGTTCCACCACATTTTCCGATGGGGTAGTGGCGACCGGCTCGGCGATGGGCACACTGAAAGTCATCTCCGGGATGGTAATCGTTACTTCCCGTGGCGAGGTTTCCAGCGGTATCGGCTCGATGTTCAGGATGGCGGGCGTTTCCAACTGCGCAGTTTCCGGTTCCTCTTCTGGTTCTGCTTCGGGCATCGGCACCATGTCCACTTCACTGACGAACTCCTGCTCGTCCTCCGGCTCGGTCGCTTCCGGGTAGTCGTCGGCACTGAGTTCGTATAATTCCAAAGGCACGTCATCGGCGATCTCCGTATCGGGACCGTACGACAGGCCCAGTTCGGTCTCTAACTGCCGGATCTGGCTGGAAGCCGCCGCCAATTCGCTCTCCAGTTCGGTGATGCGATTGCGCATATTTTCGTTGTTACGATTGAGGCTCACCACCTGGGCGGAGAGATTGCTGCTGTCGGTTTCGAGGACGGTAATGCGGTTGCGGGCGGTGGTGAGTTCCGTGCGCAGCGTCTCGGCGGTGGCCAGATTGCTCATATTTTCCATGCGCAGTTGGTCGGCCATTTGTTTGTAGCGGCTCCAAAGTGCCCAGCCGAGCCACAGGCCGAGCAAAAATGCGCCCAGCAGCATGATCAGGATTTCGAAGGTGTGGCTGGTAAAGGTGCCCGTGCCGGGGCCGAGGGTTACGTTTTGCTTGAACATAGCAACGATTATTAGGTGTGAGAGGCGTGAGAAAGTGAGAGGGCGAGAGCAATCTAATCCGTAACGCGCAGTTCGGCCCGGCGATTCATGTAACGGCCCTGCGGCGTGTCATTGGAACCCACGGGTTTGCTTTCGCCCAGCGACTTGATGGAAATTTGTTTGGCATTTACGCCTTTTTTAATCAGGCTGCTGCGAATGGCCTGTGCGCGTCCCAGTCCCAGACGGCGGTTGTTCTGGCTATCGCTCACAAAATCGGTGTGGCCGGAAATAGCCACTTTGGACCCGGAAGCGATGAGATAACTGGCCAATCTTGATAAATAAGCATCAATGGCGTCACTATCTTCGCGCCGCACAGAATTGTAGGGAAAGTGGATCACCACGCGGTCTTCCACTTCTTCCATCTGCACCGAATTGATGTCGTTCGGGTCAATGGCTTTCAATTTCGTGTAGTTCGGATTGCTGCGCGAACTGCTCATCACGGGCTGCTCGGCGGCGCGGGCGGCGGCCTGGATTTCGGCAATCGTGGAATCGTGTTCGGGCGGTGGCACGGCTTCCACGATGGGCTGGGTGGAAGCAGCGGCGACGGGCCCGCAATTTTCCTTGATGTTGCAGACATACCAACGCCAGCAGATGGCGCACCAGACGGCAAATAAAATCAGTACAAGCGATCTTGAATTCATTTTCTGGTTTTAATCGTTTTTGAAAAGGCGGATGAAATGAAAATAAGCAAAGGACAAAAGGCAATAAGCAAATGGAATACAGCAACATCCGAATTTTATCAGAACTAGCAATGAAAACCAATGACTTACATGAATTTTTGTCTAAACTATTTTCAATGAACTACTTATTTTAAAAAGCGTGGCACGTGCATTAACGCCTGAAAAATCAACTACTCAGCAAAGTTGTGCCATATTTATTAAACTAAGCATGAAACCAGCGGCAATAATCGGCATTGATATTCATGTTTTTCAAAAAAAAACAAAAAACTTGGGCCAACGGACAAATCTGCGGCACCCGGCGGCTTTCTTGGTTTGAACGCTGAAAAGTACGTAACCTGCTCTTAATCAATCCAAAATATTTTTATCCAGCATGGACATTATTACTTTTTCTGATTTTCAACGCGTTGAAATGCGCGTCGGGACGATCCTGGAAGTCAAAGAATTTCCCAACGCCCGACATCCGGCCTGGCAATTGCGCATTGATTTTGGCCCGGAAATAGGCGAAAAACGCAGCAGTGCGCAGATCACCCGTCTTTATGCCGAAACCGATCTGGTGGGCCGTCAGGTCATTGCGGTGGTCAATTTTCCGGTCAAACAGATCGCCAATTTCTTCTCCGAGGTACT
Organism: Saprospirales bacterium; assembly: GCA_031425155.1. Classification (GTDB taxonomy): domain Bacteria; phylum Bacteroidota; class Bacteroidia; order Chitinophagales; family Saprospiraceae; genus M3007. Next base: position 97,505 of record JANPIV010000054.1, on the reverse strand, counting down.
GGTTTTGGGCCTGGATCAGCCGAGGCAGGGCATTGTATTGTTGCAAACCGAACGCCCGGTGGAGAATGGTCTTCGGGTAAGTTGACAAGCATGGGTGCCAACTTTTCAACAGATTTTTGGTTGTGCTGCCGAACTTTGAGTCATGGAAGAAAAAGACGTACCTCGCCCCAAAATATCGCGCGAAAGTCTGCGCGAAGCCCTGAAAATCTTTGAGTATTTCCAGCCTTATCGGTGGAAGTTTATTTTTGGCCTGGTGCTGCTGTTTTTGGGCAGTTCGGTTTTTTTGGTTTTTCCCAAAATCATTGGCCAGATGCTCGACATTGCGCAGGGCAACGTGCAGAATATTGACCTAACCAACGTCGGATTCTGGCTGGGAGGCATCCTGATTTTTCAGGGCATCGTTTCCTACTTGCGGGTGATGATGTTTGCACAGGTGAGCGAGCGTGGCACCGCCGATATTCGGGTGGCGCTGTACAAACGCATCATTGCGCTGCCCATGGTTTTCTTTGAAAAAAGCCGGGTGGGCGAGTTAGTCAGTCGCCTGACCAACGACGTAGAGAAACTCTACAACACCTTTTATTTTGTGTTGGCCGAATTCCTGCGGCAGATCATTATTTTGGTGGGCGGCATCGGCGTTTTGCTCTTCATGTCGAAACAATTGGCGGGGGTAATGCTGCTGACATTTCCGATCATCGTGGTCGGCGCGATGTTCTTCGGGCGGTGGGTACGCAAACTCTCCAAAGAACGCCAAACCAAACTCGCGGAGACCAATACCATCCTCGACGAAACGCTGCAATCCATCCACGCGGTGAAGGCTTTTACCAACGAACTGTTTGAAAGTCAACGCTATAGCCGCTCCAATAATCTGGTGGTGGGTGTGTCGCTGCGGTATGCGCAAGGCCGGGCCGTGTTTGCGGTGTTCATCATTACTATGCTGTTCGGGGCCTTGTTTTTCGTGATCGGCTACGGCATGTATATGGTGCAAACCAAACAGATCACGGCGGGCGAACTCATTTCTTTTGTCACTTATACCGCCATTATCGGCGGTTCCATTGCCAGCCTCGGCAATTTCTACACCGAACTGGTTGGGGCCGTAGGGGCGACCGAACGGCTGCGCGAAATCCTGAAATCGCCGACCGAAACAGAAGAGCGCAGCCGGGGCAACGTGGCGGCGGGCCGGTTTAAAGGCAATATTTCCTTCCAAAATGTGGAATTTTCTTATCCCACTCGGCCCGACGTGGGTGTACTGAAAGGCGTCAGTCTGGAAATAGCCGCCGGGAAAAAAGTGGCCATTGTCGGGCAAAGTGGCGCGGGTAAATCCACGCTCATGCAACTGCTGCTGCAATTTCACTTTCCCGATAGCGGACGCATTACGATAGACGGACGGGAAATTTATGACTACGAACTGGAAGCCTATCGCGAGAACTTTGCCATTGTGCCACAAGAAGTTATCTTATTTGGCGGCACCATTCGCGAGAATATTTTGTACGGAAAACCCAACGCCACCGAGGAGGAAATCATCGAAGCAGCGCGGCAGGCGCATGCCTGGGATTTCATCCGCACCTTCCCCGAGGCCCTGGAAACCGTTGTCGGTGAGCGCGGCATCAAACTCTCCGGCGGGCAGCGTCAGCGGATTGCCATTGCCCGCGCTATTCTGCGTAATCCGGCGGTGCTTTTGCTGGATGAAGCCACTTCTTCGCTGGATGCCGAATCAGAAAAAGTGGTGCAGGATGCCTTGAATAATCTCATGCAAAATCGCACCAGTATTATTATTGCGCACCGCCTGGCGACTATCCGCGAAGTGGACTGCATTTATGTACTGGAAGGTGGCCACATTGTGGAGCAGGGCACCCACGAGGAACTATCCAATCGCGTGGATGGCGCGTATAGCAGTCTGGCGAAGTTGCAGTTTGAGATGGCGTGAAAAGTAAGTATGAAGTATGAAGTATAAACTATGAAGTATGAGTTGTTCACAGCTTATAGTTCATACTTCATAGTTCTATTTAGACGAGTAAATCACGTATTCATAAGGCAGCAACGTTTTGCGTTCCCCTTTTTTTAGGGTAACGAAGGTTTTGCTGGGGGAAAACACGTTGCGCCACTTGCCATTGGAGACAGTACTTTCCCAGGTAAAGCCAGCGGGCTGATTGGATAAATTGAACATACACAGCACTTTATCGCCGTCTTTCTCCCGTGTAAAAGCATAGACTTTAGCATCGTCGGAAGTGGCGATCTTTTGCAGGGTGCCGCCGCGCTGACCATTCCACAGGGCATGGTTTTCGTGCTTCAAAGTAGTCAGCGTTTTAAAGAAAGGTGCCCGCGATTTACCCGTCCAGTCTATTTCATCTTTATTGAAAAATAGCAGTCTTCTATTCTGACTGACTTCCTGACCACTATAAATCAGGCCCATTCCTTCGATCATAAAACAAAGCGCGGTAAAACAATCTGCGCCGTCGCCGAAACTCTCTTGCTCGGTGCCGTTCCAGGAATTTTCGTCGTGGTTTTGGGTGAAATTCATCTGCCAGCCGCGCGTTCCGTAGCGTTTTTTAAATTCTTCCGTCCATTCGTACACGGCCGTAGCGGGCTTTTTGCCCTTGGCTACGTCTTTGATGGTGCCGTGTAACGTCCAGCCATAATTCATCTCAAAAGCAGCATCGAAATGTTGCTTGCCCTGGTCTTCATTTTCTGAAAGCATGAATACCGGGCGTATTTTATCCAGCCGGGGCCGCAATTCCTGCCAGAAGGAAATGGGCACTTCGCCCGCCACATCCTCGCGAAAACCATCTATAGCGGTGTTTTTTAGCCAAAATTCGTGGGCTTTCATCCAGGCTTCCCGCAGTTGAGGGTTGCTGAAATCCAACTGCGCCACATCCGACCAGCCATATTTTTTGCCGTCGGGGCCAACTGGGTCGGTGATCTTGCCATCGGGACCTTTTTTGTACCATTCCGGGTGTTCGCGCATCCATTTGGAGTTCCAGCCGGTGTGGTTTGGCACAAAGTCCAGGATGATCTTCATGCCTAGTTCGTGGGCGCGGTTCACCAGGCTATTCAGGTCGGCCATCGTGCCAAATTCCGGGTTCACGGCCTCAAAATCCACGGCGGCGTAGTAAGAGCCGTAACACTTGGATTTCACTTCATCGTGGCATTTGCGGTTGGTATCGCTGATCGGATAAACGGGCATCAGCCAGATAATATCCACGCCCAAGTCCTTGATGCGCGGCAGACTTTTCGCAAAGGCATTGAAGGTGCCTTCTTTGGAATACTGGCGAATATTGGCCTCATAGATCACCGCATTTTTGGCCCAATCGGGCGTTTGCAGTGTATTGACGCCGGGTGCGTTGGGCGTGACCGTAGTGGCAGCCGGGTGTTTGCAGGCCAGCGTTGCCAGCGTGAAGGCGACCAGTAGAAGTATGCGCATAGTATGTTGTTTTTAGTTGCTGAAAAAAAATATTAGAGCGGCGAATTTCAGCAAATAAATCAATAGATCAGCTTATCCATTTTGTTTTTCCAGGCCTCAAATACGCGCAGGGCTTCCGGTTGCAGCATTTGGATCATCGGGATTTTACGCTCCGTTTTGGGCGTGTTTATTTCTGTATAAATGAAGTCGTCGTCAAAATCAATACGCGCCGCGTCCTCTTTGGTACAGCCAAAATAGACGGCTTTGGGTCGCGCCCAATAAATAGCGCCGAGGCACATCGGGCAAGGTTCGCAGGAAGTATAAATGATGCAATCGGTGAGTTCAAAAGTCTGCAAACGGCGGCACGCATCGCGGATGGCGACTACTTCGGCGTGGGCGGTGGGGTCTTGGGTAGAAGTAACGCGGTTATTGCCAGTGCCTACGACCTGGCCATCTTTTACGACGATGGCTCCGAATGGCCCGCCTTCATTGTTATCCATTCCTTTTTGGGCCAGATCAATGGCCTGTTGCATGAATTCGGTGTGCATAAGTAGTTGCTGGTTATTGGTTAATTAGTTATTGGTTTGATGGTCAACTGGAATATAAATATTAAAAGTCGCGCCTTTATCCAGTTCGCCTTGCGCCGTAATAATACCATTGTGGTTTTCGACAATCCTTTTGACGATGGCTAATCCAATACCAGTGCCAGTATATTGCTCTTTGTTGTGCAGGCGTTGGAATACTTCAAAGATACGTTGATTGAAATGCGGTTCAAAACCGATGCCATTGTCGGAAAAAGAAATATGGCAATAGTATTTATCCGAAATCAGCAATTTTTCATTTAATGTTGCGCCCAAAGCAATTTTACTGGTTATGATTATATGTGGAGGTCGGTCGGGACTGGAAAATTTTAATGAATTACTGATAAAATGTTGCAGTAATTGGGTAAACTGAAAAGGAATAATATTGGTATTGCATAAAAAGTGTGACTCAATAATAGCATGTTTTTCCGCGATTACTTCACTGAATTCTCTTTTTATCTCTTCTACAAGTTTGTTAAGATCAGTATCTTCAAATTTGCGTTCGGCGACATTGATTTGCGAATAAGCGAGTAATGCTTCGATAAGGGTACGCATTCGATTTGCGGCAGCACTTATTCGCCTGAAATAATCCTTTCCAGTGTTGGATAAGTTCGCCTGTTCGTTTTCGAGGATAAAACCTGCGAAAGTCTGGATTTTGCGCAGCGGTTCTTGTAAATCGTGACTTGATATGTAAGTAAAGGTCATCAATTCTTTATTAGCGATAACGAGTTCTGCGGCACGTTTTTCTTTTTCTTCGTTTTGGAAGATCAATTCTTTATTAGCGATGACGAGTTCTGCGGCGCGTTTTTCTTTTTCCTCGTTCTGGAATATTAATTCTTTATTAGCGATGACGAGTTCTGCGGCACGTTTTTCTTTTTCCTCATTTTGGAAGATTAATTCTTTGTTAGCGATAACGAGTTCTGCGGCACGTTTTTCTTTTTCCTCATTTTGGAAGATTAATTCTTTATTAGCGATAATGAGTTCTGCGGCGCGTTTTCCCTTTTCTTCGTTTTGGAAGAATAGTTCTTTGTTTGCGATGACGAGTTCTGCGGCGCGTTTTTCCTTTTCTTCATTTTGAAAAGCCAGTTCTTGATTCGCAATTATTAATCTATCCGCTTTGTCCATATTTATCCAGACGAAAAATAGTTTGACTTGAACTTGATCTGGAACGCTATATTTCAAATGGACGCTCCATTGTAAATCGAAACACCAGTTTCGGAACCACTATGGGCGAAACTGGTGTTTCGCCCTACTTCTGCTTCACCATCCAGTGGTCCAGTTTAACCTGCAATAAAATCAGTGGTAAACAGCCTTCCTGCAGTACTTGATTGTGAAACTGGCGAATGTCGAATTTGTCTCCCAGCATTTCTTCCGCTTTCGCACGTAATTCCGTGATTTTCAATTGGCCAACCTTATAAGATAGTGCTTGTCCGGGCCAGGAAATATAACGTTCTATTTCCGCTACAATACTTTCTTCCGATTCTGCTTCGTGCTCGAGCGCTTGATAGTCCTCCATGTCCATAATATCAGTTTATTTTAGACCTCGCTGTGGAGGGTGAAACTACCGGTGAGCACGAAGTTCGCCCTAGTGGGCTGGGCACTATTTTTCTGCACTATCAGAGTAAGTGCGTGGTGAACGACTTCCGTAAGTTGCGAAAATTCAATGGGCTTACGAATATAATGGTACGCGCCGAGTGCGTACAACTGATCTGCCACCTCTTTTTGCAAAGAGGTGGAATAAATGATGACCGGAAGATGTTTAAGTTTCTCATTTTGTTTAATGTCTTGCAGACATTCCAGACCATTTTTACGGGGCATATTGAGATCAAGAAACAGCAGATCAGGGAGCGGCCCTGGCTTTTCGGTGAGCTGCCGCATGAGCTCTTCCCCGTCATTGGCTGTGGAAAGTTGAGTAAGAAATGGAAGGCCTCTTAGCGCTTCGCCAAAAAGCATGTGGTCATCCTGATCATCATCAGCCAGCAGAATTCGTATAAATTCAGTCTCCATACGCCAAAGGTAACAAATTCTACTTCTGCTTCACCATCCAGTGGTCCAGTTTAACCTGCAATAAAATCAGTGGTAAACAGCCTTCCTGCAACACCTGATTGTGAAACTGGCGAATGTCGAATTTGTCCCCCAGCATTTGTTCCGCTTTGGCGCGTAACTCCCTGATTTTCAATTGGCCAACCTTATAAGATAGTGCCTGACCGGGCCACGAAATATAGCGTTCTATTTCCGCTACAATACTTTCTTCCGATTCTGCTTCGTGCTCGAGCGAGTACTGAATAGCCTGTTCGCGCGTCCAGCCTTTGGTGTGCATACCACTATCTACGACCAGGCGAATAGCGCGGTGCATTTCTGCGCTGAGCATCCCAAAATACTGATACGGGTCTTTATAGAGGCCAAGTTCTTTACCCAAGGATTCGCAGTATAAAGCCCAGCCTTCGCCATAAGCGCTATACCATAAAGTGCGGCGGAAATCGGGCAATTTAGTGTTTTCCTGTTGAATAGAAATCTGGTAATGGTGGCCCGGAATAGCCTCGTGCAGGAACAGGTCTTCGTCCGAAAAAATGTTGTAGCGACGCGGATTGGGCAGCGGTACATAGAAAATACCGGGCCGGGTGCCATCCAGCGAACCCTGAATATACTCCGCGCTGGCCGTGGCTTCCCGAAAAGCCTCCGTGCGGCGCACCTCGAAGGGCGTTTTAGGCGTCAGATCGAACAGCCGGTCCAGATTGGGCCGCATCGTGTCGTGAATAGCGTTAAAATGTCGGATCACCTGGGCCGCCGTGGTATAAGGCATCAGTTCCTTTTTCTCCCGCACATAGTTAAAGAAACTTTTCAGATCGCCCTGAAAACCTACTTGCTGTTTTACTTTTTCCATTTCCTGCGATAACCGGTTGACCTCATTCTCCCCCAACTGGAATATTTCGTCGGCGGTCATCGTAGTAGTAGTATGCAGTTTTATTTGCTGCGCATAGAATTCCCGACCCTGCGGAACATTAGAAATACCAACGCTGTCGCGACTGGCTGGCAGGTATTCATTCTGGAAAAAATCATGCATCCGCTTATATACCGGAATAATCTGGTCGGCCACCATGTGGGCATAAGCGCGGGTAATCCTTGCGCGTTCTTCCTTTGAAAAATTCTTGGGCAACTGGTGAATAGGACTATAAAACAAGTGTTTGTCCACGGGGCCATGATCGAAACTGGCCATTTGCGGGATGATCTTGACCGTCAAGGCTTTCGGCAGTACATAACCAGTGGCCATGCCGCGCCGCATATTCGCAATAGCGGTATCGCACCACATCGTAAAAGCATCCATGCGGCTCAGCCAATTGTCATAGTCTTTGACGGTTTTAAAGGGTTGCGCACTGGTACCGCCCGCATATTGAGCAATTGATAAAGGCAAACAATCGAACTGATTAATGGGCAGTAATTCTTTATGATATTCCAGATCGCCCAGATTAATATCACATTCCCATTTGAGAATATTATAACTCAGCAAGTCGCTTTCTGATAAATTACCAGGTTCGTACTGTTCTAATTGTTGTTTGTATTTGAGATAAAAACCGCGCAGCGTGGCCCGGTAAGCCTGCGAAATAGTATTGGGTAATAAATCATTATAACGTGGATCGCCTGCACTGGTCGCTTCCAGCGGATATAGTGGCAGGCGTTCGCGTTGGTATTGATTGAGCAGAGAATCCAATGGCGGCAAGTTGGCTGCGGCAGCAGCCTCTGGTGCAGGCGTGGTGCGGTTCTGGCAGGCAAAAAAAGCGAGCAGCAACAGGGAAAAAGCGAAATAGTAGCGCATAAGGAAAGATAAGTCGTTATTGGTTATTCGTTAATTGGTTATTGGGTTGGTAAATGGCGGTTAAAAGAATATGGTAAATATCCGGGCCAAAGGGTATTTCAAACTTTCGCGCCCATCTAAGCCTGTAAGGTTTCAAAAAACCTTACAGGTTTGGCGAAAATGAAGATTTGAAATGCACCTGGGCCAAATGTAGATAATGCTGGCTTATGCTGGTTGCCCGAACGACGTGCAGACCTATTTTGGGGTTAAATAACCTGTCCAAACCGCTGTTGAAATCCATCCCAACCTTGCAGCCCGCCAGTATGTAGTGCCACTATAACGCTTCCCGGTGCAAAATGGCCTTTGGCTAATAAATCAAATACGCCAAACATCAATTTGGATGTGTAAATCGGATCGAGCAAAATGTTTGTTTGCCGCCGAAAAGTATGGACAAATTCGATCAATTCCGGCTGATACACCGCAAAACCGCCGAAAGTGTACTCCCGGACAAAACGAAAATTGGGTAACGTACCAAATTGATAATCAGTTAAATAGTGCTGAATATCTGCCTCCTCCACGCCATAATTGACCGCCGGAAATATCCAGGTTTCACCGGCATCGCCCAAACCCGCGATTACTCCTGCCGCCGTACAGCCCGTACCCGCCGGGACGCAAACGATCAACGATTTTGGTTGTTCCACTGGCAGTTGCTGTTGTATTTCTTCGGCAATACGCTGGCAATTATCTACGGCCAAAGACGTGGCACCGCCTTCCGGCAAAGAAAAATAATTCGGGAATTGCAGGGTAATATCGTTTAGTCGGGGACTGTTTTTTCGGGCATCGTAATCCTGTTTGGTGACTGGAATCAATTGCATACCACCCGATTGCGCAAAAGCCAGGGTCGGATTGGATAGGTTGGCTGCCAGACCACGCACGACGCCCACCGTCGGGAAGCCATAATATTGGCCAGCGGCAGCCACGGCTTGCAGGTGATTGGAAAACGGCCCGCCATAGGTCAGGATGCCCGCATAGTGCTGATTTTGAATCAGTTGAATGATGGGTTCCAGTTTTCGCCATTTGCTGCCCTGCACCGTCGGATGCAACAGATCATCGCGCTTTATATACAGCGTAATACCGGCACTTTGGCCCGGATGATCGGTTACTAAAGTCAGTGGAGAGGGTAGGAGAGGATTCATGATGTTTGCGTCAGTTCGAGCAGGTATTTATCTATATACTCCTGCTTACGCTTCACCTGGTATTGCATCACAAACCGCGGATGTTCTAAAGCGACTATTTTTTTGAAAAACCCATATTCGGCGTTTATTTTTTCAATAAATCCGGCATTGCGCAGGCCCAGACTAAAACACACATCGCGATGCACCCCAAACTCGACTATTTTATGCAGACTGGCGACCATAAAATCATAGACCGCCGCTAATAAGGCCTTGCTATCGTAATAGTTATAGTTCACTTCTTTACCATCCGGCGCTACTTTGGTGAAACCCAACGGACAAATAGAATGAATAAAAAAATCGGCATAAAAACGTTCCGGGCCGCCATATGCATTGACGACATCATATACAAATACCGACGAAGGTTCGTGCGTAGAACGCCCCGCATAAGGGATGCCACAAAACTCGGCTAATCGCTTGGGATCGGTGAATGGAATGCCGGTCACGCCGCCACCAAAACGACCCGGATTGATGCCCAGAATTAAGTGGCGTTTATGGTGATCGTTATAGAACTTCTGATAGAAAGCCGTTGCCGTCGCGTCCACCGCCGCATCTTCCCGGAAAGGATTCATCATCCGAATACTGGACGGTAGCGGATCGTGGAAAACTAATTGACGATTGAAAGCGAGGACTTTATCGGCGAAGGTCACAGCAGGAGGTTTAGCAGATTCAGGGCATTATTCTTTTAAATATTCATTGGTCTTTCTTGCGGTTATTTGAAGACACTAGTTTTATAAACCTTCTGACGACAAAAATTATTGCCGGGCGAACCAACAGATAGAGTACTGCGCTTATTAGGATTAATATAGAGCCTATTCCAGTCGGAAGTACGGCGCCAAAGGTAAAGGTCATCCCAATGACAAAACCAAGCAGGTACTCTGACCGATAAATGGGTAAAAACAGGGCAAGAATAAAAACTCCCTGCATCATATAGGCAGGCATATCAGAATCGCCCAAAGTGAAAAAGATGGACAGCAGTATTCCAAAAGTCAGCGCACCCAGGAATCCATAAAGCACACTTGCAGGAAAATTAGATACTTCCGGGTTTTTACTTATTCTCTTTTGTATCCGATATAACAGAAACCACGAAAGTAATGGAACCAACAGGCCGCCCCACCAGTTAGAAATTTCAGGCAAATCTTCGCGAGCCAATATATGATGACTTGGTACGCCTCCATTAAAATGGCTCCACAGTAAAAGAGACCAGATCGCGATGGTTATTATGCCTGTAAAATACAGCCGCGTTTTAAAAAACATCTTTTCGTTCATTCAATTTAGGTTTACAAGTTCATTGGTTGGGGTATTTCAAAATGGTAGCCCCAATAACCGATGGCCGCAAACATCGCCAATTCCAGCAAAAAGGCAACTACCTGATTGATGTATCTTATTATCTGCATTGTTTTTGAATTAGATGCTTTTATTTAATTATTCGTACACAGCAGCACCCTGTAAAATAGTCATAAAATTTTCCCAAGTTGGTTCATCTGCATTCACATCTATTTTCATATTATTATAATAGCCTTGGACATCTTTGGTATATGCAATCATGGCTTCCAGAAAATCTTCCAGCGTCTGGTTTTCCCAGTCTGATCTATTCTGTTCCAAATCAGTTTTAAATTCTTGCAAAAATTTTATAAAATCAGTTCTTGTCATACTGTAATTGTTTATAGATTACAAAGCAACGTTTACGAAACTCTTAAAAGTTTCGCAAACGAGTGGAGTGTGGCGTTTGCGAAACCTCTAAAGGTTTCGTAAACGTATTTCGTGCGTAACATCACTTAATTATGCGGTCATCCAGTCAAATTTGACTGGATGACCGCAAATACTACCAGAAGACAGAAACACATTGACCACATTTCTAAATTGGCCACATTTTTTATTTACCACGCCACCACTTTCCCACTCACCACACCTTTCCCATATTGTACCGAATACAAATACACGCCGCTTGGCAAATCGCCGCGCTCAAAAGTGACCGAGTCCGAGCGTATGTTTTGATACATCCGTACGACTTTTCCATTCAGATCAGAAAGCGTGATCGTCATCGGTTCCACATCATGGCGGGCAATGAGCAGGGTAGTGCTTTCATAAAATGGATTAGGCTGCGCAAACACCGCAAAAGACGCCGATCCAGGCGTGTAGGTAGCACTTACCTGTCCCACCGGTACGCAGGAGGGCGATACCAGCAGCGCATTCGATTCCTGATAATTTGAATTTACCACCGATTGAATATTAGTAATGCAAACTTGTGGTGCATTTATTTTATCATAGTGGATACGCAGAAAATTGCCCGGCAGAATATTCTTTTTAATGCCACTTTCCGTAGGCGACAGTGCCAGGATGCGCCCCGAAGCCGCATCGAACTGAATCGTACCGTCGAAGGTCGCATCCAGGTTTTCTACCGATGTGATTTGCAGACCAGCCACCGAGAATTCATACCCAATGACACTATTAAAAGGGTTGATAATCTGCACCGTAAAGGTCTTGGCCACGGTGTCGAGCAGACCAGGTTGCAGATAGACAATGTCATTCTCATTTTTCAGGCCGGCCGGGAACTGGCAGGGAAAACGCACGCCCCAGTGATTGGGATCGTCGTGGTGCAAATTGCATTCCTGCAACAAAGCGGCATCGTACACATCTATCCGTTCATCAGCGAACAGATCGCGGCATTCGGTCGCCACGGCATCGCCGGGCAGCACAGCACTCAGGTATGCTGCTACGTCTGCCGTGTCACGAACGGCGTTTTTATCCCAATCCCCTCTTTGCAGCAGGCCATTGCAGGTGCCCTCGCAGTCCGGTTGCGCATCGCCAAACGTCTGCCCCAGGCAATCCACATATTGAATACATTGATTTTCCAGAAAATCTACTTCCACTGCTGAACCAACATAGTTCAAAGAAAAACAGGCTTGTGCCCAGTTGTTGTCGTAACTGCTTTCCACGCGTCCGGTTTTGTCGGGGCTTTTATCCCAGTTGACCCGTACTACGAAAGTGTAAGTATCAGCGGGCAAATCCGTAATATCTATCCATTGGCAAGGCAGACCGGCGTTATAAATGTCGCCGCATTTGGAACTAATACCCATATTACCACAACTATACTTACCCATTCCGCCATCGCTGCATTCCAGATCGAGCACACAAAAACCGTTTTTGGTGCCGACCGGCAGACGCACCCCTGCCGAATTGTATAATATATATTCTGCATAGCCACGGTAATGCCAGTGATTGTGACAGGCATCCCAGACAAACTGACTAGAAGGCGTGGCCGGATCGGTCGGGGGGGGGCCGATATAATAGTCCTGATTGCCGATGTTCTTGATGTGGGTAGTGAAGTTGATAATACGGCGCGCCCCCGTTCCGCGCAGGCAGCCTTCCGCAACCGCACAGGCATCCCCATTATTCATCACCGTGACGTCCATCGAATTTTTTAATACATCTTCCAGCACCACCAGATCGGGGGCGTTGGGGCAAAGCGGATTGCCGGGATACAGACAATCACCATTGATCGTGGCTAATGGATTGAAATTGCAGGAAAGCGGATCCGTACAGCCAATCACCGGGCCTTCATAGTTTATTGAAAAATGAATCGGTGCCAGGCTACAACCGTCCCCTTTATAGCGCAGCCGAACAAAATAAGTGGCACCACCAGCCAGATAAACCGTACTCAGAGCACCATTTGCGCAACCGCCATCAGCATAGAAATTGGCGCCGGTCTGGTCATTGCTCAGCGTAATGCCCGCACAATGATCGTATAACCAGATTTGGGTGGAGCAGAGATTATCAGCAAAACAAGTGCTGATCTGGTAAGTGCCGGTGTCGGCGGGGGTGAAACTATACCATACTTCGGGCAAGTCCGCTGGAGTGATATAGGTGCCTGTATCCACTACAAAAGGCGAATCGCAAAAGCTACCCGGCGGACAGCCAAAATAAACGTTTTCACCGAAATTATAATTGCCGCTAAGATTTTCCTGTATCAGCGTGTCATTGACCAATAGCCGATAGAAACCATCGGGTTTCACACCATCGCCATAGCTGTCTTTGATGCGGAATACCACGCAGCCCGCATCGGGTACGCAGTAGTTAAAAACGGCATAATCCTGATTGATGCAATTGCCAGTGGCATACACCACCGAACCATCGAGGTTGGTCAATTCCCAGGATATTTCCATGAAGTATTGATCCGGGTCAATTTCCAGCCGGACGGAGTCTTGTCCGGCAGGGCATTGCGCAAACAAGGAGGTGGAGAAAGACCACAAACTGGTCCAAAGTACAAGTAAAAGGTGCTTCATTTTTGTGTGCGCTAGCTTTGTTTTGGCGAAAATACCACGTTCCTGTCAAATGAGGCATTCCTTTTGCAGGCAATAGCCAATACTGACAATTTGACTTGTTCCCGGCTGGCACCCTTTTTTAATTATTATCATTAAAAATGCTTCGTTTGGTCTTTGTTAAAACAAGGGAATCATTCCGGCGTTCTATTTACATTCTACCCGCTTTACCGATTTTTTCAGGCATATTGCCAATTCTAAACCTTTATTATGCATTTACTCCGTTCGATTTTTTTACTACTTGTGTTGATTGGTCTGTCTGTTCAACCCGGGTCTGCGCAATCCAACTCCGGTTGGACCCTCAAAAATGATAAGGATAACGTTAAAGTTTTTTATAAAAAAACCGCATCTGTCCAAGAAATCAAATTAGTTACTTCTTTAAAAACGACTTTGCCCGGTTTGGTAGATTTGTTGTCGGAAGTAGAAAACTACCCAACCTGGGGCTATAAAGTCCTGGAATCACGCTTGCTGAAACGGGTGTCCGATACCGAGATGTTCTATTACACCAAGCTGGATTTTCCGTGGCCGCTGGCGGACCGCGACTTGATTATGCACACCGTTCTGAAACAGGACCCTACCACCCATCGGGTTTCCTCCACCAGCACTGCTGTGCCAAATTACCTCCCCGAAGTGCCTGATATTGTGCGTATTACCGAAGCAAATACCCAATGGCTGCTGGTGCCCGGCAAGGATGGGTGGGTATATGTAGAGTATTTTTTGCATACCAATCCAGGGGGTAATATTCCTGATTGGGCAGTCAATATGGCCATAGATGTAGGTCCGCGCGAAACCATTAAGGGTCTGCGCAACCTGCTGCCACAAACGCGTTATCAGGCGGCCAGATTGGAATACATCAGAGACTAATGGCCCGGTTTTTTAACTGATATGCAAAAATCTCATCGCTATGTCCCTCTACCGTTCGTTTTATATTATTTGCTTATTCTTACTTTGCTGGGGAATAAGCCCGCCAATGGCTACTGCTCAAACCGAGCAGGGCTGGGTTTTCAAAAATGAAACCGATGGCGTCAAAATTTATCACCAGCAGACGCCGGGCATGATGCACGTCAAACTCAGCACGACGCTGAAGGCGAGCCTGTCCGGTATTGCGACGCTGTTTTCAGAAGTAGAAACCTATCCGGTCTGGGGTTATAAAGTAGCGGAGTCAAAACTACTCAAACGCGTTTCGCCGACCGATATGTTCTATTATTCCAAATTCGATTTTCCCTGGCCCATGGATGATCGCGACATCGTGCTGCATAGTGTATTGGTGCAAGACCCGACTACGCGCCGCATTACGATCACCAATACGCCGCAACCCGACTATGTGGCTGCTACCAAAGGCGTGACCCGCATTCGCAATTCCAAAACCCAATGGACGATCACGCCGGTTGGAAATGGGAATTTGCAGGTAGAACAGCAGATTTCGACCGATAGCGGCAGTAACATGCCCGATTGGCTGGTTAAAATGACCATTGATACCGGCCCACGCGAAACCATCAAGGGCATTCGCAAAACACTGACGCAGCAACATTATCAGACTGCCAAACTGGGGCACATTAAGGACTAAAGGGCGAAGGGCAAAAAGAGCAAGAAAGCAATAGGCAATAAATAAAAGCAAAGGGAAAGGAGCAACATTGCGCCTTTCCCTTTGTTGCGTATAGGCCCCCTCCTATTGCTATTTTGCCTTTTGCTTTTTATTTTCTTTCCTTCTATGTCTTACAAAAGTCTGCGCGAAGCGGTTCGCGATCTGGAACGCCACGGTATGCTGTTGCGCATCCGTGAGGAAGTAAACCCCGACCTGGAAATTGCGGAAATTCATCGTCAGGTATTCGATCGTCAGGGGCCAGCCATTTTGTTTGAAAAGGTAAAAGGCAGCCCGTTTCAGGCCTTGAGCAATCTCTACGGTACTTTTCAGCGCACCGAATGGCTCTTCCGGCATACCCTCGATCCGGTCAAAAAGGTCATTGAACTAAAGAAAGACCCCACTAATTTTCTGAAAAATCCTACTCGTTATCTGGGTGCGCCGTTTACTGCACTGTCGGCTTTGCCCATGCGTAGTTGGTTGGGTGCGCCGGTCGCTTATGGCCAGACCACGATAGACCAACTACCACAGATCAAGAGCTGGCAAATGGACGGCGGGGCGTTTATCACCATGCCGCAGGTCTATACCGAAGACCCCGATCAGCCCGGCCCAATGCACGCTAATCTGGGCATGTACCGCATCCAACTATCTGGTAATGAATACATTCAGAATCAGGAAATTGGGCTGCATTACCAACTCCATCGTGGCATTGGCGTCCACCATACCAAGTACAATCAACGCAAGGAGCCGTTTCGGTGCAGCATTTTTGTGGGTGGCCCGCCGAGCCATGCCTTTTCGGCCATTATGCCTTTGCCCGAAGGGTTGAGCGAACTTACGTTTGCGGGTATGCTGGCCGGGCGGCGTTTTCGGTATGCATACCAAGGTACCCCACGTCATTTTCTCAGCAGCGATGCCGATTTTGTCATCACCGGCGAAATTCTGAAAGACATAAAGAAACCGGAAGGCCCGTTTGGCGACCACCTGGGCTATTATTCGCTGACCCACGATTTTCCGGTGATGAAAGTGGACAAAGTCTATCACCGCAAAGATCCGCTCTGGCATTTCAGCGTGGTGGGCCGTCCGCCGATGGAAGACAGCAGTTTTGGCTGGCTGATCCACGAACTGGTAGCTCCGCTGGCCGCGCAGGAATTTCCGGGTTTGAAAGAAATCCATGCCGTAGATGCCGCCGGGGTGCATCCGCTGCTGCTGGCCATCGGGGACGAGCGATATATGCCCTTTCGCGAGCGTAAACCGGAGGAAATCCTGACCATCGCTAACCGCATTCTGGGTTCCGGGCAGACCTCACTGGCCAAGTTCTTATTTATCGCGGCCAGCGACGACGATCCACAACTAGACACCCACGATTTGCCGCATTTTTTCCAGCATTTCCTGGAGCGCGTAGATTGGCGGCGCGACCTGCACTTCCAAACCCGCACGACGATTGATACACTGGACTACTCCGGTTCCGGCTGGAATGAAGGTTCCAAAGTGGTGCTGGCTTGTCGCGGCGAACGCAGGCGTACTCTAAAAACCGAGTTACCAGTTGGTTTTGATTTGCCGACGGGATTCAGCGACCCGCAGTTTTGTCTGCCGGGGGTGCTGGCCGTCCAGGCACCCAGCTTTGAATATGGCGAAACGGCGCGCACACAGGCCGAAGCATTTTGCAAAAGCCTGGAAAACACGGATTTGCAACATGTACCATTAATCCTGTTGGTGGACGACAGCCGATTCACGGCAGCGACGATCAATAATTTTGTCTGGGTGGCTTTCACCCGCGCCAATCCCAGCCACGATGTGTATGGCGTTCGGGCCGCGATGGAATTCAAACACTGGGGTTGCCAGGGGCCGTTAGTGATTGATGCCCGCAAGAAGCCCCACCACGCGCCGGAACTGGTGACCGACCCATCGGTGGTAAAGCGAGCGGAGGAAATATTGGCGCGGCACTGGTCAATCTAATATCAGACAGGACAAAAAAGTAGCCGCCGATTGGGAACAATCGGCGGCTAAATAATTTGTTTAAACATTGATTGTCAATGGAATATCAATCAGTGCGGTAGTATTTCACCTCCATAATACGGATGAGGATATACGAGCCAATCAGGGCAGCAATAATGGCTTCCCCAAAAGTGAATACGCCAGCCATAATCGGGTTCAGCGAATCAGCCAGTACGCGGGGCGATTGTGCGCGGATGTTGTCCATCAAGGCCGGGCTGGCCGACAGGAACACCATCAGAAAAATAGCAAATGCACCGGCACCAACGCCGGTGGTCAAGAGTCCCAGGGCTACATTTTCCGAATAGTTGTCAAAATGTTCCGGGTGCTCGCGTACCCAAAGGCGCATGACCATCCACAATATACCGAAGTGAATAAACAGGTTTAAATATCTCAGTTCCAGTACGTCGCTGAGACCCAGAATGTGCATAAGAAAGAAAAAGACGGTAAATCCGAGAAACATCAGGCCGCCGTAGCGGAGCGCGATCTTCAACATAGGTATATTCAGTTTTAGTGAATAGATAATAGAGATTGGGGATTATGGTCACTTTATACTCCTAAAAAACCATACCACATACCCCAATTGCGCAAAGACGGAGGCGCAGAAACAAGTTGGCAGTCGCTCCCAAACCCACCAGGAAAAGAAATTTTTAAAAAAACTTTGCCAGACGTTTGGAAATCGAAACTACCTGCTGCTATCTTTGCCCCGCTTTCGTCCAAAGGGTCCGTTCGTCTAGGGGTTAGGACACGTCCCTTTCACGGATGAAACACGGGTTCGATTCCCGTACGGACTACATTAGAAAAACACAACTCTTTGTTGCTGTTTAAGTTGCGATTGCCAGTTTAGATTTGGGAGGATAGTGTAGGGTACAATATTGGCAATTCTGGGTAGAAAAAGCCCCGCTCTGGATACTTCCGAGCGGGGCTTCTTGTTTTTGGATCAGGTCACTACCGAAAAAATTACGTCTCCTGATCGTGCTCCTGGTGTGGAAATAATTGGTTCAGTATGATTCTGCTAATCGGGTTTGAGGTAAATGTCGGCCTCGTGGTGGTGCAAAAACGGCAGCGGCGGCATAAAAATGCCAGTGGTGGGAAACGTACAGGGGGCGAAGAATTAGGGTTAGCAGAACGGCACCTTGCTAAAAGAACTCGTTTTGCTAACTACTAAAAGATATCTAATCGTTGGACTTCTTCTTCTTTCCTTGATTGCCTTGAATTATTCGCACATCTATGATTAGTTTCGCACTGCACGAACGGTATCTATTAAAATAGTACCACCGCCGAAGGTATCAGGATAGGTTAAAGTCAGGTCATCCTGTGAAAGGTCAATGCCTACATTTTTAGCTTTGGTAATCCCATAAAGATGAGAGTTTCCCCATTTTATATGTAAGGTATTAGCTCTTTCCTCAAGAGTATAAGTGCCACGAACAGTATCTTTTGTGCCTTCAAAGGCCCGGTGCTCTGCCCACCAAATAGTGCCAGTATTTGCTCCTTCACTCTTAAGGGATAGCGCGTTTTCAATATCATCAGGAGAGCCACCAAAATAAAACCCATAATAAGTTACCCGCCAGTTACCCTCAATTTTATCATTCAAAGTTGGCGGGTCTTTTTTACAGGAAATATAAAGCAGGGTAGGAAATAATAGCAGCAAAAAAATAAGTGATTTCATGCCTCCGGGTTTTGAAGATGAAGGGCGGTGGCAACATGTGGCTACCACCGCCTTAGCGCTTTCGACTAGTTGCGTATTGCTTTAACAAGAATAGTGTCGTAAATAGCATTATGAATAGGCTCAATTCGTCCTAACATTAAACTATCTACTACAAGGTCAATATTATAAATGGCATCTTTTGTTACGCCGTATGGGGAAAGTACATCTTTCCATTTTATTTGGAGCGTTTTGGCATTTTCATCCAGTGTATAAGAGCCAATTGCCGTATCTCTCATATTGGCAAAATCCCGGTGTTCGGCAAACCAAATAGTGCCCTTATTATTCCCTTCACTTTTAAAAGCTATACCATTCTTGATATTATCTGGATATACTACATTATCAATTCGATAATAAGTTACCCGCCAATTCCCTTCAATTTTGTTATTCAACGTAGGGGGATCTTTTTTGCAAAAAACAAGTAACAAAGCAAAAAACAAAAGCAGAGAAGAAAATAGTAATTTCATAACCTTGATTTTTAGAGGGTTAAATTTTTTCAATATGGACGGTTTGCACTTGCTGACCGTCATTAATGCGCAGCCAATAAGTACCCGCTGACAGATGACTGATCGAAAACTCGCAGCGGTCGTCGGTCAACCTCGCTAATCTCCGCACTACTTTTCCCATCACATCCACTACTTCTATAGTTCGTTCGGTACCTGGTGGCGAGGCTACATTATCAAACACTACCGTAAGCATATCCGTAGCCGGATTTGGGTAAACCTGGTGGCTACCGCCGCTATGTCCGGTAGATGGAAGCAAGCGGCCGCCCGTAAAAAAGGCGAAAGTACGGGAGAAGGAGCAGCATTCCGAGGTGGTAGAGGCGGTAAAACTAATGCTTTGATTAGTACTTATACCAAACGAAAAACCACTGGTGGTGTAAGGTAAAGTTGTCGTCGTCGTGCCTATGGTTTGAGTCCAGGTATAAGCTACATTGGGATTTTCCATTTTAATATCGTAGCTCCCAGGCGGCACACTGTTGGCGGTAGCGATAGTAAGACTTGGGCCTCCTGCACCCGCATAGGTGCCATCGAGACCAAAAGAACTGCCCAACTTGACCTTCACCTGATAGGTAAGCGTACCACAGGAATAGGTAAAAGAAACTTTTATCCAGGAATCGAACGGCGAACATATATTAGTAGTGCTCGGCAATTTAATTTTTCGCTCCTTTAGTCCGGTCGTATCAATTGGATAGCCATCGTCGAAAGCCAGTAACGGCCCTAATGTCCATAATACGCTATTGCTGTAAGCATTATTAAAAGTCGCCTGAAAGGAGGTTCCTGGGCAGATAATGCTGGTATCCGACAGGTTAATGATCTGATTGTTATTTATATTTTTGGTCATAGTCAAACCAAACCCCAAACTGACGGGCGGTATAGCCAGCATACAGGCATTGGAATTCTGCCCCTGTGGTCCAGTAGCAGAGGTACACCGCTTTGAAGTGCCTGCCGCATAGTTTCTCAGGCGCGTGATATCGGTACCCAAAAAGCTGCTGCTAATACAATTAGGAAAAGGGCCATTCTTGCAGGAGTACATAATCGAACAGGAAGTACATTGGTCTATTAAGCCAAAGTTATGGCCCAGCTCATGGGCAGCAATTTTAGCTTGATAGGGGGCGGCTGGGGATACTTCGCGTACTACGCTGTAAGGAATATTGAGGCAACCAGTGCTAAGACTCGTACCGCAAATACTGGGTACTCCGTCAGCTACTACCCCATTTGCTCCCAAGCTGGCACTGCCTGAAATCAGTTGCACCGCATCGCGACGAATACAAGCTTTGGTACTGCCCTGCCACCAGTTTGAGCATTGATACCAGTGGGCGACAGCATCTCCGCTGTATATATCGGTCGCTGCATCCTTCCAGATGTTAATGTGTACTACGTAAAATCTAAAACCAGTATAAACCGTTCTATATATATTTTCTTCTTTCATCGCTATATCTACCAAGTAATCCTGAATAGCCTCCTCGCTGCCAAAATTCGCATACGCTTCTCCGTCCACATCGTAGGCCAGTTCCAGATGAACCGGCATATCATCTCTATCAATTATTTTTAAATCGTCGTTGTCGGAGGGAGCGGTAATCACTGTACCACAGGCAATAGGAGGCGTGACCACGGAGTTATATATAATATAGGTAGTAGTCATATCTCCCTGTAGTCCACTCACTACTTTTCCTATCTTATCAACCTGCCAGACGATGTTCCCTAGCCGAACATAGCCCGAAAACGCATCTTTTTTGATAATGAATGCCGCATACTGAGTGGTATCGTCGTTCGCATAACCTCTGTACACGCCGTCGTCGCGCATATCCCGCATCACTTCGCCCGTGCTTTCCTGAATGGCCATTTTAGCACCCGGTGGAAAAATAGAAGATCGGTGCAGGAAAAACTTGGTGGTGACATCGCCGGTGTTGAGGTAAATAGTGACCGTGTCCTTACCACTGTAGTGTATGGCTGACCACAAGGTCAGTGGATGCAAGTAGAAAGTGGAATAAGTGGAAAGTTTAGTGTTCAAGGTATCAAGGTTCGCGCCAGTAATAGTTCTTGGACTGCCGTAAGTACCCATACTTTGGGCCGATATACTGCTGGCCAGCAGTAGCAAAACAATGATTTTACTAAATCGAGCAGAAAGATTAGGGAGATAGGGAGATAGGGACATTTTTGAATGGTTTGGTGAAGAAAAAAGAGATGGACAAATATAGTGGCTCGTCGGGAGAAATAATGACTTACAGCCTATATTTTGAATAATATTTTGTGAACTAGGAACACCTGCATCCATCCACCAAAGAACATTCCTACAGTTTTCAGGTAAAATCTCCCCGCCCGCAAACAAAACCCGCCCTGTCCTGTTTTTAACGGCCTATGAAAGATATGCTCCGTATTCGCACCCTCGGCGAACTGAAGGCCAGTGGCTACCAGCCCCGCAGCGTAAAAGATGAGCTGCGCGCCAACCTGATTCAAAGGATTCGCTCCAAGGAAACCATTTTCCCCGGCATTTATGGCTTCGACGATACCGTGCTTCCCGATGTGGAACGCGCTATCCTGAGCCGCCACAACATTCTCCTGCTTGGTCTGCGTGGCCAGGCTAAAACCCGTATTGCGCGGATGCTCCTGCATTTGCTCGACGAATACATCCCGGTGGTGACGGGCAGCGAACTCAACGACGACCCGATGGCACCGATCAGCCGGGTGGCCAAAGACCTCATCGAGGCGCATGGCGACGCGACGCCTATTGAGTGGATGCATCGCAATGAACGCTATGTGGAAAAGTTGGCTACGCCCGACGTGAGCATCGCTGACCTTGTGGGTGATGTGGACCCGATTAAAGCCGCCAATCTGCGTTTGCCTTACTCCGATGAGCGGGTGATTCACTTCGGTCTGATCCCGCGCTCGCACCGTTGTTTGTTCGTTATCAATGAGTTACCTGACTTGCAGGCGCGTATTCAGGTGTCCCTGTTCAACGTATTGCAGGAAGGTGATATGCAAATCCGGGGTTTCAAACTGCGTCTGCCGCTGGATGTGGAGTTTATTTTTACCGCCAATCCCGAAGATTACACCAATCGGGGCAGCATCATTACGCCGCTGAAAGACCGCATCGAAAGCCAGATTACTACCCACTATCCGACGTCCATCGAAGTGGGCCGGAAGATCACGGAACAGGAAGCGCGCATCAGTGCGGAACAGCGCGAGCGCATCCGTATCCCGACGGTGCTGAAAGACCTGATTGAAGAAATTGCCTTTGCCGCCCGCGAAAGTGAATTTGTAGATAAAAAGAGCGGTGTGAGTGCCCGTCTGACCATCAGTGCTTACGAAAACCTGTATTCCTCTGCCGAACGCCGTTTGCTGCGCAATGACGAGGATAAAACCACGGCCCGCCTCACCGATTTCTGGGGCGTGATTCCGGCCCTGACCGGCAAGGTGGAAATGGTGTACGAAGGCGAACAGGAAGGCCCGCACGTGGTGGCACTGAACATCATCGGTGCAGCGATCAAAAAAGAATTTTTGAAAGTATTTCCCAACCCGACCAAACTGAAAAAAGGGCAGGAACGCGATCCCTACGGCACTATTCGGGCCTGGTTTGCCGGTGGCAATTCTGTGGATTTACTGACTGATCTGCCGGGCAAAAAATTCTTCCTGGAACTGGATCAGGTGGCGGGTTTGAAAAAAATAGTGGACAACACCGCAGGCCTGGACGAACTGGAAGCCTACACGTATATGGAGTTGGTGCTGCATGGTTTGGCCGAATTTGAGGTGTTGAGCAAGGAATTCATTGAAACCAAATGGGTATTCAAGGATTTTCTGGCGGGCAACCTGAAAGACGATGACGTGGACATGCGCGACCTTTTTAATTAGAGAGGTGAGAGGGTGAGAGAAATGTGAGAGAGACATGCCATGTGTGCGTGCGGGTAAAAAAATACGGCATTGTTTTTTAGTTTAAAAAATACCTTAGCGGGCGAAATGGGTCATTCCAGTCGCCCGCTTTTTTTAAATGTAGCCTTTAAAACGAAAAAACGATGTTTGGACAAAATCGGGGCGGAGGTTTCCGCTTATCACCTACCATTCTTATTGCGCTGGCCATGGCCGCTTTCACGCTGTTTAAGTATTTTGGCAATAGCGTCACCAACGATGTCACCGGCGAAACGCAGCATATTTCCCTGTCGCCCGATGAAGAAATCGCGATGGGATTGCAAAGTGCCCCGCAAATGATCTCCGAAATGGGCGGTGAAGTGCGCGGCACGCAGGCCGATGCCAAAGTGAAGGAAATTGGGCAGAAACTGGTCCAAAAAAGCGATGCCAGCCGCACCATCTACAACGGCAAATTCGATTTCCACTTGCTGGCGGACGACCAGACGGTGAATGCTTTTGCCTTACCCGGCGGGCAGGTTTTTATTACCGTGGCTCTGCTTGCCAGATTGAAAAATGAAGACCAACTGGCCGGAGTGCTGGGTCACGAGATCGGGCACGTGGTAGCTCGCCACAGTGCGGAAAAAATAGCCCAGATGGAACTGGCCCAGGGTCTGACGGGTGCCGTCACGATGGCTACTTACGATCCCAGCAGCCCGAACGGCGGCTATCTGGCGCAGATGGTAGCCAATACACTGCAACTTAAATATGGCCGTGATCAGGAACTCCAGTCCGACGACCTGGGCGTACGCTTTATGATGCAGGCCGACTATGATCCAGAGCAGCTGATCGAGGTGATGGAAATTCTGAAACAGGCCTCCGGCCCCAGTCAAACGCCGGAATTCCAGAGTACGCACCCCGACCCGGAGAATCGTAAAGAACATATTCTGGCGGCGATTGAGAAATATCGGGGACAAGGAAATTAGGGCCGAACCCCGTTCGGCTGATGGCTAATTTTTTTGTAACCGAACGGAGTTCGGTCTTACTAGCCTTGCAACAACGATTCCGCGCCATCTATCCACACCTCCGTGCCTGTAATGTGCGAGGCATCGTCGGAGGCCAGAAACAGCACGAGTTGGGCCACTTGTTCGGCTTTGCCAGGCCCGCCATGCGTCAGCGGCACGGCGCCTGCTGGATATTCCACCGGCACTTTTATCTGATCCAGATGCCGCTTTTCGGTACTTCCTTCTATCTCCGTTTCGATCCAGCCGGGACAGACGACATTGACGCGGATGCGATGCTGAGCGAGTTCGAGCGCGGCCATTTTGGTGAATGCTACCTGAGCGGCTTTGGAACAGGAATAAGCCGTGGCCCCGGCATTGCTAAAAATACGGGTACCATTGACCGAAGCTGTGATGATGATGGAGCCACCGTTCTTTTTCAAATGCGGAATGGCGTATTTGGCGGTCAGAAATGTACCTTTCAGATTGATATTCAGTGTTTTATCCCACTCTTCCGGAGTCAGTTCCTCGATGGGTGCCCACACGCCATTGATGCCGGCATTGGCAAAAACTATGTCCAGTTGTCCGAATGACTGGATGGTTTTAGCAACGGCCTCTTCCATTTCCCCGGCATTGGCGACGTCGGCTGTGGCAAACATGGCCTGACCACCCGCTTTTTCGATTTCATCCACCGTGGCCTGCAGTTCATCTTCCGAGCGACTGGTCACGCAGACTTTTGCGCCTTCTTTGGCCAATAACAGGGCAGCGGCTTTGCCAATTCCCGAACTTCCTCCGGTGACGAGGACGACTTTTCCTTTTAATTTCATGTGCTTATTTTTTTTGGACAATGCTGGAAAAAACAATGCCATGCCGAATGGAGGAAGAAACTGTTCATTACATTGTTACCCTTCATCCATAAAAGCACAATAGTCATCCCGAAGGTCCGGGATGACTATTGTGCTTTATGGATGGACGGCGGCTAAACCCGCCGGTACATTTACTCCCGTATATCTATCGGCAGTTTCGTGGGCCGGTTGGCTACATCCCAGGCGGTATAGAAAGCCAGTTTGGCGCGTTTGGTCATCGCCTCGAAATTGATTTTATCCGCTGTATCGGTCGGCTTATGATAGTCGGCATGCACGCCATTGAAATAGAAAATAGCGGGTATGCCTTTTTTCGCGAAGTTATAATGATCGCTGCGTTCGTAGAAGTGGTTTGGATCGTCTTTGGAGTTATACTTATAGTCCATATCCATTTTGGTGTACGTGCTGTTGGCGCGCTCATTGATGTAGTGCAGTTCGTTGCTCATACGGTTAGAACCAATGACATATACATAGTCCGGGTTGTTAGCGTGGGCGGCATCCACCCGTCCGATCATGTCTATATTGACATCCACCACCGTACTTCTGAGCGGAAAAACCGGGAATTCCGTATAAAACTGCGAGCCAAGCAAGCCTTTTTCTTCGCCGCTCACCAGCATACAGACAACCGTGCGTTTTGGCCCGACCCCTTGTTTTTTGGCTTCTGCAAAAGCCCGCGCAATCGCAATCACTGCCGAAGTACCCGACGCATTGTCATCGGCGCCATGATAGATCACCGTGCTGTCGGGCATACCCAGGTGGTCGTAGTGGGCCGTTACCAGCACGTATTCGTTTTTCAACAGCGAATCGGAACCGGCAATCACCCCGAATACGTTGGAACCCTCTAATAATTTAGTTTCTTTATCGAGGCGAACTTCAATTTTTACTTTCACTTTTATCGGCTTGAATCCTTTGCCTTTGCGCAGGCTTTCCATTTTATCCTCGATTTTGCCGTTTTTGTCGGCCAGAATAGCCATTGCCGTCGCCGGGGTAATGAATAAGCAGTTAATAAATTTTTCAGCCTGCTTGTTACCGAAAGTGGAAGCCGGGCTCCATCCGTAGTTAGAGGTCAGTTTCCGGTTCGTTTTCAGATTTTCCTCAAAACGCGGGTCCACAATGAAAGCCATCACTGCCCCTTTTTGCATGGCCAGCCGCACTTTCCGCCGCCAGTCCACCGACCAGTTAGAACGGAAATTCTTGCCGGTCAGCAGGGATTTTCCCTTGTTGTCCATCGGTTCCCCGTCGTAAAAAATGACGGCTTTGCCTTTCACGTCCATTTTAGCATAATCGTTGTAAGTGCTATCCTCAATGCCATACCCCACAAAGACGACTTCTTCCAGGGTCGTCAGCGGTGCATCGGTGATACTGGTCGGGAACACGTAAAAATCTGTGCGGTTTTTGAATTCCTGCGTACCTACTTTCAAGCCGATGTCTTTCCAGGAATCGTTCTGCATGTGTACATCCTGGAAATAAGTATTGCGGTCGCCCTCGGCAGGCAAACCGATGGCTTTGAACTGAGCGGCGATGAAATCGGCGGCTTTACGCTGGCCCGGTTCACCCGTTTCGCGACCCTGCATAGAGTCTGCCGCCAATGCATAAAGCAGCATTTTCAGATCTTCCGGTTTGATCATTTCTCCAAAACGCACCGGGTCGGGCACGTCATATTTCATCGGAGCAGGTTTCTGTTTGGCAGTCGTATCCTGCTGTGCCAGCAGCGACATAGCCGGGAGCAGCAGAAATAATAAAAGGCGTAGTTTCATTACTATAGAATGATGAATGTTAGTTAAAAGCAACCCTTTAACGTCAAAAAATGAAAAAGGATATTTGCATCGCTTGATTGGCGGGCGCAAATATCCTGATTTTGGTAGTCTGGCAGGCAGTTAATTTGTTTTTTAAAAGTTAACCGACTGATTGTTTCAATACTTAAAAAAGCATTTTAGTATATATTTAAACTAATATCAGGCAGCTGTCGGTAAGGAAAACGTAAACCTTGCCCCGCTGCCGACACTGCTTTCCACCCAAATGCGGCCACCCTGCGCCTCAATAAAATCCTTGGAAATGGCCAGCCCCAAGCCCGAACCGTTTTTGGATACTTCCCGATTATTACTTGGTGCCTGGAAGAATTTCTCGAACAGCCGCTGCTGATATTTCTCCTCGATACCCGGCCCAAAATCGCGCACCGACACCACCACCGAGCCATTTTCGCGGGTCGCTTCCACCACAATCCGCTCACCCTCCGGGGAATATTTGGCGGCATTACTCAGCAAATTGACCAGCACCCAGGCTGTCTTTTCAGCATCTATTTGCAATTCCGGGAGCGATTCCGCGAAGTGGGCTTCGACACGTAAGTGTTTGTCTGCCAATATACTTTGCACGGCAGTGGTAGCATATTCCACCAAATCCGGAATATGGGTTGCATTGGAATTCAGGCGAATATTACCCGTTTCGATCTGCGCCACATCGAGCAGTTCGCCGGTGATGCGCAGCAGGCGTTCGCTCTCCTGACGGATCTGGCTGGCTAGTTTTTGCTGTTCGCCATTCAGGCTGCCAATGCGTTCGTCGCCTAGCAGTTTGAGCGACATTTTGATGGCGGAAATCGGCGTTTTCAGTTCGTGCGAAATGGTGGCGATGAAGTTGGTTTTGGCCATATCCATCTCCTTGAACGGCGTAATGTTGCGCAGGATCAGCACCCGCCCGGCGGCCCGTGTTTGCCGGTTTTGGTCCACATTCACCGCCACGTTTTCTTTGGTAAAATAACTTTCCTTGCCGTCGGCAAAAATTTTGAGCGGCTGCCCATCCGCATTGGTTTGCAAAACAGAACGAAACAGATCATTGTGCAAAGCCACATCCGGCGCGTATTGGCCCAGCAAATCGCTGGCGCGAACGCCCAGGAGCGTACAGGCCACCGAATTGGCAAACAGCACCCGTTGCTGCTCGTCCAGCCCGATCACCGCATCCTGCAAATTGGCGATCAGGGCCTCGATGCGGCGTTTTTCAAACAGCAGTTCGGCGAGATTGGAATGCTCGTAAGCATCCAGCCGTTCGGCCATTTCATTGAAAGCGGTGGCCACGTCGCTGAATTCGTCGTTGCCCTCGAAATTCAGACGTTCCCCATAGTTTTTGGCGGCGATCTGGCGAATACTGGCGGTCAATTGCGTGATCGGATTGGCGATGTAACCCGGAAAATTGAGGATTAAAGTGAAGGAAACCAGTAGCAAAATAGTGCCAATAATACCGAGCAAGGCAATGGCGCGGTCGGCAGTAGCGGCGGCGATGGTATTTTTACGCGTAATCGCCTGTAAGTTTAAATCATTAATTTCGGACAATTTTAGCCGTAATTCAGTCTTTTTAGCCGCATTTGGCGCAATTCGCCATTGATCAAACAGTTCACGGACTTCGCCGGTACTCTCCCCCTCGCCGTATTCAGTCACGTTGGCTTCCTGACCACGTAATGCGCCATCGAAGACACGCATCAGGCTATCCCATTGTGCCGTGGTCTGACGACCCGAAGTCGTCAGACCACGATCGTCGCTGCGGTCGAGCACCGAACGCATCGTTTCTACATAGGTGAGGGTCAGGTAGTTATCCTTCAACACCTCTGCCGCATCGTGTTGCAGGCGGGCAAGATTCCACATGGACAAGGCCATGATGATGACCAGCAGGGCAAAAAAGAAGCCGACGGCCAACGAGATTTTGGTTTTGATGCGGACTTTCATGATAGAATGATAATATCTACATCCGAAGTGGACATTTTGTTAAGTAACTGGTTGAACATGCTGGTACTCAGGATGATTTTCCACAAATTCAAGTGGGGTTTGCCCAGGCAAAGCGTGGTGACGCGGCGTGCTTCCATCGTTTCTATAATTGCCTGACTAATACTTGCATTTTTTACCTGGATCACTTCTCCGCCCAGTTCGGTAGCCAGTTTGAAGTTGTTCAGCAAATGGCGTTGTCTGGCCAGCGGAATGCGGTCGGTGGATTCGACGGGCGTCTGCACATAGAGCACGAACCAACGCGCATTGTAGTGCGCGGCGAGGCGG
This sequence comes from Saprospirales bacterium, assembly GCA_031425155.1. Taxonomy (GTDB): domain Bacteria; phylum Bacteroidota; class Bacteroidia; order Chitinophagales; family Saprospiraceae; genus M3007. Next base: position 68,657 of record JANPIV010000054.1, on the reverse strand, counting down.
GCGGTTTTTCGGATGATGCTTTTGGCGGTGTCGGCATTGCTGCTGATGCAGGCCATAAAACGTTCCGAGCGCAGGTCGTTGGGACGCACCATCTCGGTTTCGATCTTGCGTTCTACCTGCGTGGCGACTTCTTTCAGAGCCAGTTCGCGCAGTTGCAGGATTTTTTCGGACTGAAAAAAGTTGTTCAGCGCAATGGGGACCTTATCGGGCGTATAGATTTTTCCTTCGCGGAGGCGACTGATCAGTTCGTCGGCGGTCAGGTCAATATTCACCACTTCATCGGCCAGGTGCAGAATACTATCCGGCACCCGCTCATTGATGTCCACGCCGGTGATGCGCTGCACGTCCTGGTTCAGGCTTTCCAAATGCTGGATATTCACCGCGCTGATGACGTTGATACCCGCGTCCAGAATATCCACGACATCCTGCCAGCGTTTTTCGTTTTTACTACCTTCAATGTTGGAATGCGCCAATTCGTCCACGATCACCACTTCCGGGTGGCGGGCGATGATGGCCTGCACGTCCATTTCGTCTAGTTCCTTGCCTTTATAAAACAATTGCCGCCGTGGAATCAGCGGCAGTCCTGCCAGCAAGGCCACCGTCTCTGCCCGCCCGTGGGTTTCGATGTAACCAATCTGTATATCCACCCCATTGCGCAGCAGCGTATGGGCCTCCTGTAACATACGGTAGGTCTTACCCACGCCCGCCGACATACCAATATAAATCTTGAAACGTCCGCGTTTGGAACGCCGGATAAGTTCCAGAAAATGTTCTACGGACTGTTGTTTATCGCCTTGTTGTGCTTCTTCGGCCATGATTATATTAGTTGTTTTCTTCTTCCAATTCATATTGCATGACCGGCCCCAGCAACAACGGGTGTTTTTCTACTAAAACACTACTATCATCCAGTCCAAAAGTGGACTCCTCGGATTGGCTTAAATAGTCGAGTATGAAAAAAGCCCGCATGATAAAATTGTCGCGAAAAGAGAGATTGTTTTCTACAGACAATATACTCTTGATCAGGACAAAGCGAAAATCACCCGTAAAGGAAGCCTCGGTCTCTTTATTCAGGCGATAACCCTTTTCCAGTTTTACCTCTCCGGCGGCCACCAATTTTTCTACTATCTGCTTAAACATCAGGTTAATCCGCGGCACCACCCGAAAGCCCAGCCGGAAGCGCACGTAGATGACATCGTTGGGCACTATTACATCCACATGATACCGCAGGGTATAAGGCTCATCATCCACTTCCACATGTACAAACCAGTACGTCTCGGCCCGTTTGGGCTGGTGCAGGAAAATGGATTTCAGGCTGCGTTCCTCGATCTTGGCAGCCGTTGGCGACAAAGTAAAATAGACCAAATGGGTCGAGTGTTTCGGTATAGTAGTGTCTTCGCTCAGTTTTTTCAGCAGTAATAAATGCTTTTTTAAAGGCACAAAAGTCTTGTAGCGATTTTTCAAACGCTTGCCTGCATACCAAATATAGATAATACTGATCAATAATAGACCGATCAACAGGGTGATCCAGCCGCCATGAGTGAATTTTGCTAAGTTAGCCACTAAAAACGTGCCTTCCACCAGCAAGTAAAAGGCGACCAGTAATAGAACTGTCCATAGATTTGTCTTGCGTGTGTACAAATAGACCCCCAGCAGCACGGTAGTCGTCAGCATGGTGAGCGTGACCGAAAGACCAAAAGCGGCTTCCATATTGGCTGATTCCCGAAAATAAAGCACCATCCCGATACAGCCGGCCATCATCAGCCAATTGATGACGGGCACGTAAATTTGCCCGCGCGTCTCCGACGGGAACTCGACCCGCAACTTTGGCCACAACCCCAGCCGCATCGCCTCATTGAACAAGGTATAGGTCCCGGTGATGAGGGCTTGACTGGCAATCACCGTCGCCGCCGTAGCAATACCGATGCACGGCAGCAGGAACCAGCGCGGCGACATAGCGAAGAAGGCATTCACGTCGGCCAGGGTACCGCCACGATGTTGCAATAGCAGGGCGGCTTCGCCAAAATAGCACAATAACAGGCTGATTTTGATGAAAATCCAGGCAATCCGAATATTGTGCCGACCGACGTGGCCCATGTCTGCATACAAGGCCTCCGCACCAGTCGTACACAAAAATACGCCGCCCAGCACCCAAAAGCCGCCGGGATAACGGGTCAGTAATTCGTAAGCATACCCTGGGTGGATGGCCCGCAGCACGGAGGGATCATGCCCCAGGTTGACGGCACCCAGCACGGCGATCATGCCAAACCAAAGCACCATGGCCGGCCCAAAAAACCGCCCAATAAGTTGCGTACCTGTTTGTTGAAACAAGAACAAAAACACAATGATAGCAATCGTAATGCCAACGGTTGGCAGGTCGGGGTACAGCACCTGTAATCCTTCCACGGCCGACATAACCGAAATAGGCGGCGTAATCAGGCTATCGGCAATCATAAAACTACCGCCGACAATGGCTGGCCACAGGGTCCATTTGGCATAACGCCGAATGAGGGTGTACAAAGAAAAAATACCGCCTTCCCCCTGGTTGTCGGCCCGCATGGTCAATAGCACGTATTTCAAAGTCGTTTGGAGCAGGAGCGTCCAGAAAATAGCAGATACCCCTCCTAAAACGATCACATCGTCAATTATGCGCTCCCCAATAATGGCCTTGAAGGTATAGAGCGGCGAAGTGCCCAAGTCACCGAAAACGATTCCCAAGGCAATCAATACCCCTCCCCAAGTGAAGCGGTCCAGGTGAGCGGAAGATGGCGATGACGAAGGGTGCTGTTTGGTCATTTGCAAAATTCGGTAAAGGTGGTGGCATCTGAATGCGCCAATCACCATCAGTATTACTTAAACAGAAGTCTTACTTTTAACCACACTACTCCAAATACAAATATTGCCAGCAACAGAAGATAGATAATTAGTAATATTTCCTCTTTGGAAAGCCGTTCATTTTCCATGATGGGGTAGAAATTTGTGAAGAAAGTATGGGTACTTAGTAATGTTGAGTATTTGAAGATGCGAGTATTCGATCAATCACGTGATTATCATTTGCTTTGATCGAATACTCAAATCCTCGCATCCTCAGGAAATTGTAATCAAAACCACACCGCAAACGCCGTCGTCACTACGGCATTAGAACTGGTCGTGCCATTATCTTTCACAAAAATCTCGTCCTGGCTATTATATACTTTTCCTTCCAAACGCCAGACAGCATTTTTATGGATTTGTACATCCAGGTTGGCCGATACACCGAAGGTTTGAAAACCATTGGGGGTACCTGTAGCGATAATAACCCCATTTTCATCGCTATAATATTCCACGCGGCCCGCCAAAGTCAGGCGATCATTGATGGCATAGCGGGCGATCAGTACCGGGCTGTACCAGAAATTGGCATCGGCACCTTCCCGCGCATTTTCTTCCCAGCCCGTATCAAAGCCCACTATTAATCCAAATTGATTAGTCAGTTGAAAAATACCATAGAAGTTGTGGAATGTCCGCCATAAACGGTCTGAATCGGGCTTATCCGTACCAAAGAAAGTACTACTGTTCAGCGTTACTTTAGCGTTTGGTTTATACTGGATTTGTGTTCCGCCAGATAGCAGTGAATTGCCGGGTACGCGCTGAATACGTTGCCAGCCATTCAAGGCTAATGCGCTCAAAAACCACTTACCATCAGGGGTAGTATAAGACAATTTAGCCCCTGCTTCGTAGTAGGGCGAGTTATCGGCCAGAATACTGCGGGTCAGTGTCCAGCAATCTTTGCCGACCGCGCTTTCAAAGCCGATATGGGAGGGAAAAATACCCGCATCCAGCCAGAGTTCGCGGTTTTTGGACAGTTTGACTCCGGCATTGGCTTCGAGTACATTTTTCAAAGTGCCCGGTTCGGCACCAAGATTGGCGTTGGCATACGTACCAGCCATCAGGGCGATGTTTCCGCGCATCCGTGTGGCGTTCACTGCGGCTTTTATATAGCCTAAATGCAAATTAAACTCATTATGCCGATTATACGCATACACAAATCCGGGGCGATTGCCATCTGCGGGTTGATTAAAATCATAGCCGTAATAAGGTTCGGCATAACCGCTAATCGTTAAATTAACCCCGGAAGAATCTACCTGGGCTTTAAGACTAGTAAAGATCAGGAACAAGAAACAATAGAGCACTGCAATTTTTTTCATGGTAATGTTTGTTTGAAGTTAATTTTTTACTTGATCCAGGGCCAGATTCAATTCCAGCACATTGACCGTAGAAGTGCCAAATATACCCAACAATGGGCCAGCCGTATGGGCAGTCACTAATTGGCGCACCTGGTCTTCGGAAATGCCGCGTGTTTTGGCAATGCGGGACACTTGCACCAAGGCACCCTGTGGCGACAAATGTGGATCAAGGCCGGAACCGGAAGCAGTCACCAGTTCACTGGGCACCTGATTGGCACGAACGCCGGGATTATGCACCAGAAAAGTATCCAGACGGGCTTGTACGGTGGCTAAATAATCCGGGTTGGTGGGGCCTTTGTTAGAGCCCGCCGAACCAGCCGCATTGTAGCCCACCGCCGAAGGGCGCGACCAGAAATAACGGTCGTCGGTGAAGTTCTGGCCGATGCGATAATAGCCAACTGTGCGGCCATTAGCTTCGACGACTTCACCTTTGCCGCCATTAGGAGCCACTACTTTGCCAATGCCCAACATGGCCAGCGGGTAGAGTACCGCGAAAAAGAGGACGCAGCAAAGCGTGAGTTTTAAAGCGGGGAGGATGTGCGATTTCATATTTTTCGTTATTTTTGTGGAAAATTTTTAAGTCTTATGAATCAAGCAACTTTTAGCATCCCATTTTCGGAGTTTAATCCTACTGTTATTGCTAGGATTAAGGCAATAATTGGTGATACTGGTCGGGATTTCGATGTATTTATTCGATTAAAGGCTAAGGAGACATCCTTGGAAACGAAGCAGCGCATTGAAGAATCTATGCGAGAAATAGAGCGCGGGGAAAACTTAATTTCGTTTACCCCTGACGAATATGAAAGATTGATCAAACAACTCTCTAAGCCATGAAACCCGTCCAATTTACCGGCAAGGCTTATGAAGAATTGATTGAATGGGCTGACGATGACGCTGCTATTTTTCAAAAAATTGACAAACTATTAAAAGATATAAGTCGTGACCCATTTAAAGGCCTTGGTAAACCTGAGCCTTTAAAACATGAGTGGAAAGGTTTTTGGTCGAGGCGTATAACCGAAGAACATCGGCTGATATATCGGTTTTCTGATGATGTCATTTATGTAGCAAGTTTAAAAGGTCATTACTCTTGAAGTATGCCTCACACCATCATTGCCACCAATAAATCAATCACCTTAATGCCCAAAAACGGCACCACCAGACCACCCAATCCATAGATCAGCAGGTTGCGACGCAGTAAAGCCGAGGCACCGATCGGTTTGTATTCCACGCCTTTCAGGGCCAGCGGAATCAGGGCCGGAATAATCAGCGCATTAAAGATGACCGCCGACAGGATAGCCGATTCCGGCGAATGCAGGCGCATAATATTCAGGTGTTGCAGGGCCGGAATACTGGCCATAAACAGCGCGGGAACAATGGCAAAATACTTGGCTACGTCGTTGGCAATACTAAAAGTCGTCAGCGTACCCCGCGTCATCAACAGTTGTTTGCCGATCTCCACGATCTCGATCAGTTTAGTCGGGTCGTTATCCAAATCCACCATGTTGCCGGCTTCTTTGGCCGCCTGTGTGCCGCTGTTCATCGCCACGCCTACATCGGCCTGGGCCAGGGCGGGCGCATCATTGGTGCCATCGCCCATCATCGCCACCAGTTTACCCTGTTCCTGTTCGGCGCGGATGTATTGCATCTTGTCCTCCGGTTTAGCCTCGGCGATGAAATCATCCACGCCCGCCACGTTGGCGATATATTTGGCCGTCAAGGGATTATCGCCGGTCACCATCACCGTTTTTACGCCCATTTTTCGCAGACGATCAAACCGTTCACGGATACCGGGTTTGATAATATCCTGCAATTCAATCACGCCCATTATTTTTTCGTTCAAAGAAACCACCAGTGGCGTGCCGCCTTGTTTGGCAATGTCCGCGACCTGCGTTTCGGTTTCTGCCGGGAAGATATTACCCGCCTTGACCGAGAGATTACGAATGGCATCGAACGCGCCCTTGCGAATGCGGGTGCCATCGGCCATGTCCACGCCGCTGCTGCGCGTCTCGGCGGTGAATTTGATCATCCGTGCGCCGTCCACACTCAACCCCTGCGTGACTTCTTTGCCCGCCAGTTCCACGATAGATTTGCCTTCCGGCGTATCATCGGCCAGCGAAGAAAGTGCCGCATTGCGCACAAAATCAACGCTTTGCACCCCTTTGGACGGATAAAAGTTCGTGGCTTTCCGATTGCCAATAGTGATCGTACCTGTCTTGTCGAGCAAAAGCACATCGAGGTCACCAGCGGTTTCTACGGCCTTACCGGACTTTGTGATCACGTTGGCCCGCAAAGCCCGGTCCATGCCCGCAATACCGATGGCCGATAACAGGCCGCCGATGGTCGTGGGGATGAGACAGACGAACAGCGACACGTAAGCAGCAATGGAGATCGGCGTATGGGCAAAGTCGGCGAAGGGAGCAAGCGTGACGCAGACGATTACAAACACGATGGTGAAGCCCGCCAGCAGGATGGTCAGCGCAATTTCGTTGGGCGTTTTTTGGCGGCTGGCCCCTTCCACGAGGGCAATCATTTTATCTAAAAAACTTTCGCCGGGCTGCACGGTCACGGCCACCACAATGCGGTCGGAAAGCACCTTGGTGCCGCCGGTCACGCTGGATTTGTCGCCGCCCGACTCCCGGATGACGGGCGCAGATTCGCCGGTAATCGCACTCTCGTCTATGGTCGCCAGGCCTTCCACAATCTCGCCGTCGGTGGGAATAATATCGCCCGCTTCACACAAAAACTGGTCGCCGCGTCGCAGGGCCGAAGAAGAAATCATCGAAATGCGACCGCCAGCATCCAGTTTTTTGGCTGGCGTATCCTGGCGGGTTTTGCGCAGACTTTCGGCCTGGGCTTTACCCCGCGCTTCGGCGAAAGCCTCAGCAAAATTGGCAAACAATACGGTCAGCAGCAACAGTATAAAAATGGTAAAATTGTAGCCGGGTGTACCCAGTGTAGCCCTATTTGCGCTGTCCAGCATAGAGAGTATGGTCACCACCAGCATAATGGCCGTGCCGACTTCTACGGTGAACATGACCGGGTTGCGAAACATCTGGCGCGGGTCGAGTTTGATGACCGATTGCCAGAGCGCAGCGCGTATTTGATCGGGTTGAAATAAACCCTTGTTTTGTTTATCGTTCATGATTTATAATAGTTTAGAGTGGTTTGGAAAGGGTTTGGGAAAAATTAGATAGTTCAATACGTTACATTGTTTTGGCACGTATTAACCGATCAACCAGTCAACTAATTAACTAGTCAACCAATCAACCAATTACATCGAAAAGTATTCTGCAATAGGCCCCAACGCCAGTGCCGGGAAGTAAGACAGCGCAGTAATAATGACGATCACCGAAAAGATCATCATACCGAAAGTAGCCGTGTCCGTTTTCAGTGTCCCTGCGCTTTCAGGCACATACTTCTTGGCAGCCAGCAAACCCGCAATGGCAATCGGGCCGATGATCGGCAGAAAACGCCCAAGGAGCATAACCAGGCCGGTCGAAATATTCCAGAACGGGTTGTTATCGCCCAAGCCTTCAAAGCCCGAACCGTTGTTGGCATTGGCAGAAGTCATTTCGTAGAGCATCTCTGAAAAACCGTGGAAACCGGGGTTATTAAGCCAGGGCAATGCCGGGTCTTGTACCTGCATCCAGGCGGCCAGAGCCGCACCGCCCAGCGTGAGCAGCGGACTCAGCAAGGCCACCAGCATCGCAATTTTTACTTCGCGCGCTTCTACCTTTTTACCCAGAAATTCCGGTGTGCGGCCTACCATCAGCCCGGCAATAAAGACGGCGATAATCAGGTAAACAAAAAAGTTCAAGAGCCCGACTCCGCAACCACCATAGAAACCATTGACCATCATGGCCAGCAGTTCGTTCATTCCCGAAAGCGGCATGGTACTATCGTGCATGGCATTGACCGAACCCGTCGAAATCACCGTCGTCATAATGCTCCAGAAGCCGGAAAACGCCGCCCCGAAGCGCACTTCCTTGCCTTCCATAGCACCCAGGTTTTGGTCAATGTGCATCGCAGAGAAAGCCGGATTGCCGCGCATTTCAGACGCCATATTTGGGATCACTAATAATAGAAATCCAATGGTCATCACGCCCATTATCATCAGGGCCAGTTTACGGCGACGCAGGTAAAAGCCAAAGGCAAAGACCATCGCTGCCGGGATGAGAAACTGGGCCATCATTTCCAGCACACCGGTCAGATAACTAGGGTTTTCCAGCGGATGCGCGGAGTTGGCTCCGTAAAAACCACCGCCGTTGGTGCCTAAATGTTTGATGGCCACGAATGCCGCCACTGGCCCGCGACTCACCTGCACCGTATCGCCCTGCAAACCAACCACTGTGTCTTTACCGGCAAAGGTCATCGGCGTACCATTAATCATCAAAATAGTACTGACAATAATACATAAGGGCAATAGAATGCGCGTATTGGATTTAAGGAAGTAATTATAGAAATTACCCAACCCTACGCCGGAACCTTCCGCCGCAGGGGAGGAATTAGCGCGGTTGCGCAGCGCATTAAACAGCACGGCCGCCGCTGCCAGACCTGTGGCCGCGCTCACAAATTGCAGGAACATGAGCCATATCTGCCCCAGGTAACTCAGGCCCGATTCGCCGCTGTAATGCTGCAAGTTGCAATTGACCACAAAAGAAATAGCCGTGTTAAAAGCCAGATCGGGGGTCATCGAAGGATTGCCGTCGGGGTTGAGGGGCAGCCAGGCCATGTTCATTAATACCAGCATGGACAATAAAAACCACAGCAGATTAATAGTCAGCATGGCTTTCAGGTGTTCTACCCAGGTCATTTCGCGACTGCTGTCAATGCCGCTGACGCGAAAAAATAATCGTTCGATGGGCGCAAAAATCGGGTCGGTCCAAGTGCGTTCCCCGGCATATATTTTGGCAATATAACTACCCAATGGCCAGGCCAAAACCAGTGTAATTAAAAACAGGACGATAACGCCTGAGATTTCAGCATTCATTATAAAAGATGTTGAGTGGTGGAGGAAAGTGACTGAAAATGTTGTATTAGTTTAGGCGTTATTTCTATAAACCACTATCAACTTTTATCAGCCCTTATCAACTGTTTACTAGAATTTTTCCGGCTTTATCAGTACATAGACCAGATAGCCAAAGACCAGCAGAGAAATTATAAAGAGCAATAGCATAACGTCAGGGTTTTATATTTTTTCAAAGAAGTCGGTGGCGCGAAAAAACAGCCAGAAACAAAGTAATCCGGCGGCGAGTAAGAGCAAAGTCATGGTCATGGATGGTAGCGTTTTGTTTGCCAAATGATAGCACTATCCACTTCTTGCCAAAGGCGGGCCAGGTGCTGTAAGTATTGGGCTATTTTATTTTTAACAGATTGACAGACAATTAATTAAAAATAAAAACAGGCGAACGGCCAGTGTAGCACCAGCGCAGCGACCCTACCAAAATGGCAAGAATTTTTTCAAAATGGCAGGGTAGGGTAGTAGAGAGTGCTCCAAGGAGCAGGGCCATTATTTTGCAAAATTTTGCTTACATTTGCCTTATTCTACATCAAAATTGCTGCACACATGAAGACCATCAGCAACGTATAGACCAGCAAAGTGCCGCAGAGTTGGACTACTTATCCACTCTGCGGCACTTTTTTTTAGGCAGAATCAGTAAGCTGGGGCCATTTGCTTTTTGCAATTTTGCCCCCGCCGATGAAAACCCGGGATGTGACAGCTTCCATCCTCTGTTACTGATTGCCATTTATCGTACGTTTCCCGTCAAGAATGAACACGACTACCGTATCCACTACTCTCCAATTCCTTTCTGGCGGCGGCCAGATGAGTGAGCGCATTCGTGCCTTCGATTGGACCAGCACGCCCCTGGGGCCGCCCGAACACTGGTCGCAGAGCCTGAAAACATCTGTCAATCTGATGCTCAATTGCCAGCAGCCGGTCTGGATTGGCTGGGGAGAGGAGAATATTTTTCTCTATAATGACCCCTACATCGAAGTATTGGGACTTGCCAAACATGAATGGGCCCTGGGGCAGCCTACTCCCCGCGTGTGGGCTGAAATCTGGGACTTTTGCGGGCCGCTTTCCGATAAGGTTTATCAACGCGGAGAGTCGTCTTTTGTCCATGACAACCATTTTTTCATGGATCGTGGCGACATGCTAGAAGAGGTTTACTACTCTTTTTCATATAGCCCCATCTATGATGAAAACGGGAAGGTCGGCGGTCTTTTTTGTCCCAATATCGAGACGACCGACAAAATGCTCAACGCCCGGCGGCTGCGTACGCTGTCTGAACTGGCTGCTAAAACCTTGCTGGAAAAGACCACCCAGGCTGCCTGCGCTTCCGCTTTTGCCACTCTCTCCCAAAACCGGGATGATATTCCGTTTGCCCTGTTTTACCTGCTGGATGCCACGGGCGAATACGCCACGCTGGAGCAGGTAAGCGGCTTTTCGTTGGAAGAAACGGCCATTTGCCCCGCTATTATTGACCTGCGTAGTTTCGAGGCCTCGCCCTGGCCCCTCGCCGAAGTACTGCAAACCGCCAAATCTCAAACCATATCGGTCAGCCACTTGGCCGAACTTCCCCGTGGTCTTGCCGATCTGCCGGTGCGGGAAGCATTGATTTTGCCCGTTGCCGCTTCCGGTCAGGCGCGGCCGTTGGGGGTGCTCATTGCCGGCGTGAATCCGACCCGCCGTCTGGATAAGGAGTACCATACATTTTATGAATTGCTGGCGGGTCAGGTGGCCACTGCCATCCAGAATGCCCGCACCGCCGAAGAAACCCGCAAACAAGCCGAAGCCCTGGCTGAAATAGATCGTGCCAAAACCGTCTTTTTCAGCAACATCAGCCACGAGTTTCGTACGCCGCTCACCCTCATGCTGGGCTCGCTGGAAGAGCTGCTGCGCGAAGAAAACCACGATCTTCCAGCGAGTAATCGGGCGACTGTCGAGACCACCCACCGCAACGCCCTGCGCCTGCTCCGCCTCGTCAACGCACTGCTCGATTTCAGCCGTATTGAAGCCGGGCGAACTAGAGCGCAGTTTCAGCGCGTTGATCTGGCCCAATACACCGCCGATCTGGCCAGCAACTTTCGCTCGGTGATGGAAAGAGGCGGGCTGGAATTCCGGGTGGACTGCGCGCCCTGGGAAGCCGCCAGCTATGTGGACAAGGAAATGTGGGAAAAAATAGTGCTCAATCTGCTGTCCAATGCTTTCAAATACACCCTTATCGGTCAGGTAAATCTGCGTCTTTTCACTGAAAATGAGGAGATTGTGCTGACGGTGCAGGATACTGGCGTAGGCATTCCCGCCGCAGAATTGCCGCACATGTTCGAGCGTTTCCATCGGGTGCAAAACGTGGTGGGCCGCAGTTTCGAGGGTACCGGTATCGGCCTTTCCTTAGTGAATGAACTGGTGAATATGCACGGCGGCACCATTTCTGTAGAGAGCCAGGAAGGCGTTGGCAGTACCTTTATGGTGCGTATTCCGCTGGGCAATTCGCATCTGCCCACCGAGCAAATCATCGAAAAAAGCCTGGAATTTGATTCTATACTGTCCGAAGCATTTTTGGAAGAATCCAGTTCCTTACTGGAAGATGCGGGCAGCACTGCGGGAAAAGCCACGGATGAAAATAATTTGGACACGATATTGGTCGTGGACGATAATGCCGATATGCGGGCGCATATCAAGGGTTTGTTGCAAAGGCATTACCATATCGTGACGGCCAACAACGGTGCCGAAGCCATGTACCACCTTGCCGAAAAACTGCCTGCTCTGGTGCTGAGTGACATCATGATGCCCGTGATGGATGGACTGGAAATGCTGAAAGCCATCAAAGAAAACCCGCGTACGGCCCAGTTGCCCGTGGTATTGCTTTCCGCACGGGCGGGGGAAGAGGCACGGATCGAAGGCTTCGACGGCGGGGCAGACGACTATTTGGTCAAACCTTTTTCAGCCAAAGAATTACTGGCGCGGGTGCAGTCGCAGATTCGGCTGGTGCGTAGCCGCGCCCATGCGTACGAACAGATCAGAAACCTTTTTTTACAGGCACCGACGGCCATCCAGATTTTGCGTGGCCCCAATTTTGTCATCGAACTGGCCAATAACCGGGTGCTCGAACTCTGGGGCCGCACCGAAGCGGAAGTAATCAATCGGCCTTTGTTCGATATTATTCCCGAAGTCGAAGCCCAGGGTTATCATCAGTTGCTCACGCAAGTCTATCAGAGTGGCCAACGTTTCGTGGCCGATGAGATCCCGCTGAATTTTTTGCGCGATGGCCAACTGGTAAAATCCTACGCCAAACTGGTGTATGAGCCCATGCGGGAACCCGATGGCAGCATTTCCGGTATTATGGTGGTCGGCGACGACATCACTCCGCAGGTACTGGCCCGGCAAAAAATAGAAGAAAGTGAAAGTCGGTTCCGTACCCTCGCCGAAACTTTGCCACAACTGGTCTGGATGACCGATCAAAATGGCTTCCAGGAATACGCTTCCTCGCGTTGGGAGGAATACACTGGCATCCAGCCTACCGGTGCCGACACCTGGGCACAAATGGTGCATCCCGACGATATTGCCCGCATTGGCAATGCCTGGCAGGCCAGTATGATAGATGGTTCGCCTTACCGGATAGAAGTGCGTTTGAAAAGCAAACAGGGTGATTATCGCTGGCACTTTGTCCATGGCGAACCTATCCGCGATGCGCAGGGACAAATTATCAAATGGATCGGTGCATTTACCGACATCCACGACCAGAAGAATATCAGTGAAAAACTGGAACAACAAGTAGTCGAGCGCACCACCGCCCTGTACGAAAGTAATGCATCGCTCGAAGCCAATAACCGTCAACTGCTCCGGGTCAATGAAGAACTTGAGTCCTTCAATTACGTAGCCAGCCACGACTTGCAGGAGCCATTGCGCAAAATCCAGACCTTCGCCAATCTGCTGCAAATCAAAAAGCATGATGAAGAGGCGATGACGAATTATCTCAACCGGATCACCTCCGCCTCCCAGCGTATGTCCGAACTGGTGCAGGCCCTGCTCCAATACAGTCGGCTGAGCAACGAAAACGAATTCGTGGAGATCAATCTGAACAATATTGTGGAGGATGTAAAGACCGATTTTGAACTTTCTATTGAAGAAACCAATGCAGTCATTAGCGTGGCATCCCTGCCGACAATCTGTGCTATACCGCTGCAAATGCAACAACTGTTCACCAATCTTATCGGTAACGCGCTCAAATTCACTAAACGTTCGCCCGTCATCACTATTTCTTCCCGCATGGTTCCCATTGCGGAAATAGAAGAAAATCAGCAATTGACCAACGGGAAAACCTACGTTGAAATTACCGTCCGCGACAATGGTATTGGCTTCGATGCGCACCATGCCGAACAAATATTCCAACTGTTCAAGCGGCTGCATTCCCGCGAAGAATATAGCGGTACGGGCATCGGGCTCAGTATTTGCAAAAAAATTGTGGACAATCACCATGGTAGCATTCGCGCAGAATCTGTAGTGGACGAGGGGACGGCATTTGTGGTGACGCTGCCGGTGAATCGGTAGAACTTCATTCCCCCAACTTCCGGTACAGCGTCGTTAGTCCAATGCCCAGCACCCGCGCCGCTTCCGTTTTATTGCCCTGCGTAAAAGCCAATGCCCGTTGAATCGTTTGTTTTTCCAACGCCTCCAAATCAAACAGGCCCGCAGGTGCCTGCGCCGGATCGCCGCTGTGCAGAATATCGAAAGGCAGCAAGTCGGGCCGAAGATCACCATCGGCGAGGATGACGGCGCGTTCCAGCACATTCCGCAGTTCGCGGATATTCCCCTTCCAGGCGTAGTTTTTCAGGGCTTCCAAAAACGCGGGTGTCAGTGCGGGTGGCTCGCGGCGATTCATTTTTTCGGTAAAAAGTCGCACAAAATGCGCTGCCAACAGCGGAATATCTTCGCGCCGTTCGCGCAGGGCGGGCAGCCGGATTTCAAAGACCGACAAACGATAATACAAGTCTGCGCGGAAATGGCCCGCCTCGCTTTCGGTCAGCAAATTGCGGTTGGTCGCGGCAATGATGCGCACATTCACGCGGGTCGGTTTAGTGTCACCCACTTTCAGGAACTCGCCCGTTTCCAGTACGCGCAGCATTTTTGCCTGCAAATCAGGCGGCATTTCCCCGATTTCATCCAGAAATAAGGTGCCTTCGTGCGCTTCCTCAAACAGCCCTTTTTTGTCTTTGGCCGCCCCTGTAAAACTCCCGGCACGGTGCCCGAACAGTTCACTTTCCAGAATATCCTTGCCAATCGCGCTGCAATTGACCGCCACAAAAGCCTTGCCCCGGCGCGGCGATTCCTGGTGAATGGCCTGCGCAAACACCTCTTTGCCCGTACCCGTATCGCCGGTCAGCAGCACCGTGGCATCCGTGGGTGCCACCCGCCGCGCCAGTTCAATGGCGGCCCGGATAGGTTTGGATTGACCCAGAATGGTCTCGAAACGGAATTTTTTCCCCACCGCCTGTTCCAGGTGGCGGATGCGCTGTTGCAATTGCGCCTTTTCAATCGCCCGGCTCACCAGCGGCACAATGCGTTCATTATCATCGCCTTTGGTCAGATAATCAAATGCTCCATTTTTGATCGCCTGCACCCCATCGGGAATATTGCCGTAGGCCGTCAGTAAAATGATTTCCGTTTCGGGATGCTGCTTTTTGAGCGTAGCGACCAGGTCCACGCCATGCGCGTCGGGCAGTTTTACATCGCAGATGATGACCTGAAATTCCGTCTTGTCGAGCAGCCACGACGCTTCTTTAGCCGTGGCAGTCTCGGTTATTTGATACCCTTCGAGCGAAAGAATCCGGGCGAGCAGGCTGCGCAGGGATACTTCATCGTCTATGAGCAGAATCTGGCTGGACATGGAGTACTTTAAAAACAATTATTCAACACCCGGAATAGTTTTTAAACATAAAAGGCACAAAAGAGCATATAAGTGTACGAGTTGTTTACCCAAAGACTAAAAGCCAAAGACCCTATTCGTTCCGCCACGCATCCCGTTCGTCGCTCATGGCCCAGGCTGCGCCGTTGTTCTCAATGGCATTAAACATCGGCAGCCATTCGCCCGGCCCGGCAGACTGTGTCAATATCTCGTGGCGACGCATTTGCAGAATAATATCGAGCGGATTGATGAGCACCGGACACTCTTCTACGCAGGCATTGCAGGTAGTGCAGGCATGAAGTTCTTCCGGCGTGATCCGGTCAAAAAGGGTTTTGCCATCGTTGTAATTGCCTTTTGCCATTTGCCCTTTGTCTATTGTTTTTCCTATTTCCTCAGCCCGGTCGCGTACATCCATCATGATCTTGCGCGGCGATAGTTTTTTGCCAGTAATATTGGCCGGACAAGCAGCAGTGCAACGCCCACATTCGGTGCAAGAGTAGGCTTGCAGCACGTTCCGCCAACTAAGCGAAAACACGTCATTGGCCCCAAATTCCGGCAACTCCGTGGAAGCATTCGGGTCGGGTTGATCGAGGCCCATCATCAGCCGCACTTCGCGCTGTATGTCGGGCATATTTTCCATCTTGCCTTTCGGCGCCGTGCGGGCATACCAGGTATTCGGGAAAGCCAGCACGATGTGCAAATGTTTGGAATAAGGCAGGTAGCACAGGAAACCAAACACCGTCAGAATATGCAGCCACCAGCCAAAACGCTCCACGCTAATCAGTGCGGCATTGTCCAATCCACCAAACAACAGCGGTCCCAGCCAGGTACTCACGGCAAAAGAGCCGGTCGGATGATAATGCTCCAATCCCCTGGTTTGCAGCACCTTATCGCCGCCATTCATGCAGAAAACGCCCACGATCAGGATGATTTCCAGCAGCAAAATCAAGTTGGCATCGCGGGTCGGAAAACCCTTCATTTCTGGCTTCTGAAAACGCGGTAGCCGCAGCACATTCCGCCGCATGAGAAAAATGATGGTCGCCACGAAAGCGAGCACCGAAAGCACCTCAATAAAACTAATCACGAAAGTGTAGAAGCCACCCAGATAAGGCGCGAAAAAGCGGTGCGTCCCAAAAACGCCGTCCACAAAAATCTCGATCAACTCCACCTGCGTGATCAAAAACGCCACGTAAATGAACAGGTGCAGTACCGCAGGCAGCAGGTTTTTGAACATTTTTTTCTGGCCCAAAGCTACCAGGGCCACATGCTGCCAGCGTTCGGCGACTTGCCCGCCGATGACTTCCGGTTTGCCTAAAAAAATATTGCGGCGTACCCGGCTAAAACCCTTCCAGGCAAACCAACCGGCAGCAGCGGTGACGAGAATGAAAATCAAAGATTGGAGCATGGGCGAAAAAATTAAATTTAATTCAACGGCGAAAAGTACAGCGTCGAAAACGGACTTTTGCACTTCATTTATAGTTTGAACTAATTCTACGTGCAAATTCTCGACGACCGGCAGATCCGGCAAAAAATAAAACGACTGGCCATCGAAATCCTGGAGCACAACTTCGGGGAAGAAGAGATCATTCTGGCTGGTCTGAACAACAACGGCACTGGCTTTGCCCAGCTGTTGATGGCGGAACTATTGCCTATCACGCCGTCCGAAACCACGCTGACGCTGACCCGCATCCGGCTCAATCCGGCCAACCCGGTGGAATACGATCCCTATATCGAAATGCCCGCCGAGGCCTTGCGCGACAAGCCCATCATCATCGTGGATGATGTGGCCAACACGGGGCGCACCATTTTTTATGCCGTGCAGCCCTTGCTCAAAGTATTGCCCAGAAAAGTAGAAGTGGCCGTGCTGGTGGATCGCAAGCACAAATCATTTCCCATCAAAGCCGACTACGTGGGCCTTTCGCTGGCCACTACGCTGCTGGAAAATATTGATGTGCAGATAAGGGAAGTGGCGGAGATGGGGGTATTTTTGAATTAACCCCATCCCTAACCCTTCCCCTGAAAGGGAAGGGGACCAGATCGTGGTGCTTTCTCGTTGATTATCAGCACCTTAAGTGTATCCCGTTACTATAATCTATTTTCTCCAGGGTGCTGAAAATCAATAGATTGAAACTCGGTGTAGCCCCCCTCCCTTTCGGGGGAGGGGTCAGGGGGTGGGGCTACGCCGTGGCTCGCTCTCCTTCCGCCGCTTTCCGCGCCTTCAGTGCCCGTTTCTGATCGGCATTACTCTCGTACAGACAGTAAAAATCGTACTTCACCCGGTCGCGTTCCGCCCAGATGTCCTTACCAATATCGCAGAGGATCACCAGTTCCTGGTAGAGTTTGTTGCCTTGATCCATCCGTCGCTCCACCGAAATATCGCGGTCATGGAGTTTGTCCTGCTGGATATTCATGGCATTTTCAAAAGTCGTACAGGCATCTACCACACGCTGAATATTTTGCTCGGTCATGCCCACATCGGCCAGAAAATCAATCTGTTGGCGAGCCACGCGGGCTACCCGGCGACCACAGAACAAGAGTTGTGGATCGGTCATGTCGCCCAGTTTGGCGGTGCCGAATTTGCGGTAACGGCCCGTCCGGTCGTGGTATTTCATGGCCACGCGGGTCATCACGGAACGAATCGCTGTGCGCAATTTCTCCGCCGCCTGCATTTTCTTTTCCGTACAGATCATCTGATCGCCCACCATTTCGTCGTCGTCGGGCAGCGCATGGAATTGCTCACAGAGCGACTGAAAACCCTTGAGCCGGTCTATTCCAAAACCATATTGATTGAAAAATTCAATATCACGATAAGCGGCGCGCAAAGCGTCATTGCACTGCACGTACAGCTCCGCGTCGGAGACATTGTACATACGGTGCCCGGGTTGCTTTTTCATAAATTGTTTGTTTTATAAAGGAGCATTTGTACGGTTGCTCCTCGTCCGTTGGCGATGCCGAAACAGGCTAACGATTGTCTTTGAACGTATTACAATCAGCCTGAACTGCCGGACAAAAATAATTAGTTTTATTTTAATAAAAAATGTTTGACACAAAAAATAAAATATATTTTACTCCGCTAAAATTTTCTTCATTATTTTTCCTGTTGTAAAGCCTCCAGCACACTGACCGGAACGTCCCGAATATCGAGCAGCATCAGCCCGTCGAGGCAATCGGAAAAATTGGGATCCACATTGAAAGCGATAAAACGGCCGTTCAGTTTGACGTACTGCCGGAAAAGCACCGGCACCTTGAAGTGGGCAGATTCGATGTTTTCCACCAAATGATCCAGCGCATCAAAGCCGCCTTCCAGGTGTTCGACCAGCAGCCGCGTGTCTATACTTTTGAGTTGGGGGCGATAGGGTTTGCGGGGCGTGACCATTTTCGAGAAGTTTTTATCGTAGAAAAAACGCCGTACAAACTCCACAATCACGCTTTTGGAAACCTCCGAATAGTCCTTGCTGATACTCACCGGGCCGTACAAATAGCGGTATTGCGGGTGCGCCAGCAGGAAGTGCAAAATGCCTTTCCAGAGCAAAAACAGCGGCAATCGGTGGCGTTGATAAGCCGGCACTACATACGAGCGGCCCAGTTCGATGGCTTCCTGCAAAATGGGATAAAATTTCGGCTTCATCTTAAATAAACTATTGGTATAGAAGCCATTAACCCCAAATTGTCGAAACACTGCATCGCCCTGACCAAGCCGGTAGCCACCCACAATTTGCCGTTGCTCCCGGTCCCAGATGATGAGTTGCAGGTAATAAATATCATATTCGTCCATATCGCGGGCCTTGCCAGAGCCCTCGCCAACAGCCCGGAAAGTCAGTTCGCGGAGCCTGCCAATTTCAAGCATCACATTGGGCAGCGCGACTAAAGGCGCCACATAGACCTCAAATTGGCTGCGTGTCGCAATCTTCGTCTCCGGCGGCAGCGCGGCAATTTCGGCAGCCACTAATTCGGGATCGAGCGGCTCGGCCAGTGGTTGCTCGGCCAGCGGTTCCCGGTGTGTAAACTGTTCCGGTTTTACCTCGAAAGAAGAACCGAGCGAGAAGATTTTGGCCTGTAAAAACTTGCCCCATTGGCCATTGCGACGAAACGTAGCCAGGCTTTCGGGCGTGATGGCATCGCCCACGCGTACCCGAATTTGAATTGGCTGATCCGTGGGCTGATAGGGCAGTCCGGGAATGGCCCAGCGCAGCAGTCCGCCGGGCAAATGGTCGGTTTGCAGATAGATCGGGATGATGGGTTGGCCCGCTTTGCGCAGTTGTTTCAGGATTTGCTGGCGCAGCAGGTTTTTGCCCAGATTATTCAGCGGATTGTCCGAAAAATCAAGCGGCAGGCCCACTGCTACGCCCGGCTGCACACTTTTGGCCAGTTTTTTGGCAAAATTTACCCGCAAAAAGCGGTCGCGAATATCCTGCCGCTGCGCACGGATCACCAGCGGGCGCAGCGATTTGGACGGCGGAATAGGGTAGGGATGCAATATTTTGACTGTCGGAAACAAGTCGCTCAACAGGGCCACCAATATCCATTCATCCAGTCCCGGCAGCAATTGATTACAGACAAAGACCGCCCCACCCGCAGGCCGCGCCAGCAATTTGCGGTCATAATCGTCCAGGTCAAGGGTGATACGGGCTTTGGCGAGTTTGACTTGCGCGAGATCGTGCATGTAGATGGGAAAGTATAATCTAATGAAAATGGAGCACTAACGACTGATGAGCTGGTAAAACAGTTTTTGCAGGCCAAAAATAACATTTGCCAATGCTATGAGCAGCGCCTATAAAAATGGTTACAGAGAATTAACAATGATTATTTTAAGGAACGTGTAAAAGATAAGATGTTATAAACAACCTTACTTGAGTTGTCATTCCGACGGCAGGAGGAATCTGCTAAGGGATTGATTATCAATGTCCCGCCACCAGATTCCTCCTGACGTCGGAATGACATCCAGAGGTGGGAAAATGGTCACTTATTTCTCGCTCATTCCTAAATTGGTGTAGATTTAAAAACGTTATCGTCAAATTTTTATCGCATTTCTGCTACTAAATGCACCAGTCCGTCTACAATAAATTGCACGCCAATCGCAATTACAATGAAGCCCATGATGCGGGCTATAGCCCCCAGACCGCCATTGCCAAATACCCGAAAAAGAAAAGGTGCAATACGCAGCGAAGCCCACACCAGACCCGCCATCGCAAAAATAGCCGCCACGATCAGCACCCGCTCATTCCAGGAAGGATGCTGGGCATACTGCGTGATCAGGTAAGAAATAGAGCCGGGGCCAGAGAGCATGGGCATCGCCATCGGCGAAAAAGCCACATCCTGCCGCTCATGCGCTTCCTTTTCCACATCCTTGTCATAGCCGCGTCGCCGGGCAAATTTGCCGTTCATCAACGCAAATCCGCTGCTCAACAGGGCCAGACCGCCCGCAATACGAAACGCATGGATGGTCAGCCCGAAAAAACTCAGAATATACGTGCCTGCCAGAAAAAAACTGACCAGGATCAGCAGGAAATAGAGGCTGGTTTGCAGCGCAATGCGGTTGCGCTCGGCGCGTGGCCGGTCGCTCGTCAGTGCCACATACACCGGAATAGCACCCGGCGGGTCCACGATGGAAAATAAGGCAATCAGGGTAGAGAGGAAGAAATCCATAGCGAATTGGGTTTAGTTGCTTTAAAACAGCCTCTTATCCGAACTTCTAAAAAGTGACTTTGGCGAAGTCCGACGTTTGTAGAATAATTTCCGGTCAGAAATGGGGGGGCATTCATGTTTGAGAAGCACAAATATACGTTAATGCCTTGTGTCTCCCGGCTGGTGTACTCGTTTACACCAATCGGCACACAATTCTCATTCCATAGATTTCTTGCCAATTGACAGGTAATCCCTACTTTCGCCCCAATTTCATTGTGCTAACCTGTTAAAATTTCCTCAAAAAACCGGACCTCGTACATGGCCCTGCTTTTTCAAAGCGTTTCTGGCAACAAAAAAAGCGGCACTCCACCCGAATTATCCGGCCAATTAGTGAAAATCAAAATATTGCCACTACATTACAACAAATCCAACTGATATGAACCTTCGGAAAGGTATCTGCTCTTTATTATTTCTGCTCTCCGTTTGCGTACTGAACGCCCAGCAAACCGCCGTATTCACCGAAGCCAACCTGGCTTACAAGCGCGGACTGGATTTCTTCAATCAAAACCTGTACGGACTGGCTCAAAAAGAGTTCCGTGCGGCCATTGATCTCACCCGCCCGGTTAATGAACCGGAATGGAAGGCGATCAAGACCGACGCTGAACTGTATTACGCCAAAGCCGCCGTCCGTTTGGACCAACCACAGGCAGAACAACTTACGCTCGATTTTTTGCGTGAGAATTCCCCTTCGCCCGTAGCCAGCCAGGCCGCGCTGGAGATTGGCGACTTTTATTTCAATAAAAAGGAATATGCCAAGGCGTTGACCTACTACGATATGGCTCCCACGGGCACGGGTGCTACCAAAGACGAAATTCAGTTCAAAAAAGGCTACGCTTATTTTGTCAGCAAACAATTCCCACGCGCTAAGGCACTTTTTGCTCCGCTAAAAGAAAATACCCGTAGCGAGTGGTATTATCCGGCCAATTACTACTATGGCTGTTGCGCTTTTTTTGAAGGAAAATACGACGAAGCGCAAAAATCGTTCGTACGCTGTGAACAATCGGATAAGTACAAACAATCAGTGCCATATTATATTACGCAAATATATGCCGCTAAAAAACAGTACGATCAGGTCATCACTTATGGCGCACCAAAAGCGCAGGATAGCAACGTCAAGAACCGCCCTGAACTCAATCAATTAGTGGGGCAGGCGTACTACGAAAAAGGCGACTATAAAAAAGCCCTGCCTTATCTGGAATATGCGGCTAAAAATGGCGGCAATATTCGCCCAGCCGACTACTACCAACTTGGCTATACGCAGTATCAAAGTGGTATGTACAAACCAGCCATCGAAAACTTTGAGCAACTGACGAAACAAGATAGTCTGCTGGGCCAAAATGGTCTTTATCATTTGGGTGATTCGTATTTGCGTACTAATAACAAATTTGCAGCGCGTAATGCTTTTGGTCAGGCGGCCAGTATGAATTTTGATAAATCGGTGAAAGAAGATGCACTCTTCAACTACGCTAAACTGAGCTACGAACTCAAGTACGACCGCGACGCCATTGATGCTTTGCAACGTATTCCTTCTACTTCCACTTATTATAATGATGCCCAGGCATTGATGAGCGAAGTGTTCCTCAATACCCGCGACTATGACCGTGCCGTCGCTACGTTGGAAGGACTGAAAAACCGTACGCCGCGCTTGAATGAAACCTACCAGAAAGTGACTTATTTCCGGGGTTTACAATTATATCAGAATAGTCAGAAAGACGAGGCCCGTCGTTATTTTAATAAATCACTGGATTTTCCAATTGATAAACGCACGGCTACCCTGTCATCTTTCTGGATGGGTACGATTGCCAACGAAAGTGGGGAATATCCCATCAGTAAGCAGCACCTAACTTCCTTTCTGGCACAAGGCAAAGCCTACAACGACCTGCCCGACGAAAGTAGTCTGGTGATGGGCAACTATGTACAAGGTTATAACTTCCTGAAAACCAAGGACTACCGCAGTGCATTGATTTATTTTAAAGCGACTATTGATGGCATCAAACGGAATGCCGGTATTCGCAACGAACAGGTGCGCGGAACGGTGCTCGGCGACGCCGTATTACGTGCAGGTGACTGCCAATTCAAGAATGGCCAATATAACGAGGCAATTGCCTATTATAATGAAGCCATCAATCAGAAATACACCGGATTTGAATATGCGCTTTATCAGAAAGCCATTCTAAAAGGTTTGCAAGGAAATCAACTGGATAAAGTGCTGGCATTGGAAGATTTAGTCAATAAATACCCGAATAGCCAGTACACAGACGAAGCCTTGTACCAACTGGGTGACACCTATCAGGAAATGGGCAAACTGGAACAGGCCGTACCGCCGTTGAAGCGGTTGGTGGCTGATTTTCGCGGAAAATCCGGTTTGACGAATCAGGCACTATTGAAACTGGGCCTTATTTCTTATAATCAGGGTAATTCCCCGGCGGCTATTAACTACTACAAACAAGTTTTTTCTAATAACCCGGAAACGGCGGAAGCCAAAGACGCTTTGGCCGCTCTGGAAGAAATTTATGTAAAAGACTTAAACCGCCCGGATGAATATTTTGCGTTCTTGGAGACGGTACCTGGTTATAGCGTTTCCGGCGCTTCCAAAGATAGCGTTACTTATCAGTCTGCTTATATTCAGTTCCAGAATGCCCGTTATCAGCAGGCGATTGAGGGTTTTACTAATTATCTGGCGAAATACCCGAATGGTCGCAACGCGCTGCAAGCACTTTATTATCGCGGCGATAGTTATGCCTCGACGGGAATTGCCAAAAATAGCCTGGCCTTGAAAGACTATGCGACTATTGTATCGCGCGGACCAAGCAAACTCTATCCGAAAGCGGCGGAGAAAGGGGCTTATCTGGCTTACAATACCGAAAAAGACTATCCGCAGGCCTTTGAATTAGCCCGTAAATGGGAAGAGTCGGCTGTATCGCCTACGTCTCGTTTTGATGCGGAATTAATGGCCTTGCGTGCCGCTTATCAGACGAAAAATTCTGTGGCAGTGGGTGAATACGCTAATAAAATCAATACTTCCGGCCAGGCTTCCAAAGAACAAGTAGCCATCGCGAACTTCTACGTGGGCAAAATGGCTTATGATAAAAATGACTATGCCCGTGCTTATCCGGCCTTACAGATGGTAACGCAGAATTCTACCAGCGAAATCATGCCGGAGGCTTATCACCTGCAAGCGCAAATCCTGTACAAACAAAAGAAATATGCACAAGCAGAAGACCTGATTAGCGAGGCCAATAAAGCCAGTGCCGGTTATGATGATTGGATCGCCCGCAATCTTATACTGATCTCCGATGTGTATGCCGAACAGGGCGATAAGAATAGCGCTACCGCGGCTTTGGAAGCAGTACTGGAAAATTATAAAGGCAATGACACCACCATCCTGGCCACGGCCCGCGATAAGTACAATCGCCTGGGTAATACCAATAATCTTACGCCCACCACCAACAGCACCAACAAAGGCGTAAAAGGTAATTTCCTGGAACTGGAAGAAGGGGGAAATTAATGATAAATGTGGTCAATGATTAATAATGTGGCCAATAGTAAAAATGTGGCTAATGATTAAAAATGTGGCCAATGCTAAACAAGAAGTGACAGTTTTTTCAAACTGTCACTTTTGATAACCAATCAATTAATAAACCAGTCAACCAATTAACCAATTAACTAATCAACCAGTCCACTAATAACAAGACGAAGATGCATATCCAACATAAATCATTGCTTGCCGCCTTATTGCTGACCTTCGGCGTACAACAACTGGTATTTGCCCAGAAAGAACTGCCTACCGAAAACGTGGAAATCGTCAAGGATTTCGATGCGCGGCTGCTGGAATCGAACAAGATCAATGTATCGCCGGTACTGCCGCTACTTGATACTACTACGCAACGGCAAAACTACACCGTGCCGCCCCGTCCGCTGACGGTGACGTATGATGCGCCCAAACTGCGCCCCATCGGTCTGAAAACGGTAAAAGTAGAAGATGCCTACAATGGCTACGCTAAAGTAGGCGGCGGGGTGCCCACCGCCATTTATGGCGAGGCGGGTTATTACTTCCGTTCGGGCGAAAAATTTGATGGTAAAGCCTCGTTTCGGCACCACAGTCAAAGTGCGACCCGTTCTTTGGCCAACCAGAAGTTCTTTAATAATGATTTTCTGTTGAGTGGCAATTATTATCTGCCCAAAGAACTGGCCGTAGAAGGTAAAATTGGGTACAGTTATGACCGGGTGCACTACTACGGTTATGACCACGACTCGACGGAATATTCGGACGAGCGGACGCGCCAGGATTTCAGAACTATAGATATTGGCGCACGACTGTACAACAGCGAGCGTACTACGGGCGACATTAGTTTTTCGGTGGCTCCCAAACTATATGTGCTGCGTGATTTTTATTCCAATCGGGAGACGGGCTTCGATCTGAACCTGACCGCCAGCAAGTGGTTTGCTGAAAAGCACCCGCTGCGCCTGACGATCCGTACGGATATGACCAGTTTCAATGATACGGTCACCCAAAACCTGAACAACATTTACTTGCAGCCGTCTTTCACCTATCACGCCGATTTTATCAAGGTAAAAGTGGGGGCCAATTTCGCCAGTAATCGCGACGTATTCAGTATTTTCCCGGATGTAGAAGTCACCCTGCGAGTATTGGGCGATGGCGCACAACTGTTTGGCGGTCTCAGCGGCGATCTGCGTAAAAATACCTACCGCAGTATGTCGGAATATAATCCGTTTATTAGTATTCGGGATAGTAAATTGCGCAACACCCGCTACGACAATTACTACGCCGGGGTAAAAGGCGATTTAGGCTGGCTGACCTACACGGCACAGGCCATGTACGCTAAAGCCTCCGATCTGGCTTTGTACCAGACGAAGTTTGTCGAACAACGCCCTAGCGAACCAACTATCACCAAATTCAGAACGGTGTACGACACCGTGCGCATTACCAACCTGCAAGGTACGATCAAACTGGTGCCTTTTGCGGCACTGACCATCTCCGGCACGATCAGCCAGAATATTATTTTTGATCCTGCCAATGAAGAACAGGTCTGGGGCCTGCCGACCACTGAGGGCAATTTCAGCGCACTGTATTCTATTCTGGAAGGGAAGGCCAACCTGCGTGGCTCTGTCCATATTGCCGACGGAATCTGGTTCAGAGATGCCGAAAATATTGCCCGCGAAGGCAATGTCCTGGCCGACTTGAGCATCGGCGGTTCTTATTATTTTACGAATAATATCGGTGCTTTTCTGGATGTGAACAACATCCTGAACAACCGCCGCGAACGCTGGTACCAGTATCCGACTTTCGGTACGAATTTCCTGGTGGGGATTACCGCGCGGTTTTAATTGTCCCACAACAGGCACACCTTAATGGTGTTTGCAATATAGTTTTTTGCCAGGATTTACAAGATTCGCAGGATTTAGTAGTATATATTTTATCCTGTTTTATCTGGTAAATCCTGGCAAAATTTTTAAGTCGAAAATTATATTACCGCTATTCCTTCACCACCCGCAACGGTGCTCCCACCATTCGCTCATTGCTCAACACGAGGCTGTACACCCCCGCCGACAACTGACGGACTGGCAAATTTACCGTGTTCAGGCCCGGGCTGGCAGGTACCATTTGTTGCAGCACTAATTTGCCGGACACATCCAACAGTTGCAAGCGCACTGTTTCTTCTGTCAATGTAACAAACTCTACCGTAATCTGCTCCGACGCCGGGTTAGGCGATACGCTGCGTAGGCCAAAACGTTCCGTCGAACGATCTATCATAATCGCCTTGGAAAAGGCCTCCTGGCCATCCACATCCACCAAGCGGAGACGGTAGTAAGCCTGCGTGAGCGGCTGCTGATCTTCTAAAGTATATTTAGTTGGCAAAGAAGCATTTATCTGTCCGACCTGGCGGCCTACTTCCGTCCAGTGCGTACCTTCGGCGGAGCGTTCCACCAGATGCGCCTGCACGTTTTTTTCGGTGGCCGTTTCCCAGCTAAGCAGGTTGCTGCGCCCACTCACTTTACCCGAGAAAGACAGGAGTTCGAGGGGCATGGGCGCTGGACAAAGCGACACGGTCTGCGGAATGTTGACGTTGTCGATGATGGCAACGTCCGGTTCCGAATTGGTCAGGATGCAAATCTTGATCTGGATGGTGTTGCCGGAAAGTCCCGTTTTTGTTACACTAAAGGAACCATTCTGATCAACGTTGGGGAACGAGTACTGAATGGTGCGTGCCCCACCGCCAAACGCATTGGGGATGGTAATAAAAGCGGCACTATTAATACTGTATTGAACCGAAATATAGTCCTCGTCATCAAAACCCAACCAAGCCAAATCAACGGAAAACTGTATGGTTCCGGAACTGGAAATGTTCAGTTCAGGGCTTATCCAGCATATTTCCTGGTCGGTGTCGATGGCTTCTAACTTGTCGGCGGCGGTGGTTTGGAAATAGTCCCCGTTGTCTCTGCCAATGCCCGCAGGCGGTTGGTCGAAGGTCCACGGGGACATCGTCCATCGCACGCCAAAAAAGTTATTCACCTGATTAATCAGGTAGCCTTTGTTGGGCACGCTGAAGGTCTCATTGTAGGGACCATTGGCCACAGCCGTTACCGAATATGGTGCTGTGGAAGTACAGGCGGGCACAGAAGTATCGGTCACTGTCACGGTATAGGAACCCACCGCCAGTCCACTGATGTCCTGTGTGGTGGCACCGCCTGTCCAGGAATAAGTGTACCCGGAATTGCCGCCGCTGACACTCAGGTCAATCGCTCCGTCGGCTGAACCGCAGGCCGCGGGAAAGGTAATAGCCGATTGTACAATGGGCGAGCTGACTATCGTCGCGCTCGTCGTTTGCGAACAGCTTGCGCCGTCCGTCACGGTGACGGTGTAAGTGCCGGTTGCTAAACCTGTTCTATCCTGGGTGGTCGCGCCGCCGGTCCAGGCGTAAGTGTAGCCGGGCGTACCGCCGCTAACGCTCAAATCAATGGAGCCCGAATTGGGGCCGTTGCAGACGATGTTTTTCACGGTGGTGCCCAACACCGGCTGCGAACAATTTAGCGTGACGCCCGCCTGTGGTACATTGACGTTGTCAATGGTCACTATTTCGGCATTAGCGCTGGTAAAAACACATACCCTGATTTTCAGGCTAGTGCCTGAAATGCCTCCTTGTGTTACGGTACCAGTACCCCCCGTTGATGATCCAGGATTGCTAAACGGATAGGCTACCGTCGCACAGGCATTGCCGCCAAACTGATTGGCTACCAATGTATAAGCACCGCCATTGACGCTGTACATAACCCTAATATAATCGGTCAAACAACTGTTGGCCGCGACATCCGAATCAAAACCGACCCAGGTCAAACCAACCGAAAGAGAAACGGTACCCGCTGCACTGATATTGAGAAGTGGGCTCTCCCAGCAAACTTCCTGGTCCAGGTCGATGGATTCCAGCACCCCCGCAACAGTGTGGAAATAGTCAGTGGCATCCCGGTTGTCAGCCGGTTGGCAAGTACCAGCGGGACTCCAGGCAGTTAAGGACCAGTTCACGCCCGTAAAGTCGTTTGCACAATTGATGTTATAGCCTTTGTCGGGGGTGGAGAACGTCTCCGAATACTGGGCATTGGAGGTCAAGGGCAGACATAAAAGAGCCGCAAAGACAGATAGGGCCAGGGACAGGCTCCCCGGCTTTATTGGAAATGTAGGCATGGTAAAATTATGTTTAGTGGTGATGATTTCGATGGAAAAGGACTGGGAAATGCTTGCCAGTGGTTCATTGGCAGACCGTCACATCATTATTCTTTCTACTTGCTGTTACCACATCCTCATACCTGTCGAGGTGCTGAGTCCTGAAAAGTGACCTTGCTGCTGTCGTGAATATCCACCTCCACGGTAAAGAATAGCCCAGTTCTAAAAAAATACTTATATCGCGATCCTAAGTGACGCAGGTGCCGAAAGTGGGCTGTTGGAGCTAATCGTACAAATACTATGGTGGCCAACTATGGAATGCAGGTAATGGAGATATATATTAAGGTGAGTACGTAAGGGCTGCCCAAAGATATTGTTATATTTTGAATAAAAAAAATTGATGAATGCAGATTGATGAATGTTGATATTTGATGGCCCACGACGTGTTCTTTTACATCAAAAATCAACATTCATCAATCTTATATCATCAATCAAAAGTTGAATAGTGGCTACTTATACCGCCGCCGTACCAACTTAATAAAATGCTTGGCGGTGTCCACACGTTTCTTATCCAGCCAGCCGTAACGGATCACGCAGTGATCCAGCAAATATGATTTGGCATCGGCAAACTGCGTATAGCTGTTCAATGCCGTCAGGGCTGCATCGAAAGCCTGACCATCGCCCGAGAAAAGTTCCCGCGTAAGCAGCAAACGGTCATTCAACGCAATGGCCTTTTTTAGGTCAGCAATCGGCAATTCCGAAAGTTTCTCCGAAAGTTCGCGCGCTTGTTTTTCCTCAAACAGTGCTTCTGCCTCCGCTGAAAAAGCGTGGGCCGATGGTGTTTTTACATGCACCACCTCCGGTTCGGAGGGCGCAGCGGGAGCCGGTTTTTCTTCCACTACTTTGGGCGGCTGGGCGGCAGGCGGTGGGGTAGGCTCACGTACCGGCTCCGGCACCACAATCGGTGGCGGGGGAGGCGGCACCGGAATCGCGGGTATCGGCGCGGGCTCTTCCATTTGCGGCGGACGCGGGGCAGCGGGCCGACGCGTCGGGGTTGGCTCGGCGCGCGGCGCAGGAGTAGTAGCCACCGGTGCGTTTGCGTCGGAGAGCACCGCATCGTACAATTGACGGACGTAAGAGGCGACAATGTCCACGTCAATGCGCACAATGTTTTCCGGGTCTTTGCTCAGGCGGGCAAACTCGCGGTTCAATTTGTCAAGATAAATTTTTGTTTTCAGCAAATCCATCGGCTGGGTAATTGTTGTGTTCCGGCAAGTTATGCTACCGGGTCGGTGAGATATTCCTATTTTCACCGGCGAATTTCAAGAATTTAATCGGAACTGCCTGCATTTGCGGAAAAATTCCATCTAACAACCCATTTATCCGTGTTTCTCGAACCACATTTCAAGGGTCAACGTTCCGGCTGGATAGAAGTCGTGTGCGGTTGTATGTTTTCCGGCAAGACCGAAGAATTGATCCGTCGCCTGCGCCGCGCCAAGATCGCCGACCTCCGGGTGGAGGTATTCAAGCCCCGGCTGGACACCCGCTACGATGAATCCAGCGTCGTCTCCCACGATACTACTTCTGTGCTGGCCCAGCCGGTTGATCACTCTTCCAAAATTCTGAAGATCAGCCCTGATACCACGGTAGTTGGCATAGACGAGGCTCAGTTTTTCGATGCTGATCTGCCTCGTGTCTGTCAGGTGCTCGCCCTGCGCGGGGTGCGCGTCATCGTCGCCGGACTGGATATGGATTATCGCGGCGAACCGTTCGGCCCGATGCCTTACCTGCTGGCCATCGCCGAGTACGTCACCAAAGTCCACGCTATTTGTGTCCACTGCGGCAACCTGGCTACGCATTCCTATCGCTTGGCGGACGGCGATAGTGTCGTGTTATTGGGCGAAAAAGAGCAGTACGAGCCGCGCTGCCGCTCCTGCTATCAGATGGGCAATATTTTACGGCTGAAATAAGAGGCTTTACTGCAAAAAATGCCAGCCAAAAGCCGCCACATAACCCAACGCCGTCACCAGCAGACCATAGTAAAAAAACTGGTAACATCTGGTCAGCCGACGGTATTTCTTGGCCAGCGAGAGGCCCATAAAATACAGGTCGCGGCTCATTGCTCTATACAGAGCCGCTTCATCCTGCATGAGTTGCCGGATATTCTGATGATACTCCTGCAAAGGACGATGACAGAAACTGCCAAAGAAAAACCAGTTGACCGGCCGCGTATCGCCGGGCGCCGGACGTCTGGGTACTACCGGGCGGGTCACAATGATGGCCAGCACCACCGACCCCAGGCTGGTGACTACCAAGGTCATATTCGGCCACAGCAAATAATGGCTAAGCGACAGGAAACCCAGGTGTTTGCGCGTAATGACCAGCGATAACAGGAACACATTCAGCGCAATCATAAAGTGTGCCTTGCGGTCGGCGATCCGGCTATAATCCAGATGATTACTATAATAGGTGTAAAAGAGCATCCCCGCACTTTTGGCAGGTGCCTGGAGCTCATCTGTAATGGTGCGTAGGGTGCGTTGAAAAGATTTGGCGTCCGGGCCGGGTGCAAAAGGCGGAATCATGGGTGCGAAGGTAAAATTCCTGGCGGTTTGGCGTACTTGCTCTGCGCAATATGGCAAAGAAGCCGACAAATATAGGCGGGCTCGACTCTGCCCGCCACCAGCGAAACTGGTGTTTCGCTATACACTACGCCTAACACGCAATCTTGTCCACCCGTCTTCCATGCCGTCCGCCCTCAAACTCGGTAGCCATAAAAATACGCACCATCGCCTGCGCCAGTATTTCGGTCACGAAACGGACGGGTACGGCAATGGCATTGGCATTATTATGCTGCCGGGCCAGCGCGGCCAGTTCTTCCGTCCAGCAGACCGCACAACGGATACCCTGGTGTTTGTTGGCCGTGATGGCTACGCCGTTGCCACTGCCGCAGAGCAGCACGCCGCGTTCGGCCTGTCCGTTTTCCACCGCTTCGGATACGGCGTGGGCAAAATCGGGATAGTCTGCCGACTCCAGCGAAAAAGTGCCAAAGTCAGACACCATGTGTCCTTGTTTCTGTAACATGGCCACGATGCCGTCTTTATAGGGGAATCCGGCGTGGTCGCAGCCTATGGCGATTTTCATAATTCGAAATGTTGAGTATTTGAAATGTCAGGCACAAAGATAAGGGGCCCGGCCATGTAATGTGCAAATGTATGCGTCCGCAAGACGCCACGCTGATGGATGGTAAACATTCATAAACTGGAAAATCCCAACAATTATTTGGCAAGGCGAACTTTCAGTCGTACAATTGTCGCGACAGATCAAATTTAAATGACTATTGTATGAAAAGAATTATCCTAAGTTTTGCCGTGCTGATTACCGGCATTTGGGCCATCATATCGAGCCAGCAAGGCGATTTTAATACCTATAAAATACTGAAACCGTTGACCACCGTTTTAGTAATTATCATTGCGCTATTGTCATTTACGGAGGAAAATAAAATTTATAATAAATATACTATTATAGCCTTGTTCTTCTGTTTAACCGGCGATATTTTCCTATTAAAAAGTGCATATTTTATATTCGGTCTGGTGGCATTCCTGATCGCCCATTTGTTTTTTACCTATGCTTTTAGTACCATCAATGGATTTAGCAGAAATTTTAAACCCTTAATTGTTTTAAGCATTATTTGCCTCGCCTATTTCTTTTATTTAAAACCTGGTCTCGGCGATCTGACGATCCCCGTAGCGGTCTATATGTCCGTTATTATTCTAATGACCTGGCAAGCGATCAGCCTGTATTTCAAAGATCCCCAAAAAGTCTATTTGTTCATTGGCTGCGGGGCTATCTGCTTTATGCTGTCCGATTCTCTGCTGGCTTACAACAAATTCAAAGCACCTTTTGCCCTGGCTGATGTACTGATTTTGGCCACCTATTGGCTGGCGGTCTATATTTTTGCGTACAGCAGTTATTTTGTGAAAAACAGGGCAGTGCGATAGTAGTAGCCCCATTTTAAGTGGGATTACCACTACTACAAATGTGTCCGCTTGGCAAAACCCCGTTTTTTCATCCCCTCACTGCGCTCAGGCACGTACTTTTATGGCTTTTCCGCAAACCAATTCCACATCATGTTGACACATAAACTATTGCTTGCTGCCTTCATTTGTTGCGTTTTTAATCTTTCCGCACAAACCGCCGATGATTGGCAAACCAAAGTAGAACCCAGCCTCCGGGCCACCCTCGAACGCGGCCAAACGGCGAATTACCTCTTGATTTTCCGGGAGCAAGCCGACCTGAGCGCGGCCGCCCAACTGACTACGAAGTCCGCGAAAGCCCAATACGTCTATCAGACCCTCCTGGCTACCGCCGCTCGTACCCAGGCCCCGGCCACCCGCTTGCTGCGTGGCACCCAGGCCGCCGTCAATAGTTTTTATTTGGTCAATGCGATTGCCGTGGAGCACGCCGATCTCGACCTGACCCGTCGTCTGGCCGCCCTGCCCGAAATAAGCAGCATCAGTGCCGACCCGGATGTGGCTTTTAGCGGCCCGGTTGTGACGGAGCCGACGGTCACTGACCGCAACACCATCGAATGGGGCGTGGAAAAGATCAATGCGCCCGCCGTGTGGGCATTGGGATATACCGGCCAGGGCATCACGGTGGGCGGCGCAGATACCGGCTACGAGTGGATGCACCCGGCGATTCAGCCGCACTATCGCGGTTTTAATACTGCTACCAGTGCTACCGACCACAATTATAACTGGCACGATGCTATCCACGAGATCAGCCCGCTCAGCGGCGATACAACGAATGATCCCGCCAATAATCCCTGTGGTGTGAACTCCACCGCACCCTGCGACGACAACAACCATGGCACCCACACCATGGGCACCATGACCGGCGATGACGGCCAGGGCAACCAAATCGGGGTCGCGCCGGGCGCCAAATGGATCGCCTGCCGCAACATGGAGCGTGGCAACGGCAAGCCTTCGAGCTACATCGAATGTTTCCAGTGGTTTCTCGCGCCTACCGACCTCAATGGTCAGAATGCCAAACCGGAACGGGCACCGGATGTGATCAATAACTCCTGGTATTGCGCTCAGTCGGAAGGTTGCACCAGCCTCGAAATCAATGAGATGATGCGTCAGGCCGTCATCAATCTGCGCGCTTCGGGTGTGGTAGTAGTGGTGAGCAACGGGAATTTTGGCCCCAACTGCGCTACCACTTTTGGCCCGCCCGCCTATTTCGAGGAAAGTTTCAGCGTGGGCGCCACCCGGATTGACGATACCATTGCTTCCTTCAGCAGCCGTGGCCCGGTGATAATTGATGAGAGTTTTCGCCTGAAACCCAATGTAGCCGCACCGGGACAAGGCATACGCTCATCCGTCCGCAACGGTGGATATGCCAATTTCAGTGGCACCAGTATGGCCGGTCCGCACGTAGCGGGTCTGGTGGCGTTGGTGCTTTCGGCTCGCCCGGATTTGGCGGGTCAGGTGGAGCTGATCGAAGATATTATCGAGCAGACCGCTGTGCCCATGACCGACACCTCTCACTGTGGCGATACGCCCGGCGATGCCCGGCCTAATCAGGCTTATGGCTGGGGTCGCGTGGATGCCCTGGCGGCTGTGAATGCCGCCCTGGCTGCCGTACCAACCCAACAGGTACCGGGTCTGGAGATGGTGGTGAAAGTAGCCCCCAACCCCATGCAGGATGCTGCCATTTTTGAAATACAAAATATGATTGGGAAAGCCAGCCTGCAAGTATTCAGTACCAATGGTCAGTTGGTATTTGCCAAAAACTGGACACCGCAAAACCACGAACTGGTGGCGGTAAATCTGCGAGAACAGCCTAAAGGACTGTATATCTGGCAATTGCGCAGCGAGGCGGGCGTAGCGAGCGGGAAATTGGTGAAAGAGTGACGTGAGGATTTGAGGATTTGAAGATTCGAGTATTTGATCAAAGCACTTGATAGTCAGGTAATTGATCGAATACTCGAATCTTCAAATCCTCAACCAAAGTTCACCGATTGCAAACGTTGCACCAGCAGCCCAACGATGCGGCGCATATTTTCCGGTTCGTTAGCCAGATATTCGGACAGTTCCTTCGTGGTGAAATGCCCGATAATGGCCCCTACCAGAATATTGCGAAATTTCAAATCCGTTCGTACGCTGTGGGCAATCCAGGCCACTCGCGCGGCTTTGGAAAGCAAAAAATAGGCGTCTTTCCGTTTATGAATATAGGCCATGAACAAGCCCGTCAGCAGCGAATGCTGCATTTTCAGAATGGGCCGCAGCGTTTGATTTTGGAAAGTCTCTTCGGGCGTGGATTGGGTAATATCCAGCGAAAGATCGGGGCGAATGGCCAGTAGTTGCTGATCGTGGGTCGTCAATTGTCAATAATGTTTTTCTTTTTCACCCGTGGCAGTACTGCGCCATCGAGATAAACTATGGTGCGGGCGTTGGGCGTAGAATTATCATACACCACAATGCCGGGCGTGGTATGCCCTAATTTGCCCTGGCTATCGAATTCGATGCGAATAGTAGCACTTTCCCCCGGCATCACCGGATATTTCGGAAACTGCAATATGGTACAATCGCAGCTGGTTTTCACTTCCTTGATAATATAGGGATAAACGCCGGTATTGGTCACCCGAAAGGAATCGAGCACGATTGCGCCGTCTTCGATCTGACCATAACGGATGGTATCGCGATTCCAGGAGACCGTAGTGCGGGGTATGCTATCCAGGCCACGATTTAGCAGTTCCAGGTATTTCACCGCCCGAATCTGCTTTTCCGGGGAAAGCTGTTCATACACGCTCTGTATTTCCCGGTCAAGATTAGCCCCGGAATAACGCAGATAATCAAGCAATTGCATTTTTTGCGAAGTGGTCATTTCGCGTAAAGTCGAACGGATACTTTCGGGCTGGGCCGAAAGCGCACCGGCAAAACCTATAAAACACAAGCAGACCACAAAACGGAGGGGGGCTTTCATAGACAATGTCAAATCAGTGGAAATAGAAAGCAAAGGTAAGCGGCGGGACGGGAAATAAGGCATGGGCTAAAAAAACATGAGCCACTGCCGAAAATTCGGAGTGGCTCATAATCAAGTGCGGGAAGGGGGAGTCGAACCCCCACATCCGTAAGGACGTACGCCCCTGAAACGTATGCGTCTACCAATTCCGCCATTCCCGCAGGGCTCGCTTTCAAAAGCGGGTGCAAATGTAAAAGGGTTTTATTTTTGCGCAACGTTTTTCTTGAAAAAGTGCTGAAATATTTTTTTGATGAAGTTTTTGATGATCCAAACGGCCTTTATCGGCGATGTAGTGCTGGCGACGCCGCTGGTGGAGAAGTTGCACCGTCTTTTTCCCGATGCCCAACTGGATTTTGTGCTGCGCAAGGGCAATGAAAAACTGCTCGTCGGTCATCCGCATGTGCGGCAGGTGCTGGTTTGGGATAAAAAAAAGAATAAATACCAGGGGCTGTGGCGTTTGATGCGTCAAATTCGGGCCGAACGCTACGATGTGGTGATCAATTGCCAGCGGTTTGCGGCCTCGGGTCTGCTGACGATCTGCGCCGGGGCAAAACAGACCGTGGGTTTCGCTAAAAACCCCTTTTCGCGCCTGTTTTCGCGCCGTTTGCCACACCAGTTTGGGATTGCTGGGCAGCCCATCCATGAGGTGGAGCGTAACCTACGCCTGATCGAACACCTGACCGATGCGTCTTTTGAGCCACCCAAACTGTACCCGGCGGCGGCGGACTTCGCGAAAGCCAAACAGTTGACCAATGGTAGTCCTTATGTTTGTCTGGCTCCGACCTCGGTGTGGTTCACGAAACAATTTCCGGCGCACAAGTGGCTGGAACTGATCGGACGGCTGCCGCTGGATTATCAAATCTTTCTCTTGGGCGGTTGGGAAGACGTGGCTGCCTGCGAGACCATCCGCGAGCAAGCAGCCCACTCCGCTGTAATTAATCTGGCGGGGCAACTCAGTTTTCTGGAATCGGCGGCACTAATGCAGGGGGCACGGATGAACTACGTGAATGACTCGGCACCCATGCACATCGCTTCGGCGATGAATGCGCCGGTGACCGCTGTGTTCTGTTCTACCGTACCGGCTTTCGGTTTTACGCCTTTGTCCACTCAGCACTGGATCGTACAGACTGCACTGCCCCTGGCTTGCCGCCCCTGTGGGCTGCATGGCTACCAAGCCTGCCCGCTGGGTCATTTTGCCTGTGCTGAAACCATTGATGCAGCGGATTTTCCGTTAGGGTAAGGTCGTTTTTTTGAGTAAACGGTCGTATTTGGAGGGTAAGCGGTAGATTTATTAAAAAAAAATCATGTTATTTAAAATTTACAGACTTCGCATTATTGCTACGGAAATACCAAAAAAACTGCAAGTGTGGGAGCCAAGAATTAACATGTTTTTAATAATCGTCAAGGATTGTTGCCAAGGTGATAATGAGAAACGGATTAATTTTTCCTTAAATCAGCCGGGGGACTTGCGCGGATGAAAAGAATACCCTCATATTTGCAACATCAAAAGCGCAAGGGGCAATTCACCCGGCATCACTTTTGAAAAATGAGGTTGGTCAACAGCCTCAATTTTTTGAAAATGAACTTTGAATCACAAAGTGTTTTTGACCGCTTTTTTTGATATGCGTCCGTTTCTTGAAAAATAATACAGAAAGCGCAGCGTTTAAAAAGTGACCGATTGAATAAGTGTTCGTCTTAATGACCGACACTACCAAAAAGAAAAAAACTCGAAAGAGTAAAGATAACCGAAGGCGGGGGCCCTCCGGTCCTTTCAAAGGAGAAA
The DNA here is from genome assembly GCA_031425155.1 of Saprospirales bacterium. Lineage (GTDB taxonomy): Bacteria > Bacteroidota > Bacteroidia > Chitinophagales > Saprospiraceae > M3007. The sequence continues at coordinate 31,352 of JANPIV010000054.1, read as the reverse complement.
GGGCGGAGGGCTATTTTTTTGCCTAAAAATACGAACGCCGCGATCCTGCATAGGGTCGCGGCGTTCGCATTTTTTGTCATGTCGTAGTGAAACGAAGACATCCACACAAGCCTGGCTACTAAAAATGCCTTGACCAGAAAATTCCAGATTATCTGGCTCGTGTAGTTGTCTGCACTTCGTTGCGGCATGACAAGCACCTCTTATTCCACCACCACCTTGCGCACCGCTACCGCGCCATTTTTCGCGCGTATTTCCAGAAAATAAAGTCCGGCTGGCACATTTGTTACCACTACTTGTGCCGAATTACTTTCCGAATTAGTCCCACTCATTATGAGCCGACCATCCAGGTTATGCAACCGATACGACCAGGTGCCGGTATGTTCCGGGACTTTCACAAATAACGTCTGCCGCACTGGATTCGGGAAAACGGAGGCGGCCAATTCTTTAGGTGATTTGGTTGCGACGGACGGGGCCAATTGCAGCACAAACAGCCCGTTTTGCATATCTCCGGCAATGATCGTCCCGGAAGGCAGCCAGGGATAGTTGCCCCAATTGCCATAGTAGGTGTTGTAGGTGGTGTTCTGCGGGTGCGTATCATAGTGGGCGACCAGCAACGGCGCGGTCGGGACAGTGATGTCGTACACCAGCAGTCCGTCTTCATATTGAGAGTTAAAAAGGAGATTGTCTTTAATATACACATTATGCGGAATAGCCTTATCAGGGCCTCCATTGGGCGTTAATTGGTCTAAAAATCCGCCGACGACCGTTATTTCCTGATTACCCAGGTCCTGCAAATCCACAATACGAATTGGCTGACCCGTGGGGATTTCTTCCGTATAATAGGCGTAAGTGCCCGCCGTATTCAGCCAACTATTGTGGTTGTAACCGCCGGTCTGGGTGTTAGCGATTAATTTTGGATTACTGGCATCCTTAAAGTCGAATACGTAATACCCTTCAAAGCCCGAGGACGCATAAATGGTATCATTGCGCACGTAAGAATCATGGATATAACCACCAAATGCGCTGAGATCGGCGTTGGCCAGCAGCGTGGGTTGATCGGGATTTTGGCTGACATCCAGCACCAGCAGACCCTGACTGGCTACGTTGGTGCCGTTCAGATAAATGCGGCCCGAAGTGGTATCGAGCGTGATCGTGTGGGCTTTATTGAAAAATTCATTGCTCCAGTAAGTCCGCCTGATGGTGTCGGGGGCCTGGCTCAGATCAAAGATCATCAGGCCCTCCGTGGTATTATCCGACACGGCGTAAATGTGGTTTTTGTAGGATTTTATTTCCCGCCAGATCGTGTTGGTGCTGCCGGCGAATTTGCCAATCAGCTGCGGTTGACTCGGTTCGGTGACGTCAAAAAAAAGCACATGGCGCGCACCGCCCAATACGGCAAACTCATGACCATTCACCGCCAGCCCCCAGCAGCCGCTGTATTGCAGGTTGAGATTGCCGGGGGAGGCGATGGGAAGGGTGTCGTCGTCCCACTGGGCGAGGAGATTCAGGTTCAGATTTGTCTGGCCCACAGCGACGCGGACAATGCTGCCGAGCAGCAAAATTAAGAGCAGATATTTTTTCATAAAAAAGTGTGCGGACGCAGGTTTGAAAATTTAAGTAGGATTGTGTGGATATTTGCCGGGTCAAGGCAACCGCAGAGCGGCTTGTTTCGTCATTTCACCGCTTCGGATAAACCGGCGGATAACCCGTGACCCGTGCGAAAGTAGCGCATTATGAAAAAACAACTTTTACTCTTTCCGGCTTTGCTCGTTTTGGCCATCCCGGTGGTTTTCGCTCAAAAGTACAGCAACGAATTTCTGGCCATCGGTGTAGGGGCCCGCGCGCACGGTATGTCGGGCGCTCAAACCGCTATTACCAACGATATTACCGCCGCCTACTGGAATCCGGCGGGCCTGACGGGCATTGACGCGCCTTTTCAGGTGGCAGCCATGCACGCCGAATGGTTTGGCGGGGTGGGGCAGTACGACTATCTCGCTTTTGGCAAAGCCCTGAACCGCGATAAAAAAGCATTTCTGGCTTTTTCGCTTATTCGACTGGGCATTGATCAAATACCATATACGATCAATCTGGTGGAACCGGATGGAACGATCAATTATGATAACCTGACCGAGTTTTCGGCGGCTGACTACGCGATCATGGGCAGTTATGCGCGCCAGTTGCGCAATCCGGCTTTTTCGGTAGGCGGTACGGTGAAAGTCGTGCGGCGGGTGATCGGCACTTTTGGCAATTCCTGGGGCTTTGGGGCCGATCTGGGTATGCAATATCGCAAGGGCAACTTGTCGGTGGGTATTCAGGGCCGCGATTTGACGACCACTTTTAATGCCTGGTCTTTCAATCTGACGGAACGCGAAAAGCAGGTATTTGCCGCCACTAATAACGAAATACCGACGAGCAACACCGAAATTACGAAGCCGCGTTTCGTCATCGGAGCAGCGTATAAATTGCGTCTGGGCAAAAAAGGCAGCCTGTTGCCCACCGCTGATTTTGAATTTACGACCGATGGCCAACGCAATGTGCTGGTCAGTTCAAAAACTTTCAACATAGATCCACGGATTGGCTTAGAACTGGATTATGATCGCTTTTTGCAGATCCGCGCCGGTATAGGCAACATGCAGCGCGTGAAAGATGACTTCGATCCGACGAAAGAATTATTGACTATACAACCCAATTTCGGGATCGGATTGCGGCTGGGAAGGGTACAACTTGACTATGCTTTGACCGATATTGGCAACGTTTCGCAGGTACTATACTCCCATGTTTTTTCGGTGCGGCTTGATTTTAAAGAGAAAAAACGGACCGCTGGTCAGTAAAATTGACCTTTTTTGACGGCTCAACGTCACTTATGGGATTTTTTACACGAAGTTTTAAATCATTCTTTTCGGGGTGCTTCAACCCATCTTATGTATTGATTATCAGGAGATAATGTCTTATTTAAGAGGACAAAATAATGGCATGAAAATGCCTTGTGTTTACTAGCCCGGCAAAATAGTTGGGTTAAAATTTTGTACGCACCATACCTGCCGTATATTTGTCGCACAATCTTTCTTTTACTCCCCGGCTGTCATAGCCATTTCTCTCCCAACCGATTTTCCCCTACGTTTAAAGTCTGTTTTAATCCTTGTGTCATCTACCCTACGGTGGAGACTTGTCTGCATGTTGTAGCCTGTTCCAAAGGTGCTTACCTTTCGAACGTTCGGTGTCGCATAAAATTTCCTTCTTATAATCTCATGTTTGCCCCTCCGGATAGGCTCGCGAAGGGGCTTTTTTTTTGACAATTTCCTGCTTTTCCAGCCTGGAACAGGCAAAATGGCTCGCTCAGCGGGCCTTTTTTGTTTTTACTAAATCCTTCCGCGAAACCTTCCTACTTTTCGGCGCGGTAATGAAAGAATGTGGTCAATGGGATAAAATGTGGCCAATGTGATGGAATGTGGCCAATGGGTTAGCATGTAACAATAACCAATAAGGAACGTGTGAAAAATAATTTGTGAGGTTTCCTACTGTCTTGTTTGTCATGTCGCAACGGAGTGCAGACATCCACACAAGCCAGATAATCCAGCATTTCCTGATGAAGGGTTTTCTAATAGCCTGGCTTGTGTGGATGTCTCCGTTTCTCTGCGACATGACAACGAAGACGCAGGTAATAGTTAATTTTTCACACTTTTCTAAATATTTCGGCTCATCTACTCTAACCTTAAAAATTAAGGCAAAGTGCTGATTACCAAACTAATAACCAATTAACCAGTCAACTAATAACTACTTAACCAGTCAACTAACCTGCGGTGGGACCTCTCAAACGGCTTGTTTTTCCGGAAAAATTTGTGTGGGGCAGTTCCACGGCGGCAGCGCAGGTGGAGACGGCGACCGACCATCCCTGGCGCGGACTGCGGGCGAAAGACGGGTATGTGTTTGATCGAACCACGGAACACGAAAAACATCGGCTGGAAGATGCGGCGTATATCACCCGTTTCGGCAGTATTTATCGCTGCGGCGTGGATTGGTGCCGCCTGCAAACGGAGCCTTTCGGCAAATTCAATCCCGATGTCGTTCAGGAATATCGGGAATTTTTTGACCAGCTCCAGGCGCAGGGTACGGGCTTGATGCTGGTGTTGCACCATTTTGCACACCCCAACTGGTTTGAGGCCAAGGGCGGATTCATGCAGGAGGATAATATTCCCATGTTCCTCGATTATGTACGCCAATGTATCAAGCATTTTGGCGACTATGTGCGCTATTGGAACACCTTCAATGAGCCGAATGTGTATGCCCTGAATGCCTTCATCCTCGGTAATTTCCCGCCGTGTAAGAAAGGGCGTTATTTTACGGCCAATCGGGTGCTCGACAATATGGGCAAGGCGCATGACATCGCCTGGATGATGATCCGGGAAAAGTCGGAGGCACCCATCGGCATTTCTTTGAACACTGGCTACTTCGAGGGCCAAGGTTTGCCTGGCCGTTTGGTGGCCGGTTTCATGCGCTGGTGGTTTATGGGGCGGGCGGCGCGGCCCTTTGAAAAATGTGACTTTTGGGGCCTGAGTTATTACGCTTATATGATCTTTGACCCCTTTCCGATGGATGCTATCAACCGTCTGGCTGCTTTGGAAAAACACCAGATTCCGCACGATAAAATGTGGGGCTACCGGCCCGAAGGTCTGGGTTGGGTGCTGCGACGGTTTCATAAAAAATACGGCAAACCTATTATCATCACTGAGAATGGAATTTGCACGGATAGTGCCGCTCAGCGCATTCAAGCCTTGCGCGATTATTTGCAGGTTTGCCATCAGGCGATGCAGGAAGGCGTGGATTTGCGCGGGTATATTCACTGGAGCACCTGGGACAATTTCGAGTGGCACCTCGGCCCGACCTACCGTTTTGGATTGGTGCGCGTTGATTTTAAAACGATGGAACGTACGATGACGGAAGCGGGGCTTTTTTATGAAAAAATTGTTCACGACAACGCAGTGCCGTAGGGGCAACCCTTGCGGTTGCCCGAAATCTTGCGGTAGTCCAAACCCTTGCGGTTGTCCGAAATGCGGTCATCCCCTGTAAAATAGTCAAAATGGCTAACAAGCCGATATATAATTTGTTAAAGTCCAATCCAAGCGTCATGCGTTTTTTTATCGCTCTTTTACTTTTGCCTTTTGCCTTTTGCGCTCCGGCGCAGGTCTTCATGCGTCCGTTCAGCAATGCTGCCGCCATGGCGTTGGGTGGGGCCACGATTGCTCATCCGAACCTGTCGGTAGGTATTGGAAATGATGCACAAGTAGCCCTCGGCGAAAAAGTCGGCATGTATCTTGGTTCGGCGGTGCCTTACGGGATTGGCAGCTGGCAGACGGCGCAGTTGCAGGCATTTCACCAGCTGGATAAAAACAGTGGCTTGGGCGTGGATATCGCCCATTCCGGCATTGAAGTCTATGCGGAGCAGCATTTACGGCTGCTATACGGTCGTCAATTGGGTGAAAAATTCTACCTCGCGGGCAGTGCCAATGTGTTGCGCAATTCCGCCCAGGAATATGGCTCCAGTACCTCGGCCACGTTCAGTATCAGCCTGTTAGCGCAGGTATTGCCCAAGGTCTGGATCGGCTCCAGCATTTTGAATCCATTGCAGCAAAAAATTGGTAACGATGTCATTCGCAGCGGCCTGCGCGTGGGTGCTTCCTGGCAAGCCTCGGGTCTGCTTACGCTCGTGGCGGAGACGGAAAAAGACTTGGAACGCCCGGCCCAAATAAAAGGTGGCCTGGAATATAGTCCGGTGCCAGTGCTCGTGGTGCGGGTAGGCGCGCGAAGTGGGCAGACGGCCCGTTTGGGCTTTGGAGCAGGTCTGCGTTTAAAAAATGGTCTGCGGCTGGATGTGGGGTCGGAGTGGCATCCTGTCTTGGGCATTACGCCAGCGGCGATGGTATCTTGGCGGCGGTAGATTTTCCTTAACTTTGATCAAAAAATCTCCTCATGTATCAGGAAATGACTATTAAACTGCCGCAATCCGTGCAACTTGATGCTTTTGAAGTGACAATGACCTTGGCTACACGGCTCTATGAGCGCGGCATCCTTTCTTCGGGACAAGCGGCTGAAATGGTTGGACTTTCCAAACGGTCTTTTATTGAATTATTGAGCAAGTATGGAGTTTCTGTCTTCGGTTACACGAGTTTGAGAGAAATGGAAGAAGAACAAGATTAATAGAAGAAATTTTGGAAAAATACGGAGACTAGAAATGTGGCTCTCCTTACTTTTGCGGCCTTTTAACCTTCACCTCTGCCATAATTTTTCATGAAAAATATCACCGTAATCGGCGGCGGCACGATGGGCAACGGCATTGCCCACGTCTTCGCGCAGTTTGGTTTTTCCGTTACTTTGGTGGATGTCGCGCCCGCCGTACTTGAAAAAGCGATGGTGACCATTGGCGGCAATCTGGATCGCCAGGTCAAAAAAGGTACGCTGACGGAAGCGGACAAAGTGGCGATTCTGGGACGTATTACGCCAGTCTCCGACCTGGCTTCCGGCGTGGCCGAAGCAGATTTGGTGGTGGAAGCAGCCACGGAGAATAAGACCCTGAAACTCAAAATATTCAGTGATTTAGATCAATTCGCACCACCCCAGGCAATTCTGGCGACCAATACGTCGAGCATCAGTATTACCCAGATCGCGGCGGCCACCAAGCGGCCCACGCAGGTGATTGGGATGCACTTTATGAATCCCGTGCCAGTGATGAAACTGGTGGAAGTGATTCGTGGGTACGCAACTTCCGATGCGGTAACGAGCCAGATCATGGCCTTGTCGCGCCAACTGGAAAAAACGCCGGTGGAGGTGAACGACTATCCCGGTTTTGTAGCCAACCGTATTTTGATGCCGATGCTGAATGAGGCGATTTATACGTTGTTTGAAGGGGTGAGCGGCGTGGAAGAAATTGACGCGGTGATGAAACTCGGCATGGCCCATCCAATGGGGCCGCTGCAACTGGCCGATTTTATCGGTCTGGATGTGTGCCTGTCCATTTTGCGGGTGTTGCATGATGGTTTTGGTAATCCCAAATACGCTCCTTGTCCGCTGCTGGTCAATATGGTCGCCGCTGGCAAACTCGGCGCGAAAAGCGGGGAAGGGTTTTACGTTTATACGCCGGGCGTGAGGGAATTGGTGGTGGCGGAAAGATTTAAAAAGTCTTTGGTCTTTGGGGGTTAGTCTTTGGTTAAAAGCAGCCAGTAAGCAGATGTATTGACTTATTAACAACATTCTCCTTTCTCTCATTCAAACACTCGTGGCTGAGTCACCAAAGACCAAAGACTAAAACCCAAAGACTAGTATTCTATGACCTACGAAGAAATACTCCGCGACATCCACGCTAAACGCTTCGCACCTGTGTACTTTTTGCACGGCGAGGAACCATTTTTTATGGATCAAATTGCCGATGCCATAGAAGCCAATGCACTGCCCGAAGCGGAAAAAGGCTTTAATCAGACCATTCTGTATGGCAAGGAGATGGACCACCTGACGCTGCTCGATACGCTGCGCCGCTACCCGATGATGAGCGAGCGGCAGGTGGTGATTTTGCGGGAAGCGCAGGAGATGAAGGGACTGACGGAACTGACCAGTTATATCGAAAATCCAATGCCGACTACTTTGTTCGTGGCTTGCTACAAACACAAGAAACTGGATATGCGGACGAAATTTGGCAAGGCATTGCAGGGCAAGTCCATCGTGTGTTTTGAAAGTAAAAAACTCTATGATAATCAGGTGGCGGACTGGATCAGCAGTTATTGCAAAGCCAAAAAGATCGCTATCGAGCCACCGGCAGCGGCTTTATTGAGTGAATATCTGGGGACTGATCTGGGCCGGATTTGTAATGAACTGGATAAATTAGCCTTGAATCTGCCGACCGGCACCACGGTGACCTCGCAGCAGGTGCAGGAATACGTGGGCATTAGCAAAGAATATAATGTGTTTGAATTGCAGAAAGCGTTGGCCAGTCGGGATATGCCCAAAATAGCGCGAATGCAGGCGTATTTTGCGGCTAATATCCGCAAAAACCCGCTTATTGTGACCATTTCCAGTTTGTACGCTTATTTTTCCAAAGTGTATATGTTGCATGGTTTGCGCGGCAGCAGCGATGCAGAAATGGTGAAAGCCCTCGATTTGCGTTCGGACTGGTTTTTGAAAGAATACAAAATTGCTTCCAACAACTATTCGCCGTCGCAGACGATCAACATCATTTCCTTACTCAAACAATACGATCTCCGCTCCAAAGGGGTAGATACCGACACCACCAATACCGGCGAAGAGGAATTGATGAAAGAATTATTTTGGAAAATATTACATTGATACTCCGCGTTTTGCACCTAAATTTGCTCGTTCGGGGTGCATAACTCATCACTTATAACTCATAACTTATTCTTCGCCTTTATGCCCACCACCACCTATAAAGTCCTGCGCGGCGACACCTTGTTTGGCATTGCCAAAAAATTCGGCATGAGTGTGGACGACCTGAAAAGTCTCAATCACCTGGTTTCCAACAACTTAACGATTGGCCAGCCGCTGCAGGTACGCATCGCAGGCTCGGTCACGCCGCCCAGTACGCCGGTCACGCCGCCCAGTTCCAGTAGTGGAGGCACTTCTTCTTATAAAGTGATGCCGGGCGATACTTTGTTCGGTATTGCCAAGAAGTTCAACATGACGGTGCAGGATTTGCAGACACTTAACCGGCTCGTATCCAGCAGTTTAAGTGTGGGCCAGGTGCTGCAAGTGCGGGGCAGTTTCACGCCTACTCCTACGCCAACGCCGTTTATTCCGGTCATTGACCCAACCCCGATTCCGCCTGTTTCCGGTGGCGACGACTATCGTGCGGCGCGGCGGCAGTTTTATTTGGAAGTTCGTCAGGAAGTGGGTTTTCAACGTTTTTTCCTGACCGTTCCGCTACTGAATGGCGGCCAGGTGATTGCCAATATGCGCGACAATGTGGCGTCGTCTTTCCGCGTCTATCCACAGGGACTGATGTACGGTGGCCAATCGCATATTGCTCTGGATGTGAACACTATACAGTCCGTTGGGCTAAGTTTCAAACAGGCGCAGGCCCTGCAATACGTATCCACCCACGAGGGTGCTTTCGATGCGATTAACAGTTATGACCAGGCTATTTTTTCCTACGGATTTATTCAATTCACCGGCGCATCGGCGGTAGGCGGCAGTCTGAATCAGGTGTTAGCCAGCATGAAAGCCAATGCTGCGCAGTCGTTCCAGCGGGTGTTTCAGCGCGTGGGTATTGATGTGGAAGGCAGCGGCAAAATGGCGACCGTGACCGTGCTCGACGATTTCGGCAACCGGCAACGCGGCGATCAGGCCTGGCTGTATATCCAGACGCATCCGCAACTGTATGGCGCGTTCGTGCAGGCGGGTTTCGATGCCAATCTGGTGCGGGAGCAACTGCGCATGGCAAGTGCGCTCTACGTGCAGCCTGCCCTGAATTTCAAATTAGATGTCACCCTGGGCGGCATTCGCATCCAGATTCCGCGTTTGAGCGATGTCATCAACTCCGAAGCGGCTTTGACACTGGTCATTGCCCTCGCGGTAAACCAGGGTGTGGGTGGTATGAGCCGAACTTTTGCGGCGGCTATCAGTGCCGTGGCGACTCAATCCGGCATGACGGCTTCTTCTAATTTAGCCGGTATTAATGAGCGTCAAGTGGTGGAAAATATCGCGATGACTTCGACCGATGCCCGGGTGATCAACCGGGTGAACGGAGTACTGCAGTCGGGACTGAGTTTCGCGTAGGGAGGGTTTTTTTACATCAAAAATCAACATTCATGTAATCTGCATTCGTCAATCAAAAAAACGGCTACTTCGATTGACGAATGCAGATTGATGATTTAAGATTTTTAATGTAAAAAAATGCGCTACTCCCCTCCAACCTGCACCATCCGCGTCGGCCCCAGCATTTCATTGCGCACGGCTATTTGTTTCAAAGTATTCTCGGCGACTTTCAGGAAAGCATCGGCTACCAAACTGTCTTTTTGAAGTACGGCGGGATGGCCTTCGTCGCCACCTTCGCGGATGCTTTGGACCAGTGGAATTTGACCCAGTAACACCGAATTACTTTCCAACGCCAGTTTCTTGCCGCCGCCTTGTCCAAAGATAAAGTACTTATTCTGAGGCAGTTCGGCGGGGGTAAACCAGGCCATGTTCTCCACCACACCCAAGATCGGCACATTGATTTGCGGCAGCAAAAACATATTCATTGCCTTAATGGCATCGGATAGAGCCACCTCCTGCGGCGTAGTCACCAGCACTACACCCGTGACGGGCACGGTTTGTACCAAGGTCAGTTGCACATCGCCGGTACCGGGCGGCAGGTCCACGATCAGGAAATCGAGCGGTTCCCAGAGCACGTCATTGACGAATTGTTTGATGATCGCCGCCAGTCTTGGACCGCGCAACACTACTGCCTGTTCCGGTTCGATCAGAAAACCGATACTGATGCAGGATAATCCGTGGGCTTTCAGTGGCACCATTTTGGCTTTGCCGGTCACGTCCTGAATTTTTGGGCGTTGCCCGACGAGGCCCAGCATGGTAGGCAGGCTGGGGCCATACACATCGGCATCGAGCAGGCCGACGCGGGCACCGAGTTTTTGCAGACCAAGCGCGAGATTGACCGCGACGGTGCTTTTGCCCACGCCGCCTTTACCGGAGGCTACCGCGATGATATTCTTGATATGGGGCACGGTGCTTGTGCTTTCCGGACTGCCAGTGGGGCGCGCCACGAAGTGCGCATTCACGTTGGCTTGCGGGTATATTTCGCCAATTGCCCCGATACAGGCAAAGTTCAATTCCGCTTTTCCCTGCATTTGCAGCGACGGGATGAGCAGTTTGAAATTGACGTTATTACCTTGTATGTCAAGGTCTTGCACCATGCCCGCCGTGATGATATCCTGTCCGGTTTGCGGGTCACGCACCTGACGGAGGGCGGCGATGATTTTATCTGTTATCATAATTTCACCGCTATGCGGTTTTTGTAATTGACGCAAAAATAACTTAAAGCATTTTGAACGAGGATAGAGAAGCACGAAAACATCGTTATTCCTAAAATAATGTCTTGTTTCGTTTCCAATAACAATTAACCAATCACTAATAATTACCTATGCTCATCTCCTGCGGCCTCCTTATGTACCGCTTTCGCGAAGGCAATGTACAAGTATTTCTGGCTCATCCCGGTGGGCCATTTTTTGCCAATAAAGATGCTGGAATGTGGACAATACCCAAGGGTTTGGTGGAAGAAGGAGAGGATAAACTATTGGCTGCGAAACGTGAATTTGCCGAGGAAATAGGTTTGGCGGTACCTACAGACGGGCCATTTTTACCGCTGGGGCCGATCAAGCAAAAAGGTGGAAAATTGGTGTATGCCTGGGCTGCCGAGGCGGATTTTGAAGTTAAGGAGGTGAAAAGCAATACGTTTCCCGTGCAATGGCCACCCAAATCCGGCCAATGGATACGATTCCCGGAAGTGGACCGGGCGGAGTGGTTTTCGTTGGAGGAAGCAAAAGTGAAAATATTGGCGGCACAATGGGCTTTGGTGGAGGAAATGATGGGAAAATGGAAGGGTTAAGCATCTCTGTGAGCCTCTATTTTACTCTGTGAGCCTCTGTAACAATATTTGTATCACAGAGGCTCACAGAGTATTTGAGGCTCACAGAGTTTTTACATGCAATCCCTTCGGGATTTTGAAACATCGCTTTTTCAGGGACTATAAACATACATTCCCTTCGGGAATTTTAGAACTGCTTATTTATCCAACTGAAAAGCCACCGTTTTTACCCGTCGCGTCATAGTACCATCGGCCATTTTTTCTTCCAAAATCATGGCTTGCGCGGCGGGCATTTCAAACACGCCCGGCATACTGCGAATGCGGGCAGCCGGTACTCCCAGGGCTTTAAATTGCTGCATCAAGTCGGACAAAGTCTGCTGCTTTATTGCTTCGGCCAATATTTCATTCAACGCCGCCCGATTTTCCACGCGTACTTTATTGGTCTGAAAATCAAGGTGTTGCAGCAAATTTTCCAAACCTAAAATCTGACAAAGCCGCTCAAATTGCCGCTCCGTTCCCACGGCCAGCACCACGGAGTCACCATCGGCACAGACGAAAATATCGCCGTAGGGCGCGATGTTGGGATGCTGGGTGCCCATGCGTTTCGGCACGTGGCCGGTCATCAGGTAATTGGCGGCCTGATTGAGCAGGGAGGCGAGTGCTGATTCGAGCAGCGAGGTCTGCACGAGGCTGCCCTGGCCGGTGCGTTCGCGGTGCAAGAGGGCGAGCAAAATACCCTCTTTCAGTTGGTGAGCGGCCAGCGTATCCACAAAAGCCACCGGCAGGCGCACGGGTGGCCGGTCGGGTTCGCCGGTCATGTAGAGATAGCCTGCCTCGGCTTGCAGCACCATATCGAAGGCGGGGCTTTCATCTTCCGGGTCGGCGAAAGCGTGCAGTTGGGCAAAGATAAGGCGTTGATTTTGAGCGCGTAGCGTGTCGGGATCAACGCCCATGCGGCGGGCGGCAGAGGGCTTGAAATTGGAAATAACCACATCGGCCGCCAGGGCGATGTCCACGGCTTGCCGCTGCTCTTCGGGATTGTTTAAATCCAGAAAGAGGTGTCTTTTGCCCCAGTTCACACTGCACCAGTAAGCCGAAATGGGTGACTTGGGATCTTCAATGGGCAGTTTCCAGCCCCGTGTGATGTCGCCGCCGGTATTTTTATTTTCGATTTTGATCACTTCCGCCCCAAGTTCGGCGAAAAACATACCAACGGCAGGCCCGGCCAATACACTGGCAAATTCGACTACTTTTAAGCCGGAAAAAAACTGGTTTTGCATAAATTCAGAAAATAATATGAAGATTTATAACGCTGCGCAAATCCGGGCGTGGGATGCTTACACAATTGAAAATGAGCCAGTTAAGTCGGTTGAACTGATGAACCGGGCCGCCCATGCCTTCACGGATTGGTTCGCGCAACTGTACTCCGATTCGCAACGCCCGGTCTGCATCTTCGCGGGTACCGGCAATAATGGCGGCGACGGACTGGCGGTGGCGCGGCTGTTGCACCGGCGTTTTTATGACGTGAAGGTATTTATTTGTGACTTCACCGGGAAACGTTCGGCGGATTTCGAGGCGCAGCGGGTGGCGGTGCCGGAGGGCGTTGAAGTAACGTTCTGGCGGGAATGGAAAGAACCGGCGGCCCTGGCCGAAAAAATGGTGCTGATAGACGCGCTGTTTGGCACGGGCCTGAGCCGCCCGCTGACGGATGCGCCCTGGTCACAACTCATTGATTATCTCAATGCAAGGCCCAATGAAATCGTCGCCATTGACCTGCCCAGTGGCCTGTTTGCCGATCAGCATACGGATGGGCCGGTGGTGCAGGCGACCCGGACATTCAGCTTTGAATCCCCAAAACGCGCTTTCTTTTTTCCGGAAAATGCGGATCGGGTGGGGGATTGGGCCTGCGGGCCGATTGGCCTGCACCCTGATTTTTCCGGACAGACGGCTGCGCCTTTTTATTACCTGACGCGGCCGGACGCAGTGGAACTGTTGCAGCCACGTGCGAAATTCAGTCACAAAGGCACTTTCGGTCATGCGCTGTTGGTAGCCGGAAGTAAGGGCAAAATGGGTGCAGCAGTGCTGGCGGCCCGGGCCTGTCTGCGGGCAGGCGTGGGTTTATTGACGGTACATGCGCCCGGCTGTGGCTATGCAGTCCTGCAAACCAGCGTACCCGAAGCCATGTGCAGTATGGATACAGAAATGGATTTTGTGAGCCAATTGCCTGATCTTCAAAAGATTATAACAGTGGGGGTGGGGCCGGGATTGGGCGATCATCCTGCTACGGCGGCGGCACTGCGCCAGTTATTGGAAGCCGCAGCACAACCTATGGTGATAGACGCAGACGCGCTGAATATGCTGGCGCAGCACCCGGAATGGTGGCCATTAATACCCAAAAACTCTGTTTTGACGCCCCATCCGAAGGAGTTTGAACGACTGTTCGGAGCCTCGGGCAATGAATTTGAACGCAATGACCTGCATCGCCGGATGGCGCAAAAACATGGCGTAGTCATCGTATTGAAAGGGGCCAATACGGCCATTGCCTTGCCGGATGGCTCCTGCTGGTTCAATTCGACGGGTAACCCCGGCATGGCGACCGGCGGCACCGGCGATGTGCTCACTGGCTTGCTGACCGGACTATTGGCGCAAGGCTATTTGCCAGAGCAGGGGGCACTGTTGGGCGTTTATTTGCACGGGCTGGCGGGCGATTTGGCGGCAGCCGAAAGCAGTCAGGCGGCCCTGATAGCGGGCGATATAGTGGCCGCGCTGGGTAAAGGCTGGCGCATGCTGGGAGCAGAATAGGAAACGAAATACGTATTTATATAAAAAATCCCGTTGGTGGAGTAGTCCACCAACAGGCATTTATTGCGTACCTCTTACCTTTTCAGGTAATGGCTAATTTATTGACAGAGCACCGTTTAGATGTGCGCTTCGATTTTGGATTTTAAAAACTGCTTGGTTTGGGCACCCACAATTTTTTCCTTCAATTCTCCATTTTTGAAGATCAGGAAAGTGGGAATACCACGCACGTTGAATTTGGAAGGCACTTCCGGATTGTCGTCCACATTGAGTTTGCCAATCACGGCACGACCTTCATATTCGGTAGAAAGTTCTTCCACCACCGGAGTCATCAGTTTGCAGGGGCCGCACCATTCTGCCCATAAATCAATAACGGTGAGTTTATCGTTGCCAATTACGTCCGTTTGGAAGTTCGCATCAGAAAATTCGTGTGCCATACTATTTTTTTTATTTGAATGTGAAAATTGCAGTAATTCAATCAGCGTAGGAACATCGTTTAGACGGGTTTGGTTGCAAAAGTATCGGCAACGGAGCGATGATCGGCTCATTTTGTTGAAAATTGTCCGCGGGCGAACAATTTGAACGAATAAAAACAATGGCCACCTATGCCGTTATCATCCGAAAGTGTAGCGAAACCAGCCCACAATCTGCTCAAAAAAGGACAAAAACAACGATGGCTGTAGCAAAAGTGGAAAAAAGAAGCCAAACACGGCTCCGAAAAAGTGGGCGGTGTGGTCAATATTGTCGCCGCCTTTATTGGCAGCGTACGAGCTGTACCAAAGATAGAGCGGGCCAAAAATGAAACCCGGAATGGGAATCGGAATAAAGAAAATCATGATCCCGATGGTGGGATCGAGCAGGATGGAAGCGAACAGTACCGCCGCTACGGCCCCCGATGCACCGATGCTGGAAAAATAAGACGCATCGCGAAATTTATAAAAAGTGCCGATGGAAGCGGCCACAATAGAGACCAAATAGAAGACCAAAAACAGGGTAGCACCCAGCTTCGGGAACACACTAATGAACCAGCTTTCCACATACGGCCCAAAGAAATATAGGGTCAACATGTTGAAAATCAAGTGCATAAAGTCGCCATGCAGGAAACCACTGGTCAGCCAGCGGTAGTATTCGCCGTGCCGCGCTTCCTGGTAAGGCCAGTGTTTTAGCTTATGGAACAGCTCCTGATTGCTGAAGGCTAAAAACGAAATGATCGAAGTAACGGCGATTATGATGTAGGTGATGGGCATTTTTTTAATTATGAATGATGAATTATAAATTATGAATTGGCGGAAGAGCCTCTTCTCACATTTCTCTCACCCTTCTCACGCATCACCCATTATGATACGGTTCATTGCGCAAAATAGTCATGGCGCGGTAGAGTTGTTCCAAAAAAAACAGGCGGACCATCTGGTGGGAGAAGGTCAGTTGCGACAAGGCAATTTGTTCCTGGGCGCGGGCGTAAACATCGGGCGAAAAACCGAAAGCACCGCCAATCAGAAAGACCATTTTTCGGTTGGAGGCCGTCAGGCGGCGTTCCAGCCACTGCGCCAACCCCGGCGAACTGAACTCCTGACCATGTTCATCAAGCAGCACCAGGTAGTCATCGGGGGCCAGTTTGGACAGCAACATTTTGCCTTCCTCCTTTTTTAAGATAGTGCCATCGCTGATTTTCGCCTTCACATCGGGCAGCACTACGAAGCGGAACGGCAGATAATTGGTCAGCCGTTTTTCAAAGATTTCCAGTCCCGTTTCCAGGTACTTTTCGGAGGTCTTGCCTATGGCCCAAAGTTCAATTTTCATACGGTCGGGGCAGCCGGTGCGCCCCGGCGTTTGTTTTTGGGAAATAATTCTGCCAACTCATCGGGCAGGGTAGGTCGCTCCGCAAAACGATCAATCAATGCCCGCACAATACCGATAACCAGCTCCATTTCCCCTTTTTGCAGCAGGCCTTGCAGGTTTTCCCGCACAAAAGTAGAAGCCTGGCGGCCAAAATGCTCGTCCAGATAGGTCGAAAGCAGGGCCACATAGCGACGTTCCACAAAGTCCTTATCCATCGGCAATAACAAGTCTTCCCAGGCCTGCAACTGAGCGAGATCAGTCGCCGTTTCGAGCAGTTCGGTAAGGGCCACGGTATCGCCTTCGGTGCCCAGAATAATGGCCATCGTATTGGTATCGCCCACCTTGCGCAGTTCGGTGAGCAAACGTTTGCGCACCCCCGGCCAATTTTTGCCTGCGGTTTGCTTCATGCGGTCGTAAAAATCAAAGTCGCCGCTCTGCTGGAATCGCCGCCAGAGCCAGGTAATCATTCGTTCGCGATTGCCCGTCCGTTCGGCTATTTGCAGCAGCATATCCTCGATCTGTCGGCGTTGGCTGTGGCTGAATTTGGCCAGGGCCAGCAGTCGGTCGCCCGCCTGATAAGCCGCTTCCGGGTAATTTCCGTGATCGAGCACTACTAAAGTATCAAACAAAAGTTTGGGTTGGTCGAGCTGACCTTCCAGCACCCGCAACACGGCTTCCGGGCGGTCGCGGCGGGCAAGGGCACTGACGAACAGTTGCAGGCGGAACGGTGCTACCGGCGAGGGCGATTCGTCAAACAACTGACTGATGCGTTCAAATTTGGCATCGTCCGTAGTGGGCTGACTCAGCAGAGCGAGCAGGGACGCGGTTAATTCGGGTGGAAAATGACCCGCCACGGCCAATTCAAAACTGCTTTCCCAGGTGGCGGCTTGCAGATCGGGCGCAATAGTCTCCGCTTGCAGCAGTGCCAAATGCGTGGTGGCGGCCAGCAATCCGGGTAGCAAATAAGCCCGTTGCGCCTCTTCCAGGCGACTGGCCAGCGGGCCGATCTTCTGTAAAATGGTCGTACTTATTTGAAATACGCGGGCAAAATCATTCTCTGCGGCCACGCCCGACAACTGACGTTGTAAATCTTCCAACGCTGTTCGCAAACGCCGAAGGTCGGGGTCGCGCAGGGTTTTTATCGCTGCGGCTCCGGGCAGCAGCGCATCCAGCACCAGGGCGAACGGGTTCTCGGCTCCCGATACGCTGGCCGCAAAATGCACTTTTAGGGCCAGCGCAAAATCGCGGTCGCGGCGGGCATACGTCTGCACAAATTCGCTCAGGGCTTCCGGCGATACTTGACTTAACACGGCTCCCACCGTCAGACGCTGCAGGGCACTGGCCGGGCGTTCCAGTGCCCGGGCCTTTTTGTCTTCGGCTTTTTGATCCAGATATTGCCGTACTTTAAACAAAGTGGCGGCTACGTGCGGGCACATGAGCCGACGACCTTCTTCCCAGCATTCGCAGGTATAAGCCTTTATTTTTTGCGGCGTAATAATGGTTTCCACCTCATAATTACCTTCCTCGCTTTCTACCTGCCCGACCCAAAAATGGCGTTCCACTTCCTGCAAAGTACGTACTGCGCCTGCCTGCGACAGTATTTCTGCCGCTGCCGCCGTAGCAGGGTTGATGTGTAATTCAAAATCCTTAAGCCAAAGTTTTGTCATGGCGGTTGTTGACGGTAGCACCGGAGCGCTCCAAGCAAACCTCAAAAGTAAGCCCATTCCAACATTTGCCCGCGCTTATTTTAGAATGCGGCTGCGGCAAAACTTAAATGCAATGCTTTACAAAAAAATGATGGTCTGAAAATAAAAAGCCCGAAACTTGCGCTTTCAAAATTATCATCTCATTGCCACGTGGCCGTCTGTTAAAAATCTATGCGTACACTTTTTTTGATCCGTCATGCCAAGTCCAGTTGGGAACACCCTGGCATCCGTGACTTCGACCGCCCACTCAACGAGCGCGGCCTTTATGAGGCTCCTTTGATGGCCCAATTGCTGGTCGGTGAAGGCGTTCAGCCCGATTTGCTGGTTAGTAGCCCGGCCAAACGCGCCTGGACGACCGCCATTTTTTTTGCTACGGCCCTGGGCTTGTCGGAAGAGGACATCCGCCGCGAACTGGATATTTATGAGGCCGACCCGCCAGATATTTTTCAAATAATTGCAAAACTGCCGGATGCCGCCAGTACAGTGTTTTTGTTTGGGCATAATCCGACTTTTACGGATGTGGCTAATCGCTTTGCTGAAAAGCATATTGAAAACGTCCCCACTTGCGGCATCATCCGTATTGAATCAGATGCCGATTCGTGGGCCGCATTCGATGAGGATAATGCCGTGGTGCGCAAACAGTATTTTCCGAAGGAAACAATATGAGAATAGGCAAATGGCTAATATGTAGTCTGTTGATGGGTGCTTTGGTCTCTGCCTGTCAATCGCCGGGTGTTCCTGCCGACTCTATTACTGACGACAAAATGGCGCGGATCATGGCCGACCTGAACATTGCCGAAGCAGCCACCACCCGCCTGAATGGCTACCCAAAAGACAGCCTGATGCACGTGTATTTCCAGCAGGTAATGGAAATGCACAGCATTACGAAGGAGGCTTATGAAGCACAACTGCGGATTATTGCCAGCGACCAGGCGAGGCTGGAAAACTTACTGCGGAATGCTGAAAATCTGTTAGAGGATACGGTGGAAGAGGGAAAAAAGTAAATAACAATACTCTTTTGCTTAAATTAGGCAATTTTATTTGGAGGAAAGGAAACTATTAGGTTTAACTAATCGTATATTTATGTAATGGCACATTATATTGTTGTCAGGTCATTTCATCTTCCTCTTCATTAAAATTACCAGAGCATGAAAAAAATTTTCCTCCTCCACACGCTGCTTTTCCTCGCTTGGTCCGCTTCGGCCGCTATTTACAACCTGACCGCCAGCCTCGATGGCGCACAGGAAGTGGGTCCTAACAGCTCCACCGCCACTGGCAGTTTGACCGCCACCTATGATGATGTAACCAATCAGATAACCTATAGCGTCACTTACGCTGGATTAGGCAGTGCATTAATCGCCGGTCACTTGCATGGCAACGCGCTGCCGGGGGTGAATGCAGGGGTGAAAATTGGTTTTACGATTAGCGCGAGCCCAATAGTAGGCGTTGGCACAGTGCTGGAAGCAGATGAATTGGCCCTCTTAGGCGGAATGTGGTATGTCAACCTGCATACCACAAACTTCCCGGGGGGAGAAATCAGGGGCCAGGTGTCCGTTGTTTTGCCCGTGGAATTGATCAGTTTTGAGGCCATTGTCAGGAATGGAATGGTTTATTTGGATTGGAAAACGGCCACAGAACTAAATAATGATTACTTTCAGATAGCACGTAGTCAGGATGGCCGGAGTTTTACGGATATTGGTACCGTAAAAGGCCAGGGAACCAGCCAGGAAACCAAAAACTACAATTATGCAGATCGCCTGCCAGCCAAAGGTTTTAACTATTACCGGCTACAGCAGGTAGATACGGATGGTGCTTATAAATACTCGGCAGTCGTGACCGTACAAGTAGAAATGAACGAAATTCAGATATTTCCTAATCCTACTGCTGGCATTTTAGAATTTCATAGTCCATTTACAGAAGGCATTATACTTGTGACGGATAGTATGGGTAAACTGGTGCAGCAACAAGACCTTTCGCAAGGCCAAATTATAGACGTCAGCCGCCAACCCAATGGAGTTTATTTTGTAGCGTTGCAGGTTGGTAATCAGACGACAATAAAACGGATTGTGAAAGAATAAGAGACTGTATTATTGAGGATGCGAGGATTTGAGTATTCGATCAAAGCACTTGATGATCAGGTACTTGACCGAATACTCATATCTTTTTACGTTATTTATTCAACCACAATGACTCTATTTCCAAATTATACCCCTGATTCAAGGCACTTGCCGGATAATCCGTTCCAATAGAAATTTCTATTTTTTCAATAGTAGAAATATCAAAACTGCCGGGCCGCTCTGTCTGAAACCACAGTGGTAAAAAGCCGGGATAGGGGCGGGGCAATAACAGCGCAGCACCGGGTTTCAGGCTGCTCAATGGAATTTCTATGGGTTGCCCATTATTATTGACGGTAACAGTAGTCGTCCAGGCAGCACCAGTATTAGTAATTAAGGATACCCGCACGGGTACGGGAGCAGTATTATCAGTGTGTGCTCGCAATATTAGTTTTTGAAAAGCAGGAAGTTCTGTTTTTCGGCCCGCTATTTTTTGTCCACAAAAATATTGCAGGCCCATCACTTGTTTATCCAGTAATTTTTCGGTGCTCATCCGCAACCACAAGTGGTTGTTTTCATTAGTCACATACTGGATAGCTTTGGACCGCCAACCGCCGGGCATCAATACATTCACCGTGGAGCGATCTGTGCCAGCGTTATATAATTCCAGGCCACTGCGTTCATTGGCAACTAATGTCTGCCACTGTTCTTGGTGGTAATTATCCCAGGCAAATGGCGGGCCCGTGTATCCGCCCGGAAAACGGTGGTATTCACCAGAAGACTTTTGTATAACAATAGAATAGTTTAGTATGCCGGGCGTAATTAGTTCCGCTGGCACCAGTGCCTGAAAATCATTCGATTTTTGGCCGCGTTGCATGACAATGGTCTTGTAATCGCCATAAAACTTATTGATATACAAAGTAATAATATCATTGGAATCTATGCCGGTGAGTTTTGCCTGTATTAGAAAAGGCTGTCCGGCAGAGACCTCCGTGTAGGGCGTATGAACAATTTCTATGGCCGGTGGGGTAGGGCGAGGCGCGACAAATTCACCAATTTGCAGGTTATTGAACCGACTTTGAGCCGTCCAGCGAGGAGTAGAAACGCCTTTTTTGTATAGTAAATAAGTGCCTGGCTGAATAGTGAATCGCCCTGCGCGTACCGTTGTTTTATAATTATTCCCAGTATTTAAAGCCTGTACGTCAAAATCCGCGCTCAGGTCAGGTAGTTGCAGGCGCATCGTTTGTGGCTGCCATTCGATGGCACTGACCACTTTTTGCAAAGAGGCTTTTTCAAAAGGATCGCGTACAAAAATGGCATCGGGCATTACTTCGAGCCGCCATACGCCGCTTTCTAATTGATCCAGAAAATAAGCACCATAACCTGTGTAATTAACCACTGGCGAAGTGCCTACTCCGGCTACATGTTGCAGTTTCGCAGCATTAACCGGACGCGTATTCGTAGTATTGGAATAGTAAAATTCCTGTTCGCTGTTCATTTCGCTCAGTGACTCGGTATAACTCACCCGGAAAGCCTCGAATAAAGTATCTGCCGGGTAACTGCCATAATTTTTCCCGCGAGGCACCTGATGAAACACCTTAGAGGCAATCAGCAGGCTGATAGATTTGGAAGGCGTGTAGGCGAGATTTAAGTAGTGCGTCTGGTATTCTGTATTAGCATAAGCGGTCGCCAGCGGATCATAGGCAAATTGGGTGGCCCATTGGAAGCCAGCCGTGCGAAAACTGCGGGCCATCGCCGGATACATGAATGGCCCCAGCACATCGCCGGCATCGAATTCATAGACCATGCGGGCCTTATTGGCGTAGGCTGGAATCGTATCGCCGAAAGGAATGGCATAGCGATCCACATGGGGCAAATAGTTGCCTTTTTGTTCGTGGCCAGCCACCAGATTAGTGGGATACCATTGAAAACTCACGCCGTCAATATTGGCCTTAATGACTGCATCCGCATAAGTGGGAGATTCACTAATATTATAGAAAACCGGCTTAGTCCAACCAGTGCTGCGAATCGCCTGCGCCATGCGATTGACATAGTCGGTCACTTTGTCTTTGGGGCCACTGTGGTGCGGTTCATTATTAATTTCTACAGCTACTAGATCGGGGTTATTTTGATAGACTAATTGGGTATATGGATTAATATGTTTGAAAAATTGTCTTAAATAATTCTCTTGCGCTTTGATGGCATTTTCATTGACCAAAGCCGTCCTTTTTGGATAAATACTGGAAAAACCCAGCGTTTTTTCGTCCGGTTCCGGGTAGCCATTGCCCCAGAAAGCGATGGGCGTTATAATGGTTTTTATGCCGCGCTCTTTTAATTTAAACAGCAGATAGTCATACAAACGCAGGTGTTCGTTTTCCAGTAAATTACCCAATGAATCCGTGATTTCTGTATCCCACACATGAACGCGAAAAGCATCCAGGCCCAGCCGCGACAGGTGATACACATCCTGGTCTATGGCTTTCTTCCAATCCACACCAAGTTGCTCGTGGGAGCGGTAGGCGTAAGCAAACGGCAGCGTATAGTTTACGCCAAAAAAGACGGCTTCTTCTTTGGTTTTTTTGTAACGCAGTACGCCTTGTTTGTCCACGAAGAGGTCGTTGGTTTGGGCGACTGCGGTGAGGGACAGAAGCCCGAAAAAAACTAGTGTGTATAGTTGTTTCATCGTTGTTGTAGTAACGCCAACTTTTAGTTGGCGATAAATTTTTGCCAACTAAAAGTTGGCGTTACCTCAAAACTTGTACGAATTCGTCATAAAATCCAATCCCGGCAGACTATTGCCCGTAAAATCAAACAAGGTCATATTGTCCCAACTAGAACCCGTGCCATAAGAGTCGTTTAGCGTAGAAGTAATCCAGGCCGGTTCCCAGTACATAATGCCGCTGCCACCGCCTTTGATCAGGGCCTGGGTGAGGGCTTGCATATAGTCCCGCTGGCCGACCGGCGAAAGGGCAAAACCCGCGAAACCGGCCGTGCCGGAAATGATGTTGGTGTAATCATCGGCGGGCTCACTGGTCCAAGGGGCGGCCGTTTCCACGATCATGACTTTTTTGCCATAGCGTAATTTCAGACTGCGGGTGGTGTTTTCGACTTGGGTGAACGAGAATCCATCCGACCAGATCTGGTAGTGGGAAATGCCAAGTATGTTGTAATCCGTAACGCCGTACTGCTCCAGGTGAAGGGCGAAGAAATCGGCATTTACATACTGCGCCACGTGCATAATGATCTGGGGCTTCAGGCTGGAGGTGGCCGAAAAATCCCGCACAGCCCGGATGCCGCTGTTCAGCAGACTGGCAAAGGCCGACCAGTTGTTATTGACGACTTTACCTAATGGAAATAACATACCCTGATTGGTTTCATTGCCGATCTGGATAAGTTCCGGGGTGAGATTTTTGCTTTTTAAGCGGGTGAGCACTTGTAAAGTATATTGATAAACAGAATCCTCTAGCAATGGCAGGCTCAATCCGCTCCACGCAGCGGGCGTTTCCTGATGCCCCGGATCGGCCCAGCGGTCGGAATAGTGCAAATCAAGACTGACGGCTAATCCAGCAGATTTGGCGCGCTGGATGGTCGTTTCCACATCAGCCAAGTCATTGTAAATGCGGCCATTATTCAGTGGTCCTTGCCAAATAGCAGGATTATGCCACAAGCGGACACGGACTACATTGCCTCCATGTTTTTTAAAAATAACAAAGGGATCGGTTACTGCACCAGAGTCACGATAAACGCCGCCATGATGCTGCACTTGATTGACGTAGGAAAGATCGGCTCCCATTGCGAATTTCTCCCAGATATAGAAAGTCTTTTGCGGAGTTTCTTTGACGATGGGTGCAGGGTCTTTTTTACAGGAAATAAAAGCAGTGCTTAAAAAGACGGCTATTATTAGTGGAAAGCAGTGTTTGTTCATAGTTCAAATAAAAAAGGAGATGTTTTCGTCGGTTTAAGTACGATCCCATCTCCTTTAAGTGATAAATTTTTAATGAAAACAGTCTCTTAATTTTTCACCACCTTGTATTTGAAATAACCCGGGGTGGACAAATCCAGCGTAATGGTATAATTACCACTTTCGGCAATAGAAATATTCGCCCCGTTATATTCCAGGCTGGTATCAGCACCATCGTCGCCGAAATTAATATCCCAGGCATCATTGGCACGGAATTTAATCGCTTTTCCACCGTCCAGATCAATAGTAATAGACCAGGTTTTGGAAGCCGCATCATAGGTCAGGTCTTGATCCGAATTCCAACCAGTGACCGGAATGGCATCCCCAATCAGTCCCCAGGCGGTTTTGACGGCTTCAAAAGTCAGCGCGGTGGTGTTGACTTTCATGCGGTAGTAGCCGACGCCTGGCACAGATATATCGCCGCCCGAAGAACTGATCGTTCCACTGACTTTGTTACCATCTACCATGCTGGTTACGACCCCATAATTGGTGTGATCCCAGTCTGGATTACTGGTAAATTTGAATTTCAGATTGCCGCCCGAAATATTCACAAAACCCTCGTAATTGCCATTATCCAACACGGAAGATAATTTGTCGGCAGTCGCTGGTGTCCAGCCTTGGTGATCGCCGGGTACCCATAGCGAAGGATAATTGATGATGACCAGGTAAGGCGTGAGTGTGAACGATACAATATTGGAATACACGGGTGCTAATTTCGCACTGGCCTCGGCTTTGACCCGCGCTTCTACGGCACCAGCACTGCCGGTAGGCAATCCCAACGATACCAATGCAATCTGATTGAGATCGGCATTGGTGTATTTTATCCCGCGTTTAGCACTGAGAATCACGTCTTTAGGCGTAGCAAAGTCGGTGCC
The DNA here is from genome assembly GCA_031425155.1 of Saprospirales bacterium. Taxonomy (GTDB): domain Bacteria; phylum Bacteroidota; class Bacteroidia; order Chitinophagales; family Saprospiraceae; genus M3007. The sequence continues at coordinate 6,534 of JANPIV010000054.1, read as the reverse complement.
TGCCTTGGCTATTTGCAGCGTGTAAGTGACACCGGCATCGAAGCCAAAATCGGCGGGCGTCCAGGAAAATGTCTGCACTGTATCGCTCGGAGCTGCACCGTTCAGGACCAGAGCGGTCTGCGAAGCAGTCAGGGTCAGACCAGTGCCGGCCTTAGCTACGGCGCGGGTTTCGTCTTTTTCGCACGACCATAACAGCATGGAAGCCAGACCGACGAAGAGGAATTTAACTATAAACTTATTCATGTTTGTTTAATTGAAAGTGAAGGAAATAATAATTAACCAATCAACCAAAATCAGTACCCCGTATTCTGGCGCAAATTTGGATTAGCCGTAATATCGGAAGACGGAATGGGGAACAACGTGCGGAAATCTTCTACTTCCCGGCCTTCCAGTACGCCGCCTTTCCACTGCCACAGGTAATTAGCCCCGGTATATTTGTCAAAACGAATCAAATCCGTACGGCGCACCGTTTCCCAGTTCAACTCGCGGCCGCGTTCGTCCAGCATAAAATCAAGCGTTAATTCTGCATCGGTGATGTTGCCGGAAGCATTGCCATAGGCGCGTTCACGTAGGGCATTGACATACTGCAGGGCCGTCGCCCGGTCGCCACCTGTACCGCCACGCAGCACGGCTTCGGCGTACATCAGATACACATCGGCCAGACGGAACATCGGGAAGTCCGTATCCGGGAATTCGCCGCCTGGATCAGAGCCTTTTACGCCGGTCGAAGTCACGTTTTTGTACTTCGTGATCGGGTAGCCGTCGGTGAACGTTGGAATTTCTTCCACATCAATTTTTTGTCCGCTGGTGTGGAACATGCCACGCTGGTCCACATCGCCATTAGCATTCGGAAACAAACTGACGAAGTTTTTGGTCGTCCGTAGCCCGCTCCAGCCACCACCAATACCAAAATCAGCGGGATTCATATTACCACCGACCGGCGCATGGATCATGTAGGTCATACCACCATAGGATTTGGTACGCAGACCGTCAAACACGATGGGGAAAATGATTTCCGGCGAAGTGTTATTGTCGGCTAAAAACAGGTCGCGATAATTATCATCCAAAGCATAACCGGCGTTGATAACCTTACTGGCATAAGTGATCGCTTCTGTGTATTTCGACGTTTCCGTATAGACGTTCGCATTCAGATACAGTCTGGTCAGCAGCGTCCAAACGGCAGCGGCATCAGCGCGGCCATACTCGTTTTGCTTGGCAGCGGTGATTTCGGTTTCCAGACTTTTCAGTTCTGTTTCAATATAATTGAACAAAGCCGTACGGCTGGTTTGCGTTGGGAAAAATGAACCGACGGCGTCTTTTTCCGTAACAAATGGCACGTTGCCAAACATATCAATGGCGTGGGTGTAACTCAGCGCACGCAGGAAACGCGCTTCGGCCCGGAATTTCCTGGCATCTTCCAGATTAGCACCACTAATACCGCGTTCGCTGAGCTTATCGTCCGATGTTTCGCGGATGAACTCATTGCAAGCCGAAATCTGGTAGAAAATCCGGTTGTACAAGGCACCGATAAACTCATTGGCAGGTGTCCAGGTAATAAAGTGCAACTGTGCAATAGTACCATCATTCCAGCCAATTACTGCTTCATCGGTGGTTAATTCCTGCAACTGCCAGTATTGACGTAGGTAATTAGAAAAGCCTTCGTCAATGCCCGTAATATCGGGTTTGCCCGCGGGGCCTTGTTGACCGCTCACGGCAATGCCAGCGTATAATTTAGCCAGAATGAGTTTGTAATTGCCAAAATCTTCATACACACTCGCCGACGTAATGTCGTAAAAAGGCGCGCGATCCAGATCTTTGGTGCAGGCGGCCATACTGACCGTAATCAGTAGTATGGCTATTATTTTATTAAAAAAGTGCTTTATCATTTTTTTAATGTTGAGAAGGTTGAGGATTTGAGTATCTGAGGATTTGAGTATTTGATTAAAGTATTTGATGATCACATATTTGATCAAATACTCGCATACTCAAATCCTCAAATACTCCATTTATAATTAGAATTTCAAATTCGCTCCCAACGCAAACACACGTGGATTGGGATAGAAATTATTGTCAATACCACCCGCTACTTCAGGATCAAGACCCGTGTATTTCGTAATGATAAATACGTTCTGGATAGAAGCCGTCAAACGTAGGGCCGGGCCTTTGGAAGCCAGACGACCTACATTGTAACCCAGACTCAAATAATCCATTTTAAAGAAAGACGCGTTCTGAATATAATGGTCAGAAAACAGTTGGTACTGCTCAAATCCAGTTTCCAGCGTAGCAGCGGGTACATTGCCCAAATAGTTCGGGAAGGAAAAACTTTGGTACGCCCCTGCACTGGCATTGAAGTTATTATAGAGGTAATTATCCAGATTAGCGCGGGTGGTGAATTCCAGACTCCAGCGGTTGTATTCAAACTGCGAACTAAAACCCAGAAATACTTGTGCGTCAGGTGATTGGTAGCGGTATTTATCTTTATCATTCACCACACCATCTTTATTGCGGTCCACATACAGTCCTTCGATGGGTTTTCCGGCTTCGTCATACACTTGCTGATAGACGTAAAAAGCGAAAGGATTGTAACCCACTGTGTGAATCTGAATGGTATTACCCACACCGCCGGCAATACCGCCGACTAGTACACCTTCCGAACTCTGGTCTTTTACTTTGCTCAGATTCGTGATCTTGCTATTATTGAATGTCACGTTGACATTAGCATTCCAGCGGAAAGCATCATTATCCACAATTACGGCATTCAAATTAAGTTCCACGCCGTTGTTTTCTATATTACCCACATTGGTCAAAATGCGGTTGGTCAAATTAGAACCAATGGGTACGGGAATAACCGCCAGCAAATCCTTCGTTTTCTTGAAATAATAATCTGCACTGAGTGACAGGCGACCATCAAATAAACCAAGATCGAGACCAGCATTATAAGTGGTCGTTTCTTCCCACTTTATCTTCGCATCATAACCTTCGGGCCGCAGCGTAAAGTAGTAATCCGAGCCAAACTGGTACATCGCACTACTATCGCTCTGCGTGTAACGTGCCAGATAGGGATAGTCAGAACCAATATCCTGCTGGCCGGTCACACCATAACCCAGGCGGAGTTTCAGATCAGACACCGTTTTGGAATTACGCAGGAACGACTCCTGAGCGATGCGCCAGGCCAGACCCACCGATGGGAACGTACCCCAGCGTGTATCCGGGCTGAAGCGCGAAGAACCATCGCGGCGTACGGTAGCCGTCAGTAAGTAGCGGTCATTATACACATAGTTAATCCGACCAAACACCGAAAGCAGCGTATTTTGGGTTTTGAACGGTGCCGAAGCCGGAACAGTACCCGTGCCATTGACCGCCGCAAAACTGGGCTCGTCGCGAATCCAGTCCTGGTAAGAATAACCCGCCGTCAAGTCCAGCGTACTATTGATACTTTCCAGGTTCTTGGCGTATTTCATGTAATACTCTAGTAATTTATTGGTCTTGGTCTGCTCATACTGAGTGGTCGTGCCTCTAACATTATACACAGAAGCCAGGGTAGCGGGCCGCACCGTTGTGCCTTCGCCTCTGGAAATATCCATACCTAAATTCAGGTTGGCACTCAACTCCGGCAGAAACGGCAGTTTGTAATCCAGTTGAATGTTACCAATGCCTCTTTTCACGGTGCCATCGTCATTGCGTTGTTCCAACAGACTCAATGGATTACGCGGGGCAAGTGTATTGGGCAGGCCCGTAGCAGGATCCAGCCATTCATAGTAACCACCCACATCCACGCCATTTTCCGTAGGCGCATACACCGGTTTGGTCGGGTCAAAAAACACCGCCGAACCAATCGCACCCTGATCGGCAAAATGACTTTTTCCAATCGAACCTTTAAAGTTTACGTTGACCGACAGGCTTTTATTCAGGAAAGTCGGGCTCAAATTCAGGCCCAGCGAAGTCCGTTCCAAGTTGTCGGTTTTCAGAAGGCCATTCTGATTCAAATAACCCAGCGACAGGCGGTACGGCAGACTGCCTAAACCACCGCTGAAATTGATGTTATTATCCGTAAAATAAGCATTGTGGTAGATAACATCCTGCCAATCAGTGCTTTCCGTACCCAACAGGGCTTTCTGCGATTGCGTACCCTGGGCATTTACCAAGGTGCGAAATTCGTCTGCCGAAAGCACGTCCACGCCATTCGTGCGGGTGGCCACGGAGTGCAACGTGCTGAAATCCACCTGCAATTTGCCCGTGTTCCCTCTTTTCGTCGTAATAATAATGACGCCATTGGAAGCCCGCGAACCATAAATGGCCGTTGCGGAAGCGTCTTTCAGGATGTTGAACGACTCAATGTCATTCGGATTGATCAAACTCAACGGGTTGGCCGAACCGGACACTTTATTGTTGTCCAATGGCACCCCGTCAATCACGATCAGCGGGTCGTTGCTGGCATTGAGCGAAGAACCGCCACGAATGCGAATCCGGCCACCACTGCCTGGCGCGCCACCGTTCGAGGTGATCTGCACGCCCGGCACCTTGCCCGCGATCAATTGCTGCGGCGATACCACCGGCCCTTTGTTGAATTCCTTGGCCGAAATAGCCGTAATGGCCCCGGTCAGGTCGGACTTTTTGGCAGTGCCGTAACCGACCACGACCACCTCATCGAGGTAGCCCTGACCGGCGACCAGCAGGATGGACAGCGTACTGGCTCCGGCCAGCGACACTTCCTGCAAATCATAGCCAGTGTAACTGATGGTCAGCGTTTCCGCATTTTCCGGCACCCGAAGGGTAAAGGCACCATCCACATCGGTGGAGGTACCGATGTTGCTGCCTTTTACGGCTACTGTTGCGCCTATCAGGGCCGAACCATCGGCACTATCGGTGACTTTGCCGGTGATGGTTTTGGTTTGGGCAAAAGCCGTCTGCCAGAGGCAAATCGCCAATAGGGGTAATAAAAATTGTTGAAGTAATTTTTTTAAGTGCATACAAGTATGGGTTTGGATTTAAAAGAACATTCTGCTGAACCACCGGATACCGAACAATGTGCGGTGGTATTGCGAGCGAAAGGTATTTCAATTTGAAATCAAAAAGGATGTCTCCTGAATGGTTATAAGCCATTTCTAAGTAAAATTTTGATTGCATCCTCATTTCCCCCCGTTTTATTATCATTGCAAACGGTTGCGCAAAATTTGAGATGGCGTAATTTTTTTAAGCCATTCTTCTTACCGGCGTGTTTTGCAACCCAGTTGTTGTTGGTTTCAAAAATGCCAGCCATGCAAAAGCATCCATCTACGATCAAGGAGATCGCTCAGGCGCTCAACGTTTCGGTCTCCACCGTTTCCAGGGCTTTGCACAATCATCCGCGGATTGGGCTGCGGACGAGGCAGCGGGTGCAGGACATGGCCCGGCAGATGCACTACATTCCTAATTCGGCGGCGCAACTGCTGCGCAAACACCGCACCCTGACCATTGGCGTGCTGCTGCCTTTCCTGAAAGAAGAGTTTTTTTCGCTGGCCATTACGGGCATTGAGGACGTGATCACGCCGAAAGATTATAATGTGATCGTCAGCCAGAGCCGCAATTGTTTTGATCGCGAAGTGAAAGCCATCCAGTCATTTCTGCGTAGCCGAGTGGATGGCGTGATTGCCAGCATCAGTGCCGAAACGACGGATTACGCCCACTTTCAAAAGTTGCAGGACTATGGCATTCCGCTGGTCTTTTTTGATCGGGTGCCCCGGGATTTTCCAGCGCATCGGGTGCGGAGTGAGGTGGTGGCCGGGGCATTGGCGGCCATGCACTATCTTTTGCAACGTGGATTTACGGAAATAGCCCTGCTGAATGGGCCCACAAATCTGGAAGTTTCCCAGGAGCGACTGACTGGTTATCAAACGGCGATTGCGGAATATAAACTAGTCGTTCAGCCTGATTTTATTAAATCGGTGGACCTAAGCCAGGCAGATACCTGGGCCAAAATGGCGGAACTGTGCCGCTTGCCCAATCGTCCGCAAGCCGTGGTTGCGTTCAATGATTATACGGCTTTACATGCTATGCAATGGTGCAAACAAAATGGTATTGTACCTAATCAGGACATTGTATTTGTGAGTTTTGCCAACCTGCCCGTGACGGATTTTATTGATAATCCGCCAGTGGCTTCCGTGGAACAATTTGCCTATCAGATGGGGGAAAAAGCCGCCGAATTACTAATGGCTTTACTAGAAAAAGAGGTAGTTTTGGAAGTGGAGCCAAGAGAAATTATGATCGAAACGCGGCTGGTGGTGCGGCAATAAAATAAGCAAAAAGGCAAAGAGCAAAAGGCAAATGATGCAAAGCAGCGTCCTATGTTTTATTGATGAAAATCAGGATGTTACTGTTTCCATTTGCTCTTTGCCTTTTGCTTTTTTGCCCTTTTAATACCTTTCGACATTGATCAATGATACGGTTATTTTTACCTTTGGGGCTAAAAAAGCAGAATGCGTCTTAAAGATGAGAGTGCTCAAAAGTTTCGCCGTCAGATGGTCGTTCGTTTGCATGAGGAAGGTCATTTTCAGG
>JANPIV010000053.1:0-25822 GCA_031425155.1 Saprospirales bacterium | reverse complement strand
CGCCAGGGCGCGGCCACGATCTGCACCCCGATCGGCCGCCCATCGGGATGCGGCTTTCGAGGCCTGCCGCTTCTGCATCGATACGTTAAAACGCAGCGTACCCATCTGGAAAAAGGAAATGTTTACCGACGGGGCGGTCTGGGTGGCTGCGCATCCTTAACCGGGCTGGATGATTGATACCGGTACAGCGACGAAAACCTAAGGGCGGATTTCCTCGTAAATGGGCCTACGCAGACTATTTTCATTTTAAACACCCAGCGCCTCAGCAACATCTGCTGAGGCGCTGCTTTTAACGAGCTCCGGCGTGGTGGAAATGATAAACTCTGTCAAAGGAGTAGTGCCTTTGGAAAGCAGAAGTCAGCAGGCCGGCGGCGTGGTCTCATTCAGCTCTTCGAAGAAATCATCCTTGCTTTCATCGGGCCGGTCTTTGCAGGGAAAGTCTTTTTCCACCAGGACGTGCAGGCTATGGCCGCCTTCGATGGCTTGAAACATATCGAGGCTTACTTGCTCCGTCTCCATCCAGCTGTGCGCTGACCCTGCCGGCAGCGTGATCCGTAACGTGCCCTGAGCAAACTCGGCCAGCAAGTTGGAAGATTTTTCGTCTATAGCCAGTTCCCAGGCAAATTCAGCGCCGCCGGGAAAATGCACACTGCTGCGCAACCAGCCCTCGTTTCGCAGCTGGGTCAGTTCCGATTTTCGTAAGCGCAACCGAATGCTATCTTGTTCGCAGCGGATTTTCATAAAAAAATGTATAGTGACTCAAAGGAGTTGATGAAGTTGATAAGGGTTTATAACAGGTTGATAACCAATGGGTGGTATAAACTTTTATCAACCTTATCAACCCTCATAAAGCGTTACCTATTCATTCAGGCCTGGCCGTCCAAGGCCTTTTCCATGCGCCAATGTGGAATGGTCACTTCTTCAAAACGTTCTCCTACCTGCTCGTAATGCAGTTTTTTATAAAATGGCACCGCCAATTCGCGGGCGTGCAGCACCATGTGCGCAAAGCCCAGCTGGCGCGCCAACGTTTCGGAAGCAGCCACCAGGGCCTGTCCCACTCCCCTGCCCTGCCAGCGCTCAGCGACGGCCACCTGGCGCATCTTGACCTGGCGCACGTCAACTGGGCTCAGATTGAGGTAACCGATGAGTTCGCCGCGCTCATCAAAAGCGGCCAGGTGCAGCTGGTCGTATTCGGCCGCCAGTTGTTCGAGGGTGAAATCCAACCCCAGTGGGCGGCGCAGCACGTCGTAGCGCAGGCTCACGGCCGCATCGTATTCGGGTGTCGCAAATTCGATCTGGTGGATGTAATAAGACATGATTCGATCAGCGCGTGACGTTTACGAAACTTAAAAAGTTTCGTAAACGTCACCAGGACAAGGCTTTAAAGAAATAATTAGGCTAGTCCCGGCGGCCGCCAAAAATGCGCAGCATGAACAGGAAGAGGTTGATAAAATCCAGGTAGAGCGAGAGAGCGCCCATGATGGATTCCTTCTTGTCTTCGTCTGTGCCCTCGTTGCCGATGATGTTCATGTTCTTGATCTTCTGGGTATCATAAGCCACAAGGCCCGTGAAGATCAGCACACCGGCGTAGGTGACGATCCAGTACAGCATGCTGTTCTGCCAGAAGATGTTGACGATAGAGGCGATGATGAGGCCAATCAGGGCCATGAACAACAGGTTGCCCATGCTGGTCAGGTCACGCTTGGTGAAGTAGCCGTAGATACTCATCGCCCCAAAAGTACCGGCGGTGATGAGGAAGGTGGAAGCAATGGAGCTGGACGTGTAGATCAGGAAGATGGCGGCCATGGTCAGGCCGTTGAGGGCGGCATAGCCAAGAAACGCCAACATGGCCGTGGTGGCCGACATCCGCTGGACCGCGGCCGATAGCCAGACCACCAGCCCGATTTCACCGATGATGAGGCCCCAGAACAGCAGGCGGTTGCCGAAGATCATATTGACCAGGGCGGGTGTAGAAGCGGTGTAAACGGCGACGAGTGCCGTAACGACCAGGGCCAGGCACATCCAGCCATACACGCGGGCCATGAAGGCGGCCTGTTCGCGTTTGACTTCCTGTTCGTCGAGAATGATACGAGAATCCATGATGGGGATAGTTTTTAGTAAGGGAGACGAAAATATGGGCGAAAAGTAGCGGGCTGGCGGGAGATGAACAACCTTTTTGCCGAAAGTCGGCATAAAGCCTGGCCTCATCCTGATTTTCCCCGATCCAGTTTAGGGCGAATGAAGACCTTTGAGACCAACGCAGTGCCTGCGAATACCAATATACCCGAACAGACAAGATGAAAGCTTTCACCACCCTGGGCGACGGCATCGCTGCCCTGCGACTCGTCGAACTTCCCTGGCCATCGCCAGGCCCTGGGGAAGTCCTGGTCCGCATGAGCGCGGCGGCGCTCAATTTCCGCGACCTGCTGGTCGTCAAAGGCATTGCCGGCTGGAAGCCTTCGAGCATCCGCATCCCTGTGTCCGATGGCGTGGGCATCGTGACGGCGGTGGGCGCGCAGGTTACCCGCTTTTTGCCGGGCGACCGGGTGGCCGGCATCTTCCTGCCCCATTGGCAGAGCGGCGAACTGGGCCCCGATCAATATACCGTACCCTTGGGCGGCGCTGCAGCCGATGGCGTGCTGGCCGAGTATCGCCTTTTTCAGGAGCAAGCCGTGGTGGCCGTGCCAGCCCACCTCACCGATGCCGAAGCGGCGACCCTGCCGGTGGCGGCAGTCACCGCCTGGCATGCCGTGCGCCGCCGCAGCCGCGTGCAGCCCGGCGAACATGTCCTCATTCAGGGCACGGGGGGCGTCTCCCTGTTCGCGCTGCAGTTTGCCCAGGCCCTTGGCGGCCGCCCGCTGGTACTCTCCAGCAGTGATGAGAAACTGGAACGCGCCCGGGCCATGGGCGCTACCGATACCATCAATTACAAAAAAATACCGGACTGGGAGAAAGAAGTCCTGATCCGTACCGGGGAACAGGGCGTCGACCATGTGATCGAGGTGGTGGGCGGCGAGAACCTGAACCGGTCGCTGGAAGCGGTACGCCTGAGTGGCACCATCAGTTTCATCGGACTCCTGGCGGGATTGAGCGCACCCATCAATACCTACCAGTTCGTGCAGAAGAATGTGCAGCTGCATGGCATCGAAACGGGCTCGCGGGAGATGTTTGAAGAGATGAATGCCTTCATCGCCGCGCACCAGATACGGCCGGTCGTCGATCGGGTATTTCCCTTTGCCGAGTTTCCGCTGGCCCTGCGGTATCTGGAAAGCGGGGCGCACTTTGGTAAGGTGGTGGTGGAGTTTTAGCGTCCTTTAAGCCTTCATCCGCCTCAATTGATATGGAAACTTACATCGCCTTGCTGCGTGGTATTAATCTCGGCGCCCATAAGAAGGTCGCTATGCCCGCGTTAAAAAGCTTGTTCGAAAGCCTGGGCCTGCAGTCCGTCCAAACCTATATCCAAAGCGGCAACGTGGTTTTTCAGGGCCCGCAGACCGGGTTGCCGCTTTTGACCGAGCGGCTGGAAAGTGCCATAGCCGGCCATTTTGGTTTCGAAGTGCCGGTCATCTTACGTACCCAAGCAGCTTGGGCCCGTAGCGTAGAGAATAACCCATTTCTGCGTGAAAGCGCGGCTGAACCGGCCTTCCTACACGTGACCCTTTTGGATAAAACGCCTGACGGCGGCCTGGTCGACCGGCTGGATACCAGCCGCTACGAGCCGGATAGGTTCATCCTTAGTGGGACAGAAATTTACCTTTATTGCCCACAAGGCTACGGTCAGACCAAGTTGCACAATACCTTTCTCGAAAACAAACTGAAGGTACGGGCCACCACGCGGAACTGGAAAACCATGTTACAGCTGATGGTTTTGTCCAACGGCTGAAGGACAGGCCTGGCAGAGCAGAAAGATCGTCAGGTGGGCGTGCAGCGTGGCCTCAAAGGGTTTAATTATTCGCCGGGTCAAAATAAGACTTAACAAACGTATGCATCTGGTGCTCCGTCATCTTGTCTGCCGACTTTACTTCTATTTCAATATTGTTAAAATGATGGTCTTCCTTTAACAGGTTGGCCAGTTCATTTTTGGCATTGGTGGGTCCAAAAATGACTACTTTTTCATAGTCTTTAATCGTCTCGGCAATACGTTTGTAATAGAGTCCATGTTGCTGTTGCTCTTTATTGTGCATGATATTTTCATTCCGGCTCAACGTTGCTTCGCGATCCTGACTCGTGAAGGCAGATTCAATGATTTCGGTGATGATGGAATCGTTAACAAAGGTCATGGCGTGGGCGCTGGAATGGTCCATCCAAATGCCTAATAGTCTCGTTTTTTTCATTTTATCTATTTTAATTTAACAGCAAAACAAAGGACCAGCTGCTGTACTTTTTCAAGCCCAGGGTCTTTCGAGGTATAACCGGCTCGACTTTGATTTGTTGCGGCCCGAAGGAACGAGCACCCTCTGCTGATCAAAAACTCTTTTCAGCACGCAGCTGGCATCGACATGAATCCACTCCTCAAAGTTCTCTTTTACCTGCTGGCCGGCGCCAATGGGTATATCTTCATCACCGGTTGTGCCGCTGTGCTGGGACTGGTGGCCTGGGCGTACCACCTGGCCATCGTGCAGGGCAAAACAGGAACTGGTTTTGGACTGGTCGGCCTGTCATACCTGGCCTGGGTGGTATTTCTAGTGATCGGCCCCTATTTCACCAAAGGCACTTGGCAATAAGCTCGGCAACCGCATGGTTGTAAGCCAAGATAAAAGATTTTTCCCCATGAGATTTCTGCCCTTTTTACTACTGCTTAGCCCTACCCTCCTGGCCCAGATCGACCTCAGCGGCCGCTGGGAAGGCGTGCTTGATCAAACCCAGGATGCGCAGACCATGCCCGGTTATCAGCAGTACTGGGAAAACGGGGTCTGGGAAAAAGGGCAGCCGACCCACAACGTGGTATACACCCTGCAGCAGACCGCCGGGGGCCAGATCAGCGGCACCTACCAGATCATTACCCGCACCGATCCGGAGCACTACGGGATCTTTACGCTCTCCGGCCGATTTGCCGCGAACTGTCTGACCTATCGCACAGACCGCCGTACCAAACAGACCAAACCCCTCATCGGCGGGTTTTGCTTCAACGAAGCCGGCCTCGTCCACGTGGTGCGCGGCGACTACGAGTATCTGGAAGGAAATTGGAGCGGATGGTCGGAGCTCGGCCTGCGTTGTGCCTCGGCCACCGTGTCGGTACGGCGTCCACTGACTGAACAGACCCGGCGACAGCAACAAATCCTGGCCGCCAAGCCTCCGATGAAGCCGCCGGTGAGCCCGGCCGGACCTGCAAGCGAAGCAGCGCCGTTGTCGGACCGCCGCCAGCTCGAAGTGACCGACACTTATCGCAGCGCATCCGATAGCGTGCTGATTCGTTACTGGGACGATGATCATGACGATGGCGATACCATCTCCCTGCGCTGGAATGGTGTCTGGGTGGTGGAGAAACAACCGGTCAGCCGGGCAAAAAAGGAGCTCGTGATCACCTTGAGCCAGCCCACCAATACCCTGGAAATGTTCGCCGAGAACCTGGGCCGCATCCCGCCGAACACCGCCAGCGTCAGCGTGACGGAACCCAATGGCCGGGAGCAGGTGTTTACGTTGCGGTCCAATTTCGAGCAAAGCGCAGCCATCAGGATCGTGCGGAAAGAGGATGGAGGAAGGCGGTAGCACGTCCGGCATCCTGTGCGCAATACTGTCTCACCCGATAATCATTCACTAGCCACATGGGCAAATTCTACGATTCCATCCAGCCGGCCCACCGGGCTTTTATCGAAAAACAACACCTCTTCTTCGTGGCCACGGCGCCGCTCAGCGCTGCCGGCCGGGTCAACCTCTCGCCCAAAGGTTTGAACTGCTTCCGGGTATTGGGGGAACACCAGGTGGCCTATATGGACCTGATCAGCAGCGGCAACGAGACCTCCGCCCATACGCTGGAAAACGGCCGCATCACCTTCATGTTCTGCTCCGTGGCCGGTGCGCCGTTGATCCTGCGTTTGTACGGAAAAGGTTTTACAGTGTTGCCGGGTACGGAAGAGTGGGAGGTGTATGCCCCGCATTTTACCATTTTTCCGAGCACCCGGCAGATCATCGTCGCCGATATAGACCTCGTGCAAACCTCCTGCGGTTTCGGTGTGCCATTGTATGACTATGTCGGCGAACGCGACATTCATTTTGATTGGGCGGAGAAAAAGGGCGAGCAGGGATTGCTCCAGTATGTACAGGAGAAAAATTTGCAAAGCCTGGATGGATTGCCGACCAATTTGGGATTAAAATCCTGAAGCAGTAAGTCGTTTTTGCCACTTACAAGCCCAGCCTTGCCATTTACACGCTACCTGTTTTTACCGGCTGTTGCTGCCCGGACTTTGGAGGACTTAATCAAAAGCCATCCTGCCAGATCAGCAGGATGGCTTTTATTTTTATTGTATTATCTATTTTATGAATAACATTAAACCAGTATTTCAATAATAGTTTTTTTGCCTCATGCTGTCTGTTTTGCGCACAATATTTATATAAACATCTGGTTATCATAATTTAATAAGTAAATTTTGTTTGTACATGTTGCGCATTTTATAAATAATATATTATTTTAATATAAACAAAAAGCAAAAATAATTACCTGTTAATTTATCTGATTTTACCCTGTTAGCAGTTCGTGCGAAATTAATAGAAATTCGATTATCAACATATTAACCAAAATAACATCTGCATCCGGGCTTCGTCGCACTACTGAAAAAATCTACAAAATGTCCACGGCCCCTTTTACCAGACACCCTACCTTTAATTTATTCTTTAGGAACATGCAAAAAATAACATGGCAGGAACAACCTTACCTGAGTTGTCATTCCGACATTAGGAGGAATCCAATAAAGGGTTGATTATCAATACTACGCAACCAGATTTCTCCTACCGTCGAAATGACATTCAGAGGTGGGAAAATGGGAATTTATTTCTCACTCATCCCTTAATCAGAATGCTCAAGATGTTCGCTTTTCGGGCGATTCGCAAGTTTTTGTTTGAGCAGCATGTATTTATAAATGTGCTAATAAGAATTGCAAAAACCGGGTAACAATCTGCTGCTTTCCGTTTGCAACTTCTATTATTTTTTTCCCACTTTTGATTTTATTAAAACACGGCTCTCTCTTTCTTCACTAAACCTGCAATAATTCATGAATAAGCTGCTCATTAACAAATAGTAACGAATGGCATGACTTTTTTATATTTTATTAATGTAGAATCTCATGCCCACATCAAAAGGGTTTTCTTGCCTTCCAACAATCAGTAATATCCTGACTATGTGACTCAGGGTAGATTGTCGCGCTTTTATTTCAATCAATTAGTAAGGTTACTAATCATCCGGTATATACCAATGATTAGTACCCTCCTGCTTTCCTTAATGCCTGCTCGTGGTTGCATAGAGCCTGTATGTGCATGTCCCTGCAGAACAGGGAGCATTAAAGTACAAGAAATATAATTATTTCAAATTCTTATACGAATATTATGAAATTGGCTCCCATTCATTGGCTTTCCGAGTGGCGTTTACCACTCTTTTTTTCATTTCTGACGGCTTCTGTCGCTCCGTTTTCATCGGCCAAAGCCCAGAGCCCGGCCGACCATTCCTTCTGCGGCACTTATACGACGCTGCCGCCCAATAGTCGTCAACCCGATTCGCTGGTCTTCGACCGTTTTGGAAACAAGTTTGATCTGACCAGTCTGGCCATCAGCAAGCGGCAGAGGGATGCTGACAGTGACTATGCGAGCCCGGGTAACTTTTCCCTGCATTTTCTGGGCAACCCGCCCGCCCCGGCACTTGCGGCTATTACCCAGGTTTTTGGCGATGTCTCCAATATTATTCAACAGCGGCTGGCCGCAAACGGCTGTGGTCAATTACTGCCGGAAATGATTGATTTACAGGTCGTCTGGCTGAATTTCAGCAGCCCCGATCCGGCATTGGTCGCCCAATTGAGCTTAGCACTGCCGCTGCCCGCTACGGCAGGGGCCATCGGCACACCCTTCTATGCCGGCCCGAATGATCCATACTGCCAGGAGGTACAATTAGACCGGCCCTTCATTAAAATGAATGGCGGGCACACTATTGCGGGCATTGCGGATGGCCGCATCCTCATCAATTCCAATTACGCCTGGAACTATAACAGTAGTCTTCCCAGCGGAAGCTTTGCCAATATGGTGGACCTGTACTCGGTGGTGTTGCATGAAGGAATGCACGTGCTGGGCTTTGCTTCCAGAATGGGTTTCAGCGATGCCTATTCCCTGTGGGATCAGACGTTGCGGGTGGTGAATAATTATCAGCCGGGTGGCGGCGGAGCGAATATGCAGCCTGCGCTGCTCAACCCCAGTACCTGCACCACCAATTGCTGGCAAGCTATGCCGGGCTTTGTTGATATTGCCCTGCACTCCTGCGCGGAGGGCAATTCCGGGCCGGAGGTAGTGCTCGGCGATGCCGCCCTTGCGCCGGTCGGTGGCAACCCGGGCGGAAATCCGGCCAGCCCAAGCGGCATTAGTAATATGCTCAGCCACCTGAGTCCGACTTGCAGCGGACAAAATGTGGACTACATCATGCAGCCAGGGATCGCCCACAATCAGGCGCGAAGGACCATCACGGACGCGGAGCAGCAAATATTTTGCGCTTTAGGATATAAAGTCGCCTCTCCAACGGTTGCCTGTGAGGGCTCTTACGCCATTGGTTCCTACGATAACACCTTGAATCTGACCGCTTCCTGCTGCCCAAAAGTGTATTATTCCTGTGTGGGTGAATCCATCCATATCAGCCAGGCAGATTTGCTCTGTAACGATGTGTCGAGTGGTACTGCGAAAATCACCCGCCTCCGGCAATTTGCTTTCAACCCGAATGTCCAGATTACTGCCAATGGCGACGGCTGGGATATCAGCCTGCTGACGCCCCAATCCAACTCTCTTTTTCTTTCCGTTTTATACACCATTCAAGGAGGCGGCGAAAGCGAATGCCGGATGCACAACCAATATGCGGACATTCTCTGGTTTATTGATAATTGCCGACCCCTTCTTTCAGCAGACCCTTGTACGAACTTGTTAGGGGTGCAGAATTTTGAAAATTTCAATCCTGATCAAACGCCCGTCAATAACTATAACGTTTGGTTTGGTCGGCCTTTCCGGTTGGAAGGCGATGATAACATGGGTACACCGGATATTATCAATGCCAATAATGGTAATAATTATTTGCATCTTTATAACGCCCCGGATAACCCGAATACCAGTTCCACGGGCAGGGAAGCGGTAACTTTGGAACTCCGGAATTGTATTGAAGCCGGTACCGATCTGCACCTGGCTATGGATATTTCCAGAGTAACAGGCACCGGAGCTGCCACGCTGGAAATATGGGGAAGCACCATTGCCCCCTGCTCGGTGCTGACCTATCCGGGGGCAGCCATCGCCAATACTTGTGGCATTTCAACTACCTGCGCGCCGGGCAAGGTTTTTGAACCCATTTGCATAACGACTATCGCCGTCCCGAATAGTGGCAATTTTGGGATGCCCAATCTGCAGCCTGCCTTTGACAGTACGCCTTTTGTCTGGCCAAACCAGACGGATCAAAAAGTCTGTTTTTTGACCTTCGTACCATCGGGTGCTCAAAATATCGGGATTGGGATAGACAACCTCACGGCCACTTGTGTCGCTACCCCCAAAATTACCGTAGAGAGTCCTTCGGCCACAGCGGTCTGCGCCGGCCAAATAGTAGAGGTTACTTTCACAGCCTGTGTCAGCGGTATACCCCCTGGCAGCAGCAGCCTGCTGAATCCTGCTATCTCGCTGCCCACCGGCTGGACATTGGTAAGCGGTAGTGTAGCGCCTTTTTCGCTTCTGGCAGACGAATGTACTACCCTGCATTTTCAGTTGATGGTGCCGTCTGAGGTACTGACTGGCAGCATCTCTGATGTAGTACTAAATGGCACAGCCACCGGCACTTGTACGAGTCTAGCATGGCAGTGCTCCGCAAAACTGACCGTGACTGATTGCGCTCCTCCGGCGGGTTTCATCTGCGCTTGCGGGCCTGGCGGGCTCAATATTGATGCCGGAGAGGCCCCTACTGATCCCAAAGAAAGCATACCCGGGCTGTCGGTATATGCTACCGCCCTTTCCGGCGGACAAGCGACCCAAAATTGGTATAATAACCTCGGTAAATGTATAGCCATTCGTGGCCATCTGACCATCAGTGCTGGCTTCGATCTGACGATAGAAGGAGGAGAGATCAACATGCAACCGGGCGCAAAAATCATTGTGCAGGCGGGGGCCACACTGACTTTAAAAGATGTCAATGGGGGCAACCTGGCAGAACCAACCCAACTGGGCATCCACGGCTGTGAAAAAATGTGGCGCAGTATCACGGTACAAGCGGGCGGTGAGTTGCATTTGAGCGGCAATATTATTCAGGATGCAGAATATGCCGTGGACGTACAGGGTGGCAGTACAATGCCCTCTTTCAATGCCTTTAATAACGATTTTGACCGCAATCACGTCAGTATTCACGTCAGCGGAGCCGTAATACAGCCACTGCCTTTTCAAAATAACACCTTTCACGCCACCACTGCTTTACTGCCCCTATATAGCAGCGGGATTTCCAATTGGCATCCGCTCTATCCATTCACGGGTATGGACCTGGCCCTCACGACCTTCACGGTTGGTCAGGCGCAGGATGCCTCTTCGGAAAACCGCTTCACCGGGCTGCGCAACGGCATACTGGCTGCCACTACCGATCTGCACGTTTATTATGCCAAATTCACGGCTTTATCCGGTGCTATCAATTACAACCAGTCTCCCGACGCGCAAAACCCGCAGGGCATTGGTATTTTTTCCAAAAATGGAGGCACACTGACGGTACACCATTCCATATTTGGCGGAGATAGTCGGAATATTGGCTGTCGGGCTATCCACGTGGCCCGCTGCAATCTGGAAGCCAAATGGAATGATATGTTTGATCTTGCTTCCGGTGTCTATGCCTTGCCTGCCGGTCAGGCGACCAGTATTGTGATTGACGACAATGATTTCAGGGTCACTTTACCTGATTTTCCAGTCGGCCAGTCCGCATTTATTGTCAATAACACCAACGCCGTCACCAACATCGCGATTGAGAACAACAACATCCATATCAAAGGCAATGGCCCCGGCATCTTGTTATCCAATGGGCTGCAAAAGGGTAATACCGCCAGCCAAACGGTTTCCGGCAATTATATCTACCACAGCTACCGCTTTCAGGCGGGCATCAGCGTGGAGCATTCCAGCGGATGGAGCATTGACGACAACCACATTTTTTATTCCGGTTTCCCGCAGGGCAACCTGTTCGCGCAATTCACCCGCGGCATTTTTCTATCCGCTTCCAATCAGTGCCTGTTGCGCGGCAATGAGATCAGAGCCACCGATGGCAGCCTGATCGGGGCCAGCATGAATGGCATCGAATTGCTGGGTTCCAAAGGCTCTACCCTATGTTGCAACCTGACGGACAAAACCACGACAGGCAACTATTTTATGGGCAATTGCGATCCGACCTACGTGCGTTCCAGCCAATTCTACGATCACCACATCGGCTTGCAATGCGATGGTGTTGGCACGGTCATCGGCGAGCAAAACTGGATGGGCAATCAATGGCTGGGTAGTTATGGAATGTTGGGTGCGTTGCATACAGGTAGTCCGGCCAACGTCTCCGCCTCTGCATTCAGGATTGAGCTGCCGCAAACCAACCCCACTTGGCCAATCTCCTGTGTGCCGGATAATCTGGGCGTGTGGTTCATCCCAGCGGAGGGCACTTCCGGCAGTTGTGCCGATTGTCCCGTAACTGCTCCGAGTGGCCTGGAATCGCCCCGCGATCTGACCGACAACGAGAAGCGAATTGCCAGGGACCAATATGCCAGTGAACATCCTTACGACCGCACGACCCAACGCGAGGGCGAACGATCGCTGTACCGGGAAATAAAAAGCCATCCTGCCCTGTATGGCCAGGATATGGCCGTGGACAAATTTTTCGCAACAGCCAGGCAGGAGGCCATCGGACAACTCTACGCAGTGGAAAATCAAATGACTCACCTGGGCATCGGCGCAAAAGGAGAGCATCTATTAATGGTAGAAATAGCCCGAAAACTGGATAGTCTGGCGCAAATGCGCAACGAAATTGATCTGCGCTATGCCCGGGCCAGGAACCAACAGGACTCTGCGGCTTTGCGCCAGCAAAAAGCGGCCTGTTTTACGGCAGCCCGGCCATTGCTGGAAAAATGGCTCCAACTCAGCCAGGCGAATGAAACGAACCTGATCGCCACTATGGCCTCCGTTCTTCGCCAGAATGAAGCCATCGCCGCCGATAATGAATGGACCAGCAACCGCAAAACAGTGAACCGCATTTATCTGGAAACGATGCTACGGCCTACTTACACAGCTACGCCGCAACAAATGACCAAGCTGCTGTCGCTGGCCAGACAATGTATGCTTTCAGGCGGCGAAGCGGTGCTGGAAGCCCGGGCACTGTACAACTCATTTGCCGAAATGCCCCTGGCTTTCAACGATGCCGATATTTGTGAGCGGGATACGCCTGTCGGCGAAACGGCCACCATCCAGGAACGCACCAAAGTTGCTTACCAGGCTAGCATTCTTCCCAACCCAGCCAGAGATCGTTTCACCGTCCAGTTGCAAGGCACTGCGCCGGATGCGATGTTGCGGGTGCAAATTACGGGCATGAATGGAGCCATTTTGAAAGAAATGATCTTGCAAAATGGCTCCATGCTGCCAATAAACTGTCTGCCAGGCCTTTACTTCTGCCGTATTTATGTCGGAGAAATGTTGGCCGACGTGGTGAAACTGGTGATTGTGCCTTAAAACTCCACCCGATAAAACAGCACCGGGATCAAACCCGTCTGACGGCTGTATTTCACGGTGAAATCCTGGGTGCTATAGTAGCGATTAAATACATTCTGGCGATTGGTCGTGTTCTGAATATCCAGCCCAACGGTGGTCGTCAGGTGCGCGTAATTGCGTTTAAGGCGGCCACCCACATCGAGACGGAAATAGGCGGGCATCTGGTCGGCAAAGGCCCGGTTTTGGTCGCGGACGGTGCTGCCTTCGGCGCGGGAAGCGGCGAGGTCTATCGGCGTATCGCGGAAACCACCCGCCTGCACGAGTTTCAGATTGAAGCCGACAGTGCGGTTTTTCCGGGCGGTATTCCAGTTCCATTCTTTCCCGGCGGTGAAGGTGTTGGCGTAGTTGCCGTTGTAACGTATGTTGCGCCACACGCCATCCGAGCCCTGGTATTTTGACTGATAAATAGAGGACGACAGCAGGAAATACAGCCCCCGCGTCAGGAATTTCTCGAAGGTCAATTCAAAACCGTAGTTGCGGCCATGCCCTTGATTGACAAGTGGTTGCGATTCAAAACCATCTATGCTGTTGAGCATGGAAAAAGACGTGGCTCGCCCTGCACTGACCGGCACATTATACAAATTCTGATAATACACCTCGGTTTTCAGGTGCAAATTTCCCCGCAAAGACTGATCGTACGACAGCACAAAATGCTGCGCTTTGGTCAAATCCAGGTCGCGATTCGGGTTGGCCTGGTCATTTTCGGCTTGCGCAAAATACACGCCCAAGGGTTGCATCTGCGAATGCAGGCCATAGCCAAAACTCACCGAACGGCGGTCGTTGAAAGCGTATTTCAGCCCGGCGCGGGGTTCGAGGGAGTGTTTTTGGTTCAATAAAAAAGAAAAACTATGCAGCCCGGCATTCAGCGTGAGCCGCTCGGTGGCGCGAAATTGCCATTGCGCAAAGGCATTCACGGTCTGGGTTTGGCCCTTTATTTTCACTTGCTCGCGCAAATATTCCTGCGTATCGTCCCATTCGGATTGGCGGAAATTAAAATCCAGCAAGTTGACGTAGGCCCCGGTGCGCAGGAAATGTCGGGCATTGAATTTATGATTTAACACCGACGACACCGTGTATTTCATCTGCCGGTGACTTTGATCGTAGTTGCGGCGCAGATCGTAATTGGGCTGGAACTCGTCCTCATTAAAAGCATTTTCGGTGTTGGAAGCCGACACGACGGTTTTCAGGAAAGTGCGTTCCCAGGCCTTGCTGTGCGTGAGGCCGACCACGCCGGTATTGGCCAGAAAATCGGACGTGTATTTATGGCCCAAGTCTTCGTCCCAAAGCAGGGAATCCGCTACGCCCACGGATTTTTGGGAACTCAGGCCGCCCATGCCAAAAAGCGTAAACGCCCCGGCTTTCCCGGCAGGCATGGCGAGATTGAAGGATAAATCCTGGAAATTGGTCGTCGCATCACCGATTTCCACCCCTACTTTGGAGAGCAGCGAGAGCGTGGAATAGCGGTAATTGACCAAAAAAGAACCCGTTTGTTTGCCCAAACGCATGGGGCCTTCGGCGGCCACATCCAGGCCGAGCACCCCGGCTTGCAGCGTGAATTCATATTTGTCGGGATTGCCTTTGCGCAGTTTCAGGTCGAACACACCGGAAAGCGCGTTGCCATATTCTGCCGCGAAGGCACCGGTCATAAAATCGGAATTGGTGAGCAGTTGCGCACTCAGAATGGAGATGCCGCCGCCTGACGAACCGACGTTGGAAAAGTGGTTCGGATTGGGAATATCCACGCCTTCCATGCGCCAGAGCAGGCCGTTGGGCGCGTTGCCGCGAATGACAATCGTGTTGTTGCCATCGTCGCGCATCACCACCCCGGCGTAGGACGAAGCCATGCGCGCCGGATCGTTCACGGCTGCCGCAAAACGCTGGGTTTCCTCCACCGAAAAGGTGCGCGCGCTCACCGTGGCCAGTTCATTGAGGGCTTTTTGTTTTTCTACTTTGGCCGTGATGACTACTTCATTGGCCTGTAGCAGGTCTTCCTCCATTTCGATCATCAAGTCCACTTCTTTACCGGAATTGACGGTAATATTGTTCAGAACAGCCTCTTTATAACCCAAATATGTCACTTTTAAGGCGACTTTTCCCACCGGGATTTGATTTATACGGAAATGGCCATCTAGGTCAGACACTGCTCCCGTGGTATTTCCGCCTTCATTGGAAGATGTTAGGACCATGATCGTTGCCCCCACCAGCGGCGTTTTTACGCCCTTGTCCAGCACCGTACCTTTTATGGTTTGGGTGTAGTTTTGAGCAGATAAAAGGGCGGGAAAGAAAAGGAGCAGCAGGAAAAAAAGGAGGAAGATTTTTAACAGATGTGACATGCGTAAGTCGTTTTGTTAGTGTCTTTGCTTTTGAAAATTTAAGCGGAGACACCTTCCAAAGAACTTACCCTGACTTGTTTGCTGAAAAAAATTTATTGGAACAAATCGCTGACCGTGATTTCTAAATCGGGCAAGGCAGGAGCCGCCGAACAGAGGTCGTTTTCAAAGCAATAAGTGACTTCCCGTTTGGAACGATGCACTTCTACTTTCGCAAGTCTGGGAAATACCACCCACACGACTTGCACGCCATTATCGAAGTACTCTTGCAATTTTTCATTCATCTCCACGATCTGGTCGTTTTTGGATACGACTTCAATCACGAATGTGCAGATACTCAAGCCACCTTCGCGCGATACCGCCATTTGAGCGGGCGAAAGGCGGGCGATGTCAGCCCGGCGAGTACGGCCTATGGTACTGATTAACATATCTACTTCGCAGATCAGGGCACCACCTTGCGCAAAATCAGGCAGCAGAATATAACGTTTGAGCAGATTTTGAAAAATAAAGAACTGATCTCGGTGCATCGTGCGGGGTTTCTTCTCCACTAGACCGTTATTCCATTCGTACTTGAATGGGTCTTCCCGGCTGACATATCGTTCCAGGAAAGCCTCCAACGAAATCAATCGCTTACGCCGGGTCCCCGCTGCCTTATCAGGCAACTTGTCTCCATTAGGAAGAGACTGGGGCAGGGTTTGCGCGGTTACATTGGCCATAATCGTTCTAATTTTCAGGCAAAAATAATGGTTTTTTGGGGGCTTTGTACTTACAATTTTAAGCAGAATATTTTGTCTGCTTTTTATGTTTCAAAGAAAAAATCAATTGGTCGTATTGGCTTAAAACGCAATTTCAGAAAAATGCGTTAATAAGCCGCTCACTTTCTGATCACCATAAAATTTCATGATGAAACTAATTTTTAGTACCCTCCTTTTGGTGTTTTGCGCCTCTGCGGTACAGGCCCAATCCGAATTTGCCGCCGTAGATTCCCTCGCCCGCAGCATCTCCAAAAGCGGCCATGCGACACCCGCCGCACTGGCCAAAGATTTATGCAAAAACCTGACTACCGACCGCGACAAGGCCCGCGCGATCTTTACCTGGATCGCAGAAAATATGCGCTACGATTTTAATGCTATCGGCAAGGAAGGGCCGAAGGCCGATTCGCAGGAGGAATATCAGGATAAGCGAGCCCAGCAAGCCTATAAAAAAGGACGCGGCGTGTGCATGGATTATGCCTCAGTGTATCAAAATATGGCCGAAGAGGTCGGGCTGGAATGCGCGTTCGTCACCGGGCACTCCAAAGGTTCAGTACACGGCGGCTGGGGCAAACATGCCTGGAATGCCGTAAAAATCAACGATGAATGGGCCTTGCTCGACGCAACCTGGGGGGCAGGACATGCCAAAGGCGACGAAGAGAAATTCGTGCAGGAATTTCAGCCGGGATTTTTCTGCACACCACCACGTATTTTTGCCCTCGATCATTTTCCCGACGACCCAAAATGGCAACTGCTGGATACCCCGCTGGATAAAATCGCCTTTAAAAAACAACCTGTATTTTCGTACGGCAACCCCGTGTCCGATATAACGGATAGTCAGCCCTTCGGGATGCCGCTGACCAAAGGCGCGGATGGCAAGGTGGAACTTCGCCTCCAAATCCAACAACCGCCGGAAATTATCCGGTTGAAAATGAGCGGTCGGGAAATTCCCGCCGAGCGTGTGATGGAGAATGGCTGGCTGATTCTACGTTTTGTTCCCGCCGGGCGCGAACTGCAAATATGGGGCGGTGAAAAAACCCGGCAAGGGGTGCATACGATCCTGATGGCTATTTTTACGGTGCAATAAATATTTGAAAAAATCTTCCCTCTCTATCAGGGTAAATTCCATGCTCAAGTGTCTGTAAATAACGCCGCCTCTATTTTGGAAAAAAGCGACGCTACCACCCTGCTGCAAGCCCTGCAACGGGGCGACGAATCGGCTTTCGATACCCTGTTCCGAGCCTTTTACGCGCCCCTGTGCCGCTACGCCGGTTCGCTCACCGATGGCGACCTGGATGAGGCAGAAGATGTTGTGCAACAGGTCTTTGTGAAACTTTGGGAGCAACGCGCCGCGCTGGATGTGCAGTGGTCAGTGAAAGCCTATCTCTACAAAATGGTGCATAATCGCTGCCTCAATCGCCTCCGCGATGCCCGCATCCGGGAACGCTACAAGGCCCACCACGCCGAAGAGTTGGAGCAGGGTTATTTGCCCCAGCCGGGCGCGGAAACGGAACTCAGTGAACGCATCCAGCAGGCATTGGCTACGCTGCCTACCGAATGCCGGCGCGTGTTTGAATTGAGCCGTTTTGAAGAACTGAAGTACCGCGAAATCGCCGACCAACTCGGCATTTCCATCAAAACCGTCGAAACCCAAATGGGCAAGGCCCTGCGGCTGATGCGCACCAAACTGGCGGATTATTTGGTGATTATTCTGGTGTTCCTATGGTGTACGCTCAGTGTTGTCATCCCCGATAAACCGGGGCAGGCTCTGTCGGGAAGCGTCCACGTTGCGGTGTACACTGCGGGACATACTACGACGTGGACGGTTTCCGGCAGAATGACAAACGAAACGCACACCAGTATGCCCGATTTTACAGACCCCTCTAAACCATTACAAATCATGCACTTATGCCCGATCACTACACCGACATAGACGAACTCCTCGCCAAACGGCTGGCTGGAGAAACGGAGCCGGAGGAGGAGCAGACCATTGAGGCCTGGCTCACCGAATCCGCCGAAAACCGGCAGTATTTTGCCGGTTTGCAGCGGCTGTGGCAACGGGCCACTCCGTCACCAGCCGCACGGTCGGTGGATGTGGAGGCCGCCCTGCAAAAAGTGCGGGGACAACTGCGCGAACATCCGGCTCCGCGAGCACGGGTAGTACGTTTGGGCGTTTGGCTACCCGCCGCCGCTGCCGCCATAGCCCTGTTGATCGCCGCTTTCTGGTTTTTCCGCTCGCCTGCGCCAGTGCAGCCGACGGAAATCGCTACCACCACGACCACGCTCACCGACACCCTCACCGATGGCTCGGTGGTGGTGCTCAATCGCCATTCCGGCCTGCGGGTCGCCGAAAATTTCAACCGTAAAGAACGGCGGATGCGCCTGTCCGGGGAAGCCTATTTTCAGGTGGCGCACGACTCCACACGGGCTTTCATCGTCGAAGTGGAACAGTTGGAAGTCCGGGTGCTGGGCACTGAATTTAATGTGGACGACCGCTCCGAACCGGGCCGCGTGACAGTCACCGTGACCACTGGGAAAGTGCAATTGCGTACACCGATCCAAACCGAACTGCTTACCGCCGGTCAGCAGGCCGTGTATGAATCCGCGAACGGAAAAATCACCCGCCTGGCGCAGCCCAAAGCCAATGCGCTGGCCTATAAAAACCGGCAATTTACGTTCGATGGTACACCGCTCCGCGAGGTAGTTCAGCAATTGAGCGATGCTTATGGTGTGGATATTTCCTTGAAAAACAAGGCGTTGGAAAAATGTCCGCTGTCTGTTCGTTTCCCCAATCGCCCTTTGGAGGAAGTGCTGAATATTATTGCCGAGTCTTTTGATCTGACAATCGAACGGAGCGATGGGAAGGTAGTTTTGGATGGAGTGGGTTGCGAGTGACACAGAGCAGTTTGTGAAAATAGAATGAACGTAACATTCTTTCTTCGGATGTTGTTACTGGGGTAAGCCTATTAAGTAGATTGCTTAACGAACCGAAGTGGCCTCTGCTGAGCATCAAAAACACATGAACCAAATTACAAAAACGATCTGCCTCCTTCTTTTCTGCTGCCCCGGCCTCTACGCCGCCGAGGTGCTGGAGCGGCATATTGACGTGCGTTTTCAGCAAACTCCCTTGAAAGAAGCCCTGGCAGTAGTGGCCCAAAAAGCCGGTTTTGAATGGTCGTACAATGCCAACATCGTGGATGGCACGAAGAGAATTTCCCTCGTCGCCAATGACTGGACGGTGCGCGAAACCCTCTACGAATTGCTCGGCGATGGCTACGAATTCAAATCCAATGGCCAGTATCTTATTCTGAAAAAACGCAAAAAACCGACCGAACAATTGAGCGGCTACATCAAGGATGCCAGCGGTCAGCGCGTCGCGAACGCCACCATTTATGACCGCCGTACGCTCCGCGCCACCACGACCGACTCGAATGGTTACTACGAATTGCGGGTGAAAAAAAGCACCGAGATCACCGTGGCCCGGCTGAATTATCGCGACACGATTTTTCCGGTGACGAGCACCAGTCCGCGTTTCCAAAAAGTTGATTTACAGGTAGATAACACGCCGATGAAGCGTGGTTTGACTTTGGAAGAAAACTTGCAAAAAGCCGCCACCCAGATCGAACGGCTCTTCCAGATTTCGCTGGAAAAATGGAATGCGCTCAATGTACCCGACTCATTGCACCGCCGCTACCAGGTAAGTTTTTTACCAAAATTAGGCACCAACCACACCCTCAGCGGTAAAGTAGTCAATGATTGGTCGCTGAATATTCTGGCCGGGACTTCGCTGGGCAATCGCAAGGTCGAAATCGGCGGTATTGGCAACTTTAACCGTAAAAATATGACCGGCGTACAGGTAGGTGGGGTCTTCAACGAACTGCGCGGCAATGCCGACGGGCTGCAAATTGCGGGTATTTACAACCGCGTCGGCGACACGCTGCAAGGCATACAGGTGGGTGGTCTGGTCAATATTGCCCATCAAACGGCGGGGCGGGCAATACAAGTGGCGGGTATGCTGAACCAGGCCCCCAGTGGGGAAACACCCATTCAGATTGGCGGGATCGGCAATCGCGCCGCACAGATCAGCACCGTGCAAGTCGGTGGGATTTACAACCACGTCAGCGATACCCTGCGCGGCATACAGGTGGCGGGTCTGATCAATCGGGCGCAACAGCCAACGGGTCAGGCTATACAAATCGCCGGTATCGTGAACCGGGCATCTGGCGGCAAAATGCTGGTCCAGATCGGCGGCATCAGTAATCGCGCCACCCGGGTCAGCGGCCTGCAAATGGCGGGCCTGAACAACAGCGTGGATACCATCGAGGGCGTACAGGTGGCGGGTCTGATCAATCGGGCGCGAAAAGTGAAGGGGGTACAATTTGGATTATTCAATTATGCGCGCGAAGTACACGGCCTGCAAATCGGCCTGCTCAATCGCTCCGGGCGACGGGTGTTGCCGTTTTTCAACTGGTAAATTTTCGGCGCGTCATCGCCGCGTCATTTCCGTGCTGTGCAGTACCGGATGGTGTTTTTATCCGCGTGGTTTGCCAGCCGCCCGTTCTACTTTTGCGCCATGTATTATTTGCTGTTTTCCCATTCCTTGCTACACTAAATCCATTATGCTCAGATTTTTAACCACTACCATTGGCCGCCTGCGCCTCATTGCCTTTGTGGAAGGCATATCGTTCCTTGTTTTGTTATTTATTGCTATGCCGCTTAAATACCTGTACGATCAGCCCCAGGCCGTGCGGTCGGTGGGTACGGTGCATGGATTACTATTTGTCCTCTATGTATTGTATGTGTTTTTGACTAAAATAGAACACCAGTGGAATCTGGCTAAAACCGCGCGTTTACTATTGATTTCCTTTATCCCTTTTGGAAATTTCTATGCCGATCAAAAATGGCTGGCCCCGGAAAATCAAGTGCCAGTAATATAAGTACACTGTAAAAATTTTCGAGTATTTGAAGATTTGAGTATTCGATCAATTACATGATTATCAAGTGTTTTAATCGAATCCTCAAATCCTCGCATCCTCAAGAGATTTATTTCCATTTCACCCCTTTCCGGCCTCTTAAAAAACTAAAGGGTACAAACGCCGCGTAATAAATAGACAAGAGTATATCGTGCAGTGGCACCCAGGCCAGCAAAGCCCGCTCCTGAAATCCCTGCAAAACCCGCCGCCACACCAGCATTATTACCGCCAGCCGCAGCAGCCAAACGGACAACATGAGCACCGGATGATAGAAGGCTATCAACAGTAACAGTGCCGCCAGATAATGCAGGGTGTGGGTAGCGGCCACGGCCCCGATGATCAGCTGATGCCACCATTGGTACCGCAGGCTGCTGCCCAATTGCCGTTGTTTTTGGCGAAACCACGCCGCCCAGGTCGTTTTAGCCGCCGAATACACAAAAGAGGCGGGCGTCAGACAAAGTGCCACGCGACCCCGCCGGGCCACGGCATTGACCAGTAAATCATCGTCGCCGGAAGGCACATCCGCATGGCGCACAAAGCCCCCGGCCTGATAGAACAGCGACCGTTTCCAGGCCATGTTGCGCCCCACCCCCATGTACGGCATTCCCACTTGTGCAAAAGCAAAATATTGCAGGGCAGTGTAGGCCGTCTCGAATCGCGCCCAGCTATTCAGCAGGCCCGGTGCAGCGACCAGAGGAGCATAACCCAGCGCAATCTCCGTGACCGGCTTTTCGGCCAGACTACCGGCCATTTGGGCCAGCCAATGCACACTGGCGGGGGCGCAGTCTCCATCGGTGAGCAATAATTGTTCATAGTGCGCAGAAGACACCCCCAGGGTCAGGGCCGCTTTTTTACCCAATGACTTTTTTTCAGCCATGCGAATCACGCGTAAACGGGGATTTTTCTGCTGGAAAGCCTGCAAAATGGCCGGCGTAGTATCATCGGAAGCATCGTCCACTATGAGTAATTCCCATGCTCCGGCGTACTCCTGCGCCAGCCAAAGCGGTAGATTTTGCTGCAAATTTTCGGCTTCATTGCGCGCACAGACCACGATGGAAATGGGAAAAGGCAAATCAGCAAAATTCGAATCACTCGTTTCGCTCCATTTACCCTCCCCATCAGGGGAGAGGCGGAGGGGGCTATTAGAGTTGGAGGGGGCTTTCCGGGCGGAGCTAGACAGAAACTGGCCAAACCGGGCAAAAATGCCCAGCCAGCCAGCCAATTGAAAGGCTGTAACGGCCAGATAAAACAGAAAAAGGAGGGGGAGAACGATGCGCTCGAAAAGATCACTCATTAGCAGGGCAGACGGTGCAGCAGGGTTTTTGATTGCGGTACAGCAATGGTTTATACCAATGATACGACCACATTTAGAAGGGTTTTGTCTGGTTTAGAGACAGTTAGTGGATTTAGTTGGAAAATGATCTTCCGATGCGCGGTAAAAATAGCCGATTTGTGCCATTTTTGCGCTGCGCAAAACAACGACATGAACAAGGAAAGCGGAGCGTCCGGGCAGTATCCGGCCAAGAAAATTATCGTAGCTATTGATGGATATTCCTCTTGTGGCAAGAGTACATTAGCCAAAGGCATGGCCAAAAACCTGCACTATGCCTATCTCGATTCGGGGGCAATGTACCGTGCTGTTACCCTCTTTTTTCTGCGAAATAAGGTGGATTATCTCGATCCGGTCGCCGTGGAAGCGGCTTTACAGCAAATCGAGATCCATTTTGAGCGAATCGGGGGCCAGAATCACGTTTTTTTGAATGGCGAGGACGTAGAACACGAAATCCGCGAAATGCCGGTCAGCGAACATGTCAGTCCAGTTTCCACCATTTCTGCGGTGCGGCGGGCGATGGTGCGCCAGCAGAAATCAATGGGCCGTCGCCGGGGCATTGTGGCCGATGGGCGCGATATTGGCACCGTCGTTTTTCCTGATGCCGAACTCAAAATATTTCTCATTGCCGAACCCGACGTACGCACCAGCCGCCGCCACCTTGAGCTGGCGGCCAAGGGCATTGACGCCGATTGGGCCAGCATTCAGCGTAATCTGCTGGAACGCGACCGCATTGATTCCTCCCGCGCAGATAGTCCGCTGCATCAGGCGGAAGATGCGGTAGTGATTGATAATACGCTGCTCTCCGAAGAGCAACAATTGCAAAAAGCGTTGGCCCTGGCCCGGGAAAAAATGCCCCATCTGTAACGAGCTATGAATTTCTGGCAAAAGCCCCTCGAAACATTGCATGAGCTGCTGCACCGCAAAGCACCGCATGTCCGTCAGATCCGGCATCTTGAGTCGCCCGCGCTGGGCAGGTACGTAGATTTTGACGTGTATTTACCCCCGGACTATCACCTGCGCCGCAGCGATGGCCTGCCGCTGATCGTGTTCAATGACGGCCAGGATTTGCCCCGGATGCACTTTGCCGATATTTTGCAACACCTGTATTTTACCCAGCAAATTCCTTCCTGCATCGTGGTCGGCGTGTATGCCAATTGGGAGCGGCACCGCGAATACGGCACGGCCCGGCAGGTGGACTATAAGGGACGCGGCGACAAAGCCACGCAGCATACTGCATTTATAATCAATGAATTAATGCCGTATTTATCACGCCGTTTTCGCGTAAGCGAACGGGTAGAAGAACGGATTGTGGCCGGTTTTTCGCTGGGCGGTTTGTCGGCATTGGATATTGCCTGGGCGTATCCGCATATTTTTGGGGTGGTGGGCGTATTCTCCGGCGCGCTGTGGTGGCGCTGGTCGCCGGTGGATGACGCCAATCCCGATGCAGACCGGATTATGCACGATATTATTCATCATGCGGAAGTCAGCGATTTGCGACAGCGGTACTGGTTTCAATGCGGCACACTCGATGAAACGGACGACCGCAACAATAATGGCGTGATTGATTCGATAGATGATACCCTGCATTTGATAGAAGCCCTGCGACGGCATGGTCTCCCCGAATCTTCCATCCGTTATCTGGAAATAGAAGGCGGACGCCACGAGCCATTCACCTGGGGCGAGGCAATGCCGGATTTTTTGCAATGGGTGCTGACCAAACTTTAATAAATTTTGAGGATGTGAGTATTTGAATATTCGACCAAAGCACTTGATAATCAGGCAATTAGTCAAATACTCGTATCTTCAAATACTCAAAAAATCTTAAACTAACAGGCATCTACCAACAACCCACCTACTCATGCTTCGTATCGGAACCCGTGGCAGCAAACTGGCCCTTTGGCAGGCCGAATTTACCCAGGCGGAGCTGGCCCGCATCGGCGTATCCAGTACGCTGGTCATTATCAAAACGCAGGGCGATCTGGTGCAGCACCTGGGTTTTGACAAGCTGGAAGGCAAGGGTTTTTTTACCAAAGAAATCGAAGATGCGCTGTTGCGCGGTGAGGTGGACCTGGCCGTGCATTCCATGAAAGACCTGCCCACCAGCCAGCCGGAAGGCCTGGTTATTACGGCGGTCTCGTACCGGGAAAATCCCGCCGACCTGCTTATTATCCAACCCGCAGCACTGGAAAAAGGACAAATTTTTCGCCTGAAAAAAGGGGCCATCGTAGGCACTTCGGCTGCGCGGCGCAAAGCGCAGCTGCTCGACTACCGGCCCGACGTGGTGCCGCAGGACATCCGGGGTAATGTGCCCACGCGGCTCGAAAAACTTCGTCAGGGCCAGTTCGACGCTATTTTCCTGGCGGCGGCGGGGGTCAACCGGCTCCAACTCGACCTGAGCGACCTGGAGACCATCGAACTGCATCCCCGCGAATTCGTGCCCGCCCCGGCCCAGGGTGTGCTGGCCTGGCAGGCCAATCGCCATGACACGGCGACCCGACTACTGCTGCAACGTATCCACCATTCCGCCACCGCTGCGGCCACCAATGTGGAACGCCGCACCCTGCAACTGCTGAACGGCGGCTGCCAGCTACCCCTGGGCGTATACTGCGAACGCGATGCGACCGGTTATTTCCACGCCTTTGCCGCCTGCGCCATCGACGGCGAGATGCGCCGGGCCCGACTATCGTCCAGCATCAGCCATGGGATGGCCGAGCAGCTGGTAGCGGCCTTACAAAAGGAAACGCCGGGTAGATCGGAAGGAAAAAATTGACCTAAACCTCGTAATCTTGCGCCATGTATCCTGACTTGTCTTACCTCGCCCACGCACTGTTCGGCACGGCGCCGGACAACTGGCTGTCCATTTTCAAAACTTTCGGTTTTATGTTAGCCCTGGCTTTTTTGGCTAGCGCTCTGGTGTTTTACCAGGAACTGAAGCGCAAAGCCCGGGCCGGCGTGTACGTACCTGCCAGGGTGACGGTCACCGAGGGTCTGCCGCCCAATCCCCTGGAAATCGCGATGAACGCGCTGGTGGGCCTGATATTGGGTGGCAAGGGCGGCTACGCGGTGGCGCATTTTGCGGAGTTTCGCGGCGACCCGGCTGCGGTCATTTTATCGGATAAAATGGCTTGGCCGGCGGCCATCGTCGGCGCCCTGTTGCTGGCGGCCTTTACGTGGTGGGATAGCAATCGCCGCCGGTTGGCCACGCCGGTAACCCGGGAAGGCGTCGTTTGGCCCCATGATCGCATCAGCGAGATGACGGTATGGGCGGCCGTGGGGGGCATTGTAGGCGCTAAGTTTTTTGATGTTTTTGACAACTGGGAAGATTTTCTGCAAGCGCCCGGCAGGGTGCTGCTTTCCGGCGGTGGACTCGCTTTTTTTGGTGGACTGGTGCTGGGCTTTATAGCCGTGGTATCCTATATTTATCGCCACAAAATCCCTTTTTTGCCAACCGCAGATGCCGTAGCGCCCGCACTGACGGCTGGCTATGGTGTAGGGCGC
>JANPIV010000052.1:0-19939 GCA_031425155.1 Saprospirales bacterium | reverse complement strand
TGTTGCAAAACCGTCAAAGAACTGAAAAATAAGGTCATCGAGGCTCTGGAAACGATCAAAGAGGACAAGGATTTGATTCAATTATTTTTCTACCATAAAACCACAGGGTTTTATAACTGATCAATGTCGAAAGGTACATCTAATTTTGTGTCCGAATTTAAAAAATAAATAAAATGATGACGCAAAAGTTTCACAAATTTTGGCTTAAAATTACAGCAGTTGTAATTGGTTCTTTTGGGCCAATTTTTTTCTTAGGTACAATGGCATCTACCTTAGAGCCTGCAAGACTTACCCTTGACTTATTAAGTTGGCCAATAGATGGTGCAACAACTTATTCCTCACCAGATACAAGATTTTTATCTGCATTGACCGGTGGTTTTTTATTTGGTTGGGGCGTGATGGTTTGGTGTTTATCCGCTTGGGTTTACGACCAGGCACCCGAAGCAGTGCGCAAAACAGTGCTTGCAGGCCTTCTATCGTGGTTTATTTTGGACAGTTCCGGGTCTATTGCATCAGGCAACACTTCTAATGCTATATTCAACATATTCGTTCTACTAATGGCGGTGGGACCATTGTGGCGACCTGCAAAAGGTTAAAGTATCCAGGAAGTGGCAGAAAACGCTATAAAAGCAGCGTTGCCTTTTTTTCAAAATACATGCAACCTTTTGCCTTGCTGTGAGCATCTATTCAGAAAAGTAAAAGATGAAGAACTTACTACGTCTTGCCTGCTTTGCAGTGATCCTGCATACCTGCACTTCGCCGACTTATGCTCAAAACCAAAGGTTTCAGGCAGGAATAATAGCCGGCATCAATTTTTCAGAATTAGAAGGCGAGAGAATAACTGATTATTTTGGACTAAACGCAGGGCTGTTGGGTACAGTTAGATTATCCAAACATAGCCAGGCAGGTATGGAGTTTTTATTTAGTCAAAATGGCGAGTATATATTGCCCGAACGATATCCAAACTTGCAATATGGTCAGGTTTGGTTAAACCATATTGAAATCCCGGTGCATATTGACTGGCTAATCGGCGTATTTGAAAGAGATAAATACTACGATTGGAATTTGAACCTAGGCATCGCTTATACCAGACTAATAGGTTATACTGTAAAAGATATTGATAGAAATAATGTAAGTGACCAGGTTATTTATAAAAATAAGACCGCCTATCTATTGCAGGCAGGTACCACTTATAATTTTACGCAGAAAATCGGGCTGAATTTGAAAGCATCCTTACCGATCAGAGTGGATGGACTAAGCTGGACCCTCGCAGCACGAATAATCTATACCATAACGGATAGTAAAATGAATACGTAACAGATACTGTGTCCAACCGCTTTTGCATGACAGGATTGCCGACACTATACAACATCGCCGCAAAAAAAACGCTCCCCCAAAAATAAGCAGGTTTTGACAAATCTCCCACCCACCACAGCCATAGTTTTGCCCATAATAATGGATCAAACAAATAAATCTGTGGACAATGAAGAAAGTTAGTGGCCTGGCCGCCTGCCTGGCCTTTTTACTCCTGGCCCTGCCAGCAAAAACGCAAACGGTGCCGCCCGCCCTGGAAGTCCTGCTGAACCAGACCCTGGGGAACATGCGGACGAACCTGAATGCCAGGTCGTTGAGTGCGGCCATACAGTTTTCCGATGGTGCTATTTGGGCGCATGCCAACGGAATTTCCTCCGTTAATCCGCTGGACAGCGTGGCCGTCGAAGATGCCTATTTGATTGGCAGTGTTACCAAAACCCTAACTTCTGCCTGCATTTTGCAGTTGGCCGACGAGGGGGTGTTGAGCGTGGACGACAGCCTGTATCAATGGCTGGATACGATGCCGTACATCAATCCGAATATTACCATTCGGCAACTGCTCCAGCATACCAGTGGCCTGTACGATGTGCTGTTGCATCCGCACCAGCAAGATTCCCTGCTGGCCGACATATCGCGAATCTGGACACCGGAGGAACTGATTGATCGGTTTATCAGTCCGCCATTGTCTTCACCGGGGGCAGTCTGGTCGTATTGCAACACCAATTATTTCCTGTTGGGCATGATTATCAAAGTGGCTACGGGCCATCCTTTTTATGTAGAAATCAGGAATCGTTTCTACGAACCGCTGGGGCTTCCCACGTTTGCTATTCCGGCCTTTGAGCCCCTCAATGTACCCGTTGCCCACGTCTGGATGGACCTTACGGGCGATAATGTTACCGAGGATGCGCATGATTTTTACATGAGTTATAAGGCCCTCAATTCTGCGGCGGGTGCGGCGGGCGGTTATTTTGCCACTCCCACCGACTGCACCAAATGGATGCGAACCTACATGCGAGGCGACCTGCTTTCTCCCGCCATGCTGACTACGGCCAGGACTTTGGTCAATGCGCCCGGCTCGCAAGGCGGCAAATATGGTCTCGGCCTGATGAAAAACAGTTTTCTGGGCAATCTGGCCTACGGGCACGGCGGAGACCTGGCGTACGCGGCCTCGTCCTGGTATTTTCCCGGAAAAGACATCAGTATTACCGTGTTTACCAACGATGCCAAGAAGAACTCGTGGACCCTGCTGCCCGTAGTCACGGAACTGCTGCGGCAATATGTGAACTACCAACAGGTGTCGGCTACGGCGGAGGTCGGCGCAAAGGAGGCGGTGGTTATCGAGGCCTATCCTAATCCTTTTGGCGGCAGTTGTTCGGTCTCCATTGAGTTGCCCAAAAACGTAGCAGACCTGGAATTCACCCTGACGAATGCCTGGGGAGCAGTGGTGCAGACCTTACACCAACAAAATTTGCCCGCTGGAAGTCAGGTAATACGCATGGATGGTTTGGATAATTGCGCAGCCGGGATGTACTTTTTAACCGTCCGGGCAGATGGATTACCCGCGAGGACGCTGAAACTTTTGAAGTAGTGCTTATTCACCAAATTCATTCATTAAAAAGGAAAATCATGAAAAAAGAACCGTTTGGGGCATTCAGAAAGGTGTTATTTCCTTTCCTGGCTATCTATTGCCTGCTGGAAATCTTTCAGCAGGGCCATTCCTTCGGACAATGGCTCTATGTATTCCTGCATTAAATAAAGAGAATATAAGTATAAACTCTGTAAAGCAAAGATTCTATTAGGCTCTGATGTTACGCACAAATACGTTTACGAAACCTTTAGAGGTTTCGCAAACGCCACACGATCAATCGTTTGCGAAACTTTTAAGAGTTTCGTAAACGTCGCTGCGTGGAATGTGCGTAACATCTGTTTGGCATACAAAAACAGCACTTTGCCAGTATTGGCAGGGTGCTGTTTGTAATTGGCTAGATGCCCTGTTATCTTTGGGATAAAATGGATGCATGTACACCGTAGTAACACAGAAACAACCCAGCCCAGGACTACTTCCCATAAGAAGCAACCTAATGAATTACTCTATGTTCCGGGAGTTTTACTGTAAAGTACCATTTAGAAGTTTTTCGGTAAAATATGTAGTGGAAGGCGTAGAAGAATATCTGGTAAACGGCAAAAAATACCAGGTGGGCGCAGGGCAATATCTGTTGGCGAACCAGTATTCGGAAGGCTTTGTGCGCATAGAAAGCAAAAACCTCGTAAAAGGGGTCTGCATTGATATAGCACCCGATCTGCTTTCGGAAGTAGTGGGCAGTTTACGCAGGCCCGATACCCCGTTTGCCGACCAGGGTTTGGACGTGTTCTTTTCTTCGCCGGATTTTTTGGAAAACCAGTATCAGGCTGGTGCTACCCAGACCGGACAATTGCTGCATAATTTAGGTATAGAATTATCCAGAGACCCCTTCCATATCCATCGTTTTTCCAAAGAATTTTACCTGAATCTCACGGAGCGAATCGTCGCCGATCATATTCCGCTATACAGGCAATTGCAATGCGTAGGTTCTATTAAGCCGGAAACCAAAAAAGATCTGGTTCGCAAGGTCCACCTGGGCAAATCGTTCATGGATGCCCATTTTACCCTACCGTTGGACATTGCCACGGTAGCCAGGGAAAGTAACTTATCGGAGTACCATTTCTTTCGGCTATTTAAGGCGGTGGAGGGACTAAGCCCGTATCAGTATATCCTTCGGAAACGCTTGCTTTATGCCGCTGCCTTTATTGAAAAAGGGCAGACTTCCATCACGGATGCTGCTTTTGCTGCGGGTTTTACCGATATTTTTTCGTTCAGCAAAGCATTTAAAAACCACTACGGCCTTTCGCCTTCCAGGTATTTCAGACAGCCGCTGTCAGAAGATACAAACAACGATTAAGATCGCATTGCAGCAGTTCATTGCCCTTGGGAAAGCAGATCAAAGCGACCAATCGCCTTGACATGAAAAGGCACACCCACCAAAGGATGTGCCTCATCAAAATATCTTCCAATAACAGTTTTTCCCTATACCTCTATCGGCTTATGATAAGCCGTATTCAGCCAGCCCCTGTGCAACGTCTCAAACCGCTGGTGCATGATCGGATTGGCCGCGATTACGTTGAGACCCCAATCGTACAGCCGCCACGGTTTATAGCGCATGAGCAGTTGGTAGGATTTGATCTCCCCTTCCAGACGGCGATACACCGCGTGGTCGTAGTCTTTAAAAAATTCCGCGTCGAAGCGTTTGGCTTCCAAGGCGCGTTGGGCGAAATGCGCCGCCGCAAAACCCGACATCATGGCCGTGCCAATGCCTTCGCCGCTGGTCGGGCAAACCAGTGAGCCCGCGTCGCCGGCCAGCAGGTAGCCGTCGCCGAAATCGCGCCGCCGCCGCGAGGCCAGCGGAATACCCCAACCGATGGGTTCTTCCAACGGTTCACCCTGTGCAAAATAGGGCGCGGTGATCGGGTCTTCCTTGATGAACTTTTCCATCAACTTGCGCAGATTATGCTTGCCCTGCGCAATGAGCGTACTGCCCATGCCGTAACCAACATTGGCCTCGCCATTGGGCAGCGGGAAGAAATAAAAATACGACATCGGCAGCCCCTTCGGCAGATAAATATTGATCAGATTGTCGGGATGCAGGCCGGTCAGCCCCTTCCAATATTGCCGCACGGTGCCCGCATAGTGGTCGCGCTCGATGCGCCGCTCGCCGATGCCACGCAGCACCACCGAGTGATCGCCATCCGCGCCAATGATGAGCGGGGTGCGAATTTCCACTTCCTCGCCCGCCAGCGAGCGGGCCTGGACGCGCCAGCCGCCTTCCACGCGCTCCACCTTTTCGACGGGCAGCCCCTGCCGGAAATCGGCGTAGCGCGGGTCCAGTTTCTTCACCAGGAAGTTATCGAACACCA
The DNA here is from genome assembly GCA_031425155.1 of Saprospirales bacterium. Taxonomy (GTDB): domain Bacteria; phylum Bacteroidota; class Bacteroidia; order Chitinophagales; family Saprospiraceae; genus M3007. The sequence goes on along the minus strand of JANPIV010000052.1, from coordinate 14,674 downwards.
GCCGTTTGGAAGTCCACAGCACGGGTTGTACGGGCTCGCCAGGTTTGCTCGGTTGCTGGCGGAACTCCTGGGCGCGACCATTGGGCGTAATGATCCGCGCACCCCAGGAAGGAATAATTTCCTCTCCGGCAAACAGTTCGGCAGTCGGCACGTCGGGATATAGTTGATTCAATACACGAATCACTTTCAGGTCGAGACCGTCGCCACAGACTTTGTCGCGGGGAAAGACGGCGGCATCCACGATGGTGTGCGGGATGCCCATTTTGGCAAGAAAAAGCGAGGCGGTTACGCCGGCCGGGCCAGCGCCGACGATAAGTACGTCGGTGGAGATGGTAGTTGACATAGGGCGCAAAGGTAACACTCCATTTGGAATACGGTAGGGCTCAGGAGCAAATTACTCTTCGCCAATTATTTCTGTGATTACGCCCCGGCCAATGACCGCTGTCCCTCCCTCCGCCATAGTGAATGGACGGCCCACAAAAAACTCCTTGCTGGTGTCCAGATCTTTATGGAAATATATTTTGATCAATCTATAGTTATAAGATTGGGTCATTTCCAATACCTCGTCGGCTTCCAGTACGATTAAGCCGGAACGAATTATCTGATCTGAAAAAAAAAGTAGTGGCCGATAGGTGTTCCCCGTGATCGGAATCTGCCGGAATTTGTTATCAAAAAATAAATCCGCTCTTATTAAAAACATCGCTTCCTATATTATGGAATTGAACGCCGCCATCCAGCTTATTCAAAATGACCAGTTGTCTGCGCAAACCCCCGCTACCTGGGCTGACCTGGGTTGTGGCAGCGGCCTTTTTACGTTTGCGTTGGCCCATTTTCTCCAACCGGGAAGCATTATTCATGCCATAGATAAAGACCCGGTGCGGCTTCCTGCTTTTCCTTCCAATAGGGTGGAAATCAAAACTTTACAACTGGATTTTGTGACTAAAAAACTACCTTTCCAGCCCTTGGACGGTATTTTAATGGCCAATTCCCTGCATTATGTACAGGATAAAACGGCATTGATTTCGCAATTATCGGAGTATTTGCAACCGGACGGCCAGTTTTTGATAGTGGAATACGATACCGATACGCCAGTGCCGCAATGGGTGCCTTATCCAATTCCTTTTCGCTCCTTGCAGCGACTTTTTGCAGCGGCGGAATATAGTTCAATCGAGCATTTAGGGGAACATCCGTCTGTGTATGGACGGGCAAATATGTATGCGGCCTTGATATCGCGTTGATTTAGTATCTTCCTTGTGCAGTGCAGTGCTGGTGCCGCGTTTTTCGCTGGAAAATCCGTTGAGGGCTAAGGTTTTTGGTGCGGAGCAGGCTGTTGACGGATGCGCAATGGGAGATGGCGGTGTAGATTATTTATAAGGTCAGGCTACCAAATCTTTCTTCAAAGACCTCTCGAAACTCATCCTCATTTACAATATTAATTTTGGGAAATACCATCTTTTTCAGGGGATTGAAATGACGATCATTGGTGACCAAATACTCCGCACCAGCGGCAATGGCGCAGTCGGCGAATTTCTCATCGTCAGGATCGGCAGGAATAAGTTGCCAAAAATAATAACGGTTGATATACAATATATTAGGCAGGATTTCAAGTGCTGACAAGAATAAGTCTGCGGTCTCGGCGTCGTAATAATCCTCCAATATTTCAGCATACTCGTCCAGTATATCTGTGGTGACGCAAAGTGTAAGTTGCTGGCGTTGTAAAGCCTGACGTATCCAATAGTTTTTCGAGCCCGGGTAAATGGTAGCCAGCAGTACATTGGTATCAATGACTACTTTCATGACCGGCTGCTGGTGGATTTTGCTGTATTGAACGTTGCTTACTGCGATAAGCCGTACGCCGGTGCTCTTGTGATGCTTTATTAATTTGCTCTACGTTCAATCCCTTCTGTTTGGCTACGTTTTCGAGGTGATCATCCAATAGTTTGAATCGAAACTCAACCAAGAGATGCCGCAGTTCTTCCAATTGCTCATTGCTTAATCCCTGAGAGAAAAGTTGAAGGATTTCTACTTGTGCGGCATTAAATGGTGTTTGCAAAACGGCTTCCATGCTGTTCTTTTTTGCCCAAAAATAAGAGTTTTTTATCAAAAAACAAACGTTCTCTACTGTTTGGGCACTCGTGCAGTACCCAGGCGTATTAGCATCGCATTTGTAACCTACCCATTATCCTCCAGCCACACCATCGGTGTCTTCCGCTCTTCCTTTTTAAAAGTACGGTGAAAATAAGACAGGTTATTAAAACCCGCCTGGAAACAAGCCTGACTGATGTCGCGGCTTTCCAGTAGAATGCGTTTGGCATAGCGCATCCGCTCTTTATTGATCAATTCTACCGGCGTGATGCCCAGCTCCTGTTTGAACACCCGAAAGAACTGTGGACGCGATAAGTAACAACGGCGGGCCAGGTCGTCTATCGTGAAATGTTCGCAGATGTTGTGACGGATAAATTGCAGCACCTCGCCGAGCCGGTGCCGCGTTGGGGCATCGTCGGCGAGCAGCATTTGGCGGGCCTGGGTCTGCATGATGCGCAGAATCAATTCCTCCAAACCGTGTTGCGTCAGAATTTTTTTCCCATACACATCCTCCATATACAGGTACATCAGGCGGCGTACCAGCGAGTCCAGATTATCGTCGTTGCTTATAAAATAATGGTTATAATCGAGCGACCAATTGGCCCCGTCCATCATGGGTGCTTTTTCGTTGGCGCGTTCGACCGTGCGTTGAATCAATTCGGAAGAAAGCGTGAGCGCAATACAGCGGGTCGGGTTAGTTTCCTCGGCTTCCGGGAAATCAATGACCATTTGCTCATGGCTGTTTATAATCACCGACTGACCGGGGAAAAAATCGAAAGGTTTATCCTGCCGCAGGTGCATCACCTTCTTGCCTTTCAACATAATAGCAATGACTGGGTCCATAAAACGCAGGGCAAAATGCTCTGCTCGCTGCACCGTCTCAAACACGCTGAGTTCGGCAGTATCGGAAGCGAAGACTTTTCGGCTTTCTACTGGCGTGTCTCGTCCATCGAACAAATGCCGTAATCTTGATTCATGTTGTGCCGAATAATTCATATTCCAGTGCTGCCAACGGGCAATTTTTATTGAGTAGATAGGCAAAGTTATCGCATCCCATTTCAAAATTGATGGATATCTACATGAATGAGACTATTGTTCACTTGATTGAGACTCTTGGGCAGTGTGGGGTTAGTCGCTGGCTGTAATTTTAGGGGTTGATAGGAAGTTACTGATTTCAGGCTCGAAATTTCAAGATTAAGATACTTATTATAATTGCAAGCCGAGCCTTTTCTAAGTGAAACGACAGGCAAAATTGGCTATCTCTTACACTGGGCGACCCTGCAAGGGTCGTCCGGTTTTTTCAATCGCATCAAATTTATGGAAAATATTGCAAGAGCAACCGCTGCCGAGGTCATTGACCGGCTCCGTGCCCAATATGGTGCCCTGATGTTTCACCAAAGCGGCGGCTGTTGACGGATGCGGAATGGTTTTATTTTAAATAAGTCAAGGTCGCCCGTTGCAGGTCGCGAAAGCCCAAAGATTCATATAAACGTTTGGCGCGTGTGTTATAACTTTCGGTTTGCAGATGGAGGGTATTTAATCCCAATTCTTCCATTTTTTGCTGCATTTTCTGCAAAGCCAACGCCCCTAAACCGGCACTGCGATAGGCTTCGGAAATAAAAAATTCATCAATAAATGCACTGCGGCCACCGAACTCAAATGAAAACCCATAAGTCAGGGCAATATAGCCAATCTCCTTTTCTGCTGAAAGAACCAGCCAGATAGAACCTAAATGCACATTGGTTAAAAAATACGCTACTAACTTTCGATGTGCAGAAGCGTCGAAAGGGTAATTAAAGTGGGTATAAAATTGCTCTATTAAATTTAACAGTTTTTCGAGGTGTTTTAGTTCTGCTGGTATAATTTGCATGAATTGTATTAAATTTAAAATATCCTGCTGATTAAAATCCCACCGTTGCCCCCACCGAGGCAAAGTGGATCAGCGTAAAGTTATAAGTTTCTTCCACATCTGCGCCACCTTCCAAAATTCGATAACCGATACGGAACAGCATTTTGGGCCGTGCCTGATAAGTAAAACCGATAAAAACGTCTTCGGCGCGTCCGGGTCCGGCACCCGCCAAAGCATCGCCTTCCAGCAAAAAGCCCAGGCGATCCAGTTCCTTCCAGTTCAAATAGAAATTTATAAGCGGCACAAAACCCAGGTCAGTTTTTTCGGCTTGCCGCTGGCCATTTTCCAGTCCTACCCGGGCATCGCGGATTTTGGCCGAAAGACCAATACCAAAGAGCAGATTTTCTTTGCGCACCAGATTGTAACGGTAAGTGAGGCGGTAAGAATTGAACTTATATTGTACGGTCAAGGGCAGACCTGCTTCAAAGTTAGTCCCCTGAAAATTAACCACACTGGAAAGCGGCTGTTTCGTCGTGGTTTCCAGGCTCAATGGTGCCACTAAAGTCACCAAGGTGTGGCGACCGTTCCCAAAGGTGTAGCCCAACCGTCCACGCGCAAACCAACCGGGGTTTTTCTCGAAATCTGCGCCGAAAGCATTGATTTGCGTAGTCGCACTGCGTGGAATGCGGATATTATTGTAAGGGCCGGGAAAATAGGCACCTGTTTCCATATCCACGAATGCCTGGGCAGAAAGAGACAGGGCGCCCGGAAATAAACTGGTTATTAAAACGATAAAAACACAGAGAGTACGTGGCATGAGTAAGTCGTTAATTATGCGTAAACACAACAGATAACTGATGTTACGCACGGATTACAAAGCGACGTTTACGAAACTCTTAAAATACCTTTCGACATTGATTAGTTATAGTCAGTCAAAGAAACTGTTGAAAATCAATAGCCTTTTGTCAAAAATCGATATTACTACGTAATGTCGAGAGGTAAAGTTTCGCAAACGAGTTGATTATGTGGCGTTTGCGAAACCTCCAAGGTTTCGTAAACGTATTACGTGCGTAACATCAGCAGATAAGTTTTAAAAAATTCATGCCAACACTAGTTGTACAAATAGAATATTGGCTTGAGGCGAAGGCGGGTTATTTAACAAATAACATGAGTCACCCCGAAAACCCGGAATGACTCATGTATCAGCAAAAAACCGAAAAACAAGGGCATTTTATTAGTTGCCGCCTGATTTTTTCTGGTTATTGCCACCTGTGTTAGGGGATTGAGAACCTTGGGCAGGAATTCCACTGTTGGTACCGGTACCGCTGTTAGGGTATTTTACTGATCCATTGGCACCGTTGCTCGGATTCGTATTGGTGCCAGTGCCGGTACCCGTGTTTGAATTAGTGCCAGTCCCTGTTCCTGTACCGCTGTTGGTACCCATGTTTGGATTAGTACCTGTACCAGTACGGTTGGTGCCACTATTGGTACTACTGTTGGGATAAGTACTGCTGCTCGCAGCACCACTGCCTTTGCCCATAGTACCACCGCTGTTATCCGCGCCAGTGCCATTCCCACTTCCAACACCACTGCCGTTGCTTGCATCGCTGCCAGTGCTGCCGGTGCTTGTTCCGGCTCCGGTTTGCGGATATTGATCCGGGTTGGAAGGGCTGGCGTTTGGCTCCGAATTAGTAGTGGGGCTACTGTCATTGCTCTTGGGAGCATTCTGCTCAAAACAACTGGTCAGGCTCAGGCTTGCCATTGTTAGAATAATAAAAAGAAACCGTTGCATAGTGTTTGTTTTTAGAAACTGAGTGATTTTTTTCAGATAACCATTTAGAAAAAATCTCATACCGTTCTAAATACACTGGAATATGCCTCCCCATAGCGACCTCTTTTGGCGGACTGTTTGCCCCAACTGGGTGACTATATAATAATTCATTATTCTTTGCACTGTTCTTTCATCTCGCCACTGCTCATTTGCCGGATCAGTTTACTGCGTATTTCTCCGTTTGGCAAATCCAGTTTCGGCGAACCTTTAACCAGGCGTAACAGACAAACTTCGGTATTGAACAATTCCGGCTGGACCATTTCCTGGTAGGTTTTACCATTGGCTTCCAGCATCAGTGTAATGGCCGCCGCTGGTGGAGGTACACGGAGACGATAGAAAGTGCCTGCTTCCAAAGTGCAAAGTACCTGGCCGTCGAGTTGCACCGTAATGGGCGACTTGGCAAATTCAGAACAAAATAACAGTACCCGGGCTTCCACGCGGCGGGCATTGGGCAGATCAAGTGGCGAGAGGCTGCTGGTAAGTAAATCCACTTGTAAACGCACGGGCGGACCTTCCATACCGCTGACAATGGCACCTGCTACTACTCCGCCAACGAACCCGCCAATGACCCCTCCCAGTAAGCCACCAAACAGGGCGGCATTCGTCAACTTATCCGCATTGGGTGGGCCGGGTATAGTCAGGAAAAAACTGTCCTTTTCCTGTTCGAGCCGATAATAGGCACCGTTAACCAATGCATACGCATATTCTCCATCGGACACTCCCCAAATGCGCTGATCACGTGGAAATTTAAGCTTTGTCTGCAAACTGTAGTAAGCCGCGCCTTTATGTTTGCCTGGCGACGGCACCATCGCGACCGGTATGTCTGGTTCCTGATATGGGGTGTTATGTAAAAAATCACTGAACGTGTAATAGACCCCGGCTTTATTGGGCCCGGTTTGTAACATCGGAAAAGCAGTGGGTATCGGTGCCTGATATAAATTTGCCTCCTTCACCAATAGCGTATTCCATAAACCGCGCTGCGCCCGATTCTGCAAAGTGAGCAGACACTCCTCGATGCCGGCCACAATATTATCATCGTGTTTGTGACTGGCGTCAATACCGCTTTGTTTCATGGAGGTGGCACCAATAGTGGCCAGTTCGAGATAGCCACCATCCACTGGCTGCAAAAAAGAGAGGCTGATTTCCAGGAATACCTGCCCGGTAGCCTGGGTGGCTTCATACACAAACAACTGGTTGACCCGTACGATCACAGGTTTTCGTCCGGCTGTATCACCATTCAGGCTGCGTTTAAACAGTCCGGTCAGTTCCGTGGTCAGGCTGTCTTTGGAAAACACGGGTACCCTCCGGTCATTGAGCCCTACCTTGGCCATACCCAGACAGTACTGCTGCGCACGGGCATCGGTGACTTGTACCACGTAATAAGGAAAGTCTTTGATATCCAGCCGTTTATCACTCAGGGTGAGCGTGTATGCCTGGGCGGAAAGGAGGATGCGAAGACAGCATAAACAAGCGATCAGCAGGAGCCGGTTGGGGAACATATACTTGCGGTTAAGTGGTGAAAAGGTATAGCCGATTATACTCGCTGCCTTGCTAAACTAAAATGCAAGGTACGGACGAGTATAATCGGTTACAAATTCCACGCCACATCCGGTGGATCGGCCTAATACCGAATGCCCCAAAATGGCGGTTCCTCAGCCTTGCGTTTTTCTTCCATGTGTTTGCGTAAGACCGCTTTGTAATCGGCTTCGCTGACCTTTTTGCCCTTCACTTTCTTGGGCGCATCCAGTTCCGCAGTCAGTTTTTTTAGTTCGATTTTATCGGCAGTAATGAGCATACCGCCATCGTTCACGTCGGCTTCCAGGATGAGACCAGGCAAACCACCCAGGCGTTCCGGACCGGCGGGCACCGGAATATCCAGCGCAAACCAGACGAAGATTTTCTGTTTTTTCAGCGTATCTTCCTGGAAAGCATTCATGCAGACGTGGCCCGCCACTTCCTTCATGTCGTTCATTATCTTCCAGTTAGGCGCGGATAAGGAGTCTTCGACGAGATAGGTTTTGCCCAGCATCTGGATCACATCGTGCATAGTATTGGTCGCAAAATCGCGCTGAATCGTGAACGCTTCCCTGCGCCAGGAGTAGCCTTCATCGTCGGCTTCGGCACGCTCTTCGGAGTCTTCGTATTTGGTGCGCGTCGGGCTGAAATACAGGTTGGCGTACTCTTTCCACTGCGAACGATTGCCCCACATATAATTGATGCGTTCGCGCCGCTGTTTGCTGATGTAGTCCACCGCATTCATCTTTTTGGACCAGTCATGGACAATAAGGTAGCGCACGGAGCCTTCCAATTCCTGACTATGGCCAACTAGTGCGGAAAGCAGAAAAATGTATAAAAGCAGTTGCTTTTTAAAGAAATTGTGCATATTAGTAGCGCGAAATTTATTTCGCATTTTTTAGGTTTATTCAATAGTGAAAACACGCAGATGTCTCGGCTTCGCTCGACATGACAAAACTCATCGTTCATATTTCATACTTGGCATCCTACCACCAATCGTTCTTCTTGAGCTTATTCTCATAGCCGCGTACATTATAACTCACGCTCAGCATGTAATAACGCGCCAAGGTATTCGCGATAGTGCGGCTTACAAAATTCTGCGAACCATTCTGAATAATGCTCACCCGGCGATTTAATAAATCAAAAGCGGCGAGGCGCATTTCCACACGGTTGCTTTTACCAAACAGACGACGCACAGAGCCATTCCAGATCGGTACATCGCGATTAAATCCGAAACGATCATTGCGATAAATGGCGTAATTAAAATTACTTTCTAGAAAGAACTTATCCGCAAATTGCCACTTGATAGAAGCATCTATACTGTGGTTTTGAATGCGCTGATTCTGTTCCTGTTGGATAGAGTATTTTAAATCCGTAAATTCTATGCGGCCACCTGCTCCAACGATCAATTTCTGGTTGGGCGTGAGGTTCAGCCCCAGACGTCCACCGTAGCCATTATTATTAGTTTCATTTTGTACCGCATTCACAAAAGCGGGCGTTTTTCCCAGGTTGGCATTCACCCCGCCATTAATAGTGAGTTTGGTTTTAATAACGGGAAAATTAAACCAGGAATACAGTTCAAAATTATGGCCGCCGCTGGCATTGTCCGGCCGCGTTGTAGTCCGAATACCAATAGAATCAATGACTTCAATCGTTTGATTATACACGATCTGATCGTCGTACTGACTATATCCGCCGCCCACACCCAGATTGGCGAAATTAGCCGGATTCCAGTAGTTGTAGTTGACATTTATCTGGTGGACGCGTTCCGGGCGCAGGTCTGGATTCCCTTCAATGCGAAACAAGGGATTGTTCACATTGGGCACGGGTTGCAGATCACTGAGTTGGGGCGTATTAATATTGAAAGAATAGTCCGTAGATACGTTTGTGTTGTTTTTAAACTCGTAATTAAACGACACATTGGGCGTCAGATTAGAGAACGTACGACTCACCGGATCCGTCAGCAAAGGCTGGCCGCGGTCGCGGGAATATTCACCATCCAGTCTGATCTGTTGGGCCGCCAAACCTACCGAAGTATTCAGACCCTGATAGGAGTAACGCACCCCGGAACCAATCCGTTGATAGAGCGTATTCTGGTCATAAAAGACACTTAATGAATCAATACGCACGTCGCTGATGGCCCGGTCCCGGGTTTGACGATTTACGTCATTTTGGGTCTGACTGAAATTATAAAATGTTTCCCAAAACCACTTTTTACTCAATGGTTCGGTGAATAACGCGCTGCTTTTCCACTGATTCGTTTTATTGTTATTATTATTCAACAAACGCACCTGCTCACTAAAGCTCTGGGCTTCAAAGAAACGATTCAGAGAAAATAGATTTTCCGTACCATCCGATTGATCGCTGTTATAACCGCCACTGACTGCAATAGAACGCCCTTTTTTCTTGAACCGATGCCGGAAAATGGCGGCACTGGTCACGCGCCAGGAATTGAACCGGGTGTCATTATCCAGTGAAAGGCGATTGGCAGGTTGATCGGCGACATCCAGAAAAAGTTGGGATTGCTGATAATCAGTAGTATTTTTACTGAGTCGGGCGTTGGCTTTGACAATCAGTACATTATTAGAATCCAGGTCTTTTTCGAAGCGGGTGCCAATGCTATGGCTGCCACGAAATTCCATGCGATTCGTAGTGTCTGTATTAGAAAAAGAGCCTTCGGGCAGAAAATTCTGGCGAAAACCAAATTGGTCGAGTTGCAGGGCCGTTTCGTTATAGAAATAACTGGCGTTAAATTTTGCTTTTTTATTATCGAAATTATAGTTCGATCCACCGCCAAAATTCTTGGTAAATCCCCGGCCATCAAAATTATTGAGTCCGTCTTCGCCACCAAAATTGAAATATCTATTTCCGCTATTGAATCCAAAATCGCCATTATCATAACCGCTGAACGTACTCTGGCCTTTGAATTCGCCGTAATCCTCCCAGTTTACGCCGGTTTGATTAATATTATTCCCATAACCAATAAACGACAATTGTTGCTTTTCATTAAAGCGATTATAGTTCCCCCGCGCCGCCCAGCGGTCCGAACTACCCACTGCGCCGGTAATTTTGCCGAAAGAACCCTTTTTATATTCATCTTTTAATTCCAGGTTCATTGCCTTCTCCTTTTTACCATCATCCACGCCGGTCAGTTTGGTTTGTTCCGACTTTTCGTCATACACCTGCACTTTGGAAATAGTCTCCGCACCGAGGTTTTTAGTGGCACTTTTCGGATCGTCGCCAAAGAATGTTTTACCATCCACATACACCCGTTTTACGTCCTTGCCCTGCGCCCGGATATTACCGTCGGCATCCACTTCCATACCCGGCAACCGACGTAATAAATCTTCCACGGTAGAGCCGGGTGGCACTTTAAAAGTGGTGGCATCATATTCAATCGTGTCGCCGTGAATGCGCAGCGGGGCTTTGGCAGTACGGATCACCACTTCCATCAGTTCCGTGGAGATCGGTTTCATGCGCACGGTTTTCAAATCCGTCACTTCCGTCTCCGAGACCGGCAAATGTTGCTGGTAGGGCAGGTAGCCAATGTAGGAAATTTTGAGTACATAAGGCGCATTACGCACGTTTTTGAAGGCAAATGCACCGTGCTCATCGCTGCGGGTAAAATTGATCAGCGTAGAATCTTTGGGCTGGAGCAGCATCACCGTGGCGAAGGCCAATTCGGTGCCCAGCGTGTCAGAAATGGCCCCTTTAATGGTGGTTTTGGAGGGACTTTGGGCCGCTAAAAAGTGGCTCGCCAGCAGCAGGAACAAGGCTGGCAAATAAAAGGCTTTTTTCATGGAGATTGACCGATAACGGGTAGGAATGAGTGTGATAAGAAATTGACTGTCAATAATTTACAAAAATGATTTGATCTTAAAATATTTTCATAAACCGATTAAAAATAGTGATAACGACCAATTGAATGCTGACATTGTGGTGACAAACACGAGGCCTGCCAAAATTTGGAGAATTACCATTTAACACTAATCGCATAAACAAGAGTTTTCAAAATGAACGATGCGGCAAAGGTAGAAGACGCACCGGGTCAGACTATCAAATGCCTGTAAAACAATGTAAAAGACTTGTAAAACCTGATAATCACGTGATTGATCGAATACTCAAGTACTCGCATCCTCTAGAAGTACATTAGTCTTCCAGCACAAAATTTTCCAGCGTCTTTTTGTTGTATGCTTTCCAGCCGCCCCGAAAATCGCGGCAGGAGACTTCCACAAACTTTTGCATACGTTCCGAATTGAGTTGCTCGAGCAGGCTATTATAATCGCCGGGGTATTTGATGCAATAACCGGAGTAGAAAGTAGCGTCTTCGTAGTCGGATAAAAGAGCCTGAATATCGGCGTAATTGGTTGTTTTTATTAAATCCTGTTGTCTGTTTCTACTAAAAACGGCCATAGGTTATTTATTCATCGTGGCTGCGCCTTGCTTTCGCTCTTCGTTGCGCCACATAGAAACGCCCGGTTCATCAAAAAGCGACTATGCGGGCAGCCTTTTTCCGTTTTCCGTCCTTGCACCTGCTGTTTTTCAGGTGAAACGGCATATCTTTGCGCAGCAATTTATTTTTTTAGCATTGTATAAACTATATCCACTTGGATTTTTCTGAATTTGGCCTTCATCCCGACCTGTTGGACGGCATAGACGCGCTTAACTTTACGACCGCCACTCCCATTCAGGCGCAAACCATCCCCCTTATTCTGGCTGGCAAAGACGTGATCGGGGTTGCCCAAACCGGCACTGGCAAAACGGCAGCCTTTGTACTGCCCATCATTCACAAAATCATTGAATCGAACGAGGCCAACTTCAATCAGGCCCTTATCGTCGTGCCCACCCGCGAGCTGGCTATCCAGATCGAAAAAGTGATCGAAGCCTACTCGTATTTCAGCGGCGTATCGGCGATGGCGATCTACGGCGGCGGCGATGGCAAGAGTTTCAATCAGGAACGCACGGCCCTCACCGGCGGCGCCGACATCATTATCGCTACGCCGGGCCGACTGATTGCCCACATCCAATTGGGCTATGTCAACTTCAAACGGCTCCGTTTTCTGGTGCTCGATGAGGCCGACCGGATGCTGGATATGGGCTTCCAACCCGATCTGCTGAAAATATTCGACACGCTGAATCCCAAACGCCAAAGCCTGCTTTTTTCGGCTACGATGCCGCCAACGGTGTTACGCCTTTCCAAGTCCCTTTTGCATGATCCGGCGATGGTCAGTATTGCGCTTTCCAAACCTGCCGAGGGGGTGACCCAAAGTGCTTATGTGGTGGACGACCGGCAAAAACTGCCCCTGATTGTGGATTTGCTGAAAGACAAAGTGGGACAGCGCATCCTCGTGTTTGGTTCTTCCAAACAGTCGGTGAGCCAGTTGTACCAAAAACTCCGGGCGCGCCAATTATCGGTCGGCCTGATGAGCAGCGACCTGGAACAAGACCAGCGCGAACAGGTCATGATGGATTTCCGCAACCGCAAAATAGACGTGCTGGTCGCCACCGATGTGGTCAGTCGCGGCATTGATGTGGACGGCATAGATATGGTCATCAATTATGATGTGCCGCGCGATGCCGAAGACTATGTCCACCGGATAGGGCGTACTGCGCGGGCTGCCCGCAAAGGCGAAGCACTGACGCTCATCAATCAGATGGATCAACTGCGGTTCAAAAAGATTGAACAATTGATCGGCAAAGAGGTAGAAAAACTGCCCGTACCCGCCCAATTTGGGGAGGCCCCGGCTTATACGGGTGCGGCTCCCCGTCGGGATGGCTCTCGCAATAGCTATGGTGGTGGTGACCGCAAAAAATCCTCTTCGTCGCGTGGACCGTCTAATCGTCCAAAACAACGGCGGCCAGATAATCGGGGTGGGCAACAAAAGCCCAATAATACGGAAGGTTAATTTAGAACGATGAACTATGATGTATGAACTATGAAGTTTGAGAGCATAATGTTTGTTTTGATAAACATCTTAGTTCATCGGGAATAGTTTATAGTTCATATATTAGGTTTGTTGCACTGATGTTATAGAAGTCCCACTAATGTTGTGTCATTCAGAGGCGAAGCCGATGAATCTGATTATTTTAAAAATTATAGTAAAAAGGCTTTTCAAGCCTCAGATTCATCGCTACGCTCTGAATGACAAAAGATCGAGGAAGAATTAATCTCTAATGGTCAATGCTGCAACAAATCTATTATACTTCATCGTTCCTATTTCATACATCATAGTTCATACTTATGTTATCTTTTTTCCCCGAGGTTCCCCATCGTCGCTACAACCCACTCACGGGCGAGTGGGTGTTGGTATCGCCGCATCGTGCTAAACGGCCGTGGCAAGGGCAAGTAGAACCGCCACCTCCTGAGAATCGCCCGGCTTATGATCCGGCCTGCTACCTCTGCCCAGGCAACGTGCGCGCGAACGGCGAAGAGACCCCTAATTATCTGGATGTCTTTGCTTTCACCAATGATTTTTCGGCCCTGTTGCCGGAAGTCGCCCCCGCTGTACAGACGGAGGGACTGCTGCAAGCCGTCGCTGAGCCGGGCATCTGCAAAGTCGTCTGCTTTTCGCCCCGCCACGACCTGACCATCCCCGAAATGGAGGAAGAAGCGGTGTATTTGGTCGTAAAACTTTGGCAGGAAGAATACGCGGAACTGGGTAATTTGCCCTACGTGCAACATGTGCAGATTTTTGAGAATAAAGGCGCGATTATGGGCTGTTCCAATCCGCATCCGCACGGTCAGATCTGGGCGCAGTACACCATCCCGGAAGAGCCGCTGAAAAAACAGCACTTTCAGGCCCAGTATTTCAAAACCAATGGCCGCACACTGCTGGCCGACTATTTGGCTCAGGAGCAGGAAAAACAGGAGCGCATTCTCTTTGAAAATGAACACTTTGTGGTCCTGGTACCTTTTTGGGCGGTGTGGCCTTTTGAGGCGATGATCGTTCCCAAACGTCCGATGGCCAATATTACCGAAATGACGGAAGAAGAAAGCCGGGCTTTTGCGGCAGCGTATCGCCAACTTACCATTCGCTACGACAACCTTTTTCAGGTTTCGTTTCCTTACTCAGCGGGCATTCATCAGGCACCTACCGACGGCGAACTGCACCCCGAATGGCATTGGCACACCGTTTTTTATCCACCTTTACTGCGCTCGGCCACGGTGAAAAAATTCATGGTCGGCTACGAAATGCTGGCCGCCCCGCAGCGCGATATTACCCCCGAAAAAGCGGCAGAATTGCTGCGGGCGTTGCCGGATGTGCATTATAAAATGAGGGAAAAAGTTTAGAGAAATCTAAAAGGGCTCGATCAGGCTTTATGTAACGTCAGTTCGTTAAAGGTGAGTCGTGGCATGGGTTCCGGTATTTTTTCATTGAAAAAAATACCGGAAC
>JANPIV010000051.1:0-97313 GCA_031425155.1 Saprospirales bacterium | reverse complement strand
GATAATCAACGACTTGTCAAAATTTGCCATACTGATAGGAGAGCCAATTTATAGTGTCTTCGCTAGAAACGATAGAATCTCCAAGTTGGGTAAAAAACATGGCAATTGATTATCAGCAAGTTACATCACAACAACCCTAATGAATGTTTGTTGCTTTTTAGTCGCTACCGTACAATGCTGGCTAAATAAAATTTGCTTGTAATTCTTTTCAAATTGGTTGTCGTTAAGGAATGAGTGAGCAATACGTTCCCATTTTCCCAAATCTGGATACCCAGTCGAATCGAAGTGTTTTTCGGCTATTTTGATTGATTTTAATGCGGAAATAGAGCAGATTTTGAAACTCGCTTTGACGCTAATGTGAATTTTATGTTATTATGGGTTTCTTTATTTATGCTTTTTAGTTTAAATTTCAGTAAACGGAGGTGGAGACACAGTGCCGACATTTAGGAGGCATTGTTGCTCTACGCAATGTTAGCGGTTCGTTGCCTGCATTTTTTGTTCGGCTGGTTTAATTTGTTTAAAGTCTTCCTGTTTGGTAAAATACTCTAACCCTAAAATTAATAACATTAAAATAATGAAAGAAACCTTCTGCATGATGGCTAATAATCCCCAATTGCCTGAGCCATATAAATACAAAGTATAGTAAAAAGCCAATAAGCAAATAATACAGAAGATTTTCAATAAATGGAGCTTTGTCTTTAGGATAAATACAGTAATATAAAACAAACCAATCAAAGACAAAGTGCTTGATATTGTTACCATTATGTCGTGCAGGGGCGTTGCGACTAAGAAGTTAAATAGTAAGGTGGCAACACCTACAACTTTTAAGACAGTGGCAGCATGCCTTGAAGGAATTTTTTTTGACATATTGATAAAAAATATTCCAAAACCAATCGAGTGTAACACCGTCCCACTTATTGCCCAAATTCTGGAGGCGTTGAATGACCCATTGATGGCTTTTGCCGCAAATAGATTACTTATAAAATTTTTAGACCAGTCAAACCCTATGGAATTTTTGTTTAGCAATGAACCGCCAGGGTAAACCAAGGTTGCGATTACTATTAAAACCACAGAAATGACCAGGCATATCAAAACTGAATATTTTTTAATCATTTGCTTAGTTGTTAAATTTTCATTTGTCACTTAAGTCACGTATGGTTTGGTGTAAGTATGTTTGCAATTACCGTTAACGGTTTGGGTATTGCCGAAGTTGGGGCACTCAAAGCACAAATGTTCAATTTAGTACAAATGTTGATTAGGATTCCAATGCTCAAATTTAGCACACCTGCCCCAATTTTGGCAATACCTTGTTAGTGGCTGCCTTTATTGTCTTTTCGTTCATATCCTAATGTTTCATACCACGCTTTTTGAGGTCTGCTTTTTGGATAACCGTTTTCAGTGCGAAACATTTTTCGTTCTTCGGTAAAGTCCCACCACGTTTTTTTCGTGTCATTTGTGTTTGCAAAATTCACGATTAATCTAAATTGGTCTTCAACGCAAGGGTCAATCCAATAACCTTTTTTCTGTTCGTATTCGTCTGTGAGTTTAGCACCGTCTTTTTGTTTTAGTTCGTTGAGTGAATAATAACCTAAGAAAACAAGGTCTTCTGCAAACTTTATTCCGACTGACGGAACGGTTTGAAATTCTGCTAACGCATAAATTTCTTTTGCTCGTTCAGTCGTAGAGTTTAACAACACTTCCAATTCGTCAGTTGCGAAGTCAAGAATGTTAGCAATTTTGATTTTATTCTTTCTCAAATTTGCTTTTTCAATGTCCGTCAGCGGAAGTTTTATGTTATTCTTATTTTTCATCTTCGGCAAAAGTCAGCAAATAACCGTTATTATCTTCTATTGAAAATTCTGTCGCACTGTAAAATGTTTTTTCAAGTCCTTTAACCACTTTTACGTTGTCTTTTATTTGGTCAAAGAATTTTCTGATTTCAGTTGTCTGAATATACAAAAGCAATGAGCCACCGTTTTGTCTTGAAATCATTGGCAAGTCATTGCCTAAACTTTCAAAAGTCTGAAACATAAAAGTTACGTTTCCGCAAGTCATCATTGCCCAAACAATGTCGCCTTGTTCGGGAACTGTCGTAACAACGTTAAATCCTAATTGTTTGTAAAAGTCAATGGTCTTATTGATGTCTTTTACGAAAATGTTTGGTGATATTGAATCCATATCTTATTGATTTTATTGTCTGTTTAAGTTTGCAGTGTCGTTCGTCAAGGTTGCCACTAACTTGTTAATTTACGAAAGTTTTGTCGTACTTTTTATATTGTGACAAAGTTAAGTATTATATTATTACATTCTCAATCATTGTATTTGATATTTTTCGTTTTTTATCTTTATTTCCTTTTGTTTAAACGAAGAACGGATGCCTTTTTTTGATTTCACAGAACGGTTAGTATATGCGGAGTGCGACCGCTTAGAGAGCATTATCGCATATACATTGTTCTGCGTTCGTATTCCTATTTAGAATTGTTTTTCAAATGTTTTCCCATTGAACAGATATACATTCCCATCTGCCATTCCAAACCACAATTTCTCATTATTATCTTCGTAAATTGAGAGAACAAAATCATTTGTCAGTCCATCCTTCTTTGTGTAATTTTCCATAGTCTCGCCATCATATTTCCAAATTCCTGCATCTCTATCTCCAAACCAAATATTCCCTTGACTATCTTCTGCGATTGTAAAAACGTGTTCAAGTGTACCAGGAAGTGACTTGTCTCCTTTCTTTCCGCTTGCAGGGTGTATCAAGTTGTTCTCTTCAGAAAAATTAATTATTGAATTACCTTCTTTTAGTAATACACCAATTCCATTATTCCCAATCCAAAGTCTGCCATTAGAGTCTTCGAGAAGGCTTCTTATATGAAGAGGTTCAGTACTTCTATCTAATCCTAAGGTTTCATCATTAATGACTGTAAAGTCACTCCCATTATAGCCAAAAATCCCTGCATAGGTGCTTATCCAAATCATATTGTTTTTCCCTTTTGAAAGACTCGTTACAGCAAATAAATTATCATTAGTGTTAATGGATTTATGGGAAGGAAAGGCTAAATAATTTATTTTTTGACCATCATATCTAAAAACCCCTTCTTTAGTTCCAGCTTCAAACCATAGATCATTTCCGGATTTCATCCATTCACCTTGCGGAACTGCTTCTTCTATTTTAGTTCGGTTTTTAATAGTCTTGCCATCGTAACTACTCACTCCATTTTGAGTGTTAAACCAAATAACGCCTTCTTTGTCTTCTTGAATTGAGTGGATTTGGTTGTCAGTCAGCCCGTCATTATTATTAAAGTAAATAAATGACTTGCCATTATAAATAGCAACCCCTTCTTGAAGACTTCCAAACCAAAAATTTCCTTTGCTGTCTTGAAAGATAAAGCGAATTCCTGAGGTGAATTTTAGAGTATCAGTCTTTGAAGTACTTATAATTTCGAAATTGTTGGTTTTCCTTTCGGCTTTTTTGTTTTCAGCACAGGAAAAGGTTAGAGTTAATATGAATATTAGGTAAGTCAATTTCAAAGTATTGTCCATTTTAAGTTTTTACTATATGACGCAGAACTTATGCACTCCCGCAACGAACGGCTAAGTGAAAACCCGCATTGCGCCTAAGCCCTGCACTGCCGCTCGTTGCAAGCGCATAGCGCAATAGATGGCAGTGCAGTATTTTCAAACAAAAAACACCCGGTTCGTCCATTTTTTAGACGAAAATTTTTCGACCCTTCCGTATGGCAGTGCGGGATACCTCCCCTCACCCTCCCCCCCCCAACAAATACAACACCGCCATGCGTACCGCCACACCATTTTCCACCTGTTGCAGAATAATATTGTGCGGGCCATCGGCCACATCGGAGGTAAGTTCCACACCGCGATTGATCGGGCCGGGGTGCATGATGACGATCTCACGGTCGAGTTCGCGCAGCATCTGTCCAGTGATGCCAAAATACTGGTGATACTCGCGCAGACTAGGGAAATACTTGATGTCCTGGCGTTCGAGTTGGATGCGCAGCACGTTGGCCACGTCGCACCAGCGGAGCGTGTCGCGCACATCATGGCTGACTTCCACGCCCAGTTCGGCGTAGTGTTTCGGGATGAGCGTCGGCGGGCCACAGACGCGCACTTTCGCGCCGAGTTTTTGCAGACAAAACACGTTGCTCAGGGCCACCCGGCTATGCAGAATATCGCCGATGATAGCTACCTTTTTACCCGCCAGATCGCCCAGTTTTTCGCGGATGGAAAAGGCATCGAGCAAGGCCTGCGTGGGGTGCTCGTGGGTGCCGTCGCCGGCATTGATGATATTGGCCGGAATGCGGCTGGCGAGATACACGCAGGCACCGGGCGCGGGGTGGCGCATCACCACCATATCCACCTTCATGGCCAGGATGTTGTTCACGGTGTCCAGGAGGGTCTCGCCCTTGCTCACGCTGCTGCTGGAGGCGGTAAAATTCACGATGTCGGCACTCAGGCGGCGTTCGGCCAGTTCGAAGGAGACGCGGGTGCGGGTGCTGCTCTCGAAGAAGAGATTGGCCACGGTAATATCGCGCAGACTGGGGACTTTTTTGATAGGCCGGTTGATGACCTCCTTAAAATTGTCCGCCGTCTCGAAAAGGAGCTGGATGTCGTTTTCGGTGATATTTTTGATGCCAATGAGGTGGCGGGTGGAGAGGCGTTTCATATAAAGAGCAAATTTGCAAAGGGCAATAAGCAAAAGGGCAAAAAACAAGGGGCAAAACGATCAAACTTGCTTTTTTGCCTATTGCCTTTTTTGCTTATTGCATTATGGTTTATAAGCAAACAACAATATTTCGTCGTCCCCGTGAATTTCCTGCCAGCGTACCTTGATGTAGGCTTCGTCCACAGCATCCACACTGATGCCCGTATAATCGGCCTGAATGGGCAGCTGACGATTGAAACGGCGATCCACCAGCACCAGCAACTCCACGGCCTGCGGACGACCGTAATGCTGCAAAGCCGCCAAAGCCGCCGAAATCGTGCGTCCGGTGTAAAGCACATCGTCCACGAGCAGTACCTTTTTGCCCGCCACAATGAACGGAATATCGTTCGGGTGGGGTACCAGCGGGCCGCTGTCCATCCGAAAATCGTCGCGGTAGAACGTGATGTCCAGCTTGCCGAAATCAATTTTTCTTTGCTCCAGCAACTCCGTCAGCCGGGCGTGGACGCGTTGGGCGACCATCGTGCCGCGCGGCTGAATACCAATAATACAGGCATCCTGGAAGTCGCCCCAGTCTTCCAGCAGCTGGTGGCAGAGGCGCTCGATGGTGAGGGCAAAACGTTCGCGGGTAAGCAGTATTTTTCCGGCTGTCAAGGCGTTTTTAACGATGAAGTATGAACTGTAAACTTATGGATGCGGTGTAACGTGTGCGCTGGCATTGGCAGTGGGGGCAAAGATATTTTTCCGAAAGGAGAAAATCGTGTTTCGGCGCAGGATTCCGTATTTTTGCATGCCGCTACCATTCACCAATAACTGATAACCAGTAACTAATTTAGTTATGGAAGTTTTGTCAAAAAAAGCGACGTACGCCGATCTTTTGGAATTGGACATTCCAGATGGGGATACTGGTATTTATGAACTCCTAAACGGCGAAATCGTGAGACGATCATCCCCTAATACCCCGCATCAAACAGCCTCAGGCAATCTTTTTGTCCAATTGGGCATATACAACCTTCAAAAAAAAGTTGGTCGATTTTTTCATGCCCCTTATGATGTTTATTTAGATGAATACAATGCAGGTATTCAACCCGATATTTTGTTCGTGAGCCACGAACGTAATTTCGTTATCCGTGAAAATAATGGCATCGTTGGCGCACCCGATCTAGTTATCGAAATCCTCTCCAAAGGCACGGCTGCCAAAGACCGGGGTATCAAAAAAGACATTTACGAACAGTTTGCCGTCCGCGAATACTGGATTGTGGACCCGCAGGCCCGCAGCATTGAAGTCTATCAAATGGAAAATGACCGTTACCGTTTGGTGTCGTTTGCAGCAGAGGAAGGAACTATAAAATCAGCAGTGCTGTCCGATCTGGAATTGGACGTAAGCACGGTTTTCTGATCCTATATCCGCCTCAACACTTCAAATCTTCCACGTCTTTTATTCCTTCCAAAAGTAGTTTCTTGACCTCCTTCAAATGGACGATCTTCTCGTCTATCTCCTTGATTTTGTTGGTTAAAACCTGTTTTTTCTCCTCTACCGACAGTTGATTGCTGTGCCAGGCGTCGAGCAATTCCTTGATCTCCGCCAGCGTGAAGCCGACCTCTTTGGCCTCTTTCACCAGTTCCAGTTTTTCCACCACCGTATCGTCGTACCAGGTGTAATTATTGGATTTCACCGCCGCATCTTTTTTCCCTTCCAGCAAGCCATACCGCTCGTAATACCGGATGGTATGGACGGGTATATTCGTTTTTTTTGACAATTGAGTGATCAGCAGCATAGCGTCCCGAAAAACTTATTTGAAGTATGAACTATGGTTCATGGTTTATAGTTGCAAAAGTATGTTTTACCTTTGTGCCGCACAAGAAAAAATTTATTTTCCAATGACAAAAACAGTTCTCATTACCGGCACATCGAGCGGAATTGGCAAAGCCGCTGTCCTTGAATTTGCCAGACAAGGCTGGAATGTAGCCGCCACCATGCGCAGCCCCGAAAAGGAAAAATCTTTTGCTGCGCTGCTCAATGTACGGCTTTATGCTCTTGATGTAACAGACAATGACAGTATTCGCCAGGCCATTTCGGCTGCCAAAAACGACTTCGGACGGGTGGATGTGGTCGTCAATAATGCTGGCTATGGACTGGATGGCGTATTTGAAGCCATGAGCGACGATGATATTAAGAAACAATTCGATACCAATGTGTTCGGCCTGATGCGCGTCACCCGCGAGGCTATCCGGCTGATGCGGACGCAAGGTGGCGGCAAAATCATCCAGATCGCCTCGATGGGCGGACGGCTGGCGTTTCCGCTGTACAGCATTTATCATGCGAGCAAATGGGCGGTGGAAGGTTTCACGGAATCGCTGCACTACGAGTTGCGGCCGTTTCAGATTCAGTTGAAACTGATCGAGCCGGGCCTCATCAAAACGGAATTTACGGGCACCAGCCGACACTTCGTCAAACCAGCCGATGACTCTGCCTACGATGATTATCTGGCCAAATTTGAAAAAGCCGCCGATGAAGCCATGAAAAATGCCGAAAATCCGGAAAAAGTGGCCAAAACCATCGTCCAGGCCGCCAATGATAATAGCGACAAAATGCGCTATCCGGTGGGTAGCCCGGCCCCTATGTTGCTCTCTATCAAGAGATTATTACCGGATACCTGGTTTTTTAAAATGATCCGTGCGAACTATAAAATTTGAACGTACCGCTGATGAACGTACCGCCGAACCCCGTTCGGCTTTTTTATAATATCAATTTAAAGCGTCGAACGGGGTTCGACGTTACCACTATTTCAACACACTTTTCAGTATCCCCATTCCCTTTTCAATTTCCGCTTCATTGACGGCGGCAAAACCCAGCCGCGTAGCATTCAAAGTGGGGCTGTAATGCAGTCCATCGGAAATCCACAGGCCTTTTTCGCGGCTTTTACGGGCTACTTCCGACAGTAGAAATGTGCGGTCAAACTTGGCCCACACCGCCAATCCGCCGGTCGGTTTGGAAAATTCGACGGCGTCGCCCAGTTCGGTTTTTAGCATTTCACAAAACAAGTCGCGGCGGTGGTGATAGATTTTCTGGGCTTTTTTCAAATGCCGACGCATTTCGCCGTCCCGAAAAAGTACCGCCACCGCTGCTTCTAACAAATTATCGCCCTGCCGGTCAATGATGCGCCGGAGGTTGGCCATCGCCTCGATCACTTCCGCCGGAGCCACCACATAACCCACGCGAAGAGCCGGAGAAAATACCTTGCTCAACGACCCGACATACACCACATTTCGCCCGGCGTCCGCCGCCGCCAGCGGTAAAATCGGGCTGCTATTATAGTGAAAATCGTAGTCATAATCGTCTTCCAGAATGCAAAAACCATACTGCCGGGCCAATTGCAGCAGACGCAAACGGCGTTCGGCGGGCATAATCACCGTGGTGGGATGCTGGTGGTGCGGCGTGACATAGACCATGCGCACCGGCATTTTCCGGCACAGTTGCGCAATGGCCTCCACATCTATGCCGTACTCATCCACGGGCACGGTCAGCAGGTTGGCACCACCCTGCCGGATAATCAGGTTGCAGGACGTATAAGACACCTCCCCGACCACCACCACCTCGCCGGGCTGCACAATACACTGCACCGCCAGGTGGATCGCCATCATGGTACCCCGCGTAATCAGCACATTATCAATAGTAATGGGCAATCCACGACTTTCGCGGAGGTAGTCGGTCACGGCAGTACGGAGCGAAGGCTCACCGGTCGTTTCGCCATAAAACAGCAGATTTTTGCGAAAACCCTGGCGCAAAGTCGTCCGATAAGCCCGGCTCAGCGCGTCCCAGGGAGCGATCCGCACGTCGGGAAAACCATCATTGAACGCCAGCGCATTGGAACTTTTGACCAGCGGCAAAGCCAGTAGCGGATTGGGCTGGAAACGAAACCCGGCTTTTTCCGGCGCGTCGGCAGGCGGTGAAACGAGGTTCTTTTTGAGCGGCACTGGCTGGATGTCCGGCAGTTTCTGGCTGACGAAAGTGCCGCGCGAATTCTGGGTTTCCAGCCAGCCTTGGGCCAGCAATTCGTCGTAGGCCGCCACCACCGTTTTCCGATGCACGGCCAGCAACTCCGCCATTGTCCGGGTTCCGGGTAGCTGCGCGCCCACAGCGATGGTGCCCCGCCGGATATTTTCGGTCAATGCACCCGCGATTTGCAGAAATATGGGTGTTTTGGCGGCTTTGTCAATGGCGAGCAGAGTGGAATAAGGAAGCATTATTTACAATGATGAATGAATAATGATGAATGAGTGCCAGAGCGTTTCAAAGGTAGAGTTGGATAATTTCATTTTATTTACCGGACTACCTGTTATTTAAAAACCGGCTGATTTTGGTAGTCCAAGATTGCGTTAATTTTGTGGCATCAAAAAGGGTGCATTTCAAACTTTCGTACCCATCTAAACCTACAAGGTTTTTTGAAACCTTACAGGTTTGGCGAAAACGAAGATTTGAAATGCACCCATCAAAAACAATGCTTCCATGAAAAAATCCGACGTGCCGCGTAACCCCAGTTATTTCGATACCTACATTAATCAAGTAGAAGACATTGAACTTTCTGCTGCTTTTGAGCAAAGTGTAACGGCCCTGGATACGCTTGACCTGGAAAAGATTCACGCCATCGGCGACCGCGTGTATGCGCCGGGAAAATGGACACTGCGCGATATATTCCAACATATTACCGACTGCGAACGGGTGTTTGCTTACCGTGCGCTGCGGTTTGCGCGTAATGACCAAACGCCTTTGCCGGGTTTCGATGAGAATCTTTTTGCCGAAATGGCCGGGGCTAATCAGCGTTCACTGGAAGAAATATTAGCGGAACTACGCAACGTCCGGGAAAGCAGTATGTACTTATTTCACTCTTTTGAACAAGCCGCGCTGCATCGCACCGGGCTAATGTTTAATTCGGAATTACCAGTACTGGCCATTGCTTTTACAATCATTGGACATCAGAATCATCATTTAAGAATTATAGAAGAGCGGTATTTTCCAATGACGTAAACAATTTGAGTATTTGAAGATATGAGTATTCGAGTATTTGATTAAACACCCCTTCTCCACATTTGCTAGACTTATAATCAATTTAAAGTATGAAAACAAAAACTTCCCGCATTCAGGGTAGCCGTTACCACCCTAAACGATATGATTTCGATCCGGCTACCCGCGATGCTATATTAGATGAGGGTCTGGTTTGCCAGGTTGCTTTTAATCTGGATAATCAGCCATTTATTATTCCCACCGCTTATTGCCGGGTGGATAATACGCTCTATTTACACGGCTCGGTGGGCAGTCATTTTTTTATGCAAATGGCGCGCATAATTCCCGTTTGTGTCAGCGTGACTTTGGTGGACGGATTAGTGTTGGCGCGTTCGGTATTTCATCATTCCATGAATTACCGTTCCGTCGTGGCTTTTGGTAAAACGCGACTGGTAGAAGAGGATGCAGAACGTTGGTTGGCGGCTGAAAAATTCACGCACCATATTATGCCGGGCCGTTGGGAAGATGCACGCCAGCCGAGTGTCAGCGACATGAAAAAAACGATGTTTATCGCCGTGGAAATGGAAGAAGCGTCCGTCAAATTTCGGGCAGAAGGCGTAGGCGATGATCCTGCGGATATGAACCTGAACGTCTGGGCCGGCGTAGTACCATTACAAATCACGCCGCTAACACCGCAGAGCGACGAAAACGGACAGAAGGGGTTGCCGGTGCCAGATTACATACGCGATTATCGTCGCTAAAAAGGTTTTTTATTTTTGAAAAAACAACGGGAACTTTTAAATTCGGTTTTTTCGTTACGCTCTGAATAACAAATGGTTATGCTGGAAAAACAATCAAATATTATAGAACCTATTCCCACTTCGACACGCACCGGTTTTATAAAAATAAATCCATCTCTCACCAAATGGCTTTACCTGCTGGCGCTGTCGCTGATCTGGGGCAGCAGTTTTATTTTAATTAAAAAAGGACTGACTGGTTTTGGTTATTTTGAAGCGGCAACTATTCGCCTGATGGCAGCGGGACTGGCATTTTTGCCATTTGGTGTGGGTAATTTCCGCAAAATTCCGCGCGATAAATACGGCTACGTAGTGCTGACGGCTTTGCTGGGGATGTTTATTCCGGCATTCTTGTTTTGCCTGGCGCAGGTAAAGGTGCAGAGTTCGGTGGCCGCTATGTTGAATGGATTAACGCCGGTTTTTACCTTCATTTTTTCTATATTGATCTTTAAAATCGGGTATAAAATCAATCAGGTTTTTGGCCTGTTATTAGGACTGGTCTGTGCGATTTTATTAGCCGTAGAACGTTCCAGCACGGCGATTACTTTTAATCTGCACGCCGGATTAATTATTTTAGCGACACTCTGTTACGGTTATAATATTAACCTGATTAAGCAGCGTTTATCGCATATTCCGGCTTTTGTACTTTCCACGGTGACAGTTTCGCTTACGGGTTTATTGGCGTTTTTCCTGGCGTTTCTGCCTAATATTGCGGCCTATCATCCTTCCCAAATCCAGTGGCTGCCATTATTCGCACTGATCGCTTTAGGTGTTTTCGGTACGGCCATTGCCCAATTATTCCAATATAAACTGATTAAAACCACCTCGGCCTTATTCGCCAGTTCTACTACTTATATTATTCCGGTGGTGGCGGTCTTTTGGGGCTTACTGGATGGCGAATCGTTTCATCTGATTCATGTGTTGAGTATTGCGGGAATTTTAGCGGCGGTGGTGCTGATTAGAAAGGGGTAAATAAAATCGGCAAAATTGCAATAAGCAAATGGAGCAATGTGACATTCCGATTTTTATCGGGAGGGCAATCAGCAAAAGAAATGCAATGAGATACTGTTTTATCGGAATAGTAATCGGTGTTAATGGCAATAAGGTCGGCTTCAATACTTAAATTGTTTATAGTTGACGTGTGGCATATCTAACCGGTAGCCACACGTTTTTTCATAATTTCATTGTAACTGTTTAGCATAATTCTCTATTCCCTTCGGGAATTTTTAGACCTGCTAAACAGTTACACTTTATTATAACATTCTATGGAAATTCTCAATAGCACCCCCGACGACCTCGCAACCATTTTTGAATTATATGATGCCGCTATTGCGCATCAAAAAGCAGTGTCGCACTTACATTGGTTACCTTTTCAGCGTAGTCTGGTGGAAAGTGAAATTGCAGAAGGGCGACAATGGAAAATTCTGGTGAATGGACAGGTCGCCTGCATCTTTGTCACTGCTTATTCCGATCCGGCCATTTGGGGCGAAAAGGATGCCGATCCCGCGGTTTATCTGCATCGTATTGTAACGAATCCACAATTTCGGGGCCATAATTTCGTGGCGCACATCACCGCATGGGCTAAAGAACATGGTAAAATATTGGACAAAAAATTCGTTCGGCTGGATACCTGGAGCGATAATCTGCGCTTAAAAGAACATTACCTACGCTGCGGATTTCAGTTTGTAGGTGTGGTTATTCCGACGGATTTTACCGTTTTGCCCAGTCATTATGCGGGCATTTCGCTGGGGTTGTTTGAGATTTCGATAGAAGGCACGGATTTTTCATAGATTAAAAAAAATCTGTGGCGCTCCGCCTCCTATGGCAAAAAAATCCGTTTCTTCCCAAGCCCAGCATCCGCATACCCTGTCTGCCGAACAAGCAGCCCGAACTTTCGATGTAACTCCGGCGCAGGGCCTAAGCACCGCCGAGGCCCATCGACGCCAACAACGCTACGGTGCCAATGCCTTGCAGCAAACCAAAAAGGTCAGCCTTTGGGTCATCCTGTTGCGACAATTCAAAGGCGCGATTGTCTGGATTCTGGTCGCCGCCGGGGCGGTGTCGTTCTTGATCGGCGACACGGTCGAGGGTTGGGCTATTTTGGCGGTATTGCTACTCAATGCCGGGCTGGGTTTCGTACTCGAATGGCGCGCCCGGGAGTCCATGGCCGCTTTACGCGATATGGACGTGGCCCCGGCCCGGGTGTGGCGCGACGGCAAGGCCCAGGAGATTTCCTCCGAAGCCATCGTGCCCGGCGACATTTTGTTAGTAGAAGCAGGTGATCTGGTGGCCGCCGATGCCAACGTCGTGGAAACCAACCAACTCCAGACCGACGAATCGGCACTGACTGGCGAATCGCTGCCAGTGGCGAAAAAAACTGATCCTACGCCCGCCAAAGCAGCCTTGGGCGATCAATTCAATCGTCTTTTCAAAGGTAGTTCCGTGACTGCTGGCAATGGCCGGGCCATCGTCACCAACATTGGGCAGAAAACCGAACTGGGCCGCATCGCCAACCTGGTCGCGGGTGCCAAACGTTCGGCCACCCCGCTGGAAGCCAAACTCGATGCCCTGGCGCGGGTGTTGATCTGGGTCACGGCGGCTTTGGCCGTGGTTTTCCTGGTGGTCGGCTGGTTGCGCGGCGAGCCGCCAGCCCTACTCATCAAAACTGCTGTGGCACTAGCCATCGCGGCTATTCCCGAGGGGATGTCGGTGGTGGCGACCGTTGCACTGGCCTACGGAATGCTGCGTTTGGCCCGCAAAAAAGTCATTATCAAACAACTGTCTTCGGTCGAAACCTTAGGCGGCACCACCGTTATTTTCACCGACAAAACGGGTACGCTGACTGAGAATCGCATCGAAGTACACACCATCCAATTGGCAGACGTTGCGGCGCGGTTGGTGCTCGAAGTGGACGGCAAAAAACTCAAAGTGACCGAAGGAGAAGCAGCGGTATTGAAACAAGAGGAATTTTTAACCCTCGCGCGGGTGGCTGCATTGACCAATAATGCCAGCATTGACGGGAAAAAGAAAAAAGCCCTCGGCGACCCGCTGGAGATCGCTTTACTGGAATTTGCGGGAGCCGCCGGAGTGGAGTTGGGAAAATTAGCACAGGAATTTCCCCGTGAAGCCGAAGAGCCCTTTAGTTCGGACACGCGCTTTATGGCTACTCTGCACAAACACCAGAAAGGCCATTTTGTCGCCGTCAAAGGGGCGCTCGAAGCCGTGTTGACGCTTTGTTCGGGTCTCGACAAACACGAGCGCGACGAACAACAACAATTATCCGAAGCCATGGCCGTCGAGGGTCTGCGCACCCTCGCCTTCGCTTACCGGGAGTCCACTGCGAAACCGGGTGAAAAATTCGTTGGCAAAAACCTGACCTACCTCGGCCTGATTGGCTTTCTCGACCCGCCTCGCACGGAGGTGCGGGCCTCCCTGCAAACCTGTCGCGACGCTGGCATCAAAGTCATCATGGTCACTGGCGACCACCCCGCCACCGCGCTGACTATTGCCAAACAAGTCGGTTTGGTGGAACCCGAAGAAACGCTGGTTTTGACCGGCCAAGACTTGCCAGCGGATAAAAAACCAGCCAAAGCGGTCCAGGATAAACTGCTTGATTGCCACGTTTTCGCCCGCGTCAGCCCCGAACAGAAACTGGACTTAATCGCCCTCTATCAACGCCGGGGCGACATCGTGGCCATGACTGGCGACGGAGTCAACGACGCGCCTGCCCTGAAAAAGGCCGATATTGGTATCGCCATGGGCCAACGCGGCACCCAGGTTGCCGCCGATACCGCCACTATGGTTTTGAAAAACGATTCTTTCAAATCCATCGTCGCGGCCGTTGCCCAGGGACGGGTAATCTTTGAAAACATTCGCAAATTCATCCTCTTCCTATTGTCCTGCAACCTAAGTGAGGTGTTAGTAGTCACCTTTGCCAGTTTTCTCCAGGTCGGCAATGCCCTCTTGCCGCTGCAGATTTTATTCATCAATATCGTCACCGACGTATTCCCCGCTCTGGCTTTGGGAGTTGGCAAAGAGAATGGTACGCTGATGCAACAACCTCCCCGCGACCCCAAATTGCCTTTGCTGTCCCAGGCCGATTGGTTACGCATTGGCGGTTATGCCTCGGCCATGACGGTCACCGTTTTGGGTGTGTACTGGTACGCTACGCGCGAACTGGACCTGAGCGCGACTGAAGGCAACACCCTGGTATTTTACGCCTTATCGCTGGCTCAACTCCTGCACGTTTTCAACCTTTATTCGGCCCAACCCGGCGCGCCGTTGCGCAGTTTTTTTTCCAATGAAATTACACGCAACCGCTACGTATGGCTGGCACTCGTGGGCTGCGTTGGCATCCTGGCACTGACGTATTTCGTGCCGTTGCTGGCGCGGGTGCTGTCTATCGAAGCATTGAGCGGGGAAGTTTGGGGTTTGGTGCTGCTTGCCGGGTTC
Organism: Saprospirales bacterium; assembly: GCA_031425155.1. GTDB lineage: Bacteria > Bacteroidota > Bacteroidia > Chitinophagales > Saprospiraceae > M3007. Next base: position 82,378 of record JANPIV010000051.1, on the reverse strand, counting down.
GCGCCGGTAGTGTTGGTGCAGGTAGCGACGGCCTTGCTGGGTCGGAGAAAGGAGTGAAAGGTTTTAGTGCTTTTTTTCATGGCTGTTAACCCGTGTGACACAACTCCGTCTATGCTCTTGTTTTCCCGACCGGTCTATTGCAATTCTGGAAGACAATGTCCATCGCAACACATCTATAAATGGTGCTTTGCCTTTCGAAGACACAAGAAGAGCACGAAAAATGAACAAGTCTAATAAGTTCCTAAGTTATCATCAAATTCATATTCCACCTTCTCATCTTCCAAATCTGCCGTCTTTTTAAAATTTAGTCTATCCAGTAATTTTATAGCCTTTTCATTACTTGTGGTAGTAATAGCCACTATTTTATTTAATCCAATTGTAGTAATGCCAAAATGCGCCGCCAGTTTTATAGCCGCCGTCATATAACCTTGCCCACGAAAGTCAGGTTTTAAAATACAACCCACTTCGCCGATACCTTGATCGAGGCCGCGATAGTAGCCACAGGTTCCTACAATTACACCGGTGGCCTGGTCTATAATACCCCAATGAATGGAGTTGCCATTTTGATAGTCTTTATTAATTTTTTCCTGCATTTCCACGGCGTCTTGCACCGTGAAGGCAGGTTTTCCATCATATCGGGAAATTTCCACTATATCTTTAATATCTGCGGGAATAATTTGCCGCAATAGCACATGTTCTCCGGCAATTGCAGGAAAGATTGCGTAGGGTGGAAGGTTCATTTTCTGATAGTATGTCGTTTTAAAAATGCAGATTTATGCTATAAAACAATTGAGTCACCCCGAAGATTCAGAGTGACTCAAATTTATGCATTAATTTAGTAGAACATGGAGCAAAATTGAGCAATTTCTCAACAATCTCGACCTGCTCAACCCCTCTACATTTTCCTTACAATCCAAAAATCGCCTTGCCCATATAACTGGCGGCATCACCCAATTCTTCTTCAATACGCAGCAGTTGATTGTATTTAGCGACCCGGTCGGAGCGGCTGGCGGAACCCGTTTTGATCTGGCCAGTGTTCAAAGCCACGGCCAGGTCAGCGATAGTGGTATCTTCCGTTTCACCGGAACGGTGGCTGATGACGGACGTGTAAGCGTGACGAGTGGCCAGGTTCACCGCATCAATGGTTTCGGTGAGCGAACCGATCTGGTTCACTTTGATGAGGATGGAGTTGGCGATTTTTTCGTCAATACCGCGTTGCAGGCGTTCCACATTGGTCACAAAAAGATCGTCGCCGACCAGTTGGATGCGGTGGCCAAGCGTTTCGGTCATCAGTTTCCAGCCCGACCAGTCGTCTTCGGCCAGGCCGTCTTCGATGGAGTAGATCGGGTAGCGGTTGCACCAGTCTTTCCAGTAGGCCACCATGTCTTTGGAAGCCAGGCGGTCGCCGCTGGATTTTTTGAACACGTATTCACCTTTTTCGGAATCATAAAATTCGGAAGCCGCCGGGTCCAGAGCGATCACAATATCTTCCAGCGGGCGGTAGCCAGCGGCTTCGATAGCGGTCATCACCAGTTGGATGGCTTCTTCATTGTTCTTGATGTTCGGGGCAAACCCGCCTTCGTCGCCGACGTTGGTCGAGTAGCCTTTGCTTTTCAGCACTTTTTTCAGGTGGTGGAACACTTCCACGCCCATGCGTAAGCCTTCACTGAACGTGTTGGCACCGACGGGCATCACCATAAACTCTTGAAAATCAATACCATTATCGGCGTGACTGCCACCATTCAGGATGTTCATCATCGGCACGGGCAGCACGTGGGCATTCACCCCGCCGAGATAGCGGTAGAGGGGCTGACCCAGTTCTTCGGCGGCGGCGCGGGCCACGGCGAGACTCACGGCGAGGATGGCGTTGGCGCCAATTTTGCCCTTGGTGCGGGTACCGTCGCGTTCGATCATCAGGCGATCAATGCGAATCTGGTCGGTCACTTCCTGGCCGATCAGTTCGGGACGCAGCATGAGTTCGACGTTTTTGACGGCCTGACGGACGCCCTTGCCGAGGTAACGGCCTGCATCATCGTCACGGAGTTCGACGGCTTCGTGGACGCCCGTGCTGGCCCCGGAAGGCACAGCGGCACGACCGATGAAACCGGTTTCGGTCCATACTTCCACCTCTACGGTGGGGTTGCCTCGGCTGTCGAGAATTTCTCTGGCTAATATTTCGCGGATTGCGCTCATTTTTTTCAGTGGAATAAAAGCGTGAATGAATGATTTGACAGGCTTTACTAAGTCAGGCGCGCAAAAGTAGCCAACCTTTCTGAATCCCCACCGTTTTTGGTGCATGGACATTCTAAAACGCATCCGTTCGACCTGGCATCCCGACGAATATCATGGTTGGGGCCGCACGAACCGCTATTTTGAGGGTTGGTACTACAAAATTGTTTCCGCCGACGAGCGTCTGGCGATGGCTTTCATTCCCGGTATCGCCATGTCTGCCGAGGGCGAACGCCATGCTTTTGTGCAAGTGATGGATGGGACGCATTGCCGGGCCGGGTATCATCCGTTTGCCGCCGCCGATTTTCGGCCCGCCGAGGGTCGGTTTGCATTGGAAGTTGGGCCTAATTTTTTTTCAGCAACGCACATGCGCGTGGATTTGCCGGAGGCTTCGGGCGAGATTAATTTTCACAATACAGTGCCCTGGCCTAAAATGCTGGGCGCGCCGGGCATTATGGGCTGGTATTCGTTCGTGCCATTCATGGAGTGCAATCACGGCGTGGTCAGCATGCACCATCGGTTGGAAGGCTCTTTACGCGTTCGGGATTTGGTGGATGGCACGGAGCGTGTGGTTGATTTTTCCGGCGGCAAGGGCTACATTGAGAAAGATTGGGGACGTTCATTCCCCCGCGCTTATGTGTGGATGCAAACCAATCACTTTGCCACGACCGACCAAGCCTCGTTAATGGCTTCGGTGGCGCATATTCCCTGGTTACACAGTCATTTTGTGGGTTTTATCAGCGGACTATGGCTGGAAGGGCGGCTGTTCAAATTCGCTACTTATACCGGTGCTAAAAAATATCTGGAAATCGGTGCCGATACGGTTACGCTGATTTTCAAAAATCCCGGTGCAGAACTGCGCATTCTGGCTCGCCACGCGCCGGGTACGGCTTTGATCTTACCTATTTCCGGGGAAATGACGGGCAAAATCAATGAGAGTTTGCAGGCGACCATTGAGGTAGAGTTACTGGAAAATGGGCGGCGTATTTTTGCAGATGTGGGTCGCCATGCGGGTCTGGAAGTGGCGGGAGAAGTGCGGGAGGTGTTGGCGGATAAATAGGCAAATGCGCAAAAAGCAAATTAGCAATAAAGCAATGCGTTGCGTAAAATTCTAGTGATTCTATTATTTTGTAAATATTTTCGTCTCTAAATTAAGCATATAACAGACATGCTTGAATATCAGCCTGTTCCATATAAGGATAATCTTCCAAAATTTCTTCCTGCATCATCCCGGATGCCAACAGTTCAAGCATTTGACCCACCGTAAACCGCATGTTGCGAATGGTAGGTTTGCCATTGCAAACTTCAGAGTTGAGCGTAATACGATTAATAAAGTCATTCATATTTTGGAAGAATTAAAGTTCAAAATTACGTTTTTTTCCTCTAAATCGGTTACAAAAACGATGATGTATTTATCCGCAAGAAATGGCACGTATTCAGGGTTTTAATAGGAATTCCTAATCAACTGACGAGCCTCCTCCACAGGAGCAACATCTTCATCAGACCATGTACTAATCGTGAGGATTCTCTTCCGGTAAGCCTCGTAGTCAAACTTTTTCTCCTTTTTCTTTTTCCTTCTGGAAATCAAAAAGTCCAGATAGTCAAGCAGTTCCTGCTTGCCCATAGCGTCCAGAAGTTCAAATTTTGACAGCAATTCGCCCATGTGGTAGATATTTTTGGCTTCAAAGTTACGCCTTTTCCGCAAAAGCAAGAATGGCTGTTCGTCCGGCATAGGGCTTTCCTATAAAAATCGCACCTATTCAGGTAGCCGCAGCGCGGCGGAATATTGGTAGCCTATCCATCCCCTGTCCTCTCTTGGAGGTGCAGCGCACCGGAACGGGCTACGGTGCGCTGCACCTCCGCAATGGGGTGTCTGTGCATTTTGCTACCAATATTCAGGAGCGCTGCCCCGCCAATCTTTATCGCTTGTATAACATCCGCTATTAAAGAGAGAGAGAACCAAAGGCATACCGTACAACTTACTTAAAATCAATCATTTACAGAAAATTCCATTATACTTTACATGGAATTAATGATTACATAACTTCCAGGCAACTCCTCCGCTTTCGTGTCCGCCTACCTTCGCCTCCCAAAACAACCACTGTATGGGGCTTGCTCACACGATCAGCGAAAAAGTTTTTCAGCGTATTCATGGTAATAATCTTGTTTATAACACTTGTTGGGAGGATCCGCGCTGCGACCGCCAACTGCTCCAACTCAATGCCCAAAGTCGGGTCATCATGCTCACCAGCGCGGGTTGTAATGCGCTCGACTACCTGCTCGATGATCCGGCTGAGGTCCATTGTGTGGATTTGAACCCGCGCCAGAATGCCTTACTTGATCTGAAAATCGCGCTGCTGGAAGGGGGCGACCACGCCGCTTTATTCGATCTTTTGGGCACGGGTGCCTCGCCACGGACGCGCGAAATATTCCACGATATAGTGCAGGAAAGGCTGCCAGATCGCTTTTCGCAACCCTACTGGGAACGTAACATCCACTGTTTCAATGGGAAAGGGCTACGCACGTCTTTTTACTGGCATGGCAGTAGTGGCACCGTGGCCTGGCTGATTCGCCAGTGGCTGCATAGTCAGCCGGATGTGGTGCGTCTGGCGCGACGATTGTTTGAAGCCGAAAATCTGGCCGAGCAATGGATTTGGTACGAGCAGTTGGAACCCCAATTGCTGGGGCGTTTTCTGCGCTGGCTGGTGAGTCAGCATTTGGTGCAAAGTATGCTCGGCGTGCCCAAAAGCCAGCAACATTTGGCGACTGCGGATTTTCCCGATGGCATGGTGGGTTATGTGCGCCAGTGCTTTCGACAGGTATTTACGAAACTGCCGCTGGCGGATAATTACTTTTGGAAACTCTACTTTTATGGCCGCTACACACCGACTTGCTGCCCCAATTATTTGCGTACCGAACACTTCCCTACCCTGCAAGAACGTTGCCAACGCATCAGTACCCATACCACGTCTTTGAGTAGTTTTTTGCAACAAAAACCGGGTAAATACTCACATTTCATCCTGCTCGATCATCAGGATTGGCTGGCTGCCCATCTGCGTCCGGCTCTCGATGAGGAGTGGCGATTGATCCTGGATAATGCTGCACCGGGAGCTAAAGTGCTGCTCCGCTCGGCGGCCTTTGAACTGGATTTTTTGCCGGATTTCGCGCGCGAACGACTCGTATTTGATTCGGAAGCAGCGGCATGGTCGCAGGCGAATGACCGCGTCGGCACGTATGCCAGCACCTGGATAGCTACTATTCAATAATGATGAACCACGAACTTTCTTCATCGCAGCCAGCGGCCATACGCGGCTACTATCGGTGGCACGCAGCGATCTATGATGCCACGCGCTGGACTTTTTTGCTCGGTCGGAATGCCCTTTTGCGGCATCTGCCCATCGTGGATGCACAGGAGCAAACCCTGCTGGAAGTGGGCTGCGGCACCGGACACAACCTGCAACGGCTGGCGGAACAGCATCCGCAGTTGCAACTCATCGGCGTGGATGTATCGTCGGATATGCTGGCACGGGCCAGCCGCCCGACCCGCAAATATGATCGCCGGGTGCAATTGTACGAGCGTCCCTACGCCACCGAAGCGTTCAATCTGTCGCAACCCATTGATTTTGTGCTGTTTTCGTATGCGCTGAGTATGTTCAATCCCGGTTGGGAAAAGGCCATTACTTCGGCTTACGACGACTTGCCGGTCGGTGGCCGGATAGCTCTGGTAGATTTTCATGCTTCTCCCAGCCGCCTTTTCCGCTGGTGGATGGGCAAAAATCACGTGCGGATGGACGCGCATTTGCTGCCCTTGTTGCAGTCAAAATTCCGCACCGAATACCTCGAAATACGCCCGGCCTTTCTGGGCCTGTGGACTTATTGCCTGTTCATCGGACAGAAGGTGGCATAACTTTTTGTTCATTCAAACTTAATCCACAGTTTCCAGATGGATTGCGCTTCACCGGCACCTTTGCGGGGTAAGTTAGCTACGATTCAATTTTACGAAAATGGGTTTCAGTTTCGTGGGAATTCGGCGCAAGGCCGTGTTTCCACTTTTTTCATATTCCCTTCCAGGTCAATGTTTTACAACATGAGAATATACGCTACTCTGTGCTTCATCCTCTTATTTTTTCATTCGCTGGCTGCGCAAAAACGAGTCCCTGCTGCCTCTGGTGAAGCGTTTTCGTCTCCCTATTCTGTGTTATTTCAGCCGCATAAATTGCGTTTTGCGCACATACGACCAGCCCTTACCACGCTTTGCGGTCAATATCGCGCCCAAACCGAACGGGAAGCCGCCGCGCAGCACTACCTCGTGATCGTTACGTTGGATGGTTTTCGTTGGCAGGAAATATTTGCGGGAGCCGATAGTGTGTTGCTCTCCGACCCGCTTTACACGCCAGATACCGCCATTTATAAAGATTGTTATTGGGCGGTCACCCCTGCCCAACGCCGCGAACGCCTGTTCCCATTTTTATGGACAACCATCGCCGGGCAAGGGCAATTGTATGGCAATCGGCTGTTGGGCAATTATGTGAACGTGGCCAATAAAATGTGGTTCAGTTACCCGGGTTATAACGAGATGTTTACTGGCCAACCCGATGATGCCCGTATTTTTACCAATATAAAAGTGGCCAATCCCAATGAGAACGTATTGGAATGCCTGAACCGTAAGAAAGGATTTTGTGATAAAGTCGTCGCTTTTAGTTCCTGGGATGCTTTTCCGGCCATTTTAAATGAAAAAAGGGCCTGTCTTCCGGTATTCAGCGGTAATGAAAACCGCACTAAAAAAACGCTGCAGGCTACGCTTGGTTATTATCAACAACGGAAAGCGGAACGCGGTAAACGCTGGCCCAAAAAGGAGTGTTTCGATGCTTTGACGCAGGCGGCGGCCACGGAATACATGCGTAATCACCACCCGCGCATTGCCTATATTGCCCTCGGCGACACTGATGAAGCCGCCCACGCCGGACATTATGACCGCTACCTGGATGCAGCGCGGGAAACCGACCAATGGCTGGGCGAACTGTGGGATTTTTTGCAAAACGACCCGACCTACCGCAATCGCACCACCCTATTGATCACCACGGATCACGGGCGAGGCTATGAGACACCCCGCCAATGGCGTCGCCACCGGGCAGGCATACGCGGATCTGACCAAATCTGGCTGGCCGCGATTGGGCCCACCACGCCGCCATTGGGAGAAATAAAGCAGCCGATGCAACTGCATCAGCAACAAATCGCCAGCACCATCGCACAACTGGTGGGCAGCAATTTCCCGGCTCGTCAGGCAGAAGTACGAGCCATAGAAACCATTTTCGGGAAATCAGCCGAAACGAGGTTGATTACGGCCAAGAACTAAATAAGCAAGGGGCAAATTTGCAAAAGGCAATAAGCAAGTAGCAGCAATTCTCGTTTTGTAAAAAGTTGTAATGCTAAACTTATCTCGCTGTCATGCTGTAAGCATCTGGCTATGAAAGAATTGAGCATTTTCACTCCCACTTGGCCAGATGCTTACAGCATGACACCCACGTAGAGATAAACAAAGTGACTTTTTTCATAAACCGAGAATCGCTGAGCAAGTAGAAGACAGTGACATCCAGTTTCTATTAGGATTAAAAATGAAAGCCAACGCAAAATTTAGCCTAAATTGATTTCAATGAATTAAACCGTATGTTTCTCGCCTATAAAAGCCGTAAAATCGGCTAGTATTTTACCTTTTAATACGCGTGGCACCTTGGCCTGCCCATTCATTTTTCCCCGTTGCGCCAGCCAGTCCAGGAACCTGGAATTTGGCAAAAACTGCACCCGCACCGTTTTCAAAGCATAAATGCGTTCGACGGCGTAGTCTTCATTGAGCCGACAAAGTGCGGCATCTACCGCCTGCGCAAAGGCAGTCTCACTCACCAACGGATTTTCACAGGCAACATACCAGTGGTGTTCCCAATGCCCGTTTTCGCGCACGCCCGCTACTGTAAATTCACGTACGCCGGCGTGTAACTCCATGTCGGCCTGGTGTACTGCATCATTCAGATTATCAATGGAAAGGTGCTCTCCGCAGACCGAAAGAAACTGTTTGGTGCGGCCCGTCAGACGAATATTGGCAAATGTTGGATCCGTAAATTGCACCGTATCGCCCAGCAAATAACGCCAGGCCCCGGCGCAGGTGCTGAGGAGCAGGGCATAATTCACGCCTTCCCGCACTTGTTCGAGGGGCACACTTTCTGGGTATTCGCTGCGCAAATCACCGTTGTCGTCGAAGTTTTTTTCGGTAAATGGCACAAACTCATAGAAAATACCGGCTTGCATCAGCAGCCGCATGGAAGGATTGGCAAAGTCTTTTTGATAAGCAAAAAAACCTTCCGAAGCCATATAACTGTCCATGTAATGCACAGGTTTGCCCAGCAATTGCTGGAAAGTCGGGCGATAAGGCTCGAAAAAGACCCCGCCATGCACCATTACGGAAAAATTGGGCCATAACTCATGGATATTGCGCAGGCCATATTTTTCAATAATTCTTTCGAGGATCAATTGCATCCACATCGGGTTGCTCACCGCTGAACCGACATCCCAGGTGGGCGCTGCCTCGGCAATACGTTCGATGCGTTGACTCCATTCGGGTAAGTCCGTAATGTCGCGACCCGGCGAGTAATAACGCTCCATCCAGCGCGGACGATTCAGGCCGATAATGCCGGACAAGTCGCCCGACCAATGCTGTCTTTCGCGGCGCAACTGCGTACAGGAACCGATCATGAGCATTTTCCGGGTGAGGTGGCTGGCCGGCAGATCGAGGCGGCTCATATCGGCAAACATCCGTCGGGCACCGCGTTTCATGATATGCAGCATATCGTCGGTGACCGGAATATACTTCGTGCTGGCCTGACTGGTGCCGCTGGACAGGGCGAAATAGGGCACCTGACCCGGCCAGCACACATCCGGCGTATCGGAAAGATGGGCCTGCGACCACCAGCGATCATAAAAAGCGTGGTAGTCAGTAGCGGGCACTTGCCGGAGAAAAGCCCGAAACACGTCTTCGGACTGGAGAATTTCGTGGAAACCGTGGTAGCGACCAAAGGCCGTCGTTTTGGCTTTTTGCAACAAGGCTATCAACTGGCGATGCTGTAATTCGGCGGGAAAGGAAAGGGAACGTTCGGTACGTCGTGCGCTCAGACGCGCCGACTTTTGAATAATAGCGCTTAAAAGCGACATAAATGTGGAGATGAGATGGGTTTCAAAACGCTATAAAAGTGAATAACATTACTGTATTTCTCTGCTGGAAATAGGTTAATGCTGCTCAAATTTAATTGGCCTTCTCCTTGAAAACAAAGGGTTTACAAAAAAGTAACACAGATTTAAAAGTGCGCCGACCAGCCACCGAATAATAAATGCTGTCACTTAAAGTCTTCGGGAAGACGTTTACAAAACTCTTTAAAGTTTTGCAAACGCATCAACCGTGTGGCGTTTGCAAAACCTCCAAAGGTTTTGTAAACGTATGCCATGCATATAACCAGCTAATAAAATCCCCCGACGCTTCACGAGGAAGCAACGGGGGATTGGAATGCGGAGTACGGAATGCGTGCAATGTCCACGCCTTAGGGTTCCGGGTAGGTAGGCGGGTTTTTGCGCTCGTAGAAGTAAGAACCCAGCATACCGAGCCCGCCAAAGAGAGCGATAAAGGCAAAAAAGAGACCGGTATGCACACTTTCGGAAGCGTTGGGGAAAACGCCTTCGGTGACGAATAAAGCACACAACAGCCCAATACCCGCACCGACAAACATCAACCCGTTTTTCAGGGTCTGCGAGGGGTTGAGTCGCTTGTTGGCGACGGGCTTATCATTAGGATTCATGCCGCGTTCGATCATCGCCATGTTTTCCTTGTTTTGCAGGTAACGCAGGGCCCAGATCATGCAAAAAGTGGCAATGGGCACTACGCCAAAAATGAATACAATTGACAGTGTCTTTTCCATAATAAAATTGAAGTGTAGTGAACTGAAAGAAGGTTTTTGTTTGCTGATAACCATCTGACAGCCAGTTTGGAAAAGAGGTTACAATAAAAATGAAAAAAATTAAAAGGCAAAAAGCAAAGGGCAAAAGGCCATTAGCAGCCTACTTGCCCTTTTGTCCTTTGCCTTTTTACTTTTTGCCCTTTGCTTCTTTCTATTTGCCCTTTGCCTTTTCTTCAATTGCCCCGGCGCAGGTTCTGGCGTTCGGTTTTGCGCTCGCGCAGGGCCTGTAGTTTTTTCACCAGGCCCTCGCGAAATTCCCGTTCGGCGGTAGGCAGTTTGGCGATCTTACGCATAGGCAGCACCTTGCGTAGCCGGGTACTTAGGTCTTTTTCGAGGTTTATTTCCTGCTGCCGCACATCGAAATATTTACGCACATATTCCTCCACTTCGGCGTCGCTCATTGCGTCGAGTTGGCGGTCGGGGCGCGTTTGCTGCTGGAGTTTTTCCCGGCTGGCGGTGTATTCATTGAAAATCGGCCAGAATGACTGGGACTCTTCTATGGTCAGTTGTAGCACATCACTATAGACGGCTATTCTGTAATTACGGATGCGGTCGGCTGCTTTGGCCTCCGGCTGGGCCTGCGCCACAGCGTGAAAAGCGGATAATAGGAAAGCAAGAAAAATGATGCGTTGCATGGTGCGTGATAAGTAGTTGATAATGTTAGGGTAAAAAATCACATTAGTTTTTCCAGGTCTTCGTCGCTCATTCCTTCGAGCGCATTCTCCAAATCTTCGGGACGCAGCTCGTCGAGGGCTTGCTGCCTCTTCGAGCGATGTTGCGGCGTTTTAGGGACCGTTTCTTCTGCCGGGGTCGCCTCGTCGCCCAATTCCGCGGGCGGCAGGGAAGCCAACTCCACTGCCTCGAACTCCTGCACGTTTTCCAGCACATAGTTCTCAATATCGTCTTCGCTCAGTTCGGGCATGGTCACCTGGGCCAGCATGGGTGCGGTTTGCACGACGGCAGGCGAACGAAAGAACCAGACCGCAGCGGTTATCAATGCTAATCCCGCCGCCATAGACATCAAAGCCGGGACGGCCCGACGGCGCAGGGGCAATACCCGCTGCACCATCTGCGTAGCCACCGGCCAGGATACGCGGGCCACCATTTTACCCAGCAGATTATAGGGTTGGTGCGCCGGTTGACTGGCAAATGTCTGTGGCTCGTGTGCCTCCAGTCGCCCGAAGACCTTCGCCTCGAAATCATCGAAATAACCTTTCGGGATGCGCATACCATCGCCCCGCCGTTTCAGATCACGGAGCAAAGGAGAAAGATCGCGCAGTTCGTCATCCAGATTTTCCATAATTTTTAAAAAACAATGTGATTAATGTGGTCAATGGGATTAATGTTATAACTCATAACTTATAACTCATCCCTCATAACTTCTTACTCGTTTTCCCGAAAAGCCGCCTCAATCTTCTTCGTCGCGTGGTGAAAAGAGGCTTTCAAAGCACCCACCGAAGTATCCAGCAGGGCCGACATTTCTTCGTAGGGCATTTCTTCGTAGTAGCGCAAATTGAACACTTGCCGTTGTTTATCAGGCAGTTGCGCTATGGCCGCTTGCAGGCGCACTTGCAGATCATCCCCATCAAACCAGGGGTCCGCCTGCAATCGTCCTGCCGCCACCGAGGCCGCATCATCCAGAGAAGCCGAAGCATGACGGGCTTTACTTTGCAGGTGCGTCAGGGCCTCATTCGTCGCGATGCGGTAAAGCCAGGTGTATAGTTTGGACTTGCCTTCAAACTGCAACACCCCCCGGTAAATCTTAATGAACGTATTCTGCAACACATCATCGGCATCCTCATGCACCAGCACCAACCGCCGGATATGCCAGTACAGCCGCTCGCGATACTGGGCCATCAACTGACGGAACCCACGCTCGAAGGTCGGCGCTGCCCGCAGCAGGGCCATGAGTTGTTCGTCTGTCGCAGGTTTGTTCGTCACCAAAGTGGAGTGCAAGGCTACCGGATTTGCTTACTATGACCAAAAGAATGGCTTTGGGTTTAATGGGCGATTAAGAAAGTACCAAAAAAATCGCCAGACCGCAGTATCTGCGATCTGGCGAATATAATTCATCAATTAATAGAATGGCAATTTCAGGCGGCCGTCTGAAAAAGGTTCATTTGTCCGTTATGATCCACCACATCCAGCAGGCGGGCATATTTCATCTTGTGTTTGCTGTTGGTGCGCAGGGCGATGAGTTTCGCCAGTTCGAGCGTGAGATAATAGTCCTCCAACGGTTCGCCGGGACGCGGACGCTTGGCGTAGTCGCGGTACAGTTGCGGACGACGAATACCATCCGGGAATTCGTACACATCGCGCATCCACCGACGCACCTGAGTACCGTACTGACGCACGGGGAGTTTCAGGGCCGCATGAAAGTTGGATGCGGTGACGACTTTTGTTCCTTTCTTACTTTCCAAAACTTCGAGTTCCATAACTGTCTCGTTTTGTACGTGTTGCTGTTTTTGTTTCAAATTACAGTACAAAAATAAACAAGTTGTGTTTAAAAACAAATATTTTGACATAATTATTTAGTAAATAATTTGCACTTTAATTTAAATATATGATTATCAATATTTTAACAATGAAACATTTTTGAAAAAATAATTGGGCGAGGCCATTTTTGGTGCTTGCCCAAACGTTTTTACAGCACAAGACCTCCCGGATTTTGCAACCTGGGAGGTCTTGTAAACAGATCATTTGCGTCTCTCTAACTACCAGCCAATCAAGGGAATGGTCTGCATCCGATGCCCGTTTGGCCCATCCAATTGGACCTGCAAAAAGCCCATCCAACCGCTGCCGGAGGCAGCCTGCGGCAGTTCAAAAGGCAAACGCAAAGTGCCTTCCGCTGCATCGGCCCACTCGAAACGCGCCAGTTCCTGCCCCTGCAACGACCAGACGCGACCGCGCAACTGACCGTCAAACGGCACGGTCAGCACCAGTTGCGCCGGGCCGCTGATTGGTTGCGGCACCACCTGCAATCCCAGGCCGGGATTGCGCATAGCTTCGCTCGTACCCACCGAGCAACTGGCCGCCACGTTCGGGCACCAGGTGCGATTGGCCAGCGTACAGTCCACTACATACGGATTGGGTTTGCCTTCCTGATAGGCGGCGATGCGCCAGGTTTTGACCAGTTCGGCGGCATCGGCGGGGTCCTGCTGATTCCACTGGCAGAGCGTGGGCCGCTGAATCTCGAAGAAGTTGGGATCAGCAGCATTCGCCTGATTGCGGTACATCGTGTAAAAATAAAATACGGCCCGCGCGATGTCACCTTTTACCGATTCCCGTGGCTCGAAAGCATCGCTGCGTGTTTCTGTGTACAGGTCCCGGTTTTGACCGGGTGCTGTAAATACTACCTGGTCTTTAAAAAACCATTTTTGCGTCTGCGCATCGGGAATATCCACGAAAGGACTGGTCAGACGCGCATCATTGACCGGGATGCGGGTCGGGAACAGGTGGTGCATATCACTGTACGCATTGGTACCCTGTGTAGCGCCCTTGCTCTGCGGATAAGAGTGCTCGGTATTCATGCCATTCGGGCCGCCATTCTGAAATACATATTGCGTGGGGTCTTGCGTAGGATCGAGGTATAAAGTATGGCCCGTATATATACAACGCAGAGTATCATCATCTTTGGCCAGCACTTTGGCAAAAAGCGTATCGCGGGCGTGGGCGTAGTCCAGCACCACATTGGGCCGGTACTGAGCGAACAAATTATCGAGCAGCGGCTGGCCGGTTACGCCCGGAAACAGGACTTGAAAAGATTGGGCATGGAGGCGGGTAAGGGCCACGCACGACAATGCAAACAGGAGAAAAAGACGGGACATGAGCAGGTGAGCAGTTTAGGGGCGCAAAGGTAAGTCTTGCCGCCGCGCTTCCTGGTCATTTTTCCACCACACCTGCTGCTTCCATCATTTCCAGACCATAATCCCTGATCTGGTTGATCAATGGGATGACTCGTAGTCCCTTTTCGGTCAGGCTGTACTCGGTCTTCGGCGGCACCACGGCATACACTTTCCTTTCGATGAGGCCATTTTCTTCCAATTCGCGCAATTGCGTGGTGATCACCTTGTCCGAAATATGCGGCAGCGTCTTTTTCAATTCGCCGTAGCGCATCGTGCCCTTGTTGAGCCGCCAGAGAATGGGCATTTTCCAGGTGCCGCCGATGAAATGGAGCGCGAACTCCACCGGGTTGTAATACACTTTGTGTTTGTAAATAAAATCGGGCATGACGGATTGCTTTTTTGGCAAAGATAAGAGGCTGTTTTAACACCCCTCATCGGACGTAAAGTCCTGCCTTTTGCCATTATATTTTGCTTTATTTTTAGCGAATAGTCCCCGCTATGCACCAAAAATAAATCTTCATCTACTGTCAAAATTCAAGCCTTTCCGCTCCGTTCAGGGTTTTAAAACAGCCTCTAAGACTGGCTCCCGTCGGTTAATTTCCATACTTTCCAAGATGTAAGTATCTCACTTTCAAGTAGTATAGCCATATTTAGATAGTATAGCCCGCACCTTTGCCGTATGATTTATACCATTTTAAAAAATCATTTTCCAATGAAAAAAGCAACACTCTTTTTATCTCTCTTTATCCTCCTTTTCTCGGCCAATTTTGCGCTGGCGCAACACAATGCGGGCAATAGTGGCAAGATACTCCTGATTGCCTCCAATCCGTCCGTGAGCAAACAAACGGGCTGGCCCATCGGCGTCTGGTTTGCCGAATTGGCGCATCCTTACTGGGTGTTTTCGGAAGCGGGTTACACGGTGGATATTGCCAGCCCGGACGGCGGCGAGATCAAATTCGACGGATTCAGCGATCCCGAAGATGCCAGTAAATACGCGGCTTTCGATTACGTTTCGCTCGGTTTTAAAAAGGACGAAGCCAAAATGGCCCTGGCCAAAAACACGCTGAAACTATCGTCTGTTAATCCCGACGATTACAAAGCCATTTTTGTCTGCGGTGGTCAGGGACCGATGTACACTTTTATTGATAATGCAGCTCTGCACCAGTTTTTCGTCAATTTTTACCAGACGGGCAAACCCACGGCAGCCATTTGCCACGGCACTTGTATTCTATTGAAAACCAAACTGCCCAACGGCAAATACCTGGTGGATGGTAAACGCTGGACAGGTTTCGCAGCCGGTGAAGAACAGTACGCCGACAATTATGTGGGACAGAAAATCCAGCCTTTCCGTATTGAAGATGAGGCCCGGAAAATGCCGAACAGCCGCTTTGAAGTCGGTGCGCCTTTCTCGGCTTATGCGGTCAAAGATGGCAATCTGATCACTGGTCAGCAGCAAAACAGCGGGGCCGCTGCCGCCGAACTGGTCGTGAAGGCCCTCGAAAAAGACAAGGCGCGCTACCCGACCTATGTGCTGGTCCACGGGGCCTGGGCCGACGAAAGTGCCTGGGGTTTTGTGCGCAATGAACTCACTAAAAAAGGCAATGTCGTGGTGGTCAATCTGCCCGCACACGGCATTGATCTGACCCCTGCCAATGCGGTTTCCTTGAAAAATTACACGGATATGGTAGAAAAAGCCATCAATGCGCAGCCCGGAAAAGTCATTCTGGTGGGCCATAGTATGGCTGGCGTGGTGGTCTCGCAAGTCGCGGAACATTTTCCCAAAAAGATTGCCAAACTGGTGTACGTATCCGCGTACTTGCCCAGAAACGGGGAGGATTTATTATCTCTTTCCAAACAAGATGCTCAGAGCCAGGTGGGTGCCGCCCTGGAATTCAACGCCGACGGCAGCGCGGCGAGCATCAAAAAAGAGGTCATTCCGGCGGCCGTTTGCGATGATTGCCCACAATACATGAAAGATGCACTGGTAAAATACCACAAAGCCGAACCGACCAAACCATTGGGCGAAAAGGTCGTGCTGACGGCGGCGAAATTTGGCAGCGTACCAAAATACTATATTCACAGTACCAACGACCGCGCAGTCGGCTATGATTTGCAAAAAATGATGGTGAAAAATAACGGTACGATTAAAAAGACCTACACTTTGCCTACCTCGCATCTGCCTTTTGTAGTACAGCCGCAAGAATTTGTGAACATCCTTTTGAGCATCTGATGATGAATTATAAAATCTGGTGCATGGCCATTGTATTCCTGCTTACGGGCGGGAATGCAATGGCCCAAATCAATGAAAGCGACACCGTAAAATTCCAGTTGCGGGCTGCTTTTACGGGCAATTACCAGCAGGGAAATCTGGAGGTACTGAATTTGCGGGGACGACTGGATTTTCTGGTGGCCCCGAACAAAAACTGGGTGTTCAAATCCCAGAATTCGAGTTTATACCAGGCATTTTATAGTCAGAAAGCCGACAACGATATTTTCAGTCGCAACTACTTGTATTTCAGACCACAACAAAGGGTTTATCCTTTCGCTATTGGTTATATTTCCAGTAATTTCCGTCGTAAAATTAAGAGCCGCTACTTTGTGGGTGCAGGTGCCAGTTGGCAGGCAATTAAAACAAAGGCAGTAGTGATAAAATTCTCCGCCAGTGCCGTGCAGGAATCTACTACTTTCGACAATACGCTCTATAATTATCCAGAATATAATGGCAATAAAAAAATAAGCCTGTGGCGCGGCACTTTATACACCGGCGGCTGGGCTTATTTGCTGGAGCGGCGCGTCCGGGTATTTTACGACGCCTTCTGGCAGCCGGGTTTCGAGCATCCCCATAATTACCGTACCCAATTCGACCTCGGACTGGATTTCCCGGTCTGGAAAGGGCTGGCGTTCAATGTCTTCTATACTTTTACGCACGAAAATATAGTCGTGCAGCCCGTGCAGCAAAACGACCGGATTTTGACCTTTGGATTGGCCTATAATCTTAAAAAAAGAGCCTCTAAATAGCCACTCCGACCTTTCTATAAATAAAACTCATCAGCCAGGCTGGTCCGATTAATAAAAACTGCAAATCTTTTAGAAAAGACGGCTTTTTACCTTCCACTTTGTGGCCCCAGAACTGCCCGATCCAGGCTAATACAAACAGCGTGAGGCTCACCTGCCAGAGTGTGGCCCCGCTGTTTTCTATTTGTTGGCATAAAAACAAACAGAACAACGCGAAAATCGCCATGCCCGCCGCCAAAGTGGGTGACAGCCGGATATAATAAATCAGCAGTAAAAGCAAGGTGACCATCGCTACATTAAGCGGCAAGGTCGGCGTGAGCATCAGTCCGCCTAGTTTGATACTGTATAGCAGCCCTACTACGGAAAAGAAAATAATGGGTACACATATCCAGTGAACCAGTTTGTTGGTCGGATTCCGGTGGCTTTCGCCGTATTCATCGAGCAGACTTTCGATGGTGCGCATAGGAAAAGAAAATTTGGTGACAGCCCAATAGCAGGCGCACAAATGTAGGAAAAGTTGCGTATTGCAGAGAATGTTAAACGGCTGGGTACACTATAATTAAGTTTATTAGAGTATTGGAAGATTCGGGTATTTAGGAACGTGTAAGAAATAATTTGTAAGGTTTTCTGCCATCTTGTTTGTCATGTCGCAACGAAGTGCAGACATCCACACAAGCCAGGTAATCCAGCATTTCCTGATCAAGGGGTATTTCTAATAACCTGGCTCGTGTGGATGTCTCCGTTTCTCTACGACATGACAACTCAACACGAAGACGCAATAAACAACTTAATATTTGCACGTTCCTTGATCAATTACCTGACCATCAAGTGCTTTGATCGAATACTCAAATCCTCGCATCCTCAAATCCTCATTTTTCC
Organism: Saprospirales bacterium; assembly: GCA_031425155.1. Taxonomy (GTDB): domain Bacteria; phylum Bacteroidota; class Bacteroidia; order Chitinophagales; family Saprospiraceae; genus M3007. The sequence goes on along the minus strand of JANPIV010000051.1, from coordinate 64,410 downwards.
TGTCAGCGGCATGAATTTTTAAAATCTTTCGATCAAAAAAACAAAGATCATGGCAAAACAACCTGAGCCCTCGCCCAACAAACTCCACCAACCGCCCCACGACCCTGACGCGAACCGCGAAAATCAGGACCTGGATTTTCCGGGTTATCCGCACCATCCGGCCAGCGAAGACCTGCTGAGCGGCAATAGCGATGCGGAACAAGTAAATGTGAATGTCGAAGATTTTTCGCGCCTTACCTGGACGGACGCACGCGACCAAGCAGTCAGTCACCTGGGTGAAGAAAAACGTCCTGATCTGGCTACCAACGACTTAGTGGATGTGTTGCCGGGATTGCAGGCCGCGCCCGATTCAAAAGTATCGGATCCGGCCGCCAATGTCACGGAAGAAGACTTGACCCTGCTGGGCGATCCCAACCTCGATCAGGATGGTGGCGACGACGAATTAATGGACAATTATCAGGGCCTCGACGATACCGATCTGGATGGAGAGCCCCTGAACGAATATGCCGGTACGATGTCGGCTACGGGTAAAGACCTGGATATGCCGGATGAAGAACTGGACAATGCCGGTACCAACATGGAACCACAAGAGGACGAAGAGAATGATTATTTCAGCCTGGGCGCGGATAAAGATTCCCTGGAAGATGATCAGGCGGGTGACAATTTCTAAACGATTTCTAAATATTGGGCAATAATTTCCTCAAATCGGGATTCGATAGAATTAATTTATTAAAGTTCCGTCTTAATTTTAAAATGGCACATCTTTTTTTATTTAATCAGCAAGCGAACGATAACCAACTTTCTTAAAGCGCTATTTTAATACATTTAATACTACTTAAACCCGATCATTATAAATGAGCAACTTGAAGGCTTATTTCGAGAAATTAGCGCGTAAAATCTCTGATTATGTCGGTAAGCCGATTGCTTTTATAGCAGCGTTTTCGTTAATAATTATCTGGGCTATTACGGGACCAGTATTTGGCTACTCCGATACCTGGCAATTAGTAATTAATACGGGCACTACTATTATTACCTTTTTAATGATTTTTCTAGTACAATCAGCCCAAAATCGCGATTCCAAAGCCGTGCAATTAAAACTAGATGAATTAATTTACAAATTGCACAGTGCTAATAATATAATGATTGACATTGAGAATCTGAGTGATGATGAGCTGACTAAACTAGCAGAAAAGTACCAGCGCATCCGCAATAGTGGCGATGCAAAAGCATTGGAAGAATTACAAGAAGAAACGCACATAGCGACACAGCGCAAGAAAATAACCAAGGAAAAACCGAAGAAATCAAAATCCATTAAGGCAGCGGCAGCCTGATAATTAGTTGTTGCGGCCTATTCTTTTCATCTTTAAAACAATCAACGCCATGCGTAACATACTGTATATCATCGCCGTCATTCTTTTGGCAGGCTGGGTTTTTGGTGCTTTTTTCTCCACCGTAGGCAGTCTCATTCATTTACTGCTGGTATTAGCCATAGCCGCAGCTATTTTTGGGTCCATTCGTCGCAATACTGCTGCCTGAACCTTTTAATAATGCAAAGTCTAAGATAAGGCAACACGGCCAAGATTTTTCTCCGAAAATTAGCTGTTCCTATCAAAATTTATACCCTGTCTGCGGTTCTATCCGTCGGCGGGGTATTTTTTTTGAATAAAGCAGAATATAGCAAAAGAGACGAGGCTTTCCGTCCGATAAGGAGCTACAATAGACTCTATCAGCCGTTTACACGCCGCTCTCCTCTCCCCCACCCAAATATCTTCTTACCAACCGCAAATCGCCATAAGAGTATTTCTCGCCGAAATGCGTCCTAGCGTCTGTATTAGAAGCCTCTGTATTTTCTAAGAAAAACTGCTCTATTTCGGCTACATCTTCCCGATTCAGCAGGGTAAAAATATCCAGTTCGCCCAGAGCCACAAAATGCGCCAGATGCCCTTCGATGGTACCGCGCACGAAACTGCGTTGCTGGGCTATTTCGTCAATGGTTTTGCCCGCCTGAAACATTTCCAGGCTCACCCGTTTGGTGTCAGGTTTGGCGGGTTTTCCCAGCGGTGCATCCAGCCCGGTCAGGCGGTCCGTTGGAATGTGATATTCACTGCAATAGTTCTGGATAATTGCGATCAGATCGGACCCGAATTGCTGGCTTTTAGCTGCGCCGATGCCCTTTATTTTTTTCATTTCGGCCAGATTCAGCGGCATAAACTGCGTCAGTTCGAGCAGCGTACGGGTTTGCATCACCTGATACGCTTCTACTCCGTGATTGGCCGCCAGATCATCACGCCATTTTTTCAGGCGCACAAATAAAATCGGGTGCGAGACATCTTTGGGCGCAGCGACAAAACCAGTCGTCGGTGGGGCCACCATTTGCGCTTTCTGGAAATCCAGTTCGGCGTCCGTTTTAGTACGCAGGTAGCGGGCCGCCGTGAAACCCGTCTGTGCAGCCGCAAAACAAGCATTTTTAATAAAAATCTCTTTTTTTAGCCCTTCCAGTGCATCCAGCGTGGCTTTACGCACCACCTTATTGTCGGTCAGAATGTGCACATTTCGGGTAGCGGGCAGCAGGTCTTTGCCCAGTTTTTCGGCAAAAAAGGCCCCTGCTTTTTGGAGCCGCGTCTGCAATTCCGCGTTCTCTTCGGGTAAAATCGCCTGCGCAAAGTATTGACGGATTTGCGGAATAAATTTTTCGGCCAACGCGAAAACCTGCTCGGAAGCCAGCGTTTCCATATCTTTTATCTGCTGCCCTGCTTCGGTATGGAGCGTATTTTCATGTTCCAGAAACAGGCGATTCAACTGCGCAAAATAGCGGCGCAAACGACCGAAATCGAACAATTCCAGCACCAGCATCTGCTGATAATCCGCCTTCGATTGGGTCAGGTGAGCCGCATTGGGCGCGTTTTTGTCGGCTTCGTCGCTGTATTTTTTCACCACCTGGTCGGTCCTGACGCTCGAATACGCGATCCGGGAACGCAGCACGATGCCCTCAAAACTTTTGCAACGGCTCAACGCCACATACACCTGCCCGTGCGCGAAGGCCGCCTGCGCATCTATGATGGCCCGCTCGAAAGTGAGGCCCTGACTTTTGTGGATGGTAATGGCCCAGGCGAGTTTGAGCGGATACTGCGTGAAAGTGCCGAGCAATTCCTCACCAACCTCTTTGGTTTGCTCATTCAGCGTGTATTTCACGTTGGTCCATTCGGCGGGCATGACTTCGATATCCTCCGTTTCGCCGGGACAGCGGACGGAAATAATGCCCTCCCGAAAGCGGGTTATTTTACCAATTTTACCGTTATAATAGCGTTTTTCGCGCTCTGCATCGTTCTTGACAAACATCACCTGCGCATCTAGTTTGCATTCAAAACTTTCGTCGGCGGGAAAAGCAAAAGCCGGAAAATCGCCTTCAATGACCGCTTTGAAAGTCTGTAGCGGCTGCTGGATGGAGGCCAGTTTTTCGGCGTTGATCTGGTGCGCGGCCGCATTGTGGGACGTGAGTGTAATGTAAGGTTCCTCAGCGGTGGGCTGAAAATTGGCAATATAGCGGCTATTCAAAGTGGCCAGCACCGCCTCATCCAGTTGGTTGTCGCGCACTTTATTCAGCAAATCAATAAAAGTGGTGTCGGACTGCCGGTAAATATGCTTCAATTCGATGGCAATCGGGTCGGTATTTTGCAGGGCACGACTACCAAAAAAGTACATTGTCGGGTAGTGCTCGCGCAGCAAAATCCACTCCTCATCCTTCACCACCGGCGGCAGTTGGTGCAGGTCGCCGATCATCAGTAACTGTACGCCACCGAAAGGTTTGTAACGGTCTTTATAACGGCGCAGCACCTCGTCAATACCGTCCAGCACGTCGGCGCGGACCATACTTATTTCGTCAATCACCAGTAAATCAAGGCTTTGGATCAGGCGTATTTTTTCCCCGGAGAACCGCCGTTGCCGCGACGCATCCTGGGTGAGGCCCGGCAAAAAAGGCCCGAATGGCAACTGGAAAAACGAGTGAATGGTCATACCGCCCGCATTAATGGCCGCTACGCCGGTGGGTGCCACAACGACCATGCGTTTGGGCGTTTCCGTTTTGAGTTGGTGCAAAAACGTGGTTTTGCCGGTGCCCGCTTTGCCGGTCAGGAAAATATTCTTGTGCGTGTTGCGCACGTAGTCGAAAGCGAGTTCAAGTTGGGGGTTTGACTGGAAGGACATGGTATTAAGGGAATTATGAATTATAAATGATGAATTATTAATAGGCGTTCTTCATGGCTATGTGAATGAATGGGCGAAAATACAACAAGGTGTTTTATAATTTTATAGCATGATGAAACATTAGGGCTAAAAGTGTTTTATTTGCACAAGTTTCATTTATATCGCGTTAAACAAAGAATCATTTTGTTACAAAAAATTTCAAATTCATGCACGAAGATTCCATGCGTTTTTACGATGCTTTACCCAAGCGCAAAGCAGAATTAGTGGACGGACAAATGTACCTGGGCGGTAGCCTGACGAAAAGTGTTATGGCCTTGGGTTATATGGTGGAACAACTTGGTGTGTTGTAGAAACCGTCAAATATTTACCCGCAGAAGAATGGTCAAAAGTGCTGTAAAAACCGTCCAAACTGCCACCTTTGCGGCCAGTGTATTTCCATTTGCACTAATAGAGGCTGTTTCATAAATAAACTTCTTTGACAGGATAAATCGGCTTCCATTAGTTTGACCTAAAATTAAGGTAAAGTGCTGATTGCTAAACCAATAACCAATCAACTAATAACCAATAACTACGTATGTCCCTATACGCCCAACGCATTGCCCAGTCGCTGTCCATCCCCCTGCGCCGGGTAGAAGCCACCCTCGAACTACTCGAATCCGGTGCCACCATTCCCTTCATCGCCCGCTATCGCAAAGAGGCCACCGGCGAACTGGATGAGGTGCAAATCGCTGATATTCAGGATGCCTGGAAGAAATATCAGGAACTGGATAAACGCCGCGAAGCCATCCTGCAAAGTCTGGAAGAGCAAGGCAAACTCACACCCGAACTCCGTCAGGCCGTGCTTGCGGCCCTCACTTTGACCGAACTGGAAGATATTTACCTACCCTATCGCCCGAAACGTAAGACCCGCGCCAGCGTGGCCATCGAACGGGGCCTGGAACCGCTCGCCAAACGCATTTTTGCCCAGCGCGACCGCCAGGTGGACGGCCTGGCTGCGCAATATGTCACGGATCAAGTGCCGACGGTGGCCGATGCCCTGCAAGGCGCGCGCGACATCATGGCGGAGTGGATCAGCGAGGATAAAGTGGCCCGCGACCGCGTCCGGCGGCAGTTTGAGAAAGGCGCGATCATCGCTTCGCGGGTGGTGAAAGGCCAGCAGGAAGCGGGTAAAAAATACTCCGATTACTTTGAATGGAGCGAGCCGTTGGCCAAATGCCCCTCGCACCGCCTGCTGGCCATGCGCCGGGGCGAAGAAGAGGGTTTTCTACGCGTGGCAGTCGCGCCCGACGAGGAACTGGCTCTGCAAAACCTTGATCGTCAATTTGTTACTGGCCAAGGTGAGACGGCCGATCAGGTGCGTCAGGCCATCAAAGACGGTTACAAACGCCTGCTGCAACCGGGCATCGAAACGGAATTTCGGAACAGCAGTAAGGAAAAAGCCGACATAGAAGCCATTCGCGTGTTTGCTGAAAATCTGCGCCAACTGCTGCTGGGTGCGCCGCTTGGCGAAAAAAATGTGCTGGGTATTGACCCCGGTTTTCGCAGCGGTTGCAAGGTGGTTTGTCTGGATCGGAGTGGTAATTTGCTGTATAACACGGTTATTTATCCCCACGAGCCACAGCGGCAAGTCTTTGAAAGTCAATCGGTTGTCGAACATTTAGTGGAGAAATACGGCATTGAAGCCATCAGCGTCGGCAACGGTACTGCCGGGCGCGAGACGATGGATTTTTTGCAAAAAATAAAATTTGCCCGCCCCATCGAGGTATTTCCGGTGAACGAGGCGGGTGCCTCGATCTACTCCGCTTCGGAGGCTGCCCGCGAGGAATTTCCCAATGAAGACCTGACCGTGCGTGGAGCCGTCAGCATTGGTCGCCGCCTGATGGACCCGCTGGCGGAACTGGTCAAAATTGATCCCAAAAGCATCGGCGTGGGCCAATACCAGCACGACGTGAATCAGCCGCTTTTGAAAGAAAGCCTGGATCGCACGGTGGAACGCTGCGTGAATGCGGTGGGCATCAACCTAAACACGGCCAGCAAACATCTGCTGACTTACGTGTCCGGTTTAGGACCGTCGCTGGCGCAAAATATCGTGCAATACCGCGCCGAAAACGGGGCGTTCAAAAGCCGGGCGGCCTTAAAAAAAGTACCGCGTCTGGGCGATAAGGCCTACGAACAATGCGCCGGTTTCCTGCGGATTCGCGAAGCCAAAAACCCGCTGGATAACACGGCGGTCCACCCGGAACGTTATGCGCTGGTGGAGCGCATGGCCGCCGATCTGGGCTGCCAGGTAGTTGATTTAGTGCAGGATAAAGCGAAACGCCAGCAACTCGACCCACGCAAATATTTGCAGGGCGACGTGGGTTTGCCCACTTTACAGGACATTCTGAAAGAACTCGAAAAACCGGGCCTCGATCCACGCGGCGCGGCACAGTCTTTCGCCTTCGGCAACGTCCACGGCCTCGACGATCTGCAACCCGGCATGGTGTTGCCCGGTATTGTCACCAATATCACCAACTTCGGTGCCTTCGTGGATATTGGCGTAAAAGAAAGCGGGCTGGTCCACGTGTCGCAGTTGTCCAACCAGTTTGTACGCAACCCGTTGGAAGTGGTGCAACTGGGTCAGCAGGTGATGGTGCGGGTGGTGGAAATTGATTATGCGCGAAAGCGGGTGGCGTTGAGTATGAAGGGGGTTTAAGTATGAACGATGAAGTATGAACGATGAGAACGACGTGTTCAAGTGAGCGATTTTCCGTTATATTTGCCGATAAAACGTTTGAATAATGACTACCCTATTAGAAATCCCTCTTCGTGACGCTACACCTGCTGATTTACAGAATTTGCAGGCCAAATATCCCGATGCTACTCTGCGAATCGAAACAACAACTCGTCTGCGTACGGATAATATGGACGATGCACAATTCTGGGCCATTATTGATTTGTTAGATTGGCAACAAGAAGATCATGAACAGATTCTTGCTCCGGCGGTGGAAGCACTGAGTAAATTTTCACGAGTGGATATACAGGCTTTTCATGATTTATTGAATGAAAAACTTTATACTCTGGATGGCCAACGTTTCGCTGAACAACTTGGCGATAACCGTTATACATCTGATGAGAACAAACATTTTTCGGTAGATAGTTTTCTGTACTCGCGCTGTGGAGTAGTGGCGAATGGTCAGAATTTTTTTGAGACCGTACTACACAATCCCAGTCGTATTCCCAAGGAATTCACTTTTGAGTCATTACTCTATTTGCCTAATGAGGCATGGTTATTAAAAACGGGTAATGATGACTACGACTATTTCCCCGAAATCTGGTATGAAACATTTAGCAACCCCATAGGCTGGCCTGGTATTACTCCACTGAAAGAACGCTTATTAAACTCCTGACCCGGTGAGTAAACACGCTAATCGAAATGACAACGATGCAGACCACCACTTATATGAAATCTATGACCACGGACGTAGTAACACTTATAAGTACGGTATTTGTGGTAATCCGCTCAATTCTGATGGATCATCGCCACGCGCCAATATTCAAGTAAAAGAAGCCAATCGTTTAGTAGGCTGGATACGCTTTTTTGCCCGAATTTTATTAATTGGCATACCCGGTCGGTTAGAAGCCAAGCGCATTGAGGATGAACATATTGAGGATTATCGCATTAAATATGGGAGTAAACCGCCAGGGAATACATAAATACGTTTATTGTCCACTAATCAACATTCCAACCGATTATGAAAAAACTACTTTTCCCACTGTTTCTGGCCGTCACTGTACAGCCCATGCTCGCGCAAGATTGCGCCGCTACTTATGGCGTATTAAAAGAAGGTACCCGCCTGGAATACACCAATTACAATAGAAAAGGCGAAGCAGACCTGACGATCAAACAACTTTGCCAGAAAGTAGAAACCCGAAACGATACCCTCATCGCTACGATGGATGCGAAGGGGATCAATACCAAAGGCGAGGAAACCTACGCCCGTACTTATACGCTGAAATGCCTGGCGGGCGTGTTCTACATGAGTATGCAGTCGCTCATGCCAGCACAGACGGGTGCCGCCAACCCCACTACGGAAATGCAGATCGAAGGCGGCGAACTGGACTACCCTTCTACCATGCAGGTGGGCCAGACTTTACCCGACGCGGAAATGCTGATCAAAGTCTTCACCGGCGGCATGCAACTGATGAAAACGCGCTATAAAATTCTGAATCGTAAAGTAGAAGCCGCTGAAAAAGTAAACACCAAAGCCGGGACGTTTGATTGCCTGAAAATCACTTACGATCTGGAAATGAATCTGCTCGGCAAAAAGACCTACCACGCCGCCATTTGGATGGCCAAAAATGTCGGCATGGTAAAAACCGAAAACTACGACAAAAAAGGTAATGTGGAAGGTTCCATGCAGTTGACCTTGTTCCAGAAATAAGTGGCTGTTTGCAACAGGAATTCAATGTACTTTTGAACAAAATTTGATCACCATGACTGCTCAAGCAACTGCTGTTAACGCTGTTTCTGCCAAGCCCAAACCGCGCCGCCGTTCGCTCCTCCACCGACTCGTGTATGAGGTAGTGGATGGTCAGCCAATTTATTATAAAGGCTATCGGGAAGTGTTGGCGGGCCATAAAACCCTGGAAGAAATTATGAGTGACAGTTCATTGCAAGCCTGGTTGAAAGGACGGATTTATGCAGTTCTTTTGCAGCAGTTGCTGAATTCTGATTTTGATATTACGGTTGGCGAACAAGGATTAACGCTTGGAAAAAAACGTCAACGCGGTGCGGATTTAGCCATTTTTCGCATAAAAGACCTCGTGCTGAATAACCACTATTCAAAACGTCCACCAGAAGTGGTTATAGAAATTGACGTGGCAGCCGACACTGAGGATTCCTCTGATATGGAATATATTTTTCGTAAAGTCGCCGATTACTTTGCATTTGGGGTAAAAAAAGTCTTTTGGGTTTTCACTGATAAACAACAGATAATGGTCGCCTCGCCCAATGAACCGGCCCAGACATTTAGTTGGAACAATGATATAATAGTATTGGAAGGGGTGAGTTTTAATGTCGCTACTATATTAGCCAAAGCCGGACGCACTTTGGGATAATAGTACCGGCGGGTTCAGAGGCCGTATTAAATAGTTACTGGTTATTAGTTAATTGGTTATTGGTTGTGATGATCAGCACTTCACCTCAATATTAGGCTAAACTAATTGAGATAAAGTACTTGTTAGAAATAGAATAAATAAAGCCGCCACGAACCAATGATGGTTTGTGGCGGCTTTATTATTCACAATAAGTAGTCTGTACTAGTGTAATGAGCAGTCTATTATCAACTCTTATCAACTCATTTACTCTACCGCCGCAGCCGAATGGCAAACGTATTGCCGTTCGCATTAGTCAGTTTACCAAAACGGTCACAGTCGCCATTCCCAAAATCCAGCGTAGCCGAACGGGTGCCCCGCACCATCGAAAGCGTACCCTGCGAAATCCAGCGGCAGTCTGCGTGTTTGATCAGCGGCTCAGTGATGGTGGCTGAAAAAACGTCGCCGTGGCGATTCACACCGCTGGCCGTACCCGTGCTGCTCCATACATCGTCGCGGTGAATATCGGTCGTACCGCCCACGATCAAAACACTGGTTCGCGTCTTGTTCCAGGTCGTAAAAGTACCATCGGCAAAGGTCAGTTTCATGTCCGTAGCCGTCTTGGTATAGGACCAGAAACCGTTGCTATCCTGACCGTTGTTAGTCCAAGTACGTGTGCCTTCTACCTGCACATCGTCCACCCGGAAATTCTCGTGGGTAATCGTACGCACCGCCCCGGCAGTACGGATGTTATTCGTTTGATTGACAATGAGTTTGCCACTCAATACGCGGCCATCGGGACGGGTACAAGCCGTGCCAAAATCAATCGTGATCGTGTTGGGCCAGGTACCTTCCGGCTGCGCAAAAGTCACCGTGGGGCAGCCACCGCTACCGCCGCGATCTTCCACGGCGAGGTCGGCATCGAGGTCAATTTGCTCGGCGAAATCTTCATTGGTCGAGAGGTCTTCGGCAGTCATCACGTCGGTATCGCTGACCTGACTATCGTCTTTTTTGCAGGCATTGAACAACAGCGTGACCATACACAATGCGAACAGAAACAAGAGGAACTTCTTCATTTTTCGTAGTATTTTTTGCGTTTTTGAATGAAAAGCAAAACCGCCCTGTAAGGCGCATTGCCGTGGACATTTGTCTTCCAGCATTATAGTTGACCGGTCGGGAAAACAAGGGAATAGACTACACAAAAATGAATGGGTTTAAACAGGGTTGGGGAAAATTGATGAATGCACCGACTGGAATGGCACGGCGACCTATTTTATGTTCAGGAAATATTATCTGTTGGCGTTTTTACGCACATTTGTAATTTTAATCGTCAATACCTGCACTGTTTAAACAATATGCAATGAAATATCTTCCTATTATCCTGCTGGCTGTCTGCACGCTGTTTGCCTGCCAGCCCTCTGCTCCATCTACTACTACCAACACAACCACTACTGTGCAACCTTCGATCTTTAAACCCGGCCAATACACCCCGCCGCATGCCGAAAAGAAACCCAAAGAACTCGTGTCCGCCAGCGGCGATAAACGTGTGGACGACTACTACTGGCTACAGGAACGCGATAATCCGGCCGTGACCGCTTATCTGGAAGCCGAAAACCGGTATGCCGATTCGGTGCTGGCTCCGGTCGCGGGTTTGCGTGAAAAACTGTTTGAGGAACTGAAAGGCCGCATCAAAGAGGACGACCAATCGGTGCCATATTTCAAAAATGGTTACTGGTATCATACCCGTTTTGAACAGGGCAAGGAATATCCCATTTTTGGCCGCCGCAAAGGGCCTCTGGACGCGCCGGAAGAAATCATGCTGGACGTAAATGAACTGGCCAAAGGCAAAGCCTACTGCCAGGTGAGCGGCCTCAGCGTCAGTCCCGATAACAAGATGCTAGCCTACGGCGTGGATTATACGGGCCGCAATCTCTTCCAGTTATATTTTAAAGACCTGACCACCAATCAGTTACTGCCCGAAGTCTTTGACTATGCGGGTGCTGCCGAATGGGCCAACGACAACAAAACCATCCTCTACGATACCAAGGATAAACTGACGCTGCGCAACGATAAAATCTGGCGGCATGTGCTGGGCACCGACCACAAAAAGGACGTGCTGATGTACCACGAGAAGGACGAAACGCAGTACGCCTACCTCGGCAAATCCAAGTCTGAGCAGTATTTTTTCATCAATTCCGCCTACACGCAGACCGTCGAGGTGCATTATTTATCGGCCAATGAACCGACGGGAACATTCCAGTCAGTGCGTCCGCGCGAAAAGGATTTTTTCTACACCCTCGACCATTGGAACGATAAATTTCTGATCAAAACCAACTGGGACGCCCAGAATTTCCGCCTGATGGAAACCCCCATAACCGCACCACAACGCGAAAACTGGAAAGATGTGCTGCCTCATCGCCCCGATGTGCTGCTGGAAGGATTTACGGTATTCAAAGATTATTTGGTTACGCAGGAACGTAAGGGTGGCCTGAAACAACTGCATATCATCCGTTGGGCCGACCACAGCGACCATTATCTGGAAGTGGGCGAGCCGACTTACGACCTGGATTTGGCAGAAAATCCCGAATTTGATACCAAACTGCTGCGTTACAGTTTTTCTTCGATGAAAACGCCCGCCAATACCGTGGACTATGACCTGGAAACGCGGACCAAGACGGTCAAAAAAGTGCAGCCCGTGCTGGGCGGTTTTGATGCCAATAATTACCAGACAGAATTTGTGTGGGTCCATGCCCGCGATGGCGTAAAAGTGCCCATATCAATGGTTTATAAAAAAGGGGTGGCCCGCAATGGCAGTGCGCCCTGCTATTTATACGGCTACGGCTCCTACGGTTTTTCCTACGATCCGGGCTTCAATCGCAATCTGGTGAGTCTGCTCGACCGGGGTTTTGTGTGCGCCATTGCCCACATTCGTGGCGGCATGGAAATGGGCTATCAATGGTATGAAGACGGCAAAATGATGCATAAAATGAACACTTTCTATGACTTCATTGATTGTGCGGAAATGTTGACTAAGGAAAAGTACACATCTTCTGACCGTTTATTTATCAGCGGTCGCTCGGCGGGTGGCCTGCTCATGGGCGCGGTCACCAATCTGCGTCCCGACCTTTTCAAAGGCGTCATTACCGGCGTTCCCTTCGTGGATGTGGTCACGACCATGAGCGATGCCAGCATCCCGCTCACCACCGGCGAATACACCGAATGGGGCAATCCCGCCGATCCTGCTGCCTACCAATACATGAAATCCTACTCGCCTTATGATAATGTGAAGGCGCAAAATTATCCCAACTTGCTGGTAATCACCTCTTTCTCTGATTCGCAGGTGCAGTATTTTGAGCCCGCTAAATACGTGGCCAAACTTCGCGACATGAAGACGGACAATAACGCGCTGCTCTTCCGTACCAACATGACCGGCTCGCACGGCGGCGCGTCAGGACGTTTTGAAGTGCTGAAAGAACGGGCGTTGGAGTACGGCTGGATGCTGGGGCTTTTGGGGATGGATGGCGAGGGGACGAAGATGTAAAAACTTGGAATCTTTTGGAACACGTTTCTCTTGTCATCCTGTCGGGAACCGTCCACGTCTCGTTTGTCATTGTAGGAACCCGTCCACGTTATGCGAGCCATCTAGTGTCCACCGCGACGAGGACGGTTCCCGGCAGAGCCCGTCCCGGTTTATCGGGAATGACAAAGGATACGCTCACGTTTTTTGCGGTTCTACATAATTGCCTCTAGCACTTCGAGTCAAAATATGCTCCACTATCTGCCGCGCATGCACCCGCGAATTCTCAATAAACCACACGTGCGTATCCATACCCCCGCAGACCACCCCCGCCAGGTAAATGCCGGGCAAATTGCTTTCCTGGGTCGCCGCGTCATAAGTCGGGTAAAACTTGCCGTCAGCTGAAAGATCAATGCCGATTTTTCGCAAAAAAGCGAAATTGGGCTGGTAACCCGTGGCCGCAATCACGAAATCGTTGGCGATGGTCACCAAGCCGTCGGGCGTTTGAATATCCACCTCCAACGGGCGAATCGCTTCCAGTGACGAGTTAAAATAAGCCTGGATACTACCTTCTTCGATGCGATTGACGATGTCGGGACGCGCCCAGTATTTCACCCGCTCGCCCACTTCCGCCGAACGGATGACCATCGTCACTTCGGCACCTTTGCGGTAGGTTTCCAGGGCTGCATCCACCGCTGAATTATTGGCACCCACCACCAGGACTTTTTGTTTGTAGTAAAAATGCGGCTCCGCGTAATAGTGGGTCACTTTCGGCAGGTCTTCGCCGGGAATATCAAGCCGCACCGGCAAATCATAGAAACCCGTGGCCAGCACGATGTTGGCGGCGTGGTAGGTTGCTTTGGACGTAGTGACGCAGTAGTCGCTGCTACCCGCTTCTTTTTCAACGTGTTGTACTTCTTCAAACAGCCGCACATTCAGGTGCCGCGAATCCGCCACCCGGCGATAGTACTCCAGTGCTTCGTTGCGCGTGGGCTTCGCATTATTGGACACAAAAGGCACTTCCCCGATCTCAAGCCGGTCGGAAGTGGAGAAAAAGGTCATGTTGGCCGGATAGTGGTACAGCGAATTGACCAGCGTCCCTTTTTCGAGGATGACGTAGCGCAGGCCCGCATTTTCGGCTTCCAGGCCACAGGCCAGCCCGATGGGGCCGCCGCCGATGATGAGTAAGTCGTAGTGGGACATTGGCAGAAAATTAATTAAAAAGGCAAAATAGCAATAAGCAAACGAACAAACTCTTAAGTTCTTCTCGATGTACCCTGCCCTTTACGGGGGAGTAGGAGGGGGCTTATAGAGCAAAGAGAACGCCCACCTATACGAATAGTTTGTTGATATGATAAAAAGCATAACATAGACGGATCTCAATAAAAATCGGGATGACAAAAAATACAGCATCCTCGCAGAGCCACAAAAAACGTTAGTGTTGGCTTTGTCATCCTGTCGGGAACCGTCCACGTCGTAGTTGTAGCACGCTCTATAAACACCCGTTTGAAACTATAAAAGTGCCAAAAACGCAATAGTACGCTCTATTTTGTAAAAATCTCACCATCCCCATCAGGGTAAATCTCCCCGCAGGTGTCTCCGCTGAAAATGCTCACTTTTAAACATGCATCTCATGCCAGCAAAACTGCTTCTTTTCGCCCTGATTCTTGCTTCCGCTCCCCTCTTCGCCCAGCAGGAAACTGAAACTTTATTCAAAAACAACCGGATCAGCGGCGGCTTTGGTGGCCCGATCTTGTCCTGGAGCCAGACCAACAACAAAACCGGCTACGGCGCAGGTGGTGGCGGCGGGGTGGTGTTCAATCGTTTTTTCGTCGGCTTATTCGGCATGGGCGAGACCTTTGAACGCCCGCAGATCGGGGAAGACCAACTCGCCCTGGGCTACGGCGGACTGTGGCTGGGCTACACCACACCCGCGCACAAACTCTTACACCTCTACACTTCCGTAAAAATAGGCGGCGGCGCAGTAGGCGTTACCAACTTTGAGGATGACTGGGAACTGGAAGACGACTGGACGGATGCCACGCTCGTGCTCGTACCGGAAGCCGGACTGGAACTCAACGTGGCCCGCTGGTTCCGGGTGAGTGGCAGCGTCGGTTATCGCTTTGTGGATGGATTCAAAGGCTGGGAGAATTACAGTAAAAAAGACTTGAATGCGCCGGTGTATGCGGTGACGTTACGGTTTGGGTGGTTTAAGTAGAAACGGAATACTTATCCACATATATTATTACGCCCTTTATTGGTAGGCGTACCAATAAAGGGCTTAATAATAATTATTTATAATGCTCATTTATCATCTTCCAGTTCGCGCTTGGAAAAACCACTAAATCCGCAAAAGTCATCCCAATCAATAACTATCCCTTCCAGAAAAATAATTTCGTCTTTTTCAATTCTGACTTTTAGATAATCTCTGGTTCCTGCCCGGATACAACTACCATTGCCCTCGCACATATTCGCATAGAGATAATGTTCCATGAGAAAAACATTAGGCTCTATAGTTGGAAGTAGCGGGGAGAATTGATGAATAATGGCATAGTCAAGACCGCAGTCTTTTTCAGGGCCTGTATATCTGAATTTTTTGGCTAGAGAATCCGGAATTGTTAACTGATACGATTTCTTGGACATTGGGTATTTTAGTTCGTCTGAATGCATGGGTTCAGCGAAACAAAGACCGCCTCTGAAAGTGGTAATATTTCTAACACAAAGTACAGGGTCAATCTTAGGTAGCCCTTTACCTGTCAGGTCATTCATAAAACGGGTAGGTTGCCCTAAGTACTGAAAGATGGCGCGCTGGGATAGTTGGCCTGTTTGATCTACCTCGTTTCTACTTCCAAACATGGAATGGGAGCAAGAGCCTAAAAACAGGCACAGAAAATATAGAATAAGGAGGAAGCGATGTGGCATGATTGATATACTTTAATGAAGGTCAAAATTGTAACAAAGCCCTCCTAAAAAACAAAAAACCTTCGGAAAGTGTCACCACTTTCCGAAGGTTCTGAATACTTCATCGTTTATACTTCATCGCTTATTTAGTCGTCGTAGTCGGCACTTTTTTTGCCTTGGCCGGTTTAGCCTCGGTTCCTGCAGGCGTAGCCGTCACTACTTTGCTGCCGGAGACCACATCTTCTTTCAGGAAATCTACCACCATGGCAGAAGCCACGAAAACAGACGAGTACGTACCAAAGAATATACCCACCAGCATACCGAATGAGAAACCTTTGATGGCACTACCGCCAAAGAGGAACAACAGGAGCACCACCAGGAACACCGTACCCGAAGTAATCAACGTCCGGCTCAGCGTGGTGTTGATGGCCATGTTAAAGACTTCTTCTTTGGGTCGGCCACTGAATGTATTGATAAACTCGCGAATACGGTCATATACGATCACGGTATCGTTCACCGAGAAACCGATCACCGTCAGGATACAGGCGATGATGGCCTGGTCAATTTCCAGCGAGAAGGGTACCAGACCATGCAGCAATGTGAAGAAAGTCAGCGTAATCAGTACGTCGTGGAACAGGGACAATACCGCGCCCAGCGAGAACTGCCAGCGGCGGAAACGAATCAGCAAGAACAGGAAAATCAGCGACAGGGCCGCAAAAGCGGAGTAGAACGAAGAGTTCCGAATATCGTCGGCCACCGTAGGACCCACCTGGCTGGAAGACATAATATGGGTACCGCTCGCCGTCGTTTTCTTGAAAGTAACCAGGTCGTTTTCTACGGCATTGACGCTTTTCAAACCGTCATAGAGTTTGCTCACCACCCGGTCTGCTACACCCGCACCCGTTTCGTTAATCAGGTAAGAGGTAGTGATATTGTACGTATTCTGCGTATTGACCGCCTTGATGATCGGGTTGCCGCCAAAGGCCTCCGTCAGCGAAGTGCGCACTTGCTCCACATCCACCGCTTTGTCGAACTGGACGTTATAAGAATAACCACCTTTGAAATCCACACCCAACTCGAAACCACGGGTAAAGAAAGAAACCAAACCAATCGCAATGATCGCCCCGGAGAACATATACGCGTAGCGGCGTTTGCTCATCCAGTCGTAGTGGAAACCCACCAGCCAGTTTTCGGACCACGGGCGGCTATAGGAAAGATCGTGACCGCGTTCTATCCACCATTCGGTGATCATACGACCCACCAGAATAGCGGTGAACAGCGAACTCAGAATACCGACCAGCAGTACCGTACCAAAACCCTTGATCGGACCCAGACCAAAGTAGATCAGCACGATTGCCGTCAGCAGGGTCGTGACGTTGGCATCCAGGATAGCGGAAAGGGCTTTGGTGAAACCCGTAGTGACGGCCTTGGCCATCGAAAGGCCGTTGCGCAACTCCTCCCGAATCCGTTCATAAATAATAACGTTGGCGTCCACGGCGGTCGCCAGCGTCAGCACGATACCGGCAATACCGGGCAGCGTCAGTACCGTACCCATCGAGGCCAGCGTACCGATGATGAAGAACAGGTTGGCGAGCAGGGCAATTACGCTGATCACACCACCCTTGTTATAGTAGGCGATCATGAAGGCGCACAGCAGAGCCACTGACAACAGCATGGTAAACAACGACTTATTGATATTTTCGGCACCCAGCGAAGGCCCGACCTGGCTTTCCTGCACGATGTGCGTACTGGCTGGCAGTTTACCTACTTCCAGGATGCTGGCCAGGTTTTTGGCTTCTTCCAGCGCGTAGCTACCCGTAATGGACGAGTTGCCGCCGGTGATCGGGTTGATTACGCGCGGGGCACTCACCACCTCATCATCGAGCACAATGGCGATCTCGCGATTACCATTATCGGCAGCTTTCTGGGTCATGTCGGCCCAGATTTTGGCCCCTTCGTTATTCATGGTCAGGCTGACGGCAATAGTACCATCCTGATCAGGCTGAGCACTGGCATTGGTGACCATAGCACCATCCAGGCGGGCATTATCTGCACCACGGAATTTTTTGATCCCGTACAGTTCGTATTTGCCTTCGCCACCATCTCCTGCACGGCCATCGTCGCCCAGTGGTTTCTGGCTCCAGCGGAAATCCAGGTCAGCCGGAAACAAAGACTTGACTTCCGGGCGGGCGAGGTTCTCACTGATGGATTTCATTTTATTCTTATCCGCATAGCCCAGTGCTGCGCCACCACCCTGCATATTGAAAGCAAGGGCGGAAAGGATGGGACCGGCCGTTTGGTTGGCTGCGCCTCTTGGCGTCAGTTGCATTTCCTGCGGTTTCGTCGAATCCGGTTGGCCGGTAGCCGGGTTGGTCGGATAAGCATAGGTCGTATCCATTTGCACAGGGCCAGCCTGCGCAGCGCTATCGCCCGACATTAAATTTTTCAGCTTGGTATCGGCAGCGATCAATGATTCGCGCACACCATTATCCGTAATCCGGTAGGTGTCCCAGAACTCGAGTTTGGCGGCAGTGGTCAGCACGCTACGGGCCAGTTCGGGGTTGTCAATACCCGGCAGTTCCACCAGAATCAAGTCGCGGCTGGCATCCAGGCTGACGTTGGGTTGTACTACGCCAAGTTTGTCAATCCGCTGCTTGAGACGCTTGTAGGTCTCGCCCACGACGTCGTTGGCTTTGCTACGCAGTGTACGCAGTACGTCCGCATCGGGGGAGTCGAACTTTATATCACTTTTGAGCGACTCATTGCGGGCAAAGACTGAAGCCAGCGGTTTGCCACCCCCAGTTTCTTTCCATGCCTGGGCAAACAGGGCGATATAATCCGCTTGCTGAGTGCGTTGGGCCTCGGTGGCTTTATCCAAAGCCGCCGTGAAAGCGGGATCGGTGGATTTGCCGGAAAGATTTTTGATAAAATCGCGCAAGTCCACCTGCAACAGCACACTCATGCCACCTTTCAGGTCGAGCCCCATCGCCAGCTGACTTTTCTTAAGGTCGGCGTAGGTGAATTTTTTGATGTACGGAATACTGAACACCGTCTGGCTGGACAAGGAATCCAGGTAGCCTGCGTATTGCGCCTGATAGGTGGTCGTAGCATCCCGGGCCGACATATCGGTGGCATAGCGCCGGGCATCGCGCTCTATTTTGTTCGTGGGAATCACGAGTGCAAACTGATACGCACATACTATAGTGAGCGCAATGAGGAAAAATCTGACAACGCCTTTGCTTTGCATACCTCGAAGGAGTAATGGTAAGAAAAAATGATTTAAAAAACAGTGTATATCCGGCTGCCAAAAGCAACCTTCTGAAAAAAGTGCGCAAATATAGAGAGAATAGGCGATTCAAAAGCATTCGGGCGAAAATTCATCGCAAATACCTTTCCAAGTTGGAAAAATAGTCTTGGGCGGTTGGTCTTTGGTCTTTGGCTAAGGGAAATTTCTCCGTCCAGATAATGGCAGTAACAAGCCAAAAGCGTTCATATTTTACCTCAAAAGCCCTTCTACCTAAGAATAAAGACCAACTACCCAAGACCAGACTTCCCGCTTATTACTTCTTCCAAATATTATTTTCAAAATTTATGTCGGCCATCCGGTGGGTGGGGTCAATCTCTATCTGCGCAATTTTTTTGGTACGTTCCGGTATTTCAAATTCGTAGGTCGGGTCCACCCAGCGGTGATCGGGCAGGATGATACGCGGTGTACCATCTTCGGCGGGTTTGGCCCCTCGCATGCCTTCGAGCGGGGCATAAAAAAGTTCGCGGTCACCATCGGTATAAGTGACCATTATATCCAGCGGCATGGCCATTCTGCCGAGCCGTTTGATGATAACATGGGTGGTTTTACGCCCCTCTGCCATGATGGAGTCCACGGCATAGTCTATGGTGTTGGTCGTGTGGACCCAATCTTCTTTGTACCAATCCAGTTCGAGCCCGCTTTGTCTTTCAAATACCCGCACGACATCGTTGGCATTCGGGTGCTTGAATTTCCAGGTATCGAAATAGCGCAGTAAGCCCCGGTCAAAATCCCGCTTACCGATGATATACTCAAGTTGGTTGAGGAACACCGAGCCTTTCACGTAGGCCGCCAATGAATAGCTATAATTGGTGTTGAAATGGTCGGCATGGGTGGTCAGTGGTTCCTCTCTGCCACTGGTAGCCAGGGCGGTATAAGCAGAATAGGTGCCGGAAAAAATATTTTCTTCCGCCGTTCTGCCCGGCAGCAGTCCTTCGCGGGCCAGTTCATTTTCCACCACATCCGAGGCATAAGAGGTAAAACCCTCATCCATCCAGGCATAGAGGCTTTCATTGCTGCCCAGCATCATCTGGTACCAGGAGTGCAGCCCCTCGTGTACCGCCACCCCGACAAGGCTGTTGAGGGGCCGGTTGCCGGTAATAAGGGTGGCCAGCGGATATTCCATACCACCGTCGCCGCCCTGAATGAAGGCGTATTCGCGGTACTGATATTTGCCGAAATGCTGGTTCATGATGCTGCGGGCCCGATCCATGATAGCGGGCAGTTTGGCCCATTGTTCGTCGTAGCCTTTGCCTTTTTGCCAGACAAAGTGCATGACGCTACCGTCGGCGGCATTCAGTTTGGTATGCGTGTATTCCCGGTCGGCAGCCCAGGCGAAATCGTGGACATTAGGTGTTTTGAAGTGCCAGGTGAGCAGGTCTCCGGCTGGCCGCTGCACCGTTTCACCGGCGTTTTCGTAGCCATAGCCTACTTCCAGGGGGTTTTGCAAATAACCGCCCGCCGCCACGAGGTAGTTTTTGTCTATTTTAATGGTCACGTCGTAATCACCCCAAACGCCATAAAATTCGCGGGCAATGTAAGGATTGGCGTGCCAGCCCTGATAGTCGTATTCACAGAGTTTGGGATACCATTGGGTCATGGAATATTCCACGCCTTCGCGGTTGTCGCGACCCGAACGGCGCACCTGCACCGGCACCTGGGCATCCCAGTCCATCTCGAGCACGGTGGTTGAATTGGGCAGGATCGGCTCATCGAGCATTACTTCCAGAATGCTGCCATTCACTTCATAACGGACGGCTTTGCCATTGTGCAACAACGACTTAGGCTTGATCCAGCCCTGCTCTTCCGGCTTCAGTTTGAAGATTCGGTCGGCGACCCGGCCATCGGCATCGGCAATCGTGCGGGAGCGGACATCCATCATACTGCCAGGCTGGAAGGCATTGAAGTACAAATGATAAAACACCTTCGTCAGCGTATCCGGGCTGTTGTTGGTATAAGTGAGGCGCTGAGTGCCGTGGTATTGGTGGGCAGCAGCATCCATATCCACTTTCATCTCGTAATTGACCCGCTGCTGCCAGCGGTCGGCCTGCGCAGAAAGGAAAGCAACCGAGATAAAGAGCAATAAAAAAGTAGAGAAAGACTTGATAAAAACCATGATGAGCAGATAGATGTTGAATGAGTGAAGTCGCAATTTTACGGCTTGGTCAGCAAGTAGCGGCTTTTTTTGGAACAACAACACGCTGCGAAGGGTGTTCGTCCTATCTTTGCCCGCCGAATCTAGATTTTAAACGTACGCAAGATGAAAATTCGTTTCGCTCTGCTGTTGGTGGTGCTCGCTGCTGCTACCCGCCTGCTCCCCCACCCTGCCAACTTTAGCCCGATTGCCGCGATGGGCCTTTTTGGAGCCGCTTATTTTCAGCGTCGCTGGATGGTGGCGCTCGTACCTTTCGCAGGCCTGTTTGTCAGTGACCTGGTGCTCAATAACGTGGTTTACCGGGAATTCTATACACAATTCACCTGGTACACCTCGCTCTGGATTTACGCGGCTTTCGCGCTGGTCATGCTGCTCGGCTGGGCCATGCTGCGCCAGCAGGTGAAACCCGGACGTATCCTAACCGCCAGCCTGCTGTCATCCGGCATTTTCTTTTTGGTCACCAACTTCAGCGTGTGGCTCGAAAGCGGTATGTATTCCAAAACAGTGGCCGGCCTGCTGGGTTGCTACGTGGCGGGACTGCCTTTTCTGACCAATACGATCCTGGGTGATCTGTGTTTTTCGGCCATACTATTCGGGGTGTATGAATGGGGGACGAAAAGAGTTATGAGTTATGAGTTATGAGTTATGAGTTATGTGAGGAGTTAGGGGACAGGGGACAGGAGTTAATTCATTGATAGTTAAATATTTGTATGATTTTTTAAAGGTGGAAGTCGAACATGATTCTTCCCGAATTTTTGCCATTGACGCCGGCAGGGGCAGCGCCCCACAATATTGGTAGTAAAACCCAAATTAATACCAATTGGAGGTGCAGCGCACCGGAATATATTGCGGTGCGCTGCACCTCCAATACTGATTGACAGGCTATTTTCTACCAATATTTCGCCGCGCTGCGGCTAATCCAGCCAATGTATAAAAATTCGGGATGACTCATGTTACCATCATTTCGTCCATTTTCCCCGCATTTCATACGGGGCTATTCATATTCAACCCTTCCGGGTTGCACATCATTTGGTTCGCCAGGAGCTTGTGTACATAATTCATAACTCATAACTAGAAAATACTGTGTCAAAACGCTCGCTCGACGCCAAAAAAGTATCCGAAAGCCGCACGGTGATGACGGAAATTATCATGCCCAACGATACCAACGCAATGGGCAATCTTATGGGGGGCTACCTCATGCGCTGGATGGACATTGCCTGTGCTGTGTGTGCGGGCAGGCACTGCGAATCGCATGTAGTGACGGCTGCCGTGGATCATATTTCCTTTCAAAATCCGATTCATCTGGGTGATGTCATTACGCTGGAAGCCTGTGTGACCCGCGCTTTTAACACCTCGGTAGAAATATTCGTAGAGGTATTTGCTTCGGATATTAAAGGCCAGCAGCCGCGCCGCTGCAACCATGCCTATTTTTCCTTTGTCGCTTTGGATGATAAAAAACGGACCCCTATCGCGGTGCCGCCAGTGTTGCCACTCTCCAGTGAAGAGCAACAACTCTATGAAAGTGCTGCCCGCCGCCGTGAAATGCGCCTTATTCTGGCCGGGCGTATTACCCCCAAAGATGCCACGGAAGTGCGTAAGTTTTTTGCCGAAATAGATTGATTATATTTGAGGATTGGAGGATGCGAGGATTTGATAAGGCACATGGTGGTCAGGTAATTGTTAAATTTTATGTATTACAACTTATTGATTTTCAATTAGATAAAATCACAACATTTTTTTGATTGATGAATGCAGATTGATGAATGTTGATTTTTGATGGCCCATGACGTGTTCTCTTACATCAAAAATCAACATTCATCAATCTTATATCATCAATCGAATATTTTCTATAAAAACTTTATTTACCGCATACCTCCACCCCCTAATTTTACCATTTCAGCATCTGTGCCTGCCAACTGTTCTTTTCCGTCTGAATACTGACAATATAAATACCTGATTCCCAATTATTTACATCCAGCATATAGGAAGAGGAATTTTCTATGGACTGGTTTACGATCAGTTGTCCGGTCATATTCCAGACTTGCAGGCGGATGTTTTTACCGGGTCCGGTCGGCCATTCCAGCCAAACGGCTGTTCGGGCGGGCTGGGGAGCGATCTGCAATGTCCCTGGCAGTTCAGTCAGGATTTCCGGGGAGGCGCTGCTCGGCGATAGCAGGACACAATAATCTTCTACCTGACCAAAATTAAAGGATTCGCAGGGGGCTGGGGGCTGGTTGGTCGCGTTTTTAGCCTTCATCATCACCCGCATACGCGTGTAACCCGCGTTGGTAAAGGAGGGTACTTTTAAACTGCCGGTGATGGTGCCGTCGTGGGCATAACCGGGATCAAAAGCCAGCTCATTAATGTCTGTAAAATCGCCGTCTGCATTGAAATCCACGTAAATACGGAAATACTCCTTGTTGGGCAGGCCGAAAAAGCCGGGCGTTACGGCCACTGTCGGCGTGGTGAGCGGGTGCAATTCAATGGTGGCGGCTTGTTGCACGGTAAAATTCTGGTAGCCACCGCCACCATTCCCCGATGCCTGCGACCAATCATTTATGCTGACCGCAGCGATCCACTCTCCCGATGCCTGCCCGGCATTGGCCGTACAATAAGCAAAATCGGTACAAGCATCGCAGCCAGAAGTCGCAAACTGGAACAGCGGTGACAAAGGGGAAAGCAGGCTGTCGCACTGGCCATATACCTGTATTTCATAATTCGTACACTCCTGTAAACCATCCAGCGTAGCACTGTTTCCACTCACTTCCATAGTCAGCCAGCCGAAAGTACTCCCAACCGGGCGATAGCGCAGCACCCCGTTGTTCCAGGCGGTAGGCCCGTTCCAGGTCAGGGTCAGGGAGTAGGGGGTGGCTTCCTGGAGCAGAATGATGCTGGAGGGCGCACAGCACCCGGAGGTGGCAAAGTTGGCTGCTTCGGCCCAGACACTGGTCTGCCCAGCCACGCAATAGGCTTGCAGGGAAAATTCATAGACCTGGCAATCCATTGGTACAGGTAGCACGAAAGGACTGCTGATGTGCTCTTGTATGGTCCATTCGAGCTGACCGAGGCGACGATATTTTATATCAAAATATTGATAACCAACTATTTGCGCCCAGGTAATCACGATGGAAGAATCCTGCACACCTGCATTCAGCGAAAAAGGCGCAGGGCAGGTATTGCACGAGCTCTGATAGTCGTGCAGCAGATTGAAAAGATTCAAGCGTCCGCCGCTACTGGTCGCACCCGCCAGACTAAAATTGGGCGTTGTACTTTGAAGCAATAATTCTTTTGCCCAACGGGCAGCAGCGGCGGGATCATTTTTGGCCATGGCGATCAGGCTGGGACAAGGCATCGAATACAGCAGGCCGATGGCTCCGGCCACTTGTGGGGCGGCATAGGAGGTGCCGGAAAAATTTCCGTAAGTATTGCCTTCACCCAGCGTAAATACGCCTTGCCCATAAGCCCCCAGGTCAATCGTTTTTGCCCCCCAACCGGCCAGGAGTGCTTTTTGGTCATTGCGTCGCAAGCTGGTGACCGTGATCAGATAATCACTGGGGCAGGCGGTGGGCAGATCGCCGGTCAGGTCCACATCGAGGGCCAGATTGGCTGTAGCAGCAATGCTCAGAATGCCTGCCGCACCCAGAGTATCAAAAGCAGCACACCACAGCGGGGCATCGGCGGGTTGGCCATAGTTAATGCCCCAGGAACAATTGAGGGCTGTAATAAAAGCACCATGCTGACCATTCGTACTATTATAAAGGCGGCGGGCCGCTAACACATAGTCGTAG
The DNA here is from genome assembly GCA_031425155.1 of Saprospirales bacterium. Taxonomy (GTDB): domain Bacteria; phylum Bacteroidota; class Bacteroidia; order Chitinophagales; family Saprospiraceae; genus M3007. The sequence goes on along the minus strand of JANPIV010000051.1, from coordinate 39,466 downwards.
GCGGCCAAAATGGAAGCCTCCGTGCCACTGCTGGCCACGAACAGGAGTTTCACCTGCCAGTTTACCCCCGCTACCCCCATATTATTATTGCCCCGAGCACCAATTAATCCACAAACCGGGGTACCATGTCCCATGGTTTGCCCGGTAATATCATCGTTTTGGGCATCTACATTCCAGCCCCGAAAATCGTCAATAAAGCCATTCTGGTCATTATCCAGGCCGTCATTGGGCACATCTGCCCAATTATGCCAGGCATTGGGGGCCAGATCAGGATGCTGAAAGTCGGCACCGCCATCTATTACCGCCACCACTATAGTATCACCCGCCGCGCTCACGCCACCGGTAGTGAAATCCCAGGCTTGTTCGGCATCGAGGTCGGCATCAAATATGCCACCGTTGGAGCCGGTATTCATGTACTGCCATTGGGCACCGATCAGGGGGTCATTGGGAAAAATATTATTGGTGCCATGCGGACCCGTGGTACTTTCAAAAGAGGGAAAGAGCGAATTTGCAGCTGCGGTGCTTGCGGGAAAATAAGTGGACGGAAAATCCTGTTCTAAAGAAGTGCTTCGATTGCCGAGCAGGTGGTTGAGTTGTGCGGCCTGTACTTCGGGTTGGTGGCGCAACCAATCCAGAGCGGCCCATTCGGCAGAGGCTTCACCCGTCGTTTGCAGTTGCCAGATATTTAATAGCGTGGCTACTTTTTTTTGTACTACCACCGGAATACCCAAACTGGCTGAACCACGTTGTGCCAAACCCTCCGGCGTAGTGCCTGACCGCAGGCTCACTAACAACTGGCCGGGCAAATGAGGCAGCGATTGGCCATTAACAGAAAAAACTGCGCCGAATTCAACCAGTAAAAGCAGCAAAAATCGTATTCGTGGTATCATCGCGTGGCACTGGCTTGGCATGAACGAAGCGGCGCAAAATATAGCCGCAGGGACAGGTAAAGAACCTGGTTTTTTAACTCCACCAAATCTGTTTTGCAGGTTCTATGTCCGGGCAAAATTAAAGCTGGCGAGGCGGTCATAACGGTAAACCCGCCGGAAAGCACATTTTTGGCAAAAGTTCCGCCGTTACTTTTATCTTACCGGAAGTTCCAAAAACTGCCGTTGCAAAACGAAATACTGTTTCATTTCCACTTTTACGATCATTAAAGAATGAACACTATTAAATGTGGCTTTTTGCCAAATTTCTGGCCTATGTCGAATTTCAACATGCTTTTCCGAAACGTCCGGTTTCCCCTTTTTGCGGCTTTTTTGGCTGCTTTTTTAATCAATTTTTTTCCTAACAAAATTTACGCTCAGGCTTGTGCCTGCTCCAATTGTCCCCAATTTATGCCGGACAATTTCGTAGGTGATTTTAATATCAGTGTACAGGGAGCCTCCAATCCTACACTGGGTGCAGGCGGTCAGGGGGTGTGTGGGGTGAATATTAACTTCGATCACGAATACTTGGGCGACCTTTCTATTACGCTCACTTCTCCCAGCGGTCAATCGGTGCAACTGGTAGGTCCAATCGGTTTTTTCGGCCCAACGGATGGCACTACCTGGAATGTCAGTTTTGTGCCTTGTGGAGATCCGGTCATGCCCGATGCTGGTTTTGCCAGTACCTGGCAAAATAATCAGGCCTGGGGCTTGAACCGTTCCTATTCCGGTACTTATTATCCGGCATCGGGGTGCTTGCAAAACTTCAACTCTGGCCCGGTGAACGGCACCTGGAGTCTTACTGTAAATGATGGTCAGGCGATAGACGTAGGCAACTTTTACAATTATGAAATTATTTTCTGCGATCCATCCGGTATCAACTGTTTTTCCTGCGCAGCGAATGCCGGTAACATATCAGGTGCCAATGTAACCGCCTGCGTAGGTTCGCCCACCCTGAATCTCAACCTGACACCCATCTACTCGCCACCGAACTCCGTGCAGCCCCCGGCAGGACAGTATTCTTACACCTATGTAATAGGCGGAGCCGGTGGAGTGATCCAAAACTATGAGGCAGTGCCGGATTTGACCAGCTATCCAGCGGGTAACTATACCGTTTGTGGCCTGTCGTATCTGACGGCAGAAGCCGGTAACCTGCCTGCCCCCGGCTCCATGACGGTCTTTGATTTGAATAATGCGCTGGCAAGCGGACAACCTCCATTTTGCGGTGATATGACTCCCACCTGTGTCAGCGTCACTATCAACGGAGGACCGGCAGACAGTGAAGTGACGGAAACTATTTGTGCCCCCGATTGCTTCGTATTCAATGGTACTACCTACTGTGCAAGCGGCGATTACGTCAGAATGCTGACCCAAAACGGCTGTCCCTATACCGCCACTTTACACCTGACGGTGGTAAGTGTGCCACCTACCAATTTAAGCGAAACGATCTGCGAAGGAGACTGTGCGCAAACGCCGGGTTTTGCATCGGCCTGTACCGGGGGCACGCATACCAGGACCTTACAGAGTTATCTGGGCTGCGACAGCGTCATCAACCTCAACCTAACGGTCATTGAAGCAGATGTCAGTATAGACCCGCCCCAGGAATTTGCCTGTGGCCAATCATTTATGGATTTGTACGGCATTGTCTCTGCCTCCGGTGCTGCCAATTATACCTGGTCGGCCACTAATGGAGGCAGTATTGTCGGCCCGGTCAGCAATGCAGACGTCAGGGTAAGCGGACCAGGCACCTATACTTTGGAAGCCTGCGTAACCAGCAATGGCGTTACCTGTTGTGATATGGCGACTGTTACGGTGGTAGAAGGGGCGAATCCGCCAGTGGCCCCCGATTTCATCACCGGGCCAGACGTACTTTGTACCGGAGAAATCGCCAATTTCACCGCTGCGACGGTTCCGGGCAATGGCACTTATCTCTGGACCGTACCGCCCGGTGTACTCATTAACTTTGGGCAGGGCACTCCTAATATAAATGTCACCTGGAACACGATGTCTGTTAGTTCCATATGTGTCACTTACAATAATGCCTGCGGCACCAGTCCGGCTACTTGCCTGCAAATTAACTTACAGACTCCCTCTGTGCCCACTCAACCCATTGGCTCTACCAATGCGTGTACCAATATAACGGAAGATTATTCAACGACTTTCGACCCCAACGTATTCGACTATATCTGGACCGTCACGGCTCCCTCCACTATTATTTCCGGGCAGGGCTCCAGCTCAATCAGTGTGAACTGGGGCAATATTTCCAATGGGTCGGTCTGCGTTCGTACGGTGAGTTCCTGCGGCACCAGCCAGCCCGTTTGCTTGCCGGTGCAGATCAGTTCGCTACCTACTGATCCCAATTTGACCGGCAGTAGCGGCGGATGTGCAGGCAGTACTTCCAATTACTCTGTCGCGGCCGTCAACGGTGCAACTTCTTATAATTGGCAGATAACCGGTGGTACTATTACCAGCGGCGGCACGGGAACTAATGTAACCGTCACCTGGGACCCCACCACTATTGTCGGGTCAGTCTGTGTATCGGCGGTCAATAGTTGTGGCGAAAGTGGACAGGATTGCCTGAATGTATTGCTGGATCCTGCACCGGGCCAGCCGCTCATTAGTGGCAATAACACTGCCTGCGCAGGCACCACTGCCATGTACTCTATCGCTCCGGTGAATGGTGCCACCGGATATACATGGTCTGTATCTGGCGGCGGCAGCATTATTTCGGGACAAAATACGACGCAAGTGAATGTAAGATGGCTCACTGCACCCGGTGGGAATGTCTGCGTGACCGCCACTGGTTTTTGTGGATCGGGGCCACAGTTTTGCCTTCCGGTGGGCGTATCCATTCAGCCGGTTTCCAATGCAGGCAACGGTGGAACGGTCTGCGGCTCTTCTTTCAATTTGCAGGCTACGCCCAGTGTAGCTGGCAGCAGTGGCCTGTGGATATTAGTCCCCGGCGCACCGGGCCAGGTAAGTTTTGCCAATCCAAACAGTGCCTCGACGACCGTAACGGTCACCACCGGCGGCATCTACCGCTTTGTCTGGGAAGAACAACTGAACACCTGTACCAGTGATGATTCACTTACAGTCGTTTTCAGCAGTCCGCCGGTCACGGGACAGATTACTCAAACCTGCGATGGCACCAACCAGAACTATGTAGTCAGCTTCCCGATCACCAATGGCACTGCGCCTTATACAGTGCCGGGAGGAACCGTCAGCGGTGGTGTATTTACTTCCAATCCTATTCCCAGCGGGAACACTTATTCTTTTCAGGTAACGGATGCGAATGGCTGCCAGTCCACCGTCGTGACCGGCAGTTTCAGTTGCTTGTGCAGTACCAGCGCGGGTACTATGAGCCTCGCCCCATTGTCTGCTTGTCAGGGCAGTAGCGTGACCGGCACCCACAACGGAGGCCAGGTACTGGATGCCAATGATGTGAGTGCTTACGTGCTGCATACCGGCAGTGGCACTACCCTCGGTACCGTATTAGGCCAAAATGCGACCGGCACTTTTGGCTTTCAAGCCGGAATGACCTACGAAACCACGTACTATATTTCGTTTGTAGTAGGAAACAACCTGAACGGTGCGCCCAATCCCGCCGATCCATGTTTTTCGGTAGCTCAGGGGCAGCCGGTGGTCTGGCATCAAAACCCGGTGGCCAATGCCGGAACGGATGACAGTACCTGCGGTCTTAGCCTGACCCTGACGGGCACGGCTGGCACTGGCACTTCTTCGTGGTCGGTAGTGAGCAATCCTGCTGGCGGCACCTTGAGCCTGAGCAATGCTCAAAGTCCGGTTGCAGTAGCAACTGCCAGTATATTTGGCACTTACACCTTACAATGGGTGGTTGATAATCTGGGTTGCCGCGATACGGATCTGGTCGTACTGAATTTTAACAGCTCGCCATTGCCAGGACAAATCACCCGCACCTGCGACAATACCAATCAAAATTACACCGTCTCTTTTCCGGTCACCGGAGGCACCGCGCCATATACCATAGCGGGCGGCACCATCACGAACGGTGTATTTACTTCCAATCCAATTGTCAGCGGCCAGAGTTATTCCTTCCAGGTAACCGATGCGAATGGTTGCCAGTCCAACGCCGTGACCGGCAGTTTCAGTTGCTCTTGCGGCACCAGTGCTGGTACGATGAGTCTTACGGCATTATCCGTCTGCGAAGGCAATAGTGCAACCGCTACCCACACCGGCGGCGAGATACTGGATGCCAACGACGTAAGTGCCTACATACTTCATACCGGCAGCAGCACTACACTGGGTACTGTTTTAGGTCAAAATACGACGGGTACGTTCAGTTTCCAAACCGGAATGGTCTATGGCACTACGTATTATGTCTCGTTTGCCGTCGGTAATAACCTGAATGGTCAGCCAAACCCTGCCGACCCCTGCTTCTCCGTTGCCCAGGGTCAGCCGGTGGTGTGGCGTCAGAATCCGGTGGCCAATGCCGGCACGGATGCCAGCACCTGCGGTCTTAGTCAATCGCTCAATGGCAGTACCAGTCCCGGCACTACTGCCTGGTCAGTGGTAAGCAGCCCCAATGGTGGCACCCTTACTTTTGATAATGCCCAGAGTCCGACGGCTACCGCCACGGCCAGCATTTTCGGTGCCTATACCCTGCAATGGGCTATTGATAATCAGGGTTGCCGCGATTCGGATGTGGTCGTGCTGAACTTCAACAGTGCTCCACTGCCCGGACAAATTACCCGCGACTGCGGCGGCAGCAATCAAAATTATACGGTCACCTTCCCCATCACCGGCGGCACCGCACCCTACACGGTGACGGGCGGTACGGTGACCAATGGCGTATTTACTTCCGGTCTCATTGTCAGCGGGCAGAGTTATTCCTTCCAGGTAACGGATGCCAATGGTTGTCAATCTGCCGTTGTGACCGGCAGTTTCGACTGTTCCTGCGTTACCAGTGCAGGTACTATGAGCCTCACGGCACTCTCGGTCTGCGCAGACAACAGCGCAACCGCTACCCACACTGGCGACCAGATGCTGGACGGCAACGACGTGACCGCTTATGCCCTGCATACCGGCAGCGGCACTACACTGGGTACGGTTTTGAGTCAAAACACAACGGGCATATTTAGTTTTCAAAACGGAATGGCCTATGAAACCACGTATTATATTTCGTTTATAGCTGGTAATCCTCTGAATGGCCAACCCGATCCTGCGGATCCCTGCTTCTCTGTAGCCCAGGGTCAGCCGGTGGTCTGGCATCAGAATCCGGTGGCCAATGCCGGGACCGATGCGGATATCTGCGGTCTGGTCCTACCCCTGACGGGCAATACCGGCACAGGTACCGGCATCTGGTCGGTAGTGAGCAATCCTGCCGGAGGCACCCTCAGCATTGGCGATAGCCAAAACGCCGCTACAACGGCAACCGCCAGCGGAGCCGGCACGTATGTGCTGGCCTGGACGATTGATAATTCGGGCTGTACCGATGCCGACACCGTACAATTGACTTTTAATAGTGCGCCAGTGAGCGGCCAGGTGACCACCAGTTGTGATGCGAGCAATCAGAACTATACGGTCAGTATTCCGCTGAGCGGCGGTACTGCTCCTTATCAGGTGAATAGCACTCCGGTAACGGGCAACACTTTTACCTCCGCATCTATTGCCAGCGGTACGACATATACTTTCACTATCAGCGATGCCAACGGCTGCACTACGACCGATGTCACGGGCTCTTTTGCCTGTAATTGCAGTACCCAGGCGGGTAATATGGACACTACGGCTCTTTCTACCTGCGAAGGCGGCACTATAACTGCCACGCATTTGGGCGGCGAAACGCTGGATGGCAATGACGTGAGGGCTTATGTATTGCATACGGGCAGCGGCACCACGCTGGGTACTGTTTTAAGTCAAAATACAACCGGAACGTTTAGTTTTCAAAATGGAATGACGTATGGCACTACTTATTATGTGTCATTTGTGGTCGGTAATAACTTAAATGGCCAACCTGATCCTACTGATCCATGTTTTGCCGTTGCTGTCGGTGAGCCGGTCGTGTGGTACCAGAATCCGGTAGCCAATGCCGGAGTGGATGCCGATACTTGCGGATTGACGCTGGCCTTAAACGGCAGTAATGCCGGATCGGGTCAATGGACCATCAGCAGTGCCCCCAATGGCGCAACCCTGTTGTTTGCCGACGATCAGGACCCACAATCGGAAGTGACCGCTTCGGCAGCCGGTACTTATTCGCTGATCTGGACCGTATCGGCAAATGGTTGCATCAGTAACGATCAGGTGGACCTGCAATTCAACAGTTCTCCTTCCCTGGCGGATCTGGTCCGTACCTGCGATGCCGCCAACGAAAATTTCACCGTGACCCTTACGCTGACCGGCGGGACGCCTCCTTATTCCATTAATGGTACGGTGGCAGCCGACAGCAGTTTTACCTCTGCTGCGCTGACCAATGGACAGACGTATAGTTTCAATATCAGTGACGCCAATGGTTGTGTTGCACCTGTGGTCAACGGTGCCTACAGTTGTAACTGTGCCACCGATGCCGGTACGATGGACGCCGCTACATTAACGGCTTGTGAAACAGATCCTGTTACAGTCACGGCCAACAATGATCAGTCGCTGGATGGCAATGATATTACGGCCTATGTATTACACAACGGGGCGGGGCCTGCGCTGGGCAGTGTACTGGCCCAGAACACGACGGGAATATTTTCTTTCCAAAATGGTATGACTTTCGGCCAGACCTACCACGTATCGCTGGTAGCCGGTAATCCACTGAATGGACAGCCCAATCCGCTGGACCCCTGCTTTTCGGTGGCCATTGGTCAGCCGGTTGTCTGGCTCCAGAATCCGACGCCAGATGCCGGGACAGATACGTCCGTCTGCGGGACCACTATTGCCCTGCAAGCTGCCGGTGGTGGTTTTGGAGGCGTTTGGTCGCAAGTGTCCGGGCCGGATACCACGATCTTCTCGTCCGCAGCCTCGGCTAATTCCGGCATAACGATTACTATGTCAGGCACTTACGTATATCGCTGGACGGAAACTAATGGTATTTGTACGGCTTTTGACGATGTCACAATAAGCTTTACTACTGTGCCGGTGGTAGATGCACTGGAAGAAACCTGCGATGGTACCAATACACAATTTACGGTTACTTTCACGGTCACCGGGGGCACGGCTCCTTATACAGTGAATGGTTTGACCGGCACATTCAGCGGCAGCAATTTTACTTCCACCGCATTGAATAATAGTGGCAATTATTCTTTCAATATAGTGGACGCCAATGGCTGCGCCAGTGGGCAAATATCCGGCTCGAAAAATTGTAATTGCGCGACGGATGCCGGCAGTATGGTGTCCACTCCGGCGACTTTCTGTGCGGATCAGCCAGCCGTGGCCATTTGGAATGATGATGCCACACTGGATGCGAATGATACGTTACTGTTCATTTTGCATTCTATTTCCAGTACGACGGTGGGTACGGTATATGCCGTAGGTTCTGAGCCATCTTTCCCGTTCACGAATGATTTGCAACCGGGTGTAGTCTATTACATTTCGGCGATAGCCGGCAATAACGTGAATGGTGCGGTGGAACTGAGTGATGAGTGTCTATCGGTGACGCCGGGTGCTCCGGTACAGTGGAAACTTCTGCCAACGGCGACCCTGGCCGGTGATGCGACTATTTGTACGGGCGGCAGCAGCTTCCTGTCGTTTAGCGGCACCGGGACCTTCCCTTTGCAGTTAAGTTATACGAACCAATACGGAGACAGCAGTGCGATTACCTTAACCGGCTCGCAAACGGTCACCCTGGGAGTAATGCCCACAGTGACAACGACTTATACGCTGACCAATGTAGTGGACGGTACATTACCGGCTTGCAGTGCGTCCCTGAATGAAACGGCTACCGTGCAAGTGAACAGTACTATCACTGCGGGCACGGCAGAAGCAACGTCGTTCCTCTGTAGCGGCACCAGCCAGACGGTGCAGTTGTCGCAGCAACTCATTGGTGCTGATCCGGGTGGCGTATGGACAGAAACGTCGGCGGTGCCTTCCACAGGGACGGCCTTCAATGCTGCTGCGGCTGCTTTCAATACGACTGCCCAGGCTCCCGGCACTTATACTTTCCGTTACCGGATAGACGCCGCCGCTCCCTGTAATGATGCCGAGGCCACGGTCACGGTGGTCATTTCCCCGACCCCGACCGCTGATGCCGGCCCGGACAAGACGCTGGACTGCAACACCTCTTCCGCCATTTTGGGAGGGGTGAATACGACTGCCGGAACAGGCGTTGCTTATCAATGGCTGCTGGATACGGCGGTAGTGGGCAATAGCAGAACACTGACGACCACTGCGGGAGGCATTTATACGCTGGTGGTGAGCAGCGCTACGGGCGAATGTTCTGCCACGGATCGGGTAGCCGTTACTCTGGATGCGGACCTGCCTTCGGCGCAGTTCTTCGTCAGAGATGTACGCTGCTTCGGTGATAAAAATGGCAGTATCAGCGTGGATTCGGTGATCAGCAGCCACCTGCCCGTATTATTTTCGCTGAATGGTGGTGCCTTTGGCCCGAATGGCAATTTTTCTCCATTGCCGCCGGGAGAGTACACTGTCGCTATACAGGATGCGAATGGCTGTGAATGGAATTCGGATACGATGACCGTGAATGAGCCATCGCAGCTGGTGGTGAATCTGGGACCCGACCTGAATTTGTCGCTGGGTGATGTAGCGCGGGTGGACCTGCAATTATCGGATTCTTTGACTTCGCTGGATACGATTATCTGGCGTCCGCTGCTGGATTCCACTGCGGTTGGCCAGTCTTACCAGGAATGGTTGCCTACCGAATCCCGGCCCCTGAGTGTACAAGTGGTGGACAATAACGGCTGCATGGCTGACGACCGATTGCTGATTGTGCTGAATAAGGTACGCCACATTTATATTCCCAATATTATCCAGCCGGGGGTGACAGGCAACGATATTATCACCGTATTTGGCGGCCCTGACGTAGCGGAAGTAGAAACTTTCCGCATCTATGACCGATGGGGCGAACAGCTGTTCGAACTGCTTAACTTTCAACCGAATAACGTAAGTGACGGCTGGGGTGGCAGGTACCGGAATAAGGAGGTAGCACCGGCGGTATATGCCTATTATGTGGTGGTCCGCTTTAAGGATGGTGAGCGGGAAGTTTTTGCCGGTGATGTCACAGTATTACGGTAAATTCAGCCATGCCTGTTCAAATCATCCACCCGGTTTATACCGTCTGATGTTTTCAACTTTCACCCGCTGCCGAAGTGTAATCGGCAGCGGGTATTTTTGAGACCGTTAATATGGTCAGGAACAGGTTCATGGAAATTGATTTTTTCTTTCCTTTGCGTTCCTCCCGCAAGAACACGACTCCCAATTCAGGTCGCTTTAAAAAATTTCTTTATTTGAAGCAATCTCTTCCCCCGAATCAAGCAGCGTTTTTTCTTTGTGCAGAATCTGCATTGAAGTGGTTTCTCTTTTTAATCTCACCAGGCTGACCGTATTCAAAATACGCGGCATTGAACCGTTTCCTCATGTTTAGTTTTGTTAAATTGCCTATCATTGTGAAAAGGATACCTTTGTTATGTGTGCTGCTGATAGCAGCTTCCCAAATCTACGCCCAGTTGCCCAGCCCTTGCGGTGCCGGGACGGTGACAGCGGAAGATTGTGTTTCTACCTGCATTTCCTGCAACTTTAATGGTTACACTGGCACTACAGCTGGTTTTGCGGCCAGTCCCGTCCCCAGTTTTTGCAGTGATATTCAGAATGACCAATGGATAGGCTTCATTGCAAATGCAACCAATGCAACCTTTACAGTCACGCCTTCCGGCTGTGCAAATGGTGTACAGGTAGCCCTGTATGGTGGCTGCGGCGAAGCCTACATTGCCTGCAACGCCGGTAGCGCGGGCGGCGGAAATGTGCCCAGGGATATCAATGCCAATCTTATTCCAGGCACCAACTATTACCTGCTGGTTGACGGTTATGGGGGCGATCAGTGCAATATTTCTATTGATGTTTTCCCGGCCAATGCCGTTTCTGCTGCTCCGGTCGGCCCGGTTGGCCCGGTTAGTGGCCCCATCAAGGCTTGCCCTGGTACGACCCTTACTTATAGCATAGCAGATGTAAGCGGTGCCGGCACTTATACCTGGACTGCTCCTCCGGGTGCAACAATCAATGGTCAACCTTCGCCTCTGGTTTTTGACGCTCCCAATGGCAAAACCGTTAGTGTTACTTTTGGTACGCAAGGTGGTCAGGTTTGTGTAAAAGCGGATAACACTTGCTTCGCCGGTGGTTCGCAATGCAGGGATGTGGTAGTGGCGCCTATTCCACCCACTGTCCTGGAAAAATCTATTGTTTGTAATGAAGATGTGCCCTTCCTGCTGCCGTGGGGAACGCCGGTATTTGCTTCCGGCACTTACCCCCATACGTACATGTCTTACCAGGGTTGCGACAGCGTAGTGCAAAAAGAAGTAGTGGTTAAACCTGCTATTACGACCCAGTTACCTCCGCAATCAGTATGTGTAGGTGGATCAGTGAGCGTATGTGGCGTACAGTACTCTCAAACCACGAACATTTCCCAGTTATGTACCTCTTATCAAGGCTGCGACAGCATTGTTAATATGCAATTTACTGTCCTGGACCCAGTAGCCACGATTACTTATGGTTCTATTTTCCTCACCTGCACAAATTCTACGGTCACTCTTGGCTCTTTACCTTCCCCGGCAGGCAGCGTAAAAACATGGACCCTGAATGGTCTGCCATTGGGCAGCAATACGGATATGGTAAATGTCACTGCGCCAGGGGCAGTGGTGCTGACGACTACTTTGGAAAAAGATGGGGTGACCTGCACAGAAACAGATATGATTATTGTGGATGGCAACCTGATTCCTCCTTCGGCGCAAGCTTATACTATTGGAACGCTGGGTTGTGCCGGGGGCGGAAGTGCCACCGTAAACGTGCTCACCGATGCTTTCACTGCCAACTATACCTGGGCTGGCCCCGGTGGATTCAGTTCCCTGGCCCCTAATCCTGGGGTAGTAGTTGCCGGTACTTACACGGTAACAGTGCAAAATGTAGCCAATGGATGTACCGCTACTTCGAGTATTGAAGTAACTGGCAATGCCACTCCACCTACAGCTAGTGCTTCTGCCGCGCGTGGCCTTACCTGTATTGCCTTAAATACTTCCTTGACCGCTACTACCAACGCGAATCCGGCTACTTTTGCCTGGAGCGGTCCGGGTGGATATAGTGGTACCGGTGCTACACCAGCCACGCTGGCCACCCTGCCTGGTACTTACACGGTTACTGTAACCGCTACCTCCAGTGGTTGTACCACCACTGCTACCGTAGCAGTGGTACAGAATAACACTCTGCCCGGAGTGATGGCTTCCGTAGTAGGTACGCTTAGCTGTACTGTGCCAAGTGTTACGCTCAATGCAAGCACCGCCGCCGCTACCCCCACCTTTTCGTGGAGCGGTCCCGGCTTTACGTCCACTTTACAAAATCCCTCGGTAGGCGCAGCAGGTACCTACACGGTCACCGTGACCAGCGGCACGAATGGATGCACCAGCTCCACCTCGCTGATGGTAGCAGCCAATAATGCCCTGCCCAATATCAGCACCACTGGTGCTTCCATTAGTTGCGGCACACAATCGGCCACCCTGACCGGCAATTCTACTACGCCGAATGTAACTTACAGCTGGACCGGGCCGGGTGGATTTACTTCCAGCCTGCCCAACCCAAGTGTGAATATGGTGGGCAACTATGTGCTTACAGTAAGCGCTCCTAATGGTTGTATGGCGACCTCTACGGCAGTAGTAGCCGGTGATTTTGCCCCGCCAAATATTTCGGTCAGCGGTGGGACGATCAGCTGTGTGGCTTCGGCCACGACCATCATGGGGAACTCGACCACTACCGGGGCTACTTTTCAATGGACGGGACCGAGTGGGTTTATGTCCAGCCAGCAGAACCCATCCGTCACTGCGCTGGGTAATTATATACTGACTGTAACTGCCCCCAATGGCTGCACCAGTTCGGCCACAGCGACTGTCAATGGCAATAACACCTTGCCGGTTGTTACGACTACCGGCGGTACCATTACCTGTACTACGCTCAATATTCCGCTGAGTGCTACCAGCAGTGCCAGCAACTCTACCTACTCCTGGAGCGGCCCCGGTGGATATAGTGCCACAGGCGCTATGCCAGCTACTCCGGCTACCGTAAATGGTACTTATACCGTCACCGTGACGGATGTAGCGAGTACTTGCAGTGCTACGGCTACGGCTACGGTTGGTTTGAATAATACTGCCCCTGGCGCAACTGCTTCGGTGACTGGCAATGGTATGCTCAGCTGCCCGACACCTACGGTAACCCTGAATGCCACTACCGCAGCCAGTAATCCGGCCTTTTCGTGGAGTGGGCCCGGTTTCACCTCTACTTTACAAAATCCTGTGGTCAGTGGAGCGGGCACTTATATAGTCACCGTGACGGCTGGCGGAAACGGCTGTACCAGCACCGCATCAGTAGTAGTAGCCGGCGATAACTCCCTGCCAAATGCCACTGCTACTGGTACTGCATTGAACTGTACTACACAATCGGCTACTATTACCGGCAATTCCACTACCACTGGCGTGACCTTTGGCTGGACCGGGCCGAATGGCTTCGTCTCGAACCAACAAAATCCAACGGTCAGTGTACCAGGCCCTTACGTCTTCACGGTGACTGCTGCCAATGGTTGCACCGCCACTTCTACGGCAACTGTCACTGGCGACTTTACAGTGCCTGCCGGTGTTTCGGCGGTGGGTGGACAGATCAGCTGTTCCGCTTCGGCGATCACGCTGATGGGTAATTCAACTACCCCCAACGTGACCTATAGCTGGACCGGGCCGGGTGGATTTACTTCCATGCAACAGAATCCCTCGGTCAGTACCGTTGGAAGTTATATCCTGACCGCGACCAGCCAGAATGGCTGTACCGCTACGGCGACTACCACCGTAACGCCAGACGTAAACCTGCCGAATGCAACGGCCAGTGGTGGTACGTTCAATTGTAATGTGACTTCGCTCGCCCTCAATGGTGCTTCCACAACGCCTGGTGTAACTCCTGCCTGGACGGGACCCAATGGATTCATTTCTTCGCAATTCAACCCAACCGTAACAGTACCAGGGGTTTATAATTTGACCGTAACGAATGCTGCCAATGGCTGTTCCGCACAAGCCTCTGCCACTATTTTGTTAGATACCGTTGCTCCTGGCGCGACGGCGACAGCCGGAACGCTCACCTGCGCCAATCCGAACTTCACGCTCAGTGGTTCTGCAACCGCCACCAACGTTACCTGGGCCTGGGCCGGGCCAAGTGGGTTTACTTCTATGCAGCAAAATCCAACAGCCACCAATGCCGGTACTTATACTTTAACGGTCACCAATCAGGGCAATGGCTGCACCAGTACCAGCTCTGCGGAACTGTTGGCTGACCAAAATGCCCCCACCGCTTCGGCGACTACCGGTACGCTGACTTGTACAGATACCGCTATTATCCTGAATGGCAACTCTACCCTGCCCGGAACTTACCAATGGAACGGCCCTAATGGATTTAATTCTAGTAATCAAAACGTCAGCGTTTCTACAGCAGGCGATTATACGCTCGTAGTGACTTCTGCGAATGGTTGTACCGATGCAGAAACCGTGACGGTCGCGGAGGATATTGCTCTGCCCGGAGCCACGGCACAAGGCGATACGATTACGTGTGCCGCCCCGACGGTTACTATTTCGGTCATTTCATCGGCCGTTGGTGCCATCTATCAATGGACAGGACCAGATGGATTCAGTTCTATTTTATCCAGTGATACGGTCAATACTGGTGGCACTTATATCGTGCAAGTGACTGGCCAGAACGGTTGTATCAGTACGGCGACGGCTTTCGTGGAAGCAAGTACCGAATTGCCATTGGTGCAGCTTTCTGCACCCGACACACTGACCTGTATTATTACCTCCGTAGATATTCAGGCTTCTGTGATGAATCCTGCTTCGTCCATACAAACATTGGTATGGACAGGTCCTAATGGGTTTACGGTTTCCAATGTGGAAGACCCTTCGGTAACTGCGCCGGGAACCTATACCTTGGTGGCTACTTCGGCGAATGGTTGCTCCGGCACGCAAAATGTCATTGTCAGTCAAAACGTTGCTTTGCCTGATGTCACGGCGCAGGGCGGTACGCTGACTTGTAAAACCATTGCGCTGAATCTGGATGGTGCCTCCACTACTGTGAATGTAGAATATAACTGGACTGGTCCTGGCGGATTTACTTCCGGTCAGTCCGATCCAAGTGTGAATGCCGACGGGCCGTATATTCTGACGGTGACCGGCAGCAATGGCTGCACTGCCTCTGCGACGACTACGGTGGCTTTGGATACAATTGCGCCAGGGGCCACGGCTGCTTCTGCCAACGATCTGGACTGCGACGACCTGAGCACTACGTTGCAGGCGGGTTCGCCAACGACCAGTGTAGTCTATGAATGGAGCGGGCCAAACGGGTTTACTTCCACAGATCAGAATACTCCGACCACAGCTCCCGGCACTTATGGTGTAGTGGTAACCAGCGACGCAAATGGTTGTACCTCAGCGGCGAGTGTGCTGGTCAGTCAGGATATTCTGCCCCCCACGGCTACTGCCACAGGGGATACGATTGATTGCACTTCCGGTATTGCTAGTTTACTGGGCAATTCTACTACTACCAACGTTACTTACGCCTGGAGCGGGCCCGGTGGCTTTACGTCCAATTTGCAAAACACCACGGCTACAGTCATCGGCGATTATCCAGTGACGGTTACCGCCTCAAATGGCTGCACCGCTGTGGCAGTCGCAGTAGTTGCTTCGAATAATAACGTGCCCGATGTCAGCCTTTCGGCTCCCGACACGCTGACCTGTACGAACGATACGCTGACGATCACCGGTACGATCAATACGCCTGCTTCGGGTTTCAACGCAGTTTGGAGCGGCCCCGGTGGATTTACTTCCACCCAGCCTTCTATCCAGATAACGGTGCCCGGGTCTTATGTTTATACCGTAGTTAATACGGCTAATGGCTGCAAGGCCCAACCAGCCGTTACAATTGCCCAGGATATTCAAAAGCCACAAGCGGTAACGGCGACCGGAGGTTTGCTGAACTGTACCAGTCCGAGTATTTCACTGACTGCCACGACGACCACGACCGGCGTGACGTATTTGTGGAGCGGACCGGGTGGATTTACTTCTACCGAACAAAACCCGGTTGTATCCAATCCAGGCACCTATACGGTAGTGGTGACTGCTACCGGCAACGGATGTACTGATTTTGCCACCGCCGAAGTAACCCAGGACCCAACGGTGCCAACGATCGCAGTGACCACCGATACCCTTACCTGCTCGCTGCAATCCGTGGTACTGAATGCCGAAACGACTACGCCCAATGTGACCTTCTTATGGGAGGGGCCGGGCATCACGAATAACAGTACGCAGGAAGACCCCACCGTGTCATTGCCAGGTCTTTACACCATTACCGTCACTGCGGTGAGCGGCTGTACTTCGACCTTTGACATTATTGTTTCCCAAAACATAGCACCTCCCGTGGTGACTACGCAGGGCGATACGCTGAGTTGCTCCTTACCGACCGGCGTGATTTCAGTATCCTCTGCTCCTGGAGTGACTTATGCCTGGAGTGGCCCCAATGGGTTCGTTTCTACATTGTCCAATCCAACGGTAAACGAGCCTGGCCTCTATATGGTCACTGCGACTGCTACCAATGGCTGTACCACGGTAACGAGCACTATTGTAGCGGCAGATGCCAGTATTCCACAGTTGACTACCACCGGCGGCACCATCAGTTGTAAAGTTGATTCGGTGCAACTGACGGTCACTTCCAGCGTACCCGCCACCTGGCTTTGGTCTGGCCCGGGCGGATTCACTTCCACCCAGCAAAACCCAACGGTGGTAACAGCAGGTAACTATAGCGTGGTGGCCACGGCTGCCAACGGCTGTTCTACCTCCAAGGGGGCTGTTGTAGAAGCTAACACCAACGGGCCAAATGTATCTCTGGCTACTCCGGGGCAACTTGATTGCACGACTACCCGCATTGATTTGAATGCTACTGTGCAGACGGCGGGCAATTATACTTTTACCTGGACCACTGCTACGGGCAACATTGTGTCGGGCGCAAATACGCCTAAGCCACAGGTGAGCACGGCAGGCACCTACGTAGTGAGTGTATTGAATAATTTCAATGGCTGCGTGACCAGGGATTCGGTGACCGTGAACGTTGATCCGGCGGTGCCTTCGTCAGCAACCCGACAAGTACGGGATGTCAGCTGCTTCGGTGATACCAATGGTTCAATAGTGATTGATTCCATAGTAGGTGGTACGGGTCCTTTTGTGTATTCCATTGATAATCTGCCTTTTGGCTCTACTACAAGTTTCAACTCCTTGCCACCGGGTGTCCACTCCATTGTCATTCAGGATGCCAAAGGCTGCGAACTGGAATTCAGCATCACCATTATGGAACCGGAGGAATTGATTGTCCAGCTTGGCCCCGATACTACGATTCATCTGGGTCAGCAAATCATTATTTCCGCAGACAATATTGTGAGTGACACCTCGCGAATCGAACGCCTGACCTTTACCCCGGCTGACCTGTTTACGGCCAATTCCAGCGGTCTCGACACGTTGCAGCCCACTTATTCTTTCCGGTATGAGGCCACGGTAGTAGATGCCAATGGCTGTAAAGCCTCGGATGCGCGGACCATTATCGTGGATAAAACGCGTTATGTGTTCATTCCTAATATTTTCGATCCGACCTCGGCAGATAACAGCCTGTTTATGATTGCCGGCGGCGAAGATGTGCTCCGTATCAAGTCATTCCAGGTGTATGACCGTTGGGGACAGGTGGTACACGAGTATTTTGATTTCCTGCCCAACGATGTGAACTCAGCCTGGGATGGTAAAATAGATGGCAAAAAAGCAAACCCGGCGGTCTTTGTGTACTATGCCGAGATTGAGTTTGTAGATGGCGAAACCGAGCTGTATAGAGGCGATGTGATGCTGATGCACTAGCACATTGTAATATAATTTTTTGAGGATGCGAGTATTTGAGTATTCGATCAAAGCACTTGATAATCAGGCAATTGATTGAATACTCAAATAAACTTAATTTACGGTGTAATAGCCTAACATATAAAGCCCTCCGATCCTGACAGGTTGGAGGGCTTTATTATTTGGACCTCTTGCGAAAGTGACGATATTATGCCGAGGTACTTTGCCAGAAGTTTATTCGCCGATCACCCACACCCTTTTCCCGGCACCGCAGTCGGGTACTACTTGCAACGGATCAAATTCCAGTGCCAGATTCGGTGAAAAGCGCGTCCGGCTTTTGGTGGACACTTCTACCTGCCAACGGACGGATTTTCCCGCTGCCAATGTGCCGTTGGGCAGCTCTCGCAGGGCTTTCAGCGAAATTTGTTCGGCAAATATGGCCCCCCGGGTAAGTTTGGCACCGCTTACAAAATAGGCATTTAAAACGACTGCTTGATTGCCCGTAAAAAGCCGGGCGGCCCCGGTACCGGCATTGCGCAGTTGAAACTGTGCCGTCAGCGTGCGCTCATTTTGTTGCACCAGGTAGGCCGTGTCGAGCACCAGATCGGCGCAAACGGGTAGCAGCTCCTGCGGCAAAGTATCGCGCAAGTGGATGAAAAGGGATACACCCGCCCGAATCTCCCCCGGAACAAGACGCAGATTTTCGCGTTGAATAGCCTGTTGCAGCAGCAAAGGACGGTCACGCAGGATAGTGGGCAGGTGCAAAGTATCCAGTTCGACCACCAAAGGCGGAAAAAGCACTTCTTTGCCCTGCAATACTACCGGCAAACGGCCCGTATTGGCGACCTGACAACGCAGCGTGATGGTGGTATTTGTTTCGCGAAGCGTTTCAAAACCAAAAATAGCCAGCCGCAGGCCTTGGTAGTCGGCCTGAGCGGAGAGCGGAATATGGAGCGTTATCGCTCCCAAAAACAATCCTGCCAACATCCAGCGGAATGTCCGCCGGTTGGTAGGCGCAGTGAATGACATAACAGTTTTTTTAATCCCCAAACCACTTGTTTATGCGGGCTGCCAAAGACTAAAAGCCACAACCGCCAGCCTTTTACGGCTCGTCTTCCAGGAAATTGACGGGCCGGTTGATACTCTGCTCCAGCGAAATGAAAGTCTCCGTGCGTTGAATACCGGAAATTTTCTGAATTTTATCGTGCAGTACGAGGCGCAGGTGATTTGTATCTTTGCAGACGATACGCGCAAAAATGCTGTACAGGCCGGTGGTGTAATTAGCTTCCACGATTTCCGGGATGGCTTTCAGGCGTTCGGAGACTTCGTCATAGAGGGAACTTTTATCGAGGTAAATGCCCAGAAAAGCCGTGACATCGTACCCCAGCTTATGGTAATCCACCAATAAACTGGACCCGCGTACAATACCCATTTGCTCCATTTTTTTCATGCGCACGTGGATGGTGCCGCTGGAGACAAAAAGTTGTTTGGCCAGATCGGTGTAAGGAGCCTTGCCGTCTTCAATCAGTCGGGCAAGAATTTGTTTATCCAATTGGTCAATTTCCGAATTTTCCATCATAAACAAAGGCAGATGAGTTGGTAGGATTTTAGCAAAGAAGAGGCCAAAACGGTAAAAATATTAAAAAAATTGGAACAAAAGTACATTTTTTTTACAACAATTACATTTTACTAATGGCTCGTCATGACGGAATCTAAATTACAGGCTCGATTGCCTCTTTTGCTGGCCGCTACCCTGGCGGTTGGTATGTTTATCGGTCAAATGCTGCCGCATCACGACCGGGACATACGTTTTTTTCCCATTTCGGCCAGCCCGATATCTGGTTCCCTGGATGAGATTATTCGCTATGTTCAGGAAAAATACGTGGATACGGTGGATGTAGCCGCTTTGAAAACCACCACTATTGATCACCTGCTGGAGCAACTTGATCCCCACTCCGTATATATTACCCCCGATGAGGTGCAGGCAGTGGAGGACGATATGAACGGCGGTTTTGAGGGCGTTGGTATCGAATTTATCATGGTGGACGATACGATCCAGGTGGTCACGCCGCTGATCGGAGGTCCATCGGAGACGGCGGGAATTCTGCCGGGCGACCGGCTGGTGCGCATTGGCGACTCGGTGGTGGCTGGGGTAAAAGTAGATAATGGCAAGATTTACAGGCTATTGCGCGACCGCAAAGGGACACAGGTGCGCCTGGGCATCCGGCGCGGACGAGAACTGGCCGAACGCGAATTCGTCGTCACCCGCGATGTGATCGCTATGCACAGTGTGGATGTGGCTTATATGCTCGACGACCGCACGGGCTATATCAAGATCAATCGTTTTAGTGCCAACACGCAGGAAGAATTCATGGCCGGCCTGCGCAAACTGGTGGAGGAACAGAAGATGCAGAATCTCGTCCTCGACCTGCGCGGCAATCCCGGCGGCTACCTGCAGGCAGCGACCGATCTGCTCAGCCAGTTTTTCCCGGATGGCAAACTGCTGGTGTACACCAAAAGCCGCACCCACGATACCAAAGAATATAAAAGCAACGGGCGCGCCCGGTTCAATATTCAGAATGTGGCGGTGCTGATAGATGAAAATTCTGCTTCGGCCAGTGAGATCGTGGCGGGTGCCGTACAGGATTGGGATCGCGGCTGGATTATTGGGCGGCGTTCGTTTGGGAAAGGACTGGTGCAGGAGCAGTATGACCTGCACGATGGCGGTGCGCTCCGGCTCACGGTGGCTCGTTACTACACCCCCAGCGGACGCTCGATTCAGCGCGATTACAAGCATAACCCGGAGTATTCGCGTGAAGCGGAGCGACGGCTTAAAAATGGCGAACTCTCGGATGCTTCCAAAATGGTGCTGGCCGATACTACGAAATATTATACGGGACAGAGCCGGGTGGTGTTTGGCGGCGGTGGCATTTCTCCCGACATTTTTATCCCCATAGATACTTCATTTTCAAACACTTACTTCCAGAAAGTGCGTGGCTTTGTGCCCCAGTATTTGTCCCGCTGGATGGAAAACCATGACCGCACTACCCTACCGGCCCATGCAGATGACCTGGTTCGTTCTTTTGCTGTTACGGAAGCCATGCTGGAAGAACTGGTCGCTTACGCAGAAAAACAAGGCGTTCCGCGTTCCCCTGCTCAGCTGGCACAGAGCCGCGCCGAACTGAAACTGCAACTGAAGGCCCGCCTGGCGAAAATATTGTTTCAGGAAGAGGGTATGTACCGCGTGTTGAATGATGATGATCCGGCAGTGGAAAAAGCCATTCAGGTGGTAAAAAGCGGCGAGCCCGTGGCTAAGAAATAATAGTTTTCTATCTGCATATAAAAGAATAGCCCCGCAGTGTATGCGGGGCTATTCACAAGAGTTATATCACGTGGTCATTAATAGCTGAATATAGATCATTCATTAAGATCAATAGATTGAATACTTTTTGAACGATCATTTTTACAGAAAAGATTTTGATTGATGATATAAGATTGATGAACGTTGATTTTTGATGTAAAGGCACACGTCGTGGGCCATCAAATATCAACATTCATCCATCTGCATTCATCAATCAAAAAATATTATACTTTTTTACAACTAAAAATCACCAATTTGCCATACAGCAAGTTTATTCTATTCCCGTTTTAGCATCTTACGTACCGTCTCGCTATCTTTAGCCAACAGGTGCAGATAGTACACGCCATCGGGCAAATACGCCAGATCAATCGTGCGGGTCTTAGGCACCGGGCCACCAATCCACAATTCGCCTTTGGCATCGAATACCCGGTAATATTTGAAAGCCGGGTCTTCTACTTTTATGATGCCGTCCGTTGGCGTAGGCACCTCTGTGGCGGCCTGCGCGAATGCAGCACGGGTGGTAGCCGAGGAGGTAGTGGGCGGATTGTAAAAGTCCTGGTTGGGACAAGATGCGCAAGCAGTAGCCACAGTCGGCAAGATGCCGGATGCGGCCGAAAAGCTTTGCGCCGAGACAATAATGTGGCAGTATAATATTCCTGCCAGAATGGGCAAGTAACGGAACGGATAGCGCGTATTCATCATGAGTAAGATTAGCATGTGAATGAATCGGGAGGTAATACTAAGCAATAAAAAATCGCGCCACTATTGCATTGTTGGAGATAAATAAGTTTTGTGAATAAGAAAATGACAGTTCTGCGACAGATAATCTACCCTATTAGTGGTTTCCGGGTTTAATATCACATTGCTTCATGTGGAGGCAAGGATATATAGTCCAATCAACACACTTTTTATAGTCATGCGGGCCAGCAATGTTTTGCGCATCGAACTGCAATTTTGCAACCGGCCTTCTCCTACGCCTTGGCATTATTTTTTACTACCACAAGTTCCCTGCTTTCACTTATTTTTCGACTTCCAAAAACATGGCCAATCCTACTGCCTAACTTATTGACTATTAACCCTTTTTAGTTCCGTTTATTATCACCACCCACCATCCACATCATGAATAAACTGCTGCTCACCAAGACCATCCAAATCCTGCTGCTTTTCATTCTGAGCTTCACTATCCTCTACGCGGCGCGCGAATTTCTCATACCCATCGCACTGGCCGGCCTGCTGGCCATGTTGCTGCTGCCGCTATGTGCCTGGCTAGAGAAAAAAGGCTTGAACCGTGGTCTGGCAACGCTGGCCAGTGTCCTGGTGATGCTGTCCATCATTGTGGGTATTATTACCCTGCTGAGCTGGCAAATGTCGAACGTAGCGGAAGACCTAAGCCAGATCAAGACGGTGGCCTCGGATCGGCTGGAACAAATACAACAATATGCGACGGAGACGCTGGGGATTTCGCGGGACGAGCAGGAAAAAATGATGAAAGAGAACCAGTCCTCCGGGGCAGGCGGTGCGGCCAAAATAGGCGCGGCGATAGCAGGGGGCTTTCTGGGCGGACTGGTCACCTTCATCCTGGCGGTGGTCTATATTTTCATGTTTTTGTTCTACCGGGCGCACTTCAAAAAGTTCATTTTGAAACTGGTGCCAAAAACGGAAGAGACGGAAGCCAAAAGGATCATTACCGAGGCCAGCCGGGTAGGGCAGAAATACCTGGGCGGACTGGGCCTCATGATCGTGATGTTGTGGGTGTTATACAGTATTGGTTTCAGTATTGCGGGCGTAAAAAATCCGGTCTTTTTTGCCGTGCTATGCGGTATATTGGAGATCGTTCCCTACGTAGGCAACCTGACTGGCACCGCTATTACCTTACTCATGGCCGTAGCACAAGGCGGCGACATGAGTATTATAATTGGCGTACTTGTTACCTACGGATTAGTGCAGTTTTTCCAGAATAACGTGCTGACACCCCTCATCGTCGGCTCCGAGGTCAACATCAACCCCGCATTCACCATCATGGCACTTTTGTTGGGAGAAATCGTCTGGGGCATTCCGGGCATGATCCTGGGCATTCCGTTGCTGGGCATTTTCAAGATTATCTGCGATCATGTGGAGCCCCTGAAACCCTACGGATTCCTGTTGGGGCCAGCGGGGCCAAAATCGAAAGAGGGTGGATTAAAAGAGAAAATAATGGGGTGGTTTAAGAAGGGAAAATAGGTTAAAATCTACACATTTCCCGCTTTTATCTACTCAATGTTCATTCATCAGCGTAGATTTCTTCCTTTGCTCCATTGCACGCTTTCCCGCCAAAAAACAGCGTCGTCTTTCTCTTTTTCAAATTCAAGGTATTATGAAAAAACAACTCCCTTTTTTACTTTTTGCCAGCCTGATGATCCTGCTCGGCGGCATAGCAATCAGTTTCCAGAAAAGCCCATTGTCCGCTGAAAATCAACCGCCTGGTGCTGCTCCTGCCTTTCGCGATCTCAATAAAAATGGCAAAATGGATGTCTATGAAGACGCCAGTCAGCCGGTGGAAGCCCGCATGAGCGACTTACTTTCCCAAATGAATATCGAAGAAAAAGCAGGCATGATGTTTATCAATGGCACCGTCATCAACGAAGATGGTTCTATTGAAAAAAGAGAAGGGGGACAGGGCCCGGCGGCCCGGATGCCTTCGGCCATCGAGAATATCCGCGACCGCAAAATGAACCATTTCAACTACTGGGCCGGGCCGCCGACCCGCCAAATGGCGATGGGATATAATGCCATTCAGAAGGAAGCGGAGGCCACACGCCTGGGTATTCCAGTCACGATTGCCTCCGATCCGCGGCATTATTTTAGCAACAATATTTTCACCGTGAGCGCGAGTTCCTTTTCGCAGTGGCCGGAGCAACTGGGTTTTGCCGCCATCGGTGATGAAAAACTGATGCGCCAGTTCGCCGACATTGCGCGCCAGGAGTATTTGGCGGTCGGTATTCGCGAGGCCCTGCACCCGATGGCCGACCTGGCCACGGAGCCGCGCTGGCCACGTACCAATGGCACTTTTGGCGAAGATGCGCAGTTGTCGGCTCGTATGATTAAGGCGTATGTGCTTGGTTTTCAGGGCGATAACCTGGACAGCAACAGCGTGGCTTGTATGACCAAACACTTTTCCGGCGGTGGCCCGCAAAAAGAAGGACTGGATTCGCACTTTGAATTTCAAAAAGGGCAGGTGTATCCGGCCAAGAATTTCAATTACCACCTGATCCCGTTTGAGGCGGCTTTTGCAGCAAAGACGGCTTCCATCATGCCTTACTATGGCGTACCGACCGGCCAAACCAGCGAAAATGTCGGTTTTTCTTATAATAAAGACATCATTACCAAACTGTTGCGTGGCAAATACAAATACGACGGCGTGGTCTGTACGGATTGGGGCCTCATCACGGATGCACCAATGGGCCCCGGCGTAATATGGCCAGCGCGGGCCTGGGGCGTGGAAAATCTGAGTCGCGAAGACCGCGTGAAGAAGGTGATTGATGCGGGTTGCGACCAGTTTGGCGGCGAAAATTGCCCGGAACTCATCGTCAGTCTGGTCAAATCCGGCAAGGTGAGCGAAAAGCGCATTGATGAATCCGTCCGCCGTTTGTTGCGGCAGAAATTCGTGCTGGGCCTGTTCGATCATCCTTATGTGGATGTAGAACGTGCTGTACAGACAGTGGGTCGCGCCGATTTCAAAGCCGCCGGGGAAGCCACCCAACGCCGCGCTTTTACGCTGCTGAAGAACTATAAGGACTGCCTGCCGCTCAACACAAAAAAGTGGAAAGTCTATGTCAAAAATATAGATACCAAAGTGGCGTCGGGCTACGTAGAACTAGTGGACGATCCGAAAAAGGCCGATTTTGCAATTATCCGCTTGAACACGCCCTGGTATCCGGTCGAAAGCAATAACCCGTTTGCGAAAGGTTTTCACCACGGCGATCTGGATTTTAAAGGAAAGGAAAAGGAGGAGATACTCGCCCTGATGAGCACGGTACCGACTATTGTAGATATTTATATTGATCGCCCGGCGGTCATTCCCGAAATCAGTGCCAAAGCCTGGGGCCTGCTGGCGGACTACGGCGCGAGTGATGCGGCACTATTGGATGTGGTTTTTGGCAGAGCCAAACCCGAAGGTAAATTGCCGTTCGAGTTGCCTTCTTCGATGGCCGCCGTGCGTCAGCAAAAAGAGGATGTTCCGCATGACTCGAAGGCCCCGCTGTATCGGTTTGGATTTGGGCTGAAGTATGTGCGGTAGTCTGTCATAACCGTCAATGAATGCTTAAATGCCGCCATTTGTCCGAAAAAATGGCTCTTTATAAACACTAGGGGACATTTTTCAGGCTGGTAACACCGAACCCCGTTCGGTAAGGCTGCCGAACGGGGTTCGGCTGTACGCTAACTTTAAAAAACTTCAATCAATCATGGCACCGGTCATTTTTCAATTCCGCAAATCCTTGTTTTCAAGACGTTTGCAAATATCTTTTGCGCTGCTTTTATTATCGCATTTGGCCATAGCCCAGGATATTCCATTTATTAAAGCCGCACAAATAGAACAGTGGAAAAATGCGAATACCGACACCATTTATGTCATCAATTTTTGGGCGACCTGGTGCGGACCTTGTGTGGCGGAATTGCCGGAATTTGAGAAACTGCAACAACAATACGCGGGACAAAAAGTAAAGGTTATTCTGGTGAGTACCGATTTTAAAAAACAAGTGGAAACCAGAGTGAAACCGTTTGTACTGGAAAAAAACCTGCATAGTCAGGTCGTTTTTATGGATGAATCCAACCCGAATAACTGGATCAATCTGGTCAATCCCGATTGGAGCGGATTAATACCGGCGACCCTGGTGATTGCTCCGCAAAAGAAGTTTGAGCATTTTTATGAAGGAGAATTGACCTATGAAAAACTGGAAACACTAGTTCAATCTGCTTTAAAATAAAGTAATTCTCATCACTAAATTTTCCATAACATGAAACAACTACTTGCTGCTCTTTCCCTCGTAATCGCTTTTATGGCGGCTTCTTTTACCCTGCCTGCGCACCGTGTCGGCGAGGTCGCTTCCGATTTCCACCTAAAAAACGTGGATGGCAAAATGGTACGACTATCCGACCTGAAAGAAGTCAAAGGATATATTGTGGTCTTTACCTGCAATACTTGTCCGTTCGCCAAGGCCTACGAAGAGCGTATTATTGCGCTGCACCAGAAGTATGCGCCGCTTGGTTACCCGGTGGTGGCTATTAATTCCAATGATAAAATGGTGAAGCCCGACGACAGCTACGAAAGTATGCAGAGTTATGCCAAAGAAAAGAAGTTTCCGTTCGTGTATTTGTACGACGAGACGCAGGAAGTGGCCCAAACTTATGGTGCGCTCAAAACCCCGCACGTATATTTGCTGGATAACCAGCGCGTGGTGCGTTATATCGGCGCTATTGACGACAACTCCGAAGATGCCAGTGCCGTAAAAGAAAAATATGTAGAAAATGCCGTAGATGCCTTGCTGGCCGGTAAAGAAGTAGCGCTGAAAGAAACCAAGGCCATTGGCTGTGGAATTAAGTGGAAGCGTTCGTGAAAGTTAGTGGAGTGATTTTATAGGCTAAGCTTACTGCGGCATTGGTAATTAAAGACTTATATTTATTAGGGTCTTTTGTCATTCAGAGCGATAGCGATGAATCTGAGGATTGAAAAGCCTGCTTTTAAAAGAATCAGATTCATTGCTGCACTCTGAATAGCCTGCCCTAACAAAGTTGGGAGATGAGATTGGTGGGCGTTCATAATTAAGCCTAATTATTTCCTTTTCGATTTATGTTTACATAGGCAAATAATCCCTTTACCTTTTGCCTTTCCAAAACATACTTGCTTGTCATGCTGAAACATATCCTCCTCTTTCTCCTGGCCACCACTACCCTCTCCGCCCAACTACCCCAACAAAAAACCTATTGCAATCCCATTGACCTCGATTACCGTTACAATTTCGAGCAACTGAACGAAAACATCTCCTACCGCTCGGCGGCCGATCCGGTCATCGTGCTGCACAAAGGCGAATACTACCTGTTTGCCACCATTTCCGGCGGCTGGTGGCATTCCACCGATCTGTTGCACTGGAAATTCGTGCAGCCCGACAAGTGGCCGATGGAAGATATGTGCGCCCCCGCTGCGCTGTCGGTACGCGACACCATGTTCCTCTTCCAATCCACTTTTGAGCAGCGGCCCATTTTTTATACCACCACCCCGGAGACCGGGCACCTGGAATTTTTCAACCGCCTGATGCCGCGCCTGCCCGGTGCGCTCGGCCCCTGGGATCCCGCCATTTTTTACGACGAAGACTGGGACAAATGGTATATGTATTGGGGTTCTTCCAATGTTTTTCCCATTTATGGCATCGAACTGGATAAAAACAAACGCCTCAGTTACGTGGGCACTTCCAAGGAAATGCTCTTCCTGCACCCGGAGGAACATGGTTGGGAACGCTTCGGGCCGAATCATACTTCCACCATCCGGCCCTTCACCGAGGGCGCCTGGATGAATAAATATAAAGGCAAATACTACCTGCAATATGGCGCGCCCGGCACCGAGTACAACGTGTATGCCAACGGTGTCTATACCGCCGACAAACCGCTGGGGCCATTTACCTACGCACCGTACAATCCTTTTTCGTACAAACCCGGCGGCTTTCTCACCGGCTGCGGCCACGGCAATACTTTTCAGGATAAATACGGCAACTACTGGAACACCGGTACGCCCTGGGTGGCCGTCAACTGGAATTTTGAGCGGCGTATGAACATGTTTCCCGCCGGATTTGACGGGGACGGGCAGTTGTTTGCCAACCCGCGTTTCGGCGATTTTCCGCACCGGCTGCCCACCAAAAAGTGGACCAGCAAAGATGAATTATTCACCGGCTGGATGCTGCTTTCCTACAAAAAGCCCTGCACCGCTTCCACCGAACGCAACGAATTCAAAGCCGCCCATCTCACCGACGAGAACATCCGTTCGTTCTGGGTGGCGGGCACTAACACCGCCAGACAGTGGGCCACCATTGATCTGCAAAAAGAATACGAAGTGAAATCTTTTCAGATAAACTACACTGATTATCAATCAGATATATTTGTCAATGACAGTACGGTCTATTTGCAATTCAAAATGTACCACTCGCATGACGGGCAAAAATGGGAACCGCTGGCCGATTTTTCCCGCGTCAAAGAGAACCGTCCCAACCTCTATTATGAACTGCCCACATCCCTGAAAACGCGCTATATCCGCTTTGAAAATGTGTACGTTCCCACGCCCAATCTGGCCATTTCGGACATTCGTATTTTTGGTAATGGCAGCGGCCCCGCACCTGCTACGCCCGCCAATTTACAGGTGCAGCGTCACTCCGACGCGCGCGACGCCACGCTGACCTGGGAGGCCGTACCGGGTGCCGTAGGGTATAATATTCTCTGGGGCATCGGTCGCGACAAACTCTACCAAACCTACCAGGTTTGGGCCGATGCAGGCACTACTTTGGAACTCCGCGCCCTGAACCTGGGGCAGGATTACTATTTCGCCATCGAAGCATTTGATGAGAATGGCGTATCGAAACCGACCGGGACCGTTTATGTCAGGTAAGGAACGTGGAAAAAATAGGATGGCAGGAACAACCTTACCTGGCTTGTCATTTCGACGTAAGGAGAAATCCGCTCAGGTGTTGATTATCAATGCCCCGTAACCAGGTTTCTCCTGCTGTCGAAATGACATCCAAAGGTGGTAAAATGGAAACTTATTTCTCACTCATTTTTAAGTAAGGAACGTGTGAAAAATAATTGGTGAGGTTTCCTGCCGTCTTGGTTGTTATGTCGCAACGGAGTGCAGACATCCACACAAGCCAGGTCATCCAGCATTTCCTGATGAAGGCATTTTTAATCACCTGGCTTGTGTGGATGTCTCCGTTTCTCTGCGACATGACAACTCAAGGCGAAGACACGTAGGTACTAATTATTTTTTTACAAATTAAATTTTTTCAGTATTTTAGGATTCGATCAATTACCTG
This sequence comes from Saprospirales bacterium, assembly GCA_031425155.1. Classification (GTDB taxonomy): domain Bacteria; phylum Bacteroidota; class Bacteroidia; order Chitinophagales; family Saprospiraceae; genus M3007. The sequence continues at coordinate 10,053 of JANPIV010000051.1, read as the reverse complement.
ATTATCAAGTATTTTGATCAAATACTCGCATCCTCAAATCCTCAACGTCTATTATTCCGCTCTCGACAAATTGAATCGGTACAAATACGGTGCTTTATGCGCCCGCCCAGAGAATCGTTTTTCTACCCGTTCCAAGATTTCCATGCCCAGCATTTTGCGTTGAAAATTAGTGCGCAGCAATTTTTTCCCCAAAATAGTTTCATAGAGACTTTGCAGTTCCGCCATCGTAAAAGTATCGGGCAATAAGTTAAGCCCAACAATATTATGATCCAGCCGGGCTTGCAGGGTGCTCAGGGCCTTTTGCACAATCTCGGAATGGTCGAAGGCCAGCGGAGGTAATTCATCAAAGCCAAACCAGGTGCATACCTGCAAGTGCTCGTCGGGGTTGGGGATGACCTTGGAAAAATCAACCAGCGCATAGTAACCCACCGACACAAAACGCTGGGAAATCCAGGCATCCGGCGACAGCGGAATGTTCAATGCGTCGAATATTCTTTGTTGCAAATCCCGGCACACGCGTTCCCGATGCCCGAACGTGTAAAACTGCTCCAGATAAATATCTTCCACCGAAGCCCGCTCCCGTAGTATTCGGGTGGCCGCTTCGTCCATATTCTCCTCCAAACGAATGTACCCACCGGGCAAAGCCCAGATGTCAGTATTCTTGAAATTGATCAATAACACCTTGATCTGCTGATCGTGAAAGCCAAAAATCACGCAGTCAATCGAGACACTGGGCAAAAACTTATCGGGCTCGGTGGCCGGTTCGGTGAAAGTCTCCTCGGGTCGCATCGAAATTTTTTTTGCAAAAGTGGATAAATATTTTGGTGCATTTTCAAGCAACTTCGTACCATTGTCCCACAATGATACAATGGCGTGAAAACAAAATTAAATAAAATATAGTGCGGATGAAATGGAATAATATTTTCCCGGCCACGGAAGTACACCTTTTGAATAAGGTTTCCAGCACTGTTGACCGATGAGCATGAAAAAGATAATTGCAAAAAGATACACATTGTGCCGCTCAACCATTTGTTTTCATGCCCGGCAAAAATATTCTTGCCGATTTATTTGGAAAGCCTGTTTAATATTCTGCTCTTTGTTTCGCCATGAAATTCTTTCGCAGAATTATATCTATCCTGCATCAGCACTCATTCGCATAAAATTTTGAAAAAGAAGACAGTACAGGTAAAACCAGGGAAGCACTGGTTTTACTCCGGCGGTTCTGGCATTTACCCGCCCGCTTTCTTCTCCGAGTGACTTTTTATGCCACGTTTCATCTTTTAATTTTTTTTAACTTAAACTCATCCTTCATTATGAATCAAACACTTTACCTAAAGCCTAAGTTTGGAGTGGTCTGGCTACTGCTCTTCTTTCTGGGCGCATTCTCGTTATCGGCGCAGGAGCGTCGCGTGACGGGAAATCTTACCTCTGCCGACAATAGCCCCCTCGCCGGGGCTACCCTGTTGGTGAAGGGAACTACTACCGGAACAGTGTCCGATGCCGATGGCAATTTTGTGATCACGGTGAATGGCGACAACGCTACCCTGGTCGTATCGGCTACCGGCTTTGCTACGCAGGAAATTGCGGTAGGCACACAAAGCACCATCAACGTGCAGATGCAGGATTCTGAGTCCGCACTGTCCGAGGTGATTGTGACCGGCTATAGCACCGAGACGCGGAAGCAGACGACCAGTGCGGTGTCTACTGTCAAAACCAAAGACCTGGCCGTAGTACCAAGCGGCAACGTGGAGCAGCAGCTCCAGGGACGGGTCAGCGGTGTGACGGTCATCACCAACGGCCAGCCGGGTACGGCCAGCCAGGTGCGGGTGCGTGGCTTTGGCTCTTTCAACAACAACCAGCCCCTCTTCGTAGTGGATGGTGTGCCAACGCAAAACGCCAACTTCCTGACTCCCGACGACATCGAGAACACCACTGTGATGAAAGATGCCTCTTCGGCCTCCATCTATGGTGCTCGCGCGGCGAGCGGGGTAATCGTAATCACTACCAAGCGCGGGCCGAAAAAGCCGCAGCCGCTCAAAGTGAGCTACGATGCCGTTTTTGGCTGGACTGATCCGGGTACCGGGATTGATATCCTGAATCCACAGGAACAGGCCGACTGGACCTGGCAGGCCATCCGCAACACCGCGGCTTCTACGGGTACCGCGCCGGTGTATGAGCACCCACAGTATGGCACCAGCGACCGCCCTGTGCTTCCTGATTTCATCAACGTAGGTGGCTTGTCCGGCTTGTCGGCCAGCCAGGTGAACCTCGATGTAGAAAGCCAAAAGTACAATGTCAACCCGGCCAACGGGAACATTTACCAGGTAGTCCGCGCCAACAAAGAAGGAACCGACTGGTATGGTGCCATTACCCGCACCGCACCGCTGATGCGTCACAACCTCGGTTTTAGCGGAGCCAGCGAGGGTGCCCGTTATTATCTCGGCCTCAGTGTGCAGGATCAGGCTGGTATTTTGCTCTACAACGACTTCCGTCGTCACACCGTGCGGGCCAACACCGAGTTTGACTTGGGCAAGCGCGTACGTATCGGTGAAAACTTCCAGTTCACCTATCGCCAGACACTTGGCCTGGGTGGCCAGGGCGACGGCGCTGGTGTGGCCCAGGACGAGAACTCCATTTTGGGCGCTTTCCGCATGGCTCCCATCATCCCCGTGTACGACGAGTACGGCGGCTACGGCGGTACGGCGGCCAAAGGCTTCAACAACCCCCGCAACCCGGTGGCTGAACGCGAGGGCGTGAAGAACAACACTGGCTTCGGCGTGGGCGGCTTTGGTAACGTGTATGCTGAAGTGGACATCCTCGACGGCCTTATGGTCCGGACCAGCCTGGGTGGCAACTACTCGACCTTCTCCTCGCGCTTCTACAACCGCGTCAGCTACGAAAACTCGGAAAACAACTCCAGTTTTGGTTATGGGGAAGATCGCGGTAACTTCTTCTCCTGGGTGCTTACCAATACTGCCCAGTATAAGAAGAAGTTCGGTATTCACGGCCTGGAAGTGCTGGTTGGTCAGGAAGCCATCAGAGATGGTATGTTCCGCGCCGTTAGTGCCTCCGGTCTTGATCCGTTTTCGCAGAACATTGATTACATCAATCTTAGCAACGTGCAGAGCCGGGTGGTCAACAGTTTTGCATCCACTCCTTTTACATACAGTTCCTACTTTGGACGGGTACACTACTCCCTGCTGGACAAATACTACATCACCGGTATTGTACGCCGCGATGGTTCTTCCCGTTTTGGCCCGGATACCCGCTACGGTACGTTCCCGGCGGTTTCGGCCGCCTGGCGGGTGAGCAGCGAGCGCTTCATGGAAAATGTTTCGTTTATCGAAGATTTGAAAATTCGCGGCGGTTATGGTCTCATGGGTAACGACCAGGTGAGTCCGACCAACCAGTTCAGTGCTTTTGCCTCCAGTCTCGGCAACGCCGCCTATGATATCGGTGGAACGGGTAACAGCGTGGCGGAAGGCTTCTACCAGGCTCAGGTTGGCAACCCGAACGCAAAATGGGAAACCAGTATCACCAGCAACGTGGGCCTCGAGTTCCTGTTGCTGAACGGTAAACTTGACTTTGTGATTGATCTGTGGAAAAAGCAAACCGACGACCTGCTTTATCAGGTACCATTACCACAAATACTGGGCGGATTTGCTACGGCTCCTTCGCAAAACGTGGCTTCGATGATCAACAAAGGCATTGACTTACAGATCATTAATAAGGGCCGTATTGGTGGTAACTCCCGTTACGAAGCCACGCTGACTGGTTCCTGGTTGAGCAATGAGATCACCAAAGTGGCGGATAACATCGAATACTTTGATGCCTTCCCGGCCAGCAACCGTCTGGGAGCGACTATGATCCGCAACGAAGTGGGTTATTCCATCTCGTCCTTCTTTGGTTATCAGGTACTTGGCTACTTCAAAGATGCCGCCGAAGTGGCATCTGCGCCTACGCAAGATGGTGCCGGCCCGGGCCGTTTCCGTTATGCTGACTTGAATGGTTTGGACGACAATGGCAAACTGACGGGCGTACCCGATGGTAAAGTTGATGCTGCCGACCGTACCCACATTGGCAGCCCGGTACCTAAATTTACCGGTGGTTTGAACCTGAAGGTAACGGTAGGTAACTTCGACGTGGAGACCTATCTCTACACTTCGTTGGGCAACAAAATTTTCAATCTGTCGAAATGGTTCACTGACTTCTATCCGTCCTTCACGGGCGCAGCCGTCAGTTCCCGGGTGAAAAACTCCTGGTCCACCGACAATCTGGACGCAGAAACGCCCATTTTTGAGAACGTGTCCAACTTCAGCACTAACACCCAGCCCAACTCCTGGTACGTGGAGGACGGTTCGTTCCTGCGGATGCAAAACATCAACGTCGGTTACAACATTGCCAGCCTTTTACCAGGCCGGATGGATGTGTCGCGTGCCCGGCTCTATGTAGGTCTGAACAACATCTTCACGCTCACCAAATACAAGGGTCTCGATCCGGCAGTAGGTGGAGCCGCCGATACCACTTTCGGTATTGACGTAGGCAACTACCCGGTCACCCGTAGCTTTGTGGTTGGTTTGGGAATCACGTTCTAAAATGGTTTATAAGGTTTATAAAAAAGGTTGATAAAGGTTTATAAACCCTTATCAACCCTTATAAACTCTTATCAAGCACTTTTTTTCATTACTATAAAGAAAAAACATGAAAAATACATTCAATCATATCACTAAGGTGATGACCGCGATCGGGGCCATATTGGTGCTGAATCTCGTGGTTTCGGCCTGCAAAAAAGACTTCCTGGAAGTGCCCGCCAACGGGTCGCTTACCGAAGAAGTGTTGAGCAGCAAAAAAGGCCTGGACGGCCTGCTGGTGGGCTGCTACAGCATCCTGACCGGACGGGGCGGTTTCTATACTGGCATGGGCAACTGGCTGCACGGCAGCATCCTGGGCGGCGAGGCCAACAAAGGCACTAATGCCGGTGACCAGTCGGTCGCCAATCCGGTGCAACGCTATGAAACGCTGCCCAACAATGGCGCAGTGGGCGACAAATGGCGCATCACTTACGAAGGCGTAGCTCGTTGCAACACCCTGCTCCGCCTTACTTCCACCACTACCGATGCCACGGTGACCGCCGAAGACAAGACCCGGATCACTGCCGAGGCTCGTTTCCTGCGCGGCCTTTACTACTTCGAACTGAAGCGGATGTGGGGCAATGTGCCTTATGTGGATGAGAATATGACCTCCGAAGAGGCCGTAAAAGTGACGAATACCGCCGATATCTGGCCAAAGATTGAGGCTGATCTGCAGTATGCTGTGTCCAACCTGCCGGAAACACAGTCCGCTCTCGGACGTGCCAACAAATGGGCAGCCTCCGCACTTTTGGGCAAAGTCTATTTGTATGAGCAAAAATTTGCCGAGGCCAAGACGATCTTCACCGACGTGATTGCCAATGGCAAGACTGCTGGTGGCGAGAAATATGGCCTGCTGGACAGCTACGCCGAGGTATTCAAGGCCGAGACCAACAATAGCAAAGAGTCGGTGTTTGCCATGCAGGCCGCCGTCAACACGGGCAATGTGAACAATGCCAACAACGAAAATGTGCTGAACTTCCCCTACAACACTGGCTCTGACGGGCCTGCGGGTTGCTGCGGATTTTTTCAGCCCAGCTTCGATCTGGTGAACTCTTTCCGCACGGACGCCAATGGTTTGCCACTGCTGGATGGCTCTTACAACCAGCCTGCCAATGAGGTGAAAAGTGATTACGGGGTACAATCCGCTGACGCTTTCACGCCCGATGCCGGCAACCTGGACCCACGTCTTGATCACTCGGTAGGTCGCCGTGGTATTCCATATCTCGACTGGATTGATCACCCCGGTTACAACTGGATTCGTGACCAACCGTATGCTGGTCCTTACTCGCCGAAGAAGTTTGTCTTCTACCGCGCGACACAGAATACCCTCACTGACGGTTCTTCCTGGACGCGTGGCTACACCGGACAAAATCAGCCGATCATCCGTTATGCGGATGTGTTGCTGATGGCTGCCGAAGCGGAAATAGAAGCAGGCAGTCTGACCACTGCGCTGGACTATATCAATCAGGTCCGGGCACGCGCTGCCAACCCGGCTACCTGGGTGAAGAAAAATGGTGCTGATGCCTCTAAATACGTCATTGGTCAATACACTTCTTTTGCCAGTCAGGAAGCTGCCCGCACTGCCGTTCGTCTGGAGCGCAAACTCGAACTTTCCGGCGAAGGACACCGTTTCTTCGACCTGAAGCGTTGGGGTGTCGCCGCCACCGTGCTGAACGCCTACCTGCAAGGCCCGGACGGCACTCGTCTAGCTACTGCTTTGGGTGGTGCTACTTTCACTGCCGGTACGGACGAACTGTATCCTATTCCACAGTCGCAAATTGACTTGCAGGGAGCGGATGTGTTGAAACAGAATCCGGGATATTAATTGGTTACTGGTTGATTCGTTAATTAGTTAACTGGAAGGCTGGGTACGTTTAGATTTTTGTTAGATTTTAGCAGAAATTTAAACATGCCCGGCCTTTTTTTATAAACTTGGGGCAAATTGAAAATCAGCGTTTTGTAACTGATTGCACACACAATTCATAACATTTCAGGGGTTTGATCAAGCAAGCAATCGAAGGCTAAGCACTTATATTTCCAGATTTCAAAAACCTGGAAGATCTCGTCACCAACTACCTGAAAACCAGCCTCTTAACCCATAATTCGCATTGATACTATATTTCTATTATATTCTGTTAATCATCTACGGGGTGGCCCTCGTCGTATCCATCTTCTACTACCTCACCCGCCGCGCCCCCGGCGGCGATGCCTCCGTCGGCTGGGCATTGGGTCTATATTATACTGCCGGGCTGGCTGGCATTATATTGATGGCCCTTCTTTTGCGCAGCAAACCGGCCCTTGGATTGGTCCTACTGGCCGTCCCGCTGGCGTTTTTAGCCCTGCCCAGGATTCGGCGTACTATAACTGACTTGTACACCCGGCTGCCAGTACCGGACAGGGTGCCACGGCTCCTTCTTTTTATTGAAAATAATACCCCATCCAGTCTGCATATAAAACTGGAATGCTGGTTTGGCACTACCGAAAGCCACACGGCGCAATTGTACACGACCCTTGATTACTATACAAAACCACTGGAAAAATCCAGTTTTCGACTGACCGCCCACCAAACCCGGCTGTTGGCGCATAAATCCAAATACGTGAGCATTATGACTTTTGAACAGGTTATGGAGGAACACCAGGGTCATCAGTATATTAGAGAAATACAACCCTGTGTCCAGTTTTATGAAGAAACACCGGAGGCCTTCCGTGCGGGAGAATATAAGGTCGTCATCAATCCGAAGTAAATCCTATATTTGTTGTTCATTCCATAACTGCCCTTTTTATGCTTGCCATGCTCCAGGTTGTCATCGGTCTCGTGTTCGTCATGCTGCTCTTCAGCCTGCTGGCTTCCACGATACTGGAATTCATTGCCGGTTTTCTGTCCCTGCGTGGCAAACGGCTCATTACGGCCATTCAAAGTATGGTGGGCAGCCAGATGAGCCAGGAATTTGTGCACCATCCCTTTTTCCGGCAGCTGGCCATCGGTTCCCGCGAACGGGCCAGGGTAGGAAAAACCGAGGAGGCCCTTCCCTCTTATATCAATGCGGGTACATTCAGTAGTATTCTGCTTGATTTGCTGGAAATAGACACCACCGAACAACTCGAAGAGCGCATTGATATGATGGAAGAGGGACCACTGAAGAAACTGGTGCTCTTCCTGTATCGTCAGGCGGGAGGCGATGTGCTGGTGTTCAAACAAAAAGTGGAAGGCTGGTTCAATGAAGTCATGGATCGTGCTTCGGGCACCTACAAACGCAGTTCGCAACGCTGGTTATTTTGTATTGGCCTGACGATTGCCGTGATTTTCAACGCCGATGCGCTGATGATTTATCATAATCTTTCCATGAGTTCCACGCTGCGTGAGGTGGTGACCGAAGCCGCTGGCAGTTATGTGGACAACAACCCGGCACCGCAGGCACCCAACCTCGACTCCGCCAATGTGGACGTGGCCCGCGAGCAAATTGGTAAACTCATCAATGAAAATATTGCTTCGCTGGAGTCGCCGCTGGGCCTCGGCTGGACGGATACTGATGTGCAGCACATGGACGTGATGTGGTGGCTGCACCGAATTATTGGCTGGCTGACCACCGCTTTGTCTATTTCACTGGGCGCGACATTTTGGTTTGATATTCTTAAAAAACTCGTCAACGTCCGCGCATCCGGGCCAGCCCCGACGCCTGCGCCTTTAACCACTACCACTGTCACTCAAACCACGCCCGCCCCAGCGCAGACCGTGATGAGTAGCGGCAGTGCGCTCACTACACCACCTGCTGATAGTATGTTCGAGCGTTCCAGTCGGGCTGCGGTAAGGCCACCGAAACCGAAAAAGCCTAATTCATGAGTAGTTAGTGGTGATGTGGTTAATTATGCGAATCATGGGTTAAGTAGCCCTGGTAGGGGCAGAATGTTGGTAGTAACGTTCATAGATGCTTTCGTAAGCCCCGGCAGGGGCGCAATACGTACGCCATTGCGCCCCTGCTGGGGCTTACGAGCGGATACAATCATCTGACTACCAACATTTCGCCCCTACCGGGGCTATTACATCATTAAAAGGCGGTCTTAACTCATGATTTGCATTAATTAGTCATTGGGTTGATGCTTTGAATGTGACAGGTTCAATCCCCTGCAGCTTATTTTTGTTTCCCAAAAGAAAATTAAAGCATAACGATCTTTTTTTGCCCCGATCCTGTTCCGGTTGGAGGCTTGCAATGCATTATAAAGCATTGTAATTTAGCCCCGAAATCTTTTTATTTCTTCACCAAAAGAAAACAATTTGTCATGCCCACCCTCCAACAACTGATTGACCGTAATAAAAACACCACGGTTCGCAATCTCAACCTGCTCGAAAACCGCCCCGCTGGTCTCGAAATTCAGACTCGCCTCTGCGACCTGGGTATTCTGGACCCCGAGTTCGGGGGTTCCGATGCCCGACCCTTCGGCCCCGTCCGCAAAGCCGACGGCATGTTTGGCTCCAATTCTCTGACCGCTATTTTTGAATTTTGCCGACTGGCGGGCGTCCGTTACGTATTCGACGGTCAGGTCAGCATTGATTTTTTGCAGGCTTTGTCCACCGTCACACCGGAAACTTTCACGCCGGTAAAATTCGATCCGCTGCCCGGCGATAACCCAAGTACCCTGCTGGCCAAACGCATCCTGCGCCGAATGCGCGCCCAGGGCCATTGGATAGCCCGCAGTCCTAATATGTATAACATTGTCTATGTGGAAGGGATGGACGCCACCGGCACTTCTTTTGCCGATGCTCCCAACCTGTGGAACGACCGCCGGATAGTCATCCGTATGCAGCGCGACGGGCAACCCGAAATCGTGCATAATTTCGACGCAACCACCGAGCCGGGCTTTCTGGAAAGAGCCAAACCCAACCCGGACGGTCTGGCGCGTATTGCTTTTGGCCAATATAAAGCCTGGAAGTATGGTCTGCATAAAGCCAAACAAATTGCACTGCGACAGAGTGCCCCGGTGCGCATCCACCGCGACAAAGACCGCAACAATATGCGCCCCGGCGACAAGGTTTTTGTGGGTATATTTGGCATTAATCAGCATTCGACTACCGAACGACGCTCTACCGTTGGCGATTGGTGCGCCGGTTGCCTGGTCGGACGCGAATGGGGCGAGCACCTCGCTTTTTTAAACACCGTCAAATCCGACGTGCGTTATACCCTCAATGGCAATTACGAATTCGTGAGCGCAGTGATGCCGGGCAACGACCTGGCGGTGGTATAGGAGGTTGGAAAGGTTTGAGTTTCTCAACTGATGTTACGCACAATCTATAAAGCGAGTGTATGATCTCATATAATTCGAGATGTAGTCGTGGGGGGGGGGGGGGGGGGTTTTTTTTTTTTTTTAATTATTTAAAAAAAGAAAACGAACGAAATGTGATAAAATGATAGTTTTTATTAAAAAA
>JANPIV010000050.1:0-111526 GCA_031425155.1 Saprospirales bacterium | reverse complement strand
ACACAAAAGGCACAAAAGAGCACAAAACAAATTCCGTTTTGTGCTCTTTTGTGCCTTTTGTGTTTAAAACTACTACAATTTTTAAACAACTACGACATTGCCATCGGTACATCCATCAGCAACAGTTCTGTATTACTATCGGCCTTGATACTCAATTTATCGGTATCCCAAATACCCAGGCCATCGCGGGCATTCAGTGTCTGACCATTGATGGTCACATCGCCGCTCAAAACAAAGGCATACACGCCATTGCCAGTCTTTTTTATGGTATATTCTGTGGTCTCCTCTTTATCAAACTGACCGAGATGAAACCAGGCATCCTGATGAATCCATACGCCCGCATGGTCGGGATTGGGCGAGATGATTTGCTGCAATTTATTCTTGCGGTCTTCCGGTTTTAGCGCAATCTGATCGTAGCGTGGTGTCACGTTGCGCTTATTCGGAAACACCCAGATTTGCAGAAATTTTACTTGTTTATCGCTGTTTTTATTGTACTCCGAGTGCGTAATACCCGTGCCGGCACTTAGTATTTGTACATCGCCATTTTTAATCACCGCGACATTACCCATGCTGTCTTTATGTTCGAGATCGCCTTCCAAGGGAATGGAAATAATCTCCATATTGTCGTGCGGGTGCGTCCCGAAACCCTTGCCCGCAGCCACCTGGTCGTCATTGAGCACCCGCAACACGCCGAAGTGCATACGCTCTGGATTGTGGTAATTGGCAAAACTAAAAGTGTGGCGGCTGTTCAACCAGCCATGATTAGCGAGGCCGCGCGTGTCGGCTTTATGCAATACTGTATTGGCCATGATTTTTGATGTGGTATTAGGTAAATGATTGAATCCCAAGACTTCGAGTTCCGTAAGTTCATCAATATTATTCTTGACGACGTTGCCCAAAACCGTGGAAGCGGCGAAAATGCCGGTGCCCATCAGTCCTTTTTTGATAAAATCTTTGCGGTCCATAAGAATTGAATGATTGTGTGATTAATGGTACAAAGATCAGGGACGCAACAGCACGACACCAATAACCTAGATTAAGAAATGTAGTGGGTGGTTGCTCATAACCCATAACTCATAACTTTTTCAATAGGCTTTTCTTCATTTTACTAAAAAACTCCGGTGTCACCCCGATGAAAGCAGCGATCTGCTTTTGCGGCAGACAATACACGAGCGAAGGATATTTCTGGCAAAAATGCGCGTAGCGTTCCTCTGCGGTCAGGCTCAGATTATCTATAATGCGCTGTTGAGTAGAAACCAGCGAGTTTTCAATCAATATCCGAAAGAAACGCTCAAACTTGGGAATGTCTATAAACAAACGCTCCTGATTCGCTTTTGATAACAGCAGCACCTCCGTATTTTCCAGCACTTCAATGTTTAGTACGCCCGGTTTCTGCGTAATCAGGCTGTACATATCGGCTATCCACCAGTCGGGCGGCGCGAAGGACAGCACGTGCTCAAAGCCGTTTTTATCGGTCGTGAAGCCACGCAGACAGCCTTTAGTCACAAAAATGGAATGGCGGCAAATAGCACCTTCTTCCAGCACCATTTTCCGGCTGCGGTATGTCCTGCTTTCGAGCAGCGACACGAAATGCTGCGCCTCCTCGGGCGTGAGAGGAATGTGTTTGGCTACGTTGGTGAGGATGAGTGAATAATCCATAAGGGCGAAAACAGGTTTTTTGTGTGATTGGTTTATTTTAATATAATTGCGCTTTAGGAATGAGTAAGAAATAAGTTCCCATTTTCCTACATCCGTATGTCATTTCGGCGGCAGGAGAAATCTGGTCGCTTGGCATTGATAATCAGCACTTTAGCAGATTTATCCTTACGTCGGAATGACAGATCAAGTAAGGTTGTTCCTGCCATCTTATTTTTTACACGTTCCTTATCTGAACTTTTTGCATAAATAGTGTATGATGCAGCCGTGGAAGTATGGAAAAGAAAGGGATAATCTGCACCCAGTTCCTTGAAAACTAAAACGTATAAATCTTTCTCCCCACGCAACCCATTTACTCATCTTCTCGTGTAGGTAGTCATACGTGCAGGATCAACAACTTCACCATATAATCGAGGGTTGCCGTCAAAAGCAACGGGCAAGCCAGCATCGGCTCTATGCCCTGTTTTATAATTATGCCATGACGGTGGCGCAGCGTTATACGGGCACCCTGGAAACCTCGGAAGAAGTCATAAATGATGCTTTTTTCAAGGTTTTTACCAAAATACATCTATACGGCGGCGATCAACCCTTTCGGCAGTGGTTTCGCCGGATCATTATTAATACGGCCATTGACCGCTATCGCAGTAATCTGGCCACCCAACCGCTGGAAGAACTGCAGCCTTGGCATCATCCGTCAGCCGATGATGGCACCATAGAGCAGCTGACGCAGGAACAAATTCTGGCCATGCTGAGTCAGTTGCCGCCCGCTTACCGAACCGTTTTTAATCTATTTGTGGTGGATGGTTTTTCGCACGAGGAGATCGCTGCGCTGCTGGAAATTAGTACCGGCGCGTCCAAATCCAACCTTTCGCGGGCCCGACAGCATCTGAAGACTATGCTATCCAATGATTTTCAATTTTCGAGAAAAATATGAGCGACTTCGACAAATTCATAGCCGATAAACTGGAGGAAGAGGGCGACTTCCCGAATCGCGACCGCAACTGGCGACATCTTTCGCAACGTCTGCAGGCGTTTGAGGTCGGTGGAAACGTCCGGCCCTCCCTTTGGCACTACTGGCCTGCGGCGGCGGCAGTAGTTATATCCCTGTCGGTGGCGGGCTGGCTGGTTTGGAAAATGAAGGCCGTGCAACAGGAAAATACGGCCTTGCGGCAAGAAATCGCTGCCTTGAAGCAGGCTATGCCCACGGTAACGCCAATGGCGACTTTGCCAGAGCAGAACACAACCAAGTCAGCGGTGGCGGAGCAAAATGCGGCCCAGCCAGGCGATAATATTACGCCTTCCGATGCGCCTGTTCGCCAATATCCGCCTAAAAATCAACCGCGTTCGTCAGCCTCCACTATTGCGACCACTACACCCCGTGCCCCTGGTCACAAGCAGAAAAACAAAGATTTTGACCAATGGGCTAACCAACCAGATAATGCTGCGGCTACTACGCCGGGTGCTCTTTTAATTCCTTCCAAATCAATTGATTCTACAAAAAACAAACACTCTAATACGCTGTCGGCAGTAGCCGCTGGAAACATGCTGGAAACAACGTCGCCCACCCAATTTCCAGCCCTTATTGTTCCGTCGGATTCCTCCCAATTAATTACTTCCACCCCACCTTTAGATTCTGCGCAGACCGCGTTGGCCGTAAAAGAACCAGTTAGTCCGGCCACTCTTCCGGCTGTGTCAACCGATAGTGTGGCCACTGCTGCCGTGCCTCCGCCCATCATCCAACCCCTGCGGCGACATTACCGTTTCCGGCTTGGCGTGGGTGCCGTGGCGGGTTGGTCTTTGCCGCGAGAGCAGGGCGTTTCGCCTATTTTAGGTTCGGGTCTGGTTGCTGCCTATGCGCCGGTACGTTTCCTGCAATTGACGGCCTCAGCGGATTGGTTACATTTTAACATTAATACCAGTCAATATTTACCCCGCTTTCATGCACCTCATCATGGGCCACCGTCGCACCTGCACCCCCACGACGAACTGGTGCAGGTGGAAAGTGAGCAGCGCCAGCAGCATTTTGCGTTGGGACTGACTTACGCCCTGTCGGTACATGGCTGGATACGCCCGGTGGTACGGGTAGCGCATACGTGGGTGCATATTGCGCCAGGTTTGGTTAGTTTTAAATTTGAAGAACCACATGGTGGCGGAGGCCCCGGCCCAGGGCCCGGACATAACGACCCGGAATATGTGGCGCAAAAGTTTGACGGTCAGACCATTAGCAATATCTGGCGTTTTGGTGCCGGACTGGAACATGAGTTGCCCCGCTGGACGCTGGGCCTCTGGGCTGACTACTCCAAAAACCTGGGCGCGAGCGAATCCACCTTCGATGCGCTGTTGTTGCGAGGCGGCGTACAGTATAAATTCTAATAAAATGAAGACACTACGCAACCCGGCTCCGCCCATACGCGCGAAGGTAAGTAGCAAAGCAAATTCGCTTTTGCCGCAAACCTAATACGCTCTTTCAATGAAAAATGCTCTGTTTTTCTCCGTCTGTATTGCCCTGGCAATGCTGAACGCCTGCCAAAAAGACACCATCTCGGATATTACTTCCGCTGCCGGCAACGGTGTTACGGATCGCGGTGATTCTACCCACTGCGATTCGCTTGGTCATCACCACCACGGCAATCATGGTTTTGGTCTGGATTCGCTCCATCTGGATTCTTTGGGCCACCATCATGGTCATGGCTGGCATGGCCTGGATTCCTTGGGTTTAGATTCTTTGGGTCATCACGGTCATCATGGACACCATCCACTCGATAGCCTGCACACCCCGATTGACACCAGCGGTCACCCCGGTGGTGGTCACGGCGGCCACGGTGGTGGTCACGGTGGTGGCCACGGACACGGTGGCGGCCACTAATCCCCTTACTTAATTATCGGTCTTAATTAAAAAGCCCTCTGATCTTGCGAAAGATTGGGGGGCTTTTTTGGTGGTATCTGAAATGACGACCGTATTCATGCGTTTTCCAAGTCGTGGCGAAAATCTTCTATGGAATCACTAAATATGGAAAAACCATATTTCCCCATTATCTCAATAAAGGTTCGTTTAGTCAAACCCGCTACTGCTGCTGCTTTGCCTAATGAAAGTTTACCGCGCTGATACAATTCGCCTGCAACTATGACGCGAGCATCGAATTCCGAAAGATAGGGAGAGGCGGGTATTTGGATGGAAAAGGGGGACATGATAATATTTTTTACAAAAATATGAAATCGTCCTATAGAGTTTAAAATCAATTAGTTTCTGCTTCCAATTGAGCGAAAAATTCCGATAAATGAATAATATTCTGAAATCCTTTTGCTCTTAAACCATTTATCAATTCTTCATCTTTACTGATAAGTTTGATGTCAAATTCAATGGCGACAGCGAGGTAAACGGTATCGTCCTCATCAATATCTTTACAAAGTTGGTAGGCTGCAAGATAGCTGCGTGTGGAAAGAAGTATATTGGGTACAACCGTCAGATAACTAAAAATGCGTAAAGTAAGTTCACGGAATAATTCAGGATTTACCCGGGTATCTTCCAAAATTTGACGTTGATGTTCCTGGATTTCGAGCAGAGCAAAATCGGGTAGCAAGATGTCAAAATCAGTGAACATTCGTAAATAGCCTTCGCGGCCACTGATAAGGGCACTAAAGACGACGTTCGCATCGGTGACATAACGATGCATCATGACGGCAAAATCTCCTTCAATTTCTCTGCCTTAAACTGCTGCCACGCCCTACGTTTGGCTTCCCGCAGCATAACTTCCTGGTCGTGACCTTCTTTTTTGAGTTGCTCATTGAATTCAATAGCCATTAACCTTACTTCTTGCAATTCAAGCATTTGCTGAAGTTTCCGAGTAAGGGCTTCCAGGCCAATTTTGGCAACCAAGCGTTCACTAACTTCCAGTTGAAGGAGTGCCATAGGTAGATTTTTTACAAAGATAAGTCAAAAATCCCTACTTGCCTACCCCGCCTCAAACACCAACGCCTCATGCCCCAACGCCCGAAAATCCACCGGCGTGACCGCGCTCACGCCCTGCTCGGGCATATACACGCCATAAATCGTATCTACTGCCGCCATCGTCGCCTTGTTGTGGGTGACCACGATAAACTGCGAATCTTTGGAAAATTGCCGGATGATGCGGTTGAATTTCTCGATGTTAGCATCGTCCAGCGGAGCATCTACCTCATCAAAAATACAGAAAGGTGCGGGTTTAAGAAGGTAAAGCGCAAAAAGCAGGGCCGTCGCTGTCAACGTCTTTTCCCCGCCGGACAGTTGTGCGATGGTTTGCGGACGTTTGCCCTTGGGTTTGGCGATGATGTTGATGTCCGAATCAAGCGGCGTTAGCGGCTGGGTGAGCACCAGGTCGGCATCGTCTTCTTCGGTGAAAAGGGTACGGAACACCTTGATGAAGTTTTCGCGCACCTGACCAAAAGATTCCAGAAAACGGGCCGTGGCGGTCTCTTCGATTTCCTTGATGGTCTGCATCAGGTTGTTCTGCGCATTCAGAATATCGTTGCGCTGGCTGGCAATGGTGTCGTGCCGTTCCTTGATCTCGTTGTAGGCTTCGATGGCCATTGGGTTGATTTCGCCGTAAGTATCCAGACGGCGTTTCATGTTATTCACGTCCCGTTCCAGCGTGTCGTGCTGGTATTGCGGGTTGGGCTCGTTATTGATGACATCGTTTACGCCCAGGCCAAACTCTACGCGCAGCCGCTCGCCAATAGCCGTGATTTCGAATTTTACGTCGGAAAATTTCTCTTTCAAACGATTCACCGCGCCTTGCAAATCCTGCTGGCGACGGAAGTTGTCGCGTTGTTTGTTTTCGAGTTCGTGGATTTCGTTGCGGGCTTTAAAATAAGTCTGCTCCACCGCACTCAACGCCGCTTCCTTGGTCTTTTTTTCGCCGTAGGCGGTGGCCAATTCCCCCTCCAAACGTTGTAAATCAGTGTTAATCAAGCCAATCTCGTCGGTATGACGGGCCAAGGTCGTTTGGGCGGTAGCCAGCGTCTGGCGGAGTTCGTCGCGGCGTTTTTCGCGGAAAGTCAGTTCCTGCCGTAAAGTTGTCACCTTGTTTTGCTGGCGAATAAATTCGATGTTGCGCTGGTTGTAAGTGGCGCTGGCCATGCTCAATTGCTCGGCCACATCGCGGAACGACCCGTCAGCACTGGTCAGCCGGTCGCGGGCGATTTCTACGGCGCGTTGTTTTTCGGCCAATTGCTGCTCAATGGTAGCATTGCTGGCGGTGAGGGTGGCAATACGCTGGTGCGCATCGCCCGCCTGGGCATCGAAATTGGCCACAAAAGCGGCGATGTTTTCGAGGCGCGCGCGTCCGCTGGCACTCTCCTGGCCGAGGCGATTGAGGGCTTCGCGTTCGCGCTGGAGCAGGTTGGACTGGTCAGCCTGACGCAGACTTTGCAAATGCGCCCGCAGCGTAGCCAATTGGCTATTCAGTTGATGCTCTGTGGTTTCGCTCTGTTTTATTTCTACTTCCAGTATTTCGAGGTTCTTCTTCCGGCCAATTTTTTTGCCTTCAAACAAACCGACGGAACCGCCGGAAAGCGAGAATTTCCGCTTGATGAAAGTGCCGGAACGCGAGAGTAAAATCGGTTCATCCGGGCCATTTTTAGATTTGACAACTTTTGAAAAGTTGTCAAATCTGGAGTCACCTTCCACCACCAGCACATTTTCCAGCAAATATTCCACCAGCGGGCGATAACGCGCCTCCACTTCGACCAATGTCACGGCTTGCAATCCATCGGGGAGCAGCATCAGCGGCGGCTGGTAATCGGCAAAAGCATCCAGCAAAAAGAAGTTGGCGCGGCCTTTCTGGCTTTGGCCCAGCAGTCCGATGGCCTTGATGGCCTCGTCGGCATTGGGCACCACGTAGTAATTGAGGTAAGGCTCCAGGTAGTTTTCAATCACCACCCGGTACTCTTCACGGACGTAAATCAGGTCGCTGAGCAGCGGACAGTTTTTGGCCCAGTCCTTCTGCTGACTCAGGAATTTGATGCTTTCCGGGAAACCCTCGAGCCGCTCGACCATGCTTTTGGTCAGGCGGTATTCATTGCGTCGAGCATCGAGTTGGCGATGGTGTTCGGCGAGTTTTTTGGCCAGCGCCTCCTGCTCGGTCTCGGCCTGGGTGATGTCGGTTTTACGTTTGGCTTCGGCGGCTTCCAGACTAGCAATACGCTGAGCCTGAGCCTCTTCCGACTGCCGTTGGTTGGCCAGATTGGTTTCCAGTACCTGCATTTCGGCGCGGCGGTTGGCAATGTCAGCCAGGGTGCGTTCCACGTCGCGGCGCAGGTTTTCGATCTGATTGCCCTGAATGGCTTTTTGCTTTTCCAACTCTACAATCTCGCGCTCGGCGACCTGCTGGGCCTTGACGAATTCGTCCAAGTTACCTTTCAGTAACTGGTGATTGCCACGCGTATTTTCCAGTTGTATGCGGGCTTCTTCGAGCGAAACTTCCAGTTCGGTTTCTATATTACGTTCGTAATTCAGGTCTGTTTGGTAGCCGTTTATTTCCCGTTCCAGCGTCTGGGTTTGCTGGCTGGACTGGGCGATCTGGTCTTCCAGTCGGCGCAGGTCGTTTTGCACAAACGACTGCTTTTGCACCAGCATATTCTTCTCGTTTTCCTTGCCCCGAATCCGCCCGGTGAGTTGGTTCACCTCCTGCTGCTGGCCGCTGAGCGAGGTTTCCTTGTCCACATGGCTTTTGCGCATCGCTTCGAGGTCGGCTTCGAGCAGTCGGGCCATACCTTCGGTGCTGCGGTAATTATCTTCTTCGCGGGTGATCTGGACCTCCAGTTCTTTGTATGCCTTTTTGTGGCGAGCCAGGTTATGCACCGCCAATTCGATGCTCAGCGTTTTGTATTCGTCTTTGAGCGCGTAAAATTTGCGGGCGCGTTCGGCCTGCTTTTCGAGTTTTTTAAGTTGATCAACTATTTCAAAAAGCAAATCTTCCACGCGCTCCAGGTCGCCAGAAGTGGCCTCGAGTTTCTGCTGGGTCTCGTGTTTACGCGCCTTGTACTTGCTCACCCCGGCGGCCTGCTCGAACATCCGGCGGCGGGCTTGTTCGCGGTCGGAGAGCATATCTTCGACCATGTTGAGTGCGATGATGGCGTAGGAATCGGCGCCGATGCCCGTATCCAGGAACAGCGAAGTGATGTCTTTCAGGCGGCAGGTGACCCCATTGAGGCGGTATTCGCTTTCGCCGCTGCGATACAGTATGCGGCTGATACTCACCGAAGTATATTCAGTGGGCAGCACGTTTTTGGTGTTGTCAAAACTGAGCGTGACCTGCGCGATCTGGCTTTCCTTACGCTTTTTGGTGCCGTTGAAAATGATGGAGGTCATCTTATCCAACCGCAACTGACTGCTCTTTTGTTCGCCGAGTACCCAGCGCACGGCATCCACGATATTGCTCTTGCCGCTGCCATTGGGGCCGACAATACCCGTCACGTCGTCATTGAAGTGGATGACGGTTTCGGAGGCGAAAGACTTAAAACCTTTTATTTCTAATGATCTGAGCCGCATTTCTCGTAGGCCGGAACCCTGTTCCGGTTAGTAATAGGTTTGGGCCGGAACGAGGTTCCGGGAGTAAAAAAGCGGGCAAAAATAGGGATTGGCAGGGAAATAGGGGAGGGGAAGTTATCAACATAACTTAATCGCTGGACACCCAACTTAAAAAGAAAGATATTTTACCTTTGTAGAATCAGTACATTGTAAAATAAGTCTATTTGGGAAAAGGGCGTGGCTTACCTCCCCCGGCCTAGGGCCATCCCCTCCAAAGGGGGATAGTATGCCCACTTTGGCTAAGTGGAAAAAGGCGACAGTACGCTCGGTATCCCCCTTTGGAGGGGGTGACCTTTAGGCCGGGGGAGGTGTAAGCTAAGTAGAGTGTGAGCGAAACCTGTCAAAACTTAATTTACAGTGTAATCAGACACCAGGCATTGTATTGTCTATGATGGTAAACAATTGCCTTTTTCTTGTAATTATTATAAAAAATATT
Source organism: Saprospirales bacterium (assembly GCA_031425155.1). Lineage (GTDB taxonomy): Bacteria > Bacteroidota > Bacteroidia > Chitinophagales > Saprospiraceae > M3007. The sequence continues at coordinate 101,867 of JANPIV010000050.1, read as the reverse complement.
CATGTTTAAAAACTTTATACCTCACCTTATCATCCTCTTCTGCTTTTTTTCTGCTACCGGCAGCGCAACGAACTACTATTCCGATCCATCTGCCGCAGGCAGCATGAGTAATTCCGGCTCCTTCGCCTCGCCCTGGGCCAATCTGAGTAGTATTTTTGCGGCGAATAAAACCTTTCAGGCGGGAGATACCATTTTCCTCAGAACCGGAAATCATGGCTACGCCATTATCCGGGGAATTAATACCGGTTTTGTCGTTATTACCCCCCAACCCGGACAAACCCCGATCATTGATAGAATCCGGGTATCTGCCTCGGCAGCCATTGCAGCGGCCTATTGGAAATTGGATGGATTAACCGTTCAGTCCGAAGCGACAGGTACTATGGCTAATCCCTCTTATACTTTATTAGAGATTTATCCTCATGCCACTAATATTACGATTAGCAATTGCATTATTACTTCCAATTTAAATACTATCGGGTGGACCCGACAAGATTGGCGCAACCGATGCAACAGTGGCCTGTCCACACGCGGAAAGATTAACGCTAACTATATTATTGAAAATAATTTGATCAAAAATACGGCCTTTGGTTTATCTATTTCCTCTTCCAATACTATTGTGCGGGGCAATACGGTGCAAAATTTTACCAATGATGGCAGCCGGGTAGTAGGCAGCGATATTATTTTTGAAAATAACCGGGTACAGGACTTAATAAAAGTGATGACTAACCTGGAAAACCACGATGATTTATTTCAATCGTTTACTTATCCCGCAGGTGGCACCGGGCAGGACACGTTGAAAAACAATATTATCAGAAACAATATTTTTATCAGTTGTACGGACACTACGCGTGCTTTTAGAGGCCCGGCCCAGGGAATAGGTTGTTTTGATGGGGTTTTCTTAAATTGGATAACCGAGAATAATATCGTTATTACCGATCATTGGCATGGTATTTCATTTTATGGAGCAGTCAATTGTAAGATAATTAATAACACGGTGATTGACCCATATTTATACACACCCATTGACTCTATTGATCACAATGCGACTAATATAGGCCCTGCTTGGATACTGATCAATAAAAAAACGAATGGCCCAAACAGCACGGGTAATATTGTAAAAAATAACCTGGTGGCTAATAATGTCATTTTTAATGATCCCTCTATGGGCGTGGCTTCTAATAATATAGTATTGGGTGCTATCGCGAATTTTAGTAATTATTTCGCCGATGTTTCCAATTTTGGATTGCCAGGCAATTTTGATTTGCATTTAAAATCCGGTGCTCCGGCGATTGATGCGGGTAATAGTATAGATGCCCCGTTGACTGATTACGATGGTATTCCCCGCCCACAAGGTCTGGGTTTCGATATAGGTGCGTACGAATATGTTGATAATACGCTTAATAGTGGGGAGCCTGAATCACAGGGAGATATTTCTGTTTATCCAAACCCTTCTACTGGAAAATTCCGCATTGAATTTACTTCTTTGCCGCTCTCAAAAAATTATACGGTTGAAATATACAACCTTTTAGGCGAAAGAATATACGCAGATAACCTGTCCACCTCCACTGAAATATCCCTGCAAAATTCTCCCAAAGGAATTTATTTTATTGTGGTATATGGCGAGGGACGAAGTGTTTATTCTAAAAAGATTTTGCTGAATTAGTGAGGATTACAATTTTTTGTTTTCTAATGATCCGAGGCGTAATTTGCTTTTTGTTTTTAAAAATATAGAATCGCAACTTTTTTGAGTAAATTTGCAATCAAATTGAACATCTACTCAAATTGAGCATCGCTAACTCAATCCACTGAAATGCAACACGGACGGCTGCTACCCTGGCGACAGGCTTTGTCAGAGTTATAGTATCTCCAACTGAGTAAACCACCTGAAATATCCCATCATTGTAGTATGTTTGCCCCCGCACCAACTGGCAAAGCCGCTAATGAAGCAAGTCGTACCCACCATCCTCATCCTGTTTCTCGTCCAGATCATTTTGTCTGTTTATGGCACCCTGGTCTTCCAGAAAGAGGCCAATCCATTTGCCGTCATCACCGTCTCCGCACTACTGACCGGCTGGTGTTTTCAGGCGTTGAATCGTGGCGGGCAGCCTAATATCGCATCCAAACCGTCGGCACTGCTGCCTTGGTTGTGCGCCCTGGCCGGGATGCTGGGCCTGCTGACGACCTACGAGGAAATACGCAAAATATGGGTAAAATACGCGGAAATTGGCCAAAATTCGGATGTTTTGCCGCAGTTGAAGGCCCAATCCGACCTGTTCTTTTCGGGTCAGTTTCCCTATCAGCCGATTCCAACGATTGAATATCACCCCTTTCCGGTGTACATGCCTTTGCACTGGAGCCCCATCCAGATTTCGAGTCTGGCCCACATAGACGTACGCTGGTCGGGGCTGATCCTGATGCTGGTGGCCATTGGCGCCTCCGGTTACTGGTTGCAAAAAAGCCACCCGACTGCGCCCGCCAAATACACGCTGCCCGCCATGCTGCTCTTTTCGCTGCCAATCTGGGCCTTTGTTTTACTGGATAAATCTATGTTTTCCTTAAATTTGGAAACGGTGGTTGCCACTTGGTACATTCTACTGGCGGCGGGTCTGGCATCTAAAAATCACGTGCTGATTGTCATTGGTTTGATCGGTGCGGTGCTGTCACGTTACACGCTTTTGTTCTGGTTGCCGCTATTCGCGATTCTATTGTGGCTCTATGAACCCCGGAAATATTCTTTCTGGATTTGGGGCAGTGTCGCTGCGGCGGTGTTGTGTTTGTTTGTGCTGCCGTTTTGGGCCAAAGATCCCTCCATTATTAAAGAAATTATTGGTTATTATACGCATTGTTCGGAAGGTGCCTGGCTGCGGCCCGATGAATACACTTTTCTGGATGGATTGAGCCTGAATATGCACCTGCGGCGTTGGCTGCCCGGTACGCCAGAGGAAAATATCGCTTATTCGCATTATCCACAAATTGGGTTGCAATTACTATTAGTGGCCTTAGGCGTTTTTTATTACCGTAAAAAATGGCAGCAGAGTATGGATATTTATACTTTCTGCCTGCTGGCACTGTCCATTATGACGGTGCTGTTCTATGTTTTCAGCCCGATGTTGTTTAAATACTATATGCTGATGCCGCTGTGTGTGTCTGCGGTACTGTGTTGGAAAACAATAGCGATTACTACTCAAACACCTTATGCAAAAAGTGGAGAACCAATTAACTAGACTTGTTGCGACATTGGAAATCAATTAATTACATACTTTTGGATTTTGTCATTCAGAGCCGTAAGGCGTGGAATCCGAGGCCGAAGGCCGAAATTAAAGAGGTTTATGGAGTCGGCCTTCGGCCTCGGATTCCACGCTACGCTCTGAATGACAAAACCTACTAATAACCAGTCACTACTTATGTTCCGTTCGCCCGCTCGCGCCACCCTGATCCTTGGCCTCGCTGTTTATATAGTGCTGGCTATATTGGCCATCATTTTTTATCTGGAGCGCACCGTCTTTATTGACATTGCTTTTCATGCGGTCACGATTTTGAAGAAAAAAACGCTTTTTATTCAAAATCAGCGTTTTGTGGCCTTGTTTTCGCAGATATTCCCACTGACTGCTCAGGGCTTGCACTTTTCCCTAAAAGGCGTACTGATGTCTTATTCAGTAGGATTTATAATATATTACGGGGCGATTTTCGCGGCTTGTACCGCTTGGCTGAAGCAGTGGCAAATGGGACTGGTCATGTTGCTGCTTTCTACATTGCTGGTGACGGATACTTTTTACTGGGTACAATCAGAACTACCGCAGGGTCTAGCTTTATTAGTTTTTACTTTCGCGCTGCTGCTGCGTGGGCGCACCCCGGATGGATTGAAAGGCTGGCAATTGGGTTTGTTGTTTGGATTGTGGTTCACGGTGGTTTTTGCCCATCCCATGTTGTTGTTTCCCATTTTATTTTTACTATTGTTTTTTGTAGAGAAGAATGCAGAAACGGCCCGCATTCATCCAAAATTATTGATCGCTTCGTCGGTCTTTGCAGGCATTATTTTATTGATAAAAAACAAGGTTTTTGGCCCGGCGGGCTACGATGTCAATGCAATGGGTCGGGCCAATAATTTACGTAATTTATTTCCGCATTATTTCAATATGCAATCCAACCGGGATTTGCTGCACTGGTGCCTGGGCGATTATTTCCTGTTGCCCATTACCTTTCTGGCCGTAACAGGCTTTTATTTTCAGCAAAAGAAATGGTATAAACTCCTCATCACCGGTGGTTTTTTCCTTGGTTATTTATTGCTGGTCAATGTTTCTTTTGCCAACGGCGATAATCGGTTTTATATAGAAAATCTATACTTGCCGCTGGTATTAATAATAGCCGTTCCTTTTGCATTTGATCTGTTTCCCTATTTTTTGGCGCAACAACAGGAAAATCCTGTACGGATAAAGTGGGCTTTCGGCGCATTGACTATCTTGTTGACTATCAGATTGTTGCAAATTGGTGTAGCCCACCAACCCTGGACGGCCCGCCTCGATTGGGAGCGGGAATTACTGTCCACGACGGCGACCTTACCACAACCCAAAATTATACTCCCGGAAAGTCAGGTGCCGATGGATAAACTGATTATGACCTGGGGTTCATCTTTTGAGTTTATGTTGCTTTCTTCGCTGGAAAGTCCTGATCAGACGCGGATGATTACGATTGACGAAGATCCAGCGCATCTGCAATGGGCCACCGATCAACGCCGATCAGTTATCACCGAATGGGAAGTCTGGAAATACGATGAATTACCCAAACGGTATTTTAATCCACAGGATACCTCTTTATATGAGGTGCGGAAGTAGTAGTATTCTTATCCACTATTATCGCGTGTCATTCAGAGCCGAAGGCGTGGAATCCGAGGGCGTAGCCAGATTTTAACTTTTTGACTCGGCCTTTGGCCTCGGATTCCACGCTACGCTCTGAATGACACACAATTTGGAGTAATGTGATAGTCTATACATTGTACTTCCTGTGTAACATCATTACTCATTCAACCTGGCCTCTTCCAAATCCAGTTCCCATTCTTTATTGCGGATCAATTCATCAGAATATAGTTTTTCCTGGTGAATATACTGCAATTCCTGTCGTTTGATGGCCACTAATTCCAGTAACATTTGCCGGTATTTAGGCAGAAAAGAGGCGGCTTCGGTTTCTACTTCGGCCCGAAGCAGTTTTCTATTGGTAATTTCTATCATCCGGTCATAGCGTTCTTTGACCCGAATATAGGCATCAATAGAAGTTAATTCTTCACTATAATTGTTTTGCAGATGTTCTTGTGCTGCGGTAGCCAGGCGCAGGCGAATGGTCAGTTCCTGTTCTTTTTCTTCGTCATTTTCCACGTGTATTTTTAGAAAACGAATCAGCCACGGCAGACTAAGCCCCTGCAACACCAGGGTAATCAGAATAACTACGAAAGTGATAAACAAGATCAGGTTGCGATGCGGGAAGGTTTGATCGTCCGATAAGGTCAGTGGCACCGCCAGTGCAGAAGCCAGCGATACTACGCCGCGCATACCACTCCAGGCCACTAACGTAACGCCTTGCCAGCTGGGCCTCGGTTCTTTGTTTCTAATTCGTTTGCTTAGTATTCTGGGCAAATAGGCTCCTGGAAAAACCCATAAAATGCGAACTATAATTGTAACGGCACTGATAATTAAACCATAACCAATAGATTCACCAAGCGAGTATTGACCCAGACCACCAACAATATCCGGTAATTGTAAACCAATTAGAATAAACACAATGCCATTTAACATAAAAACCAGGGTGTCCCACACGGCATAGGTCTGAATGCGGGAATTGTAGGTAAATATTTCATGCGAACGAAAACTTAGAAACAAACCGCCACTCACCACCGCCAACACGCCGGAATAGTGAAAATGCTCGGCGGCGATATACATCAAATAAGGCGAAATAATGGTCAAAGCCGTATCAATACTGGGCGTAGTAGGCAGAAAACGATGTACGGCATACACAATATTCGCGATAGCCAAACCAATGACAATGCCCAGAATGGCCACCATGAAAAAATCGGTAGTGGCTTTCCAGATATAGAACTGCCCGGTGGCGACGGTGGCCAAAGCAAACCGAAAAACGATCAGAGAAGAAGCATCATTGATCAGGCTTTCGCCTTCCAATAGCGTCACTACGCGCTTGGGTACCTGCAAACCCTGCAACACTGATGTGGCCGCCACAGCATCCGGCGGAGAGATGATGCCGCCCAATAGAAAACCCAAGGCCAGCGTAAAATCGGGGATGATGGCGCAGGCCACGCCCGCAATAGCCGCCGAAGTAAAAATGACCAGCCCGAAGGCCATCAGGGCAATAGATCGGCGGGCCTGCCAAAACTCTTTCCAGGAAGTGTTCCAGGCGGCGGCGTACAACAGCGGCGGCAGGAAAATCAGGAACACCACATCCGGGTGTAAGCGGATGGAAGGCATGCCGGGGATAAAACCAATCAACAGACCGGCGATGACCAGAAAAATAGGATAACTGATGCCCAGTTTTTGACTGAGCATGGAGAGCATAGAAACGGCAAATAGTAAGGATAGGACAAGGAGTAAATTGTCTTGCAGCATACAGGAGGAAGGTTTGGATTGGTTCAGAGAGGTTTGAAAAGGAATGGAGAAAAGTTTAGCGGGAGAGGGGCGGGCAAAAAACGTTATAAAAAACGCAGCGTACAACCATCCGACCCATTTTTTTGCGGGATATTTGCGCCGCTTTACCCGCCGAAGCCCTTTTTTACGGCGAAGGCGGTAAGGCAAATTAGAGCGACAATTTTTCTATTTCTAATTTTCAATTTCCCATTTGAATGGCCGAAAAAATAATTTTTTCCATGTCCGGCGTGAGCAAAACCTTTCCGCCGAGCAAGCAGGTTTTGAAAAATATCTGGCTTTCCTTTTATTATGGAGCCAAAATCGGGGTGCTGGGTTTGAACGGTTCCGGTAAATCCACGCTGCTGAAAATCATCGCCGGCATAGATCAAAACTATGAAGGCAAGATAGAATTCGAAAAACAGTTCAAAATTGGCTTCCTCGAACAGGAGCCGGTGATGGACGAGACCAAAACCGTGCGCCAGATCGTGCAGGAAGCGGTGCAGCCCATCGTAGATTTGTTACAGGAAAACGAGGACATCGGTACGAAACTCGGTGAAGTGACCGACGACGACGAAATGATGCGCCTCATTGACCGCCAGGGCGAGGTGCTCGAACAGATCGAACACGTGGGGGGCTGGGAACTTGACCACCGCCTGGATGTCTTTATGGACGCGCTGCGCTGCCCGGACAACGACCGCCCGATCAAAATTTGCTCCGGTGGCGAACGCCGTCGGGTGGCCCTGGCGCGGCTGCTGCTGAGCCAGCCCGACATCCTGCTGCTGGATGAGCCGACCAACCACCTGGACGCCGAATCGGTGCTGTGGCTGGAACAATATCTGCAAAGTTTCCCCGGTACGGTCATCGCCGTCACCCACGACCGGTACTTTCTGGACAACGTGGCGGGCTGGATTCTCGAACTGGATCGCGGCGAGGGCATTCCCTGGCAGGGCAATTACTCGACCTGGCTGGAACAAAAAACCAAACGGATGGCCCAGGAAGACCGTCAGGACGACAAACGTCGCAAGCAACTCGAGCGCGAACTGGAATGGGTGCGCATGGGGGCAAAAGGTCGGCAGGCCAAGGGTAAAGCGCGCCTGAACGCCTACGACAAAATGGCTGGCGAAGAAACCCGCGAGAAGGAAGCCAAACTGGAATTGTTCATTCCGCCCGGACAGCGTTTGGGCGATAAAGTGATTGAATTAAAGCACGTTACGAAATCCTTTGGGGATCGTGTGCTGTTTGAAAATGTCTCGATTGATATTCCGAAAAATGCTATTGTCGGTATTATCGGGCCGAACGGCGTGGGTAAATCCACCCTGTTTAAGATCATGACCGGGCGCGAACAGCCGGATGCCGGCGAGGTCGTGGTGGGCGATTCGGTGCAGATCAGTTATGTGGATCAAAGCCACGAGGATTTGGTGCCCAACAAAACGGTGTATGAAATTATTTCCGAAGGCAATGATCTGATTACGGTCGGCAACACCAGTATCAATGCGCGGGCCTACATTTCGCGGTTCAATTTTGCGGGTGCCGATCAGCAGAAAAAACTGGCCATCCTGTCCGGCGGCGAACGCAACCGGGTGCATTTGGCCATTACTTTGAAAGAGGGCGGCAACGTGCTGCTGCTCGATGAGCCGACCAACGATATTGACGTGAACACGCTGCGGGCCTTGGAAGACGCGCTGGAAAACTTTGCAGGTTGCGTACTGGTCATCAGCCACGATCGCTGGTTCCTCGACCGTCTGGCCACCCACATTATTTCTTTTGAAGACGATGCCGAAGTGGTGTTTTTTGAAGGCGGTTTTACGGACTATGAAGAAGCGAAGAAGGCGAAATTCGGCGATATTACGCCGCACCGGCCCCGGGTGAAGCATATTTTGGGGTAGGAAATAAATAAACATCAAACGAACGGAACCGCCTTTTTCTACTGGAGAAGGGCGGTTTTGTTTTGGTATGTACTGAGTGTTGGTCAGCCAGAGTTTGCCCGTTCGGCTAATAGCAGTCAGAAAAAAAGATACCTTTGCCTTTACCTCCATCTTAATTCCTTTCCTTTGTTGTGTGCTGTTTATTTTATTAAAGAGCCTGCCTGTAGTTCCAGTTTTTTTTAACAACTGGTTTCGCGAGCCAAGTTGTTTCATCCGTTTATCGGCCCTATTATACATTTCTTTTTGCCCTATTACTTTACTGTATTAGTAAGGTTAGTAAATGCTTTACCAAACCTCACTGCGGCACATCTTTTTTGCAAACAATTTTTCCCATTCGCTTCCAATCTTCATTTTCGCCTATGTCCATGCTTCTACCCGCTATGCCGTGCAAATCTACTTTTTGGATGGCCCTGTTCCTGTATTTCTGCCTTTCTGGTGTGGCCTACGGCCAGGGCGACAATCCTTGTTCCGCGCTCATTCTTAGCCCCACCAATGGTACTACCTGTACGCCGGTGAATTACTCTTTGGCAGGACTGACCAGTACTTCTACTGCCGCCGCTACTAATCCAACTTGTGCCGGTTTTAATCCAAGCATTACCCCCGATGGATGGTTCCGATTTACAACTACTACGGCACAAAATATTTTTATCACTACGACGGCTGGTAGCATATACGATGGTGGTATGGAATTGTACGTACAGAGCGGCCCGAATTGTGCCAGTATAACGAGTATTATTTGTGATGATGATAGTGATGTGGGTCTGGGTTTTATGCCGCAAATTTCGCTGCTCAACCAGCCCGCTGGCACCTACTTCATCCGTTTTTGGGATTTTGAGGATACGAATGGTGATTTTAACCTCTGCGTGGCGACAACTGATAGTGGCGATGAGCCATGTAGTGCTATATCTATTACGCCGACTACTGGTACTACCTGCACGCCCACCAATTATTCGCTGACGGGCCTGACCAGCACTTCGTCGGCGGCCGCCAGCAACCCGACCTGTGCCGGTTTTAATCCGGGCATCACGCCGGATGTATGGCTTAGTTTTACTACTACTGCGGAGCAGGATATTTTCATTGCCACGACGGCGGGCAGTATATATGACGGCGGGATGGAATTATATGTGCAGTCGGGCGGTTGTGCCAGTATAAGTAGTATTATTTGTGATGATGATAGTGATCCCGGCCCTGGTTTTATGCCGGAAATAAATGTCCTCAATCAGCCAGCCGGTACGTATTATATCCGGGTGTGGGATTTCGAGGATACTAATGGCGATTTAAATTTATGCGCCGCTACTATTACTCCGGTCCCTGCTAATGATAACTGCGCCGGGGCCATTGCTTTTCCAGCCATCCCAACCGATGGCATTAATTGTGCTATGGTTGCAGCTAATACTTTCAGAGCGACGGGCACTGCCGATGCTACTTGCATTGGTACGGAAGATGACGATCTATGGTACACTTTTACGGTGCCTGTAGGGTATAGTTCGGTCATCTATAATATGACTAATATTTCGGGTAGTAATGACCGGGTTATTCAACTATTCTCCAATACTTGTCCGGCAGGTGCTTCCTTAGGTTGTTATGGAGCCGAAGCGGGTGTCATCACTGGACTGACGGGTGGTACTACTTATCTGATGCGCGTTTATACAGCGGGCACGGGTGTTGTTTCCAATTTTAATATTTGTCTGATGCTGCCGCCCATTAATGATGAATGCAGTAATGCTATATCAATCACTAATGCCTCTGGTGTATTTATTAATCCGGGTACGCAATATGCCGGCATTGCCACCCAGTCGCTGCCGCCCATCACTTGCAATAGCAAAACCTCGTCCAGTGCCAACGATGTATGGTACAAATTCCAACCTGATGCCAACGGCGGTAATATTGCTATTTCCGTCACGCCGGTGGGGAGTGCCGATCTGGTGATAGAGGGTTTTATAAATGCCGGAAATTGCAATGGCCCTTCCGTTTGTGCTGATGCCACCCTGGATGGTACCGAAACCCTGCAAATGACTAATGTATCCGTACATGGCGAGGGTAGTGCCGACTATTCCGGTACCTACTATTTCCGGGTGTATCGGTATAATAGTGCTGCACCGTATTCTTTCAATATTACCGCCGGTGGTACGGCACTGCCTTTGGTATTAACATCTTTTACTGGCCAAATACAGGACAAAATAAATGTGCTGTATTGGGGAACTTTGACCGAAAAAAATGTGCAATTCCATATAGTGGAACGCTCCGTGGATGGTACTAAATGGCGGGAAATTGGTCGTAAAAATGGATTGCTAAACTCTTCTCAATCAGTGAAATACGGCCTAGAAGATCGTGCGCCATTGGCCAAAGCCTACTACCGTCTGCGCTCGGTGGATATGGATGGTCAGGAAAGCCTTTCTCGCAGTATTTTATTAGTCCGTAAAGGAGAATCCTTTGGTATTACTAATATATTCCCGTCGCCCACCACGGGTGACGTGACGGTGCAATTCAATGCGATAAAAGACAAGCCGGTCACGGTGCAGATAATGGACATGACCGGACGGTTGGTTTTATCCCAGACAATGGAAGCCAACCAGGAACTCAACGAGCGGGTGCTCCGGTTACAAAATTTGCAGCCAGGCGTTTATACGGTGAGTATCATCCATGATGCCGGTGTTTCTGCTCCGGTGCGGTTGATAAAGCAATAAATACCGTTGGGTAGATTTCAAATGCTGCCAATGACTTTTGTCATTTTTTTTATTTAACAAATGCAAATTAAATAGGATAACAAGTGATCGTCGCATAGCGGCGGTCACTTTTTTTATGGTTTTTTACATAGTAAAATAAGGTGCTTTTTGTTCGTCACGATGCTGCATGAGATGTTGATAGTCAAATAGTTAGAGTGAAAAATGTTCGTAAAGGCAGAGGATTTATGGTATGATATTTTAATATTATAAATGCAGATGCAAGTATTAATTAATTTATCCTGTTTGACAGGTATTGGCAGCGAACGTACACTTCCGGTTGGCATATAATTTGTAAAACCCTGATTTCCCCCCGGCAATAATATTATTAAAGCAGCATACCATCTCTGTGGATGACCACCGAGGCGTGGCTATTTGCCTATTAAAAGCTTGCCATTTCCTTTTTTATAATCCATTCCAACCGATCATTCCATAATGGAATAACAATCATTCTTAATATTAATCCTATGCGATTTATTACTGTTTGTGCCTGTGCGCTCTGCTGCTGCATTTTCCATTCTGTTACTGCCCAAGTTTCCTACACGGCTAATCAACAAGTTACTCCCTACACCAAGCCTTTTCGACCCGGCGTTAATATGGGCTATTATCCCGGCTGGAACAACCAGTCACTTGCGGATGTCGCTGCCGGTAATGTTGCCTTGAATATTCCCGGTGTCGGTGCTAAAACAAATCGCGTTGGTCTGCTCGAATATGTGCTCGATTATTTTGGTTACGATCTGGTAGTCAATGACTTTCACCATTGGAACAATGTGGGCATGGGCGAATACGTGGCCTTTCTGGCCGGGCCCACCAGTGCGCACCGGGATACGACGCAGTACTGTCCGGGTCGCCCTTCCTATATGTTTGCCAACCTCTACACCCCGATCTGGGATGGCGGTGCCAATGGCACGCCTTATAACGATACTAATTATTGCGCTGCTTATTTCTATAAAGCCGTCAATCAATATAAAGATCAGGTGAAATTCTGGGAAATCTGGAACGAACCCGGTTATGATTTTACGGGCAATCTCGGTTTTCGCGACCAAAGCTATCCCGGCAACTGGTGGCTGGAAGGCCCCGATCCCTGCGACAATATTTTGCAGGCACCGATCTATAATTATACGCGCACCCTGCGCATCGCCTGGGAAGTAATCAAAACCCTCGATCCCGATTCTTATGTGTGTCTGGGCAGTGTCGCTTTTCCCTCTTTTATGAATGCTTTACTGCGCAATACCGACAATCCGAACGGGGGCGACGTGACGCCGGAATATCCCCTTGGCGGCGGTGCCTATTTCGATTGTATTGCCATTCATTCCTATCCGCATTTCGATGGCTCTACGGTCAACCCGGATGCAGATTTGTACGAACGCCATTCAGACCAGGCGGCGGACGGCGTCATCCAGGCCCAGCGGGATTTTCAGGTGGTACTGGATCAATATGGCTATAATGGCGTCACTTATCCGCGTAAGGAATGGATTTCCACCGAGATCAATTCGCCGCGTAAAGCAATTACCACGGAATGTTTTGCCGGCCATGATGCCCAGATTAATCACATGATGAAAGCGCAGATGGTCGCTAAAATCAATGGTATTCGCCAATTACACGCCTATCAGTTATTTGATCAAAAAACGGAACAGGAAGCGACGGATGAATTCCATTTAATGGGTATGTATGCTAAAATTGACAGTCAACCTGCTTATAATCAGGTAGTAAATGACCTGGGGAAAGCTATGAAAACGATGACTGATTTAGTTTTCGATGCCCAGTACGACCCGCAAAAGACGGTGGCTTTACAACTTCCTGCCGGTGTACGCGGCTATGCCTGGCGAAGGCCCGATGGTACCTACATCTATGCACTGTGGGCCCGCACCACCGAAGATCAAAGTGAAGCCACGACCGCAGTGTATTCTTTGCCGGCAAATTTACAGGCCTCCTATTGTCTGCGTTATGCCTGGGACTATGGTTATACGGGTGTATTTGATGTTATTAATCCCAATAATATACCATTGACTGCCCGACCACTTTTCTTTGTGATGGGTCAGGGACAGCCACCCTGCCATTTTTTTACCAGTATTTCTAATACCACCTGCCAAAACAATCAGTCTAATAACAATCTGGACGATGATGTTTATACTGCGCAATTAACGGTTACCGGATTAAATACTTCCGGCCAATGGTCGGCTACTATAGGAGGACAAACTGTGCAGGGAGCCATCGGAGCGACCGTGAATATAGGGCCGTTTCCCATCAGTGAAGGCGCACTGAACGGGGTAGTGCAGGACGCGGCTAATTCCGCCTGCTCCACCGAATTTCTATTGCCGCCGCCGCCGCCTTGTTCGGCCCCTGTGCCTTATTGTTCGGCAGTATCTGCTTTCCCCTGGCATGAATGGATTGCGGGCGTACAAGTAGGTTTTATTCAGCAAGTAAGCAGCAAGACTGTGTACAGCGATTTTACCGATCAGGAAACTATGCTGATGGCGGGCAATCAATATCCGCTCCGCCTGACCGCCGGGTTTAGTTGGCTCACTTATGATGAATACTGGCGGGTGTGGATAGATTTTAATCAGGATGGAGAATTCGGGCCGGATGAAGTGGCTTTCGAGGGCGTACAATCGGCGCCGCCGTATGGCAGTGCTACCAGTATTTTTAATGGACTATTAAATGTGCCTGCCAATGCTCTTCCCGGCGATACACGGATGCGGGTGAGTATGCAACGCGGGGCATTTGCCGGGTCTTGCGCGACGCTGGCGTATGGGGAAGTAGAAGACTACTCTATTCAGATTATGGAAGTTGATAATAATGGGGGCGATCCGGTGCCTTACTGTACCGTACAATCAGATTTTCCCTGGCATGACTGGATCGCTCGTGTACAAGTAGGCAGTCTGGATAATACCAGTGGAAAAACGGCTTATACTGATTTTACCAGTATATCTGCCAATCTGCCACGCGGACAGTCCACGAATTGCACCCTGACCACCGGCTTCAGTTGGGAAACCTTCGATGAATACTGGAGCGTCTGGGTTGATTATAATCAAAATGGCCTGTTTGAAGTCTCGGAGCGCGTGTTTACAGGTGTGAAACCTAAACCAGTCGGCGGCACTATTTTATCTGCTTTATCTGGTAATTTTATAGTGCCTTCCACCGCCGCACTCGGACCGACCCGTATGCGAATCATCATGGGCCATACTGCCCAAACTTCCGCTTGTGGCCCGCTGCCTTTCGGCGAAGTAGAGGATTATACCGTTAATATTATACCACAACTATTGTTCGCTCCCATTCCCAGAGCAGGCAATGCGACTATTATTGCTCGTAATAATAATAGTAACATTGGCTTATCGGGTTTCCGCGTATATCCCAATCCCGCGACCGATCATATTATTATTGACCTGGGGCGCGAGGCAATATCTTCAGGTATAATGCGTATATATAATGCACAGGGACAGCATGTTACGGAGGTGCGTCTTGATGCGGACACACCTGCTTCTTTAAATATCCCTTTAATTGGCTATTCCAATGGTACTTATGTAGTGCAGGTGCAGATGGCGGGCGTAATGCTTACCCGGCGGGTGGTCATCATGGGGCGGTAGCAACAGGCACTTATTTTAACCTATGATTCCAAAACATCCTCTAATTAATAAACCATCCTTTTAAACCACACCTACATGAAGCATACGCTTTTTTCTTTTGTTTGCATTTTGGCATCTTTCCATTGTTTTGCCCAATCGTCCACCGATACAATACCACATTTACAGTTAAAAAAAGGCATTTACTTTTCTTTTAAAGAAATAACGACTCAGCAGCCTGCCCGGACCGACTCTTTTACAGTAGTAGAGCGTACTGCTGGACAAATAACTATGATGGGCGGCGGAAAATACGGTTTTGACCTGGCTGCTGATGACAAGGCAGATTATAAACAGGTAAAAAAAACCTGTGTTGGTATTTCAGACGGTGAAAATTTTTACATCTCGGACAAGTTTACCATTGGTGGCTGGCAAGGGCTGACGCGCTGTTTGCTATCCGGCCCGTATATTATTGCTCCCATCAGTAGTAGTGCCGGGCAATATACAGGCGGCGGGATTATTCCTGCTATGATAAAAGTGAATAAAGGATTTTTAATAAATTTGAATGATGGTGTATCAAGGCCATTATCAAAGAAATTAATCAGGGAAATACTAAAAAAATACCCCGACATAGAAAAAGAATACGCAGATAAGAATAATTTAGTGGAGTTTGCGGTGGAAATAATTAATAAAGTTAATCAATTGGAAAAATTAAAATAAAATCTGTTTAGGGACGTGTAAAAAATGATTTGCGAAGTTTTGCTCTCTTGGTTGTCATGTCGCAACGGAGTGAAGACACCTGCACAAGCCAAGGGCCTCAGAGATTCTTGATCAAGGGCCTTTCTAATACCCTGGCTTGTGTAGATGTCTTCGTTTCTCTACGACATGACAACTCAATAAAAGAACACAATTACTAATTTATCTTTTACACGTTCTTCATAATGGCGCGAAGCACCATTCCGCGCCAACACTATTATTCTTACATCTTCACCACTCTTCCAGAAAATCCCCCGATCCGTAAGCCATACACGCCCACGGGCAACGTCCCAATTGCAATCTCCTCCGATTCATTTCTAATCATCTGCGAAAGCACCACCCGTCCGTTTGCGTCCGTCAAAATGCAGGCGGCAGGGAAATCCGGCTGGCCATTTTCCTGGAACCGCAGCCGTACTGATTGGCTGGCGGGATTAGGAAAAACCGTCAAAGCGTCGGTCATTTTTCCCGCTTCGCTGGTGGCCGAAACCGGCGTATAGTTCAGGTACGTAAGGAGCAAGTATAGATAGACCGTGTACAGATCGGTCACTTCCGCCACATCGGAGCTGCGGTCATCATTTTGCTGCACTGCGAGCGACATATTTTCCGTGGGGAAATACAGCGCCACCGATTTGTACAGCAGATCGCCATCGTGGCCCCAGTTTTCGAGATTTTGCGGCATGGAAAAAGAAGTAGTCCCCAACCCATAGAGGAAACCCAGCGTAGCATCCTGCACATAATCCGTTTGCATGGCTGCCAGCGTAGCCGACTGGAGCACGTGGCCACCATATAGTCTTTCGCTGAAGTGTACCAAATCTTCCGGCGTACTGATGAGACAACCCGCACCACCAGCCAGACTGAACAGGCCGGTGGCCGGAATCCCCAGCCCTTGTACATCCTCCACTGCACCATCGCCGTCCACATCTGCCCAGACATGCGCAAAAGGCTGATTACCAGGCGTTTCCCAGGGATAAGCAAAAGTATGGATCAGCCCCAGCGGATTCAGCAGCCGCTCCCGCACCACCTGGTACCAGGGCTGTCCGGTGATATTTTCGATGATCCGTGCCGACAACAGATAATTGGTATTGGAATACGACCACGCCGTACCGACCGGAAAATTGGGCTCCAGCACAAAATTGTTCAAAATGACGTCGGTTTCCCAGATGCTATCCAGATGAGCAAACCAGGCTTCCACGGTAGCGTCATTTTCATTGAGGTAGTCATTGATACCGGAGCGGTGGCTGAGCAACTGGCGAATGGTCGCATTGCCCGGCACATTGGGGTAAGGAGCGAGATACTGACCGATGGAATCGTCCAGATCGAGCAGTCCGTCTTCTACCATCAGCAGCAGGGTGGTGGCCACAAATGATTTGGTAATACTGCCCATACCCATCAGATGCTCCGTAGTGAGTGGCACGGCGGGCGATGCTTCCGCCAGGCCCGAGGCGCGTTTCCAGAGCGAGCCATCGGGCAGCAACATGGCCGCGTTGAAACCTGTAATGGGGGAGGCGGCACTCAGGCTGTCGAACATATTATCCAGGGTTTCTACCAAAGTGCCATTGAAAACCGGGGTATTCAGCCGTTCGGCTTGATCGGCAGACCGGAAATTGGTCGTGGCCGGAATTTCATTCAGCAGGTTCATTTGGCCAAATAAGGCCCTGGCCGGGCACCAGAAGGCCAGCATTAAAAAGAAAAAGCATTTCATTGGAAGTAGATTTTGTGATGAACTTATCAGTAAGTATTGGCACAAAAGTAGCTGCCTAGGCAGGCGGTGCTGTTCCAATTGATAAATCCGAACGCCAAAAAAGGGTGGAAAGGCCAAAAAGCAGTTTTTGACTGGATATTGTCCGGCATTTATTGGCCATTGCTGGCTGCGTGGTTACTGCGAAATTCGCTGGGGGCCAGGCCGGTCATTTTTTTGAAAGCCGTATTGAAAGCTGTTTTGGAATTGAAACCCGCCTCGAAAGCGATCCCGACCATGCTGAGGTGGGCGTGTTTGGCGGATAACAACAGCCGTTTGCTTTCTTCCACCCGGTAGCGATTGATGAACTGGGCAAAATTTTCGTTGAACCCTTCATTGACCAGTTGCGACAGTTCATGTACGCCCAATTGCATTTGACTGGCCAAACCTGGCAGGCTCAGGTCGCAATCCAGGTAGGGTTTTTCGTGCTCCATTTTTTCCAACAGCTGCGTCTTCAGTAAATCAAGGGTGCCTTCGGCAAATAATGGTCGCCGTATAGCTGCCAGCGACGAGTTATTTTGCGCCATAATTTCCCCGATCACTTGGGATTCGGCCTGGGTGAAAGGATAAATTTCTTTTTGCCGCAAGGCGAAGTAGCCCAACCAGCAAATACCCAGCAAGTAGCCCGGCGTCGCCCAGGAGGCATTGGCGGTCAAAGGCGTGTACCGCAGTTCCAGCGACCAGATGATCAGGATGCCACCGAGGACATACAGCAAATATAGCAGCCAATCTAGGTTGACATCCGCTGGCGAAGCTGATATATTTTCAATGTTCCTGCGGTGTTTTTGCAGTTTTTGGAATGAAATTATCCAATAAATACCGATTTGCAGCAACATCAGTCCCAGCAGGATTTTGTCCGGTGCCTGCGGCGGTTGACCGATGTTGGCGAGTTCCGCCATTTTGATCGCGTCGTTGGCAAAAAGAAAAGGCAGGCTCAATAAAGTAAACAAGGTAAAAGGAATAAAATGCCACAAGTCATTCATTCTGAATTTTTTACCTACGGAAACAAAATGATCAACGCATAGATACAGGGTAGGGGCGAGCGCAAAAGCAGACAAACCAGCAAAGCCAAACAGCCTGGGATATTGTTGATAAATGCCGAACACCGCCAGACTGTCGTCCAGCATAAAACAGCCCAGCAGCAACAGAAACGCCGCCAGCCAGCGGTTGGCCACCGTATTGGCATTCTGCCGAACGGTGCCGACCAGAAAAGCCAGAAAAATGGCACAGCCAGCGATAATGGCCTGGAGAAGATCGAGCATTTTTTTGGGGCAAAGATTGTAAAAAACGTTGGCCAGGAAAACGCGGCAGCAGCAATTTTAGCCTGTTTTCTGCCTTACACCATTTTGGTGCTTCCGCTATTCTTCCAGGATAATCAGATGAGTAAAGTCTTTCTAATCCACACGTTCTGTTTCCATTCCCTGTTGAAACCTGTTTCTCCGGCTTTTTTACTTCCACATAACCACCGAACCATTCCAAGGCCTTAGTTTTGTTCCGTCCATTTGCCCACCACTTCGCCTATGCCGATGCTGGTGCGAGGTTGAAACTCGTGACTAAGCATTGATTATTAGAACATTACCAAATAGCACACCTACGCCATGCCCGTTTACCACCACCTTGGAAAAATACCGCCGAAACGCCACACCCAATTTGAGAAACCCGGCGGCGGCCTTTATTATGAACAGCTCTTTGGCACCGTCGGGTTCGATGGTATGTCGTCGCTGCTTTACCAAATCCATCGCCCGACGCAGGTACGGGCCGTGCTCGACACCATCCCGATGACTCCCAACATCGCGGTAGAGCACAACATGACCGCCCGGCTGTTGCAGGGCTTCCAGATTACTCCCGTGGACGATTATCTGGATAGTCGTACGCCACTGTTGGTCAATAGCGATATTCACATTGGTTTAGCTGCGCCACGCCAGTCACTGCGTGATTATTTCTATAAAAATGCGGATGCCGATGAAATGTTGTTTATCCATCGTGGGTCTGGTACTCTGCGTACTTTATTAGGCAATATTCGTTTTGAATACGGGGATTATCTGGTCATTCCGCGTGGTATGATCTATCAGATTGAATTTGATACGGAAGATAATCGGATACTTTATGCCGAGTCCTTTCATCCGATTTATACGCCCAAACGTTACCGCAACTGGTTCGGCCAGCTACTGGAACATTCGCCTTATTGTGAACGTGATTATAAACTGCCCACTGAGCTGGAAACCCACGACCAAACCGGTGATTTTCTGATAAAAATCAAGAAACAAGGGCATTTGCACCAGTTAGTCTATGCTACGCATCCTTTTGATGTAGTAGGCTATGATGGTTATAATTACCCCTACGGCATTTCCATTCACAATTTCGAGCCGATCACCGGACGGGTGCACCAACCGCCGCCGGTGCATCAAATGTTTGAGACCAAGGCTTTTGTGGTGTGTTCGTTTTGTCCCCGGCTGTACGACTATCATCCGCTGGCTATTCCGGCACCTTATAATCACTCCAATATAGATTCTGATGAAATGCTCTATTACGTGGATGGTGATTTTATGAGCCGCAACAATATTGAGCAGGGCCATATTACGCTGCATCCCGCCGGTATTCCCCACGGCCCGGCCCCCGGCGCGATGGAGCGTAGTATTGGTAAAACCTACACCGAAGAATTAGCCGTGATGATAGATACTTTCCGCCCGCTGGCGGTCACCGAAGCCGCCTTGAGCATAGATGATGGAAAATACTATCAGTCGTGGCTCGATCCCGGCCTGTAACCCCGATTTTAGTCGGGCATCAACTAATGTAACACCGACTTTATTACACTGTAAATTAAATTTATTTGAGTATTTGAAGATTCGAGTATTCGATCAATTATCTGATTATCAAGTGCTTTGGTCAAATACTCAAATACTCGCATCCTCAAGAAATTTATATTACAGTGTATTTAGTCGGTCATTGATCAATAATAATAATAATACCGACTAAAGTCGGTGCTACGATATGCAATCCTGGCTCAACATACCCACCCAATCCGATTTCTCCCTGCACAATCTACCTTTTGGTATTTTTTCTACCAATGACGACCCACAACCACGGCCCGGCATTGCCATCGGCGAATACGTGCTTGATTTAAATGCCGTCAATAAAACGGGCCTTTTTTCCGAACTGACTTTTGATAAAAAAAGCCTGCATCAGCCGACCCTCAATCATTTTATCAATCAGGGCCGTCCGGTCTGGCAGGCCGTGCGGCAACGCGTACAACACTTGCTGAGCACTACCGACCGCGAGCAAGCCGCGCAGGTAGAAAAATGCCTCGTTGCGCAGTCTGTGGCCACTATGCACCTGCCAGTGGCGATTGGCGATTATACCGATTTTTATTCGAGCGAAGAACACGCTACCAATGTCGGCAAGATGTTCCGCGACCCGGCCAATGCGCTGTTACCCAACTGGAAACACCTGCCGGTCGCCTATCATGGGCGCGCCAGTTCCATCTGTATTTCCGGCACCAATTTTCACCGGCCCAAAGGCCAAATTCGCCCGAATGACGCGGAACCACCCTTATTTTCGCCCACGCGGTCACTGGACTTTGAACTGGAAATGGCGGCCATTGTTGGCCAATCCAATGTGCTGGGAGAGCCGGTCACCACGACGGAAGCCGAGGACCATATTTTCGGTTTTGTGCTCTTCAACGACTGGTCGGCCCGCGACCTGCAACGCTGGGAATACGTACCGCTGGGCCCATTTTTGGCCAAAAATTTCTTCTCGTCTATGTCGCCGTGGATCGTCACGCTGGATGCGCTGGAGCCGTTCCGGGTGCCCGGGTCACTGCAAGACCCGGCGGTGCTGCCCTATTTGCAATTTAGCGGCGACCATCATTTTGACGTTTCTTTGGAAGTAGGTCTTACGCCCGCTGGTGGGCAGGAAACGGTAATTTCCCGCTCTAATTTCAAACATCTGTACTGGAATATAGTGCAGCAACTCGCCCACCATACCATGAATGGCTGCAACCTGCAAGTCGGTGATGTACTGGCCAGCGGCACCATTTCCGGTGCCACGCCCGATTCGTTTGGCTCTATGTTGGAACTGACCTGGGGCGGCAAAAATCCGCTGACGCTGCCCGATGGTTCCGAGCGCAAGTTCATCCTGGATGGCGATACAGTCACCATGCGCGCGGTGGCTGAACGGGGCGAGATTCGGGTGGGTTTTGGGGAAGTACGGAATCGGGTGCTGGCGGCGCGGGAGTGAGTTTTTTGAAACACAAGAGGGGTTGTTTTGAAACACAAAAAGAGTATTTTGAAACACAAAAAGGGTTTTGAAACACAAAAAAAGGGTTTTAAACACAAAAGGCACAAAAGAAAACAGAAGAACACAAAAGAGGACATACTCGGACTTTTGTATTCTTTTGTGCCTTTTGTGTTGAAGATTTTTTGTCTTGAAAATTTTTGTGTTTAATAGATGTTCGATATACAAATCCAGATTACCTGATATATGAGTGTTAATAAAAAAATCCTTTGGCAGCCTACCGCCGCTTTCCAAGATGCGTCGTACTTGCGTCAGTATCTGGAATGGCTGAAAAATGACCCGCGTTATGGGCTGGATTTCGCAGACTATGATGCGGTTTGGCAGTGGTCGGTGCAGGAAGTGGAGGCTTTTTGGCAGTCGGTTTGGGATTATTTTGCCGTAAAAAGTTACACGCCTTATACGAGCGTGTTGCAGGGGACCATGCCACATGCCCGCTGGTTTGAGGGTGCAACGTTGAATTACGCGGAGCATATTTTTCGCAATTATACCGATAAGCGTCCGGCTATTTTATTTCAATCGGAAAGGACGGCATTACAAGAAATCAGTTGGCAGGAACTGCAAAATCAGGTAGCGGCATTGGCGGCGTATTTACGGGAACTCGGCGTTGGGGTAGGGGATCGGGTCGTCGGTTTTTTGCCCAATATTCCCGAAGCAACGGTCGCCTGGCTGGCCACTATTTCTTTGGGTGCGGTGTGGTCGAGTGCGTCGCCGGATTTTGGAGCGGGCAGCGTGCTGGAACGTTTTGCGCAGATCGAACCCAAGGTGCTTATCGCCGTAAATGGCTACCAGTATGGCGGCAAATCCTTTGATAAAACGGCGGAAGTGCAGCAACTGCAAGGTAATCTGCCGACTTTGCTGGCTACGGTGGTCATCCCGTATTTGCCGGAAATAAATGCTGCCTGGGAAAATAGTACGTCCTGGACCAAAGCCACCGCAGCGACCAATGCGCGGCTCGAATTTGTGCCGGTGCCGTTCGGCCATCCGATCTGGGTGCTGTATTCTTCCGGTACCACGGGCATTCCCAAAGCCATCACCCATTCGCACGGCGGCATGTTGCTCGAACACCTGAAATACGTGCATTTTCACAATGATGTGCAGACAGGCGAGCGGTTTTTCTGGTTCACCACCACCGGCTGGATGATGTGGAATTTCTTGCAGGCCACCCTCCTGGCGGGCGCGACCATCGTGCTGTATGATGGCAGTCCGGGTTACCCGAATATGCAGGTGCTGTGGCAATTGGCAGAACGCGTTGGTGTACAGCACTTTGGCATCAGCGCGGCTTATGTGCTGGCCTGTATGAAAGCCGAAATCGTGCCCCGCACATTAGACCTGTCTGCACTGCGCTCCATTGGCTCCACGGGCTCGCCGCTGCCGCCGGAGGGTTTCGACTGGATATATGAGCAGGTAAAACCCGACGTGTGGCTGACCTCGATGAGCGGCGGCACGGACGTGTGTACGGCCTTTGTGGGCGGCAATCCGCTCCTGCCGGTGTATGAGGGCGAAATTCAGTGCCGTACGCTCGGTTGCGCCATGCAGTCGTTTGATGAACAGGGCCAGCCGTTACTGGATGAAGTGGGCGAAATGGTCATTACGGAGCCGATGCCCTGTATGCCCGTGTTTTTTTGGAACGATCCGGGTTTCACTAAATACACGGCCAGTTACTTTGAAGAATATCCCGGCGTGTGGCGGCATGGCGACTGGTTGCACATCACGCCGCGCGGTTCGCTGGTCATTCTCGGTCGCTCCGATGCCACGCTCAACCGGCAGGGTATTCGGATTGGTACCAGTGAAATATATCGTTCGGTGGAGCAACTGCCGGAAATACAGGACAGCCTCATCATTAATCTGGAACGGCCTGACGGAGAGTCGTTTATGCCGCTTTTTGTGGCCCTCAAACCGGGCTTTGAACTGACCGATGCCTTAAAGAAAAAGATCAACACGCAGTTGCGCACCGATTACTCACCGCGCCACGTGCCGGATGCCATTTTCGCGGTGCCCGAAATACCTTATACGATCAGTGGAAAAAAACTGGAACTGCCAGTGAAGCGGGTGTTACAAGGTAAATTACTAGAAAAAGCGGTGAATCTAGGTTCTGTACGGAATCCGGGGGCGTTTGATGTTTTTGTGGAGATGGTGGGGAAAGAAGTATGTTACTGATTTTCCAGATAATCTTCTGCTTCTACTCTTTTCTTCCTATATTTGCTGAACAAAAACTTTTTGTATGAAAAAAGATGATGTATTGATCGAAGCAGAAATCCCGACCATTGAACAAGAAGACTACACAACCGAAGTAAATAGGATCATGCCAAGTAGGAACCATAGTATTATTCAATCTCGGCTAAACATCGCTTTGGGTAAGCATTATGGCGATCAATATGAGTTTCTTCCTCAACTGGACCTGGCACCACCGGGCGTTAAACCTACTTTGCCCGACCTTTGCATTTATCCGAAAAGAGCGGTGGACTTGCTGGAAGACGAGATTAAGGTGACAGAACCACCCATCACCGCCATTGAAATTCTATCGCCCATGCAAGGCATGGAAGAAATTAAAAGCAAGTTTTTTCAAGTCTTCTTTCCAGTTGGGGTGAAGTCGGCCTGGCTCGTGGTGCCTACCGTTAAGACTGTTTACATCTTTACGCCCGACCGTAAATATGCCACTTTCACCGCTGGTAGTCTCCATGACCCTGCCACTGGTATCACTTTAGAGTTAGATGAATTCTTTCCGCAAGGTTAAATGCACGGACAGTACAGTAATTGATTATTGTTGTTTTTTTGAAGTAAAGCCCGACAAACGATAGATTCGTTTGCCGGGCTTTTATCATATCTACTACCTTCTTTCTAAAAAAAGAACGATATACTTCCTTTCACAAAAAACGGCGTACCGGGCGTATAATGCAGTTCCGACACTGGTTCTGGTTCATCAAACAAGCGGCTTTCCGTATCAAATTGCGCCTCGTTCCAATCTACATTTAATAGATTTTCAAACGACAGGCCTAATTCATATTTTCGTTTAGTGAAAGTCACCCCGCCATCCACAATAAAGTAGCCCAATGCGGTGACGCTGTTGTTTTCATTGGCTGGCCGGTCATCAATATAGCGATAGCGCAAACTACCGTTCAGACCCTGCCGAAATTTAGTGGTCAATCCACCAATACTGGTAAAAGTCGGAGCCAGCGGAATATAGTTTTCGCCTTCCGGGTCGTCCTTGCTGCGTGGCACCGTATAGTTCATATCCAGGTCCAGAAACAGCCAATCCACTACCTGATAACGCGCTGAAAGATCAGCCCCGTAGCGACGGGTTTTGCCGCTCGGCTCTACTACCGCCTCATCGCCGACATACACAAACTCTTGTTCCAGATCGAGCCCCCACACGGCCGCATTGAGCAGCAAACGGCGCGTGGGTTTGAGAAATACGCCAAAATCTGCGCCAAAGGCCCGTGGCAGGATTTGAGCACCATTCTGCGGCACCACCACCCGCGCATCGTTGGAGTGAAAACCCACCCCGGTTTTTAAATAAAATTGCACCGCAGCAGAAGGATTGTAGTAAAAATTCAGTTTTGGGCTGGCTACATTGGCATACACCACCGGGTGACTAAACAGACTATCTAATTGATTGGCATACCCAAACCCAAACTGATCGAAACGCAGTCCGGCATTAATACTGAATTGGTCAGACACCTGCCAGATTTCGTCCACATACAAGCCTGCATTCAGTTCGTCAATATCGCCCAGAGCAGCATAACTCAGGAAAGTATTCCGTTTTTTAGTCCGCGATAGTTCGGTGCCCTTAGTTTTGTCATAGCGAATATCCAGTCCTACTTCGGTACGAAAATCACTTTTGCCAGCGGCACGATCAAAAGTATAAACCAGTTTATAACCAAAAATATCCCGGTTTTCTATTTGTTGTATTTGATCGCCATTAACCGGATCATTTAAGAAAAAAGTGAAATTAGAAAACAACTGGAACTGATTGCGCACATAGTAAAACTGGTTTTTCAGAAAATCACCATTATCAAAGGTTTTCAGCAGTTTTATATTGGCATTCGTGCGACTGGTGTTGCCACCTTCCGTATCGTCTATGGCACCGAAACGTTTGATGCGACCACTGCGTACGGCCCGGTCCGGCACCTGTCCCGAAGCCTCCCATTTACTGGTAAAAGTAGAAAGCGATATAGTTAACAATTGATTACGCCCTACTAAACCATTATATTTACCCATTAAATTAATCCGGTTAAAATTTTGCGGACTTTCAAACGGACCATTGGTAAACAGTAACTCCGAAGCAAAATAGGCATTTTGATTGCGGGTATTATCGCCCAGCAAATCCACCATACCTACGGCCCGGTAAGTGTCATATTCGCCCGCTTCCAGTTTCACCATACTGCGTTGCAGCGCATTGCGCGTCTGGAAATCCGCGTAACCAGCAGTGGCAAAATCACCCTGCCGTGTATAGTATGGTCCTTTGTTAAAGTCCACATTTTCAATGGTTTCGGGAATCAGAAAATGCAGATCAGCATAGCCTTGTCCGTGCGCATGGCTCACCATATTGACCGGCATCCCATCCACCGATACGCGAATATCTGTGCCGTGGTCAATGTCGAAACCGCGCAGGTAGATTTGTTCGGCTTTGCCACCGCCCGCATGTTGAGCCGTAAATAAACCTGGTATCATCCGCAGAATATCCTGCGACGAGCGGGTAGGGCGCAGTTCCAAGTCAATTTTACTAATAACCGTCATCGTTTTGGATAGGTCGCGCTGGTCATTCACCACCACTTCGGATAGATTTAGTGCCTTTGGTATTAATCGAATCACTATGGGGGCTGCCGCTTCTTCGGTAACATTAACCGTTTCATTCTGTGGCTCAAAACCTAATAGTGTGACCTGCACTGTGTAAGCACCCGACGACAGACCCCGCAGGCGAAATGCACCGGTTTCATCAGAATGTGTATGGTTCTCAGAACCTTGCAGATTAATAGTAGCACCCACCAGGGCTTCGCCAGTCAAATCATTGGCAATTTTACCAGTAATAATGCCGTTTTGAGCAAAAACCGGGCACACTGCGGCCAATAAAAAGCCGAAGAAAAATAGTTTGGATATAGAGAGAGTAGGTTTGTTCATGTGTATAGCGACGAAATTGCTTTCGTTCATTTTGATGTGTGGAAGAAAGAAACTTATGCTGAAATGGTAATGCTCACGCCACGGTGTACGCCTGGTTTGTCATCCTGACGGGACCCGTCCACGTTACGGTGTATGTAACGGTGTACGTATATGACGAGCACCTACGACATGCACAGGTCCCGTCAGAGCCTGTCCCGATATGTCATCGGGAATGACAAAAGCGACTTGTTCCGCGACAAGCACATGACCTGGTTCGCGACTACAAAAGCGTAGAGCTAACCCATTATTACAGCCTAAAAAACAAGAAAAATCAAGCGGGCCTGGATACCCGCAGCGCATCGGGTGGCGGGCAGAAAACGTCGCCGACGACGCTCTGATAATGAAAAAGCCAGTCCACATGCAGGGCGACCAGTGGCCTCGGTGTGACGCCCCACACCAATGGCAGGTCGGGCACCAGATGCGCCGAGAGGGCATCTTTATCAAAAAAGAAGGGAATAGTATGATGGGTAGCCGCGTCCTCTTCATTAGCGGCCATTTCCAGACCCACGTGGTGACTGTGCACCTGCCCATGGTGGACGTGTTCCAAATGCGATTCCCAGAAAAGCACGTGGGCCACCGAGTCAGATACCCAGGGCAGCAGCGTTTGCGCGGCAGCGTTCAGGTAAATCACTAAAAAGGCCCAGGCGGCTAGCTTTTTCATTTCTGGTGAGCATGTGTCTGGAGGATATACGTGGGTTAGGGGGTGGGTGGATTTTTGAGGGGGAAGTAAAATGTTTTTGGATGTTTAGATGGGGCGGAACTGAAAAAAGTTGAGCTTTTTATTTGTGCCTGAACCAACAGTCGGTTCGGTCCACCTGGTAGGCTTTAAAGACGGTATTGACGGGGGCGCCGTGGTAAAGTTGCTCGTTGAAGGTCGTACGGACCAGGTAATTAAAAGCCCCCATGTCGCCGGTGTAGGCGGTATGATTATCGTGGTTGTAATATTGATGAATAAGGCAGAGTTTTTCAACAAACGCCTCCATCAGCCGGACGTTCCCACCGATGATGCCGCAATTGAGCAAAGGGGCATGGCTGAAATCCGCTTCATAGCGGGCATACCCAGCGATACGGCTGCGCAAATGGGTCCCATGAGCCTTCATCCAATCATCATCGAGCTGTTTGGGCTCATCTCCGCAAAAAAGAGTGCCGGGTCGAGCGGTAAAAAGTGGCTGAATAAAAGGATTATGGAGCACCACCACATCGGAAACATCCGTCACAAAAAGGTGGGCGATTCGATGGGCATACTGCCGTAAAAAATCCCGGTAAATAAAATAGCGGTACACATTGGGGCTATACTGGCTGGGAAAGGCCGTTTTAATAAAAGAAATATGCTCATTCCCATACTTGGCGCAGGTGGCCTCCGAAAAATTATTGTGAAAAAGGATGCCTTGCAGCCGCAAATCGGCAATGGATTCCGCCCATTCTTTTACCAAGGCATAATCGTCGGCCGGTAAGGTGGCGTTGCGGTTTACATCATACCTGCCCGTGAGGTGGCACGCCATTATGAGCGACGAAACCTTTGGAAAAGAGTGCATAGCTAAGTGGTGGAATGTGCCCTCTTCAAATTGGAACAGATGCTGGTGGGGACGTTTCGATAGTAGACATAGGTTCTCAGGTCCACTTTTTGGACCCGGTATTTTTCGGAGGCGTGCTCATAAAAATAGGCGTCTGCCCCATAGGTGTCCTGAAATCTGACGCTCGTGAAAACCTCTTTTCTGCCAAATAAGGTGGCGAACAATACGCAGTCGTCCACATGTATTACCCGGCTATAGTCCAGCCGGTCGGGCACATAGTAGTCCTCCTCCTTGTCCACGATGGTCTGGGTCTTGGAAGCGATCAAATCAGCGTGTTTCATTTCTTGCAAACAGGCGCGCAGGTGATTGGATTTGTACTCATCGTCAGCATCAATGATGGCAATGAATTGGCCGCTGCTGTTCAAAATGCCCCGGTTGATGGAATTGGACTGGCCGCAGTTTTTGTGGCGTATGTAGATGACTTTGTCGGCATGTTTCCTGGCATAATGGAGCAGTTGATTTTCTGTATCGTTGTCACTGCCATCGTCAATTACGATCAGTTCAAAGTCCTGAAAGTCCTGATCCAGCACGGAATCCAGGGCCCTTTTTACCAAAAAAAAATCGGTATTGTATACCGACATGATCACCGATACGGTCATATTATTGCGCTTTCGAATTTGTGCAAAATTACGGCTCTTTCTACAAATGCCGCAACTTTGTCGCGTACCCCGCCGGCTTAAAATCCCCCGCCTTGCCCGATTTGGGCGGCAAAAACTGCCAGGGCGTGATTTGTTTCGTCCAGTCGAAATCATTCTTTTCCTTATGCCGCCGACGATACTCTAATGGGGTACAGGAACGATACTTTTTGAACAGCCGGTTGAAATTCGCCACATTATTAAAACCGGAACCATAACAAATCTGGTTGATGGTCTGGTCGGTGCTGAGCAGCAGTTTGCAGGCGTGGCCGATGCGCACATCCAGCAGGAACTGGGTGAAACTCTTCGTGGTGTATTTCTGAAAAAAATGGCTGAACGCCGAGCCACTCATGTTCACCAGCGCGGCCACATCACCGATCTTGATAAGGTGATCGGCGAAGTTTTTCAGGATATAACTGTACACCAATTGAATGCGGTTACTGTCCGATTGCAGGGCCTGCGGGGAGAAACCCTCGCTGGCCAGGAAAGTCGCCTCCGTGGATTGCGACAGCAGGTCGAGCAATTGCATGAACTCGATGATGCTGGTGAAGCCCTTGTCCTCGGTGAGTGAGATCATTTTTTGCATCGCCGCCTCGAAGGTCTTGCCGTGAAATTTGATGCCGCGCGCCGAATCATTCAGCAATTTCCGGATTTTATAAAACCGCTCTTTCTGAAAAAGATGTCCGTCGAACAGGCCGATGGAGAACTGGATCGTGATCACGCGGTAGGGTTTGCCCGAACGCTGCATCGCCTCGTCGCCATCCCATTTATGGTATAGATAAGGCCCCAGCAGCACCAGGTCGAATTCGGAATACCGCTCCGTGTTGTCGCCAACGATCCGCGTCCCCGAAATGCCCGCTATGAGGTTCAGTTCAAATTCCGGGTGGTTGTGAATGGGGTAATCAAAACCATTATTGACCGAATCCAGCACCACACAAACATCCGGTTCCTTTAAAGGCGTAATTTCGCGGTAGATATTCATTTTTGAAATTTAATTTTTCCCGGCAGCCGACCGGCCAATATTGTTTCACAAAAGTATCATCTATTCGCATAAAAGTATCAATCCTCTTTTGGCAAAAGCCCGACATTTGTCAGGAAGGTTCATTTAAAGGGAAAATCGAACCACCTGACCATGAAGCACAACATTTACAACTACTTACGCCGCAAAGTCTTCTTTCGGCCATTCTGCACGCCCGCTTTTATTGCGCTGGCCATTCTTCTTTTTAACTTTCAAACCGGTGCGGCCCAGCAAACCGCCGTCACTGGCACGGTGACCAATCCCGCCGACAACCAGCCGCTCATCGGCGTGACGGTGGTGGAAAAAGGCACCACCAATGGCATTATCACCGACGGCAATGGCAAGTACCGCCTCACCGTTGATTCGGAGGCGATATTGGTATTTACCTACACGGGTTTTGCCGCCCAGGAAGTGTCGGTGCAGGGCCGTACGCTCATTGATCTGGCCCTTCTGGAAGAGACCGCCATGTTGCAGGATGTCGTGGTGACGGGTTATCGCCGGGAAATCCGCTCGGATGTCGCTTCGGCCATTAGTTCCGTAAAAGGCAAGGATGTGGAACGGCTGGTGGTGCTCGGTATTGACCAGGCGTTGCAGGGCCAGGCACCCGGCTTGCAGGTCACGCAAACCACCGGCGCACCCGGCGACGACATCGCGGTGCGGATCCGTGGCGCGGGTACTTTGGGCAACAACAATCCGCTCTTTATCGTGGATGGCGTACCGACCACTGGCAACATCAACATGTTCTCTACCAATGACATAGAAAGTATTGAAGTGCTGAAAGATGGGGCAGCGGCGGCCATTTACGGCGCACGGGCGGCCAATGGCGTTATCGTAATTACGACCAAAAAAGGCAAGGCTGGCAAGGCACGTTTCCAGTTTGATGCCTCGGCGGGTTTCTCTGAGCCTTATCGCCTCCCGGAGTTGCTCAATTCCCGCGACTACCTGCTCATCCGCAACGAGGCCATTAATAATGCCAATGAACTGCGCGATATACCCCGCCAACTCGACACCTTTAATATTGCTATCCTGGATACACTGCCAAATGTAAATTGGCTTGACCTGGTGTTTAACCCCGCTCCCGTGCAACGGTACAGTCTGAGCGCATCGGGAGGCGGGGAAAACAACAGTTTCTACCTGCAAGGGGATTATCTTAATCAGGAGGGCATTTTCCGGGGCCAGGGTTTTGAAAAATACGGGCTGCGTTTCAATGGCGAAGTCGGCAATAAGTACCTGAAAATCGGCAATAATTTCTCTTTCGCCTACACCAACCGCAAGGTCATCAACAGTTCCGGCGACGGGTTTGGCCCCGGCAATGAACCCAGCGGTATTCGCTACGCCCTGATCGCCGCGCCGGTGTTCAATCCGTATTATGCCGACGGTTCCTACGTAAAAGTCTCCTCCGATCTGGGCGATCCGTTGCTGTATGGCGACGGAAATGCCAATCCGCTGGCCATCGTGGATGCGACCGACTGGACGATCAAACGTTACCGGATTTTCGGCAGTGTTTTCGCCGAGGCCACCATCATGAAAGGGCTGAAAGTGCGCACTACGCTCGGCGGCGACTTTTTATTTGAAAATGAAAAACGCTTTAAAGAGCGGTTGTCGGCGGCCATTTACAATCCCACTTCGTTGACTGAAAGCCGGGTGTTTGACCAGAATTTAGTTTGGAATAACGTCATTGATTTCCAGCGCACTTTCGGTCGTAACCGCGTATCGGCACTGCTCGGCATGGAGGCCATTAAAAATCAAACCAACTACCTGTCGGGTTCGGCCAACAACTTTTCGCGGACCGATCCTTTGTTTCGCTACCTGAACAACAGCATTGCCACGGACGTGCAA
Source organism: Saprospirales bacterium (assembly GCA_031425155.1). Classification (GTDB taxonomy): domain Bacteria; phylum Bacteroidota; class Bacteroidia; order Chitinophagales; family Saprospiraceae; genus M3007. Next base: position 70,023 of record JANPIV010000050.1, on the reverse strand, counting down.
AACGTCAGCGCGGGCGGCATTGTCACCGAGTGGGCACTGCTATCGTACTTCGCGCAAGGCAGTTATAGTTTTGATAATCGCTACGTAGTGAGTGCTTCGGTGCGCCGCGATGGTTCCTCCCGTTTTGGGCCAAATAATCGCTACGGCGTGTTCCCGGCGGTTTCGGCGGCCTGGAATGTCTCTAACGAGCCGTTTTTTGAAAAAGTAAAATTTATTTCTTCCCTGAAATTACGGGCCAGTTGGGGCCGTCTCGGCAACCAGGAGATAGGGGTGTATCCGTTCAGTTCGCTGGTTAGTAACGGCGACCGCGTCTATACCTTTGGTGGTCAGACCGTTACCGGCGCACGGGTGCTGGAAAGCGGCAACAGCAACATCAAATGGGAAACCAGCGAGCAATTGGATTACGGCCTGGACCTCAGCATCTGGGGCGACCGCCTGTCGTTCATCGCGGATTACTACCGCAAACGCACCGATGGTATTCTGGTGCGCGTACCCGTGCCGCAGTCCGGCGGCGATCAGAATCCGCCTTACGTGAATGCCGGCGAGGTGGAAAACAAGGGTCTCGAACTCGGAATTATTTTCAAAAACCGGAGCGGCGAATTTAATTACAGCGTGGGTGCCAACATTTCTTCTGTCCGCAATAAAGTGCTGTCGCTGGCGGGCGGCGAGCCTATTCTGGGCGGCTACGGACTATCCGACGGGGCCATCACCAAAACCGAAGTGGGCCAACCCATTGGCTCTTTTTTCCTGTACAAAATGGACGGCTTGTTCCAGAATCAGGCGGAAGTTGACGCCAGCCCGTTCCAAACCGACGATACCCGTCCCGGCGACGTCAAGTTCGCCGACCTGAATGGCGACAATAAAATAGACGACAAAGACCGCGCGCATTTTGGCAATCCATTTCCCGATTTTATCTATGGATTAAATGCCACCGTAAGTTGGAAACACGTGGATTTGTCGGTGCTGGCCCAGGGCATACAAGGTAATGATGTGTATTTCCTCTATGGCAATTTTGCCTACGAAACGCAGTCGCGTGGTTTTAATTCGTACAATGAAATTCTGAATCGCTGGACACCAACGAATACGAATACCAACATTCCCAAAGTAAGCGTGGACGACCGCAACGGTAACCGCCGTATTTCGACCCGTTTTCTGCAAGACGGTTCTTATATGCGGATTCGCAATATCACGCTGGGTTATGATTTTAAATCATTGATTAAAACGGATGCAATTGGTAGCCTGCGCTTTTATGTAACTGCCCAAAATGCTTTCACTTTCACTAAATACACGGGTCTGGATCCAGAAATTCAGGCTAATACCAATGACACGCGCGGTCTGGATATTTCCTCCGATCTCGCCGTGGGTATTGACTGGGGCACGGTACCTGCACCGAGGACTTTTATTGCGGGGGTTACGATGGGATTCTAATTAAAAAAATTGATTGACGAATGCAGATTGATGATATTTGATATTAGATGTTACTAGAATGACTAATGGTAAATCTAAATCATGTATTGTTAAGTACATCAACATTCAAAAATCATGTAATCTGCATTCGTCAATCAAAAAACATTCAATAAGCGCCCCAAAAACATAACTTCTACACTATGAAATCACTAGTCTATATTCTCCCTCTCCTGCTCGCACTAGCGTCCTGCCAGGACATCCTCGATAAGGAGCCCCTCGGCATCCTCGACGCAGGCTCGTTTTTCCAAACGTCCAACGATGCAGTGCAGGCACTCAACGCGGCGTACGAACCGTTGATGTTCAATAGTAACAACAACAACTTCTATTGGGGATTCGGCGAATTGCCCTCCGATGAAGCCGTGGTCGGTGGTGACGGCTCCCGCCCGGGCTTGACCGAACTCGACTTTTTCACCTACACGCCCCGCACCGAAGAACTCAATGACTTCTGGAAATTGAATTATCAGGGCATTACCCAATGTAATACGGTTATTGAAAAAGTGCCCGCTATTACGATGGATGAAACGCTGAAAAGCCGCGTGATCGGTGAGGCCACTTTCCTGCGTGCTTACTATTATTTTCTATTAACGCAGGTCTTTGGGGACGTACCACTCCTGATTAAAATCACGCCGCCTGACGAACTGAAAGTCGCGGCTACGCCCAAAGCCGAAGTGTATCGGCAGATCATCGCCGACTGCGATTTTGCCGCCAATGTATTACCCACGCAATATGCTGCCAGCGATGCGGGTCGGGCTACAAAAGGTGCTGCTTTTGCTTTGGCCGCCAAAGCGCATTTATACCAGAAAAACTGGAACCAGGTCATAGAATACGTCAATAAAGTAAAAGACCTGAACGTGTATGCTTTGATGCCCGATTATCAGGATAATTTCCGGGAAAACACGCAGAATAACACCGAATCCGTCTGGGAAATCCAGCATACCAATCTGGAACTGGGCGTCGGTAATTCGCTCAATCAATGGTGGGCGTCCAAGAAATTCAATGGCGGTTATGGTTTTGCCGAAGTAACCGAGGAATATTATAATTCCTTTGAAGCAGGCGACCCACGTCGGCAATTCACGGTGGCTTCTAATAACGAGCAATACTTCGGCGTGATCTACAAAAACTCGTTTTCTTCTACCAAACACAGCCCGCGCAAGTATCTGCAACCCGACAGCACCGCCAGCCAAAAAGCCGACGGCGACATCAACTATACTGCTATTCGCTACGCCGAAGTGCTGCTCTGGCAAGCCGAGGCATTGGCCGAACTCGGTCGCACCGGAGAAGCCGAAGCATCGCTGGAACAGGTACGCGCCCGTGCCCGCGCCCAAGCCAGTAATCCTGCCACCGCTTTGCCAGCCATCACCGGCCTCGATCAGGCCGCCATGATCCAGGCGGTGCGCCGTGAACGCTCCGTGGAATTGGGCTTTGAAATGCACCGCTTTTTCGATCTGGTTCGCTGGGGCATAGCCGAACAGGTATTACCGGATTTTCAGGCGGGTAAACACGAAGTATTTCCCATACCACAAACGGAAATTGACCTGAACCCGCAATTGCGGCAGAATCCGGGGTATTGAAAAACATCTATTGTAGTCGGTTATTAATAGCCTGCTACGCTTTGCATTATAGTATTATTACCTCTCGACATTACGTAGTAATATCGATTTTTGACAAAAGGCTATTGATTTTCAACAGTTTCTTTGACTGACTATAACTAATCAATGTCGAAAGGTAATTGAAATTAGAGGATTACCTGAAAATTGATTACTTGATTAATGTAGGGTTAGGATAGCCAATCGATGCTGGCGTGGAGAAAGTCTCCCGCCAGCAACCCTTCATCTCCAGAAGCCGCACTCGCTGGCGCGAGGCTTTGCCTTGTGTCAGAATCAGTCGGGTTTTACCCGAAAAAGAAAACCGGGCATAGCCCGAACAATGCGCGGCACAAGGCGTAAAACCTTGCGCCAGCAACTTAAAAGCAACACAAAATGCTCTACATAAAAAACGTATTCCTCTTAGTTTTTGTCCTGACCACGCTGCACCTCGCCGCTCAATCAGGCCAAATCGCCGTACCCCGCATAGAACTGATGCCCAACCAGCCCACGCCCTACAATGTGCGTGACTGGCGGCAAGTGGCACTGCGTTACGATTCATTTGTCTATGATGTCAGCAAAACCGGCCAGTATTTGCCATTGGTGGTCGTCAGGCCGAGCGGGTTCAATTATCCGCAAAACAAGAGTTTCGGTTTGCACACTTATGTCGGCACCACCTCGCCGCAAAATGGCGAGGCCATCAATGTGCTGCCTTCGCTGGTGAGCGCGTCGCTGGCGGGCATAGACAAGACCAATCAGTATGGTCAGAATTGGGTGCTGATGAGCCAGGATTATTTCAATAAAAACAATGGCGAACTCATTTATCTCAATAATCCGAACACGAGTAGTGGCAATGATTGGTGGTACGATATGATGCCCAACGTCTTTTTCTACCAACTCTACGACCTCTATCCCAACGTGGGTGGCGATGCGGTGTTTCAGTTCCATTCCGTCGCCGACCGTTTTGCCGAAGCCGTACGGGCGATGGGCGGCAGTGATGCGCCCTGGCAGAAACCCTATATGAACTATCGCGCCTGGAATTTCAAAACCAAACAGGCCAACACCACTAGCGTACCCGAACCCGAAGCCGCTGGTGCCTACGCCTGGGTACTGTACAATGCTTACCACAAAACCGGCAATCCAGAGTACCTGAAAGCCGCAGAATGGAGCCTGGAATTTCTGAGCGAATGGACGATGAACCCATCTTACGAACTGCAATTGCCCTACGGCACCTACACGGCGGCTCGCATGAACGCCGAACTGGGCACCAGTTATGATGTAGAAAAAATGGTCAACTGGTCCTTTAATCGCGGAGCATTGCGCGGCTGGGGCACCATCGTTGGCAAATGGGGCAATTTCGATGTATCCGGGGTGGTCGGTGAAGCCAACGACGGCGGCAACGACTATGCCTTCCAATTGAATGGCGTGCAGCAGGCAGGTGCGCTGGTACCGATGGTGCGTTACGACAAACGTTTCGCCCGTGCCATTGGCAAATGGGTGCTCAACCTGACCAATGCCACCCGCCTTTTCTACCCCGGATTTCTGCCTGCGGCGCAACAGGATGCTACGGCCTGGTCCAATACTTACGACCCGGAATACGTGATTGGCTACGAAGCCTTGAAGGAAAAGTATCAGGGATTTTCCCCGTTTTCGACCGGCGATGCCCTGGGCGGTGGCTGGGCAGGTACGAATCTTTCGCTGTACAGCACCTCGTCTATTGGTTATCTGGGATCAATTGTGGAAAAAACCAACGTGGATAAAATATTGAAGATCAATGTTTTAAAAACGGATTTTTTCAAAAACACGGCTTATCCGACCTATTTGTATTTTAATTCCTATTCGCAGACTCAGGCCGTACAACTTGCGGTCGGTACCGAGCCCGTGGACGTATATGATGCCATTACCGGGACTTTTTTGCTCCAAGGCGTTACCGGCACGGTCAATCTGTACCTGCCCGCCAACGAAGCCCGTCTGGTGACTTTGGCCCCCGCTGGCGGCACGATTACCTACGATAAAAACAAAATGCTGATCAACGGCGTGGTGGTGGATTACGCGCAAACTGCGCAGCCGTTTACCTACGCACCCCGTATTCAGGGGCTGGCAGCGGCCCAATCGGAAGTGGAATTTGGTGACTCTACCGCCGTCTTCGGTACTGCTTTCGATCAGGATTCCGGCGACCTCACCTGGATTTGGAGTGCTACGGGGGGGCAGATTTCCGGCAGCGGGGCTGAGGTGCAATGGCTGGCCCCGACCACGCCCGGCGACTACACCATTACCGCCATTGTGACCGACAATACGGGGCAAAGAGATACTGCTACCGTTATACTCCATGCCGTTGCTGAAATTAATCTGGCTCCGCAAATCATTGATATTCAAAAGAGTGCGCTTTACATTGCCCCTAGTGGCAGCATTTCAGTGACTGCCAATGCCAATGATGCCAACGACGATCCGCTCACCTATACCTGGACAACTAACGGCGGTGCCATTGTTGGAACGGGCAGCACTATCACCTGGAATGCCCCCGCTGCGCCCGGCATTTTTCAGATCAATGTGACAGTAGCCGACGATGCCGGATTGTCGGTGCAAGGCAGTACCAGTATTTTGGTCAAAAGTTTTACAGCCACCCCCGGCACTATCATCGCGCACTACCCTTTTTCCGGTAATGCCAATGATATAAGCGGTCACCAACTACATGGTCAGACCAGCGGCGGCGTGTTATTCGTGCCCGATTTTTGGGGCAATCCGCTCAGCGCAGGCCGTTTCGATGGCGTTAACGACAGAATCACCGTCTTGAACGATCCGCTGCTCAATTTTCAGCAAGCCATTACGGTGAGTGCGTGGTTCAAGCCGCTCGCTTTGCCGGAGCGCGAGTCATTTATGGTCTCGCATGGCAGTTGGCAAAACCGCTGGAAAGTCTCTATCACACCCGACAATAAAATCCGCTGGACGGTCAATACGCTGACCACCATCGCCGATCTGGATAGCGAACAGTCCATTGCGGTGGACAGTGTTTACCACGTGGCCGTCACCTACGATGGCAGCCTGATGGCCCTTTATCTGAATGGCCAGTTGAACAGTTACAAACCCCTGAGCGGCCTGATCCGCACGGCGAATGTGCCTTTGCTCATTGGCCAAATGCTGCCTGATGTCGCTGATTACAACTTCAAAGGGGTGATGGATGAAGTGAAAATATTCGATTACGCAATGATCCCAGAGGCCGTACAAACCCTCTATGGCAATGTACCCACGGCAGTGAATGACTTAGCTAATCAAATTGGCACACTACTGATTTCGCCCAATCCCGTCGGAGAAAACCTGAGCATTCAGTTGCCCGCGTATCTGGAAGCAGGCGGCAAATTATCGGTGTATGACCTAAATGGGAAATTGATCAAAGAACAATTAATACAACCGGGAGCGGCAGCAAAATTTGACACAAAAAACTGGCAGTCAGGGGTTTATACCGTGATTTTTAAGTCGGTGGTGGGTTTTGCTACGGCTAGGTTTGTGAAGATGTAACATGAAAGAGTAAACCCCACCCCTAACCCCTCCCCCGAAAGGGAGGGGGATATGATCGCGGTGATTTTTATTCATTATCAGTACCTTGATGAACAAAGTATATTTCATTAAGGTACTGTAAATCAATAGATTGAAACTCAATTTAGTCCCCCTCCCTTTCGGGGGAGGGGTTAGGGGTGGGGTTGCAACAGGCTGCAAATCAATGGATTTCTTTTGTCTTCCTTTTGTGCCTTTTGTGTTAAAAAAATTCAACATCCTTTTTTGTCTTCCTTGCTTTTAGGCCTTTTGTGTTAAAAATCAACCCCTCAAACCATTCAGTAGAAAAACCCAAACCACATTTTTTTAAAATTCAACATTCAAAATTTACCTGATCTATGAAACGGCGTTTACAAACTACGCATTTAATCGTCTGCTGCTGGCTGCTTGCCGCAGTGGGCGCATTCGCGCAAACTCCGGTCGCCAATTATTCGTTCACCGGCAGTGCCAAAGACCTGTCGTCTTTTGCGAATCATGCTTCCGTGAATGGTGCGACCCTTACGCAAGACCGCTTTGGTCTGGCCAACAGCGCATTTTCCTTCGATGGGGCCCAAAGCGCCATCCAGGCTGAAAATGCTGCCCAACTGAATTCGCCCAACGCGACCATCAGTTTTTGGGTAAAACCAACCGCCTTCCCCGTGCAGGGCGAGGTCTATCTGATTTCCTTTGGTGGCTATCAGGAGCGGTACAAAGTCTCGGTGCCCAACCATGGCAAACCGGTTTTCACCACCCACGCCAATGGCGTATGTTGCAGCGACATGGATTCGGGTACCCCGTTGACCATTGGTGCCTGGACGCACGTGGTGATGGTACATGACGGTGCCAAGGATATTATTTACTTCAATGGCGTGCAGGTCAACGAGAAAGCCGTCGCAGGCCCGCTCGATGTGACCACCCTTCCACTCGGCATTGGCTACGATCCGATCAATAACAACGCCTCGTTCGATGGCGCGATTGATGATGTGCAATTGTTCGACCTAGCCCTCACGGCTGCCCAGATCGCTGCGCTGTATGCTACGCAAAATACGGCTCCGGTCGTTGCGCAGGGCGTTGTGGCGGAGTACAATTTCAGCGGCGATGGCACGGATAATACCGATTTTGCGAACTCCGCCGACCTGTCCACTGGCAGCCTGACTACCGACCGTTTCGGTTATGGCAACAGCGCACTGTTGGTAGATGGCACTTCCTCGACCGTCAGTGCTTCGAATGCTTCGCAACTTAATTCGGCGACCACCACCATCAGTTTTTGGGTAAAACCCAACGCTTTCCCCGCTTCCGGTGAGGTGTATCTGCTGTCTTTCGGCGGCTACCAGGAACGTTTCAAAATCTCGATGCCCAATCATGGCAAGCCGGTTTTCACGACCCATGCTGGCGGTGCTTGTTGTAGTGACCTGGATTCCGGTACACCGTTAACGGTTGGCGCCTGGACCCACGTGGTCATGGTCCACGATGGTGCAAAAGACATCATCTATTTCAATGGCGTACAAGTCAATGAGAAAGCCTCGGTAGGCGCGCTGGATGCGACGACCAAACCCCTCGGTATTGGCTACGATCCATTTGGTAATAATGGCTGGTTCGATGGTGCGCTGGATGACATTTCCATTTACAACTATGCCCTCACTGATGTCGCCATCGCGGGTCTGTATGCTACGCAGTCGGCATTTCCCGGCACCGCTACCGATCTCGTGGCCTCGTATCCGCTGAACGGTAATGGTGCAGATGTAACGCAGTTTGGCAACAATGCCGATGTGGATGTTTCTGCTGCTGCCACGACCAACCGCTTTGGCTGGGCTTCCAATGCCTTGACGGGTTACGCCACTGCTGACAATTCCGCTGCATTGCAATCCGATTATACGACGATTAGTTTTTGGGTGAAACCCGACGCTTTACCCGCTTCCGGCGAGGTATACTTGCTGTCGAACGGCGGTTACCAGGAGCGTTGGAAAATCTCGATGCCCAATCATGGTAAACCCGTCTTTACCACCCACGCAGGCGGTGCTTGTTGCAGTGACTTGGATTCCGGTACGCCGCTCACGATTGGCACCTGGACTCATGTCGTGATGGTGCACGATGGTGCGCAAGACATCATCTATTTCAATGGTGTAGCAGTGAATCAAAAAGCCAGCACCGGAACGCTGGACAAGACCAAACATCCATTGGGTATTGGGTACGATCCGCTGAATAACAACGGCTTTTTTGATGGTTCTTTGGACGATATTCAAATTTACAACCGCGCACTGACGGCTGCTGAAATTGCCGCTTTGTACGCTGCGCAAAATGCAACGCCCGTGGTGGCTGGCAATTTAGTGGCTGATTATCAAGCCGCTGGCAATGCTAATGACGCTACTGGTTACAACAACCACGCAACTGTGCAAGGTGCCTCTTTGGCTGTCGACCGATTTGGCAAAGCCAACCGCGCCTACTCGTTTAATGGTTTGGATCAGTCGCTGACGGCAGCCAATTCACCACAGTTGAATTCTGCCAATACCACAATCAGTTTTTGGATCAGCCCAAGTTCTTTGCCTGCTTCCGGGGAAGTGTATCTGCTTTCTAATGGCGGCTATCAGGAACGCTGGAAAATCTCTATGCCTAATCACGGCAAACCAGTTTTCACGACCCACGCGAACGGCGCTTGTTGCAGTGATCTGGATTCGGGTACGCCGCTGACGGTGGGCACCTGGACACATGTCGTAATGGTGCATGATGGCACGCAGGATATTATCTATTTCAATGGTGTGCAAGTAAATTCTAAGGCATCCGCAGGTGCTTTGGATGTGACCACCAAACCACTGGGCATCGGTTTCGATCCGCTGAACAATAATGGTTATTTCAACGGCTCGCTCGACGAAATCCAAATTTACAATGTTGCCTTGACGGCTGCGCAAATTGCCGCTTTATACGCTGCGCAAAATCAGGCTCCAGTCAGCACCGACACCGAAGCTCCCTGTGCTCCACTCAATCTTGCCGCAGATGTGAACTTCACCAATGTGTCGCTTACGTGGCTTCCGGCGATGGACAATGTGGGTGTAGAAGCCTATAATGTCTATCAGGATGGTGCGCTAATTGCCACTACGCCAAGTCTGCAATCGCTGGTTTCCAACCTGACCCCGCTGACGGATTTCGTCTTTGGTGTTTCGGCAGTGGATGCGGAAGGCAATGAATCGCTGATCACTACGCTGAAAGTGACTTCCGGCGAGGACGAATCTCCTGATACAACGCCCCCAACGGCACCCGGTAATCTGACTGGTGCGACTGGTGCATATTCGGTGCTGTTATCGTGGGATGCTTCCACGGACGACCGTATTTTGGGTGGTTATGTCGTGTTTGTGGATGGCACTTACTTTGATTCGCTGGCCAATGATGTTACCTCGGTGCTGGTGAACGGACTGGATCCGGAAACGCCTTATTCCTTTGAGATTTATGCTTTTGATACAGCTGGTAATAACTCCGATACTTCGGAAGTTACCCTGACCACTTCGGGAGAAATCAACACGGGCGAAGCCGGTCTGGTAGCCTGGTACCCATTTGAAGGGAATGCTAATGACGCTACGCCTTATGCCAATCATGGGGTAATTGGTGGCAATCCGGTCTTTGAACCAGCCAACCACCCAAACGGTGGTAGCCAGAATATCAAGTTCGATGGCGACCAGGATTCTGTGCTGGCACCGAATGCCGTGCAATTGATCTCTGACTACACCACGGTGAGTTTCTGGATTCGCCCGGACGGCATCAATCCTGCGTATGCAGAATCTTATGTGCTTGACTTTGGTCACTGGTCTGAGCGCTGGAAAATCTCGTTGCCACAACACCACAAAATTGTGTGGACTACGAACGGTAATACGGTGCAGTTCCCGGAATTTATTTCCGATATGGACAGCGGCGACGGCAACGAACTGGTGGACGGTTTCTGGTGGTTCGTCACGATGGTCCACGATGGCATCAATGACATGGTGTATGTGGACGGTGAGTTGGCCAATACCAAACCCGTACCAACCAAACTGAACACCACGGGTCTTCCTTTGGGTATGGGCAGCGATCCGGTCGGCGGCGGTCTTTATTTCAGCGGTGGTCTGGATGAGTTGAAAATTTACAACAAAGCCTTGACCGCAGAAGAAATTCAGCAACTGTATCAATTCGGTACCACCAGCACGAAAGACGACCTGAGTGTGGCTTTACAACAATCGGTGACGATGTATCCGAACCCAACCACTGATCTGCTGTGGGTGAAACACTCGTTTGATCTGACGAAGCCGATGTTGCTGCGTATTTCTGATGTACTAGGTCGCCAGGTGGGTGATCTGCGTTTCAATAAAAACGAAATGCCTGCCGGTCAATTCTCGGTAGATGTACACAACTACGCCGCTGGTACTTACTTCGTCAATTTCGTACAAGACGGAAAGAATATCGGTTCCGTGAAGTTTACGGTGAAATAGGGGAATAAAAATTAGTAGCGTGTAGTAGTAATTTTTTTGCCAAAAAAATTACTACTACACGCTACTAATTTTATTTACAGGAAAAATCCCGGAATACCACAAATGTTCGACCGCTTCGAGATCACAAAATTCATATAATCCCAATAACTAATTAACCAATAACCAATAACCAATTAACTAATAACCTAATTAACCAATTAACCAATTAACGAATCAACCAGTAACTAATTAAAACGAATGACCTACCGATTTACGCAGAATCCTATTTTAAAAACGCAGGACATTCGGCCCAGTCATCCAGGACTGATCGTAGAATGTGTGTTGAATCCCGGCGTTTTTTCTTTTGAAGGCAAAACCTGGTTATTGCTGCGCGTAGCGGAACGGCCCGCTCAAAAAGACGGCATGATCTCCTTTCCGGTCATGCAGTCCGATGGTAGTCTGCGCATCCTGGAATTTGAAAAAAACGATCCGCAACTGGACTTATCTGATGCCCGGATCATTAATTATAAAGGCGACACTTATCTGACTACTATTTCGCATTTGCGACTGGTGTGCAGCGACGATAATATTCATTTCTACGAACCCACCGACCGACCCACCCGGATAGTTGGTCACGGCCCTTTGGAAACCTTTGGTATTGAAGATTGCCGGGTGAGCCTGATCGAGGGCGTCTATCACCTGACTTATACCCAGGTTTCAGAAAATGGTGTAGGTGTGGGCCTGATGCGTACCCGTGACTGGCGCACGTTTGACCGGCCTGGGATGATCCTGCCACCACATAATAAGGATTGTTGCTTGTTTGAAGAGCAAATTAATGGAAAATACTACTGCCTGCACCGCCCTTCGAGTGTGTTTGTCGGCGGCAATTATATTTGGCTCGCTTCTTCGCCCGACATGCTGCATTGGGGCGACCACCACTGTCTGCTGCGTACCCGTGAAGGCATGTGGGATTCGGCCCGCGTGGGTGCCGGTGCCGCACCGATCAGGACAGAGGCGGGCTGGTTGCAGATTTATCACGGTGCAGATGCGAATCATCGGTATGCTTTGGGGGCAGTTTTACTTGATCTGCACGACCCTTCCGTGGTGCTGGCCCGCTCCGAAACGCCCCTGCTGGAACCCGTGGCCGACTACGAAATGCGCGGTTTTTTTGGCAATGTGGTCTTTACCAATGGTCACCTCATCAACGGCGATGAAATAACCATGTATTACGGCGCATCCGATGAAGTTATTTGTGGAGCAAAGTTGTCTATTGAGGATATATTGTCGCAATTAGAAATGGAAAGGAGCAGGGATATTGTTTATAAGGTGATGTCTTAATGCTTTGGGGACAACAGGGGTATCAACCCACGACTTTAGTCGTGGGTAAAAAGAGGAAGGGTTATGGGAACCGATTTATCGGTTTTGCCAAGCGTAAAGGTGAAAACCGATAAATCGGTTACATGAAACACGACTTTATGCCCCACGACTAAAGTCGTGGGTTGAAAAAAGAGAGCAGCGATAGCATGAATTCTCATTTAGCAGTGGTAGGATGGGCTATCAACCCACGACTTTAGTCGTGGGGCATAGTGGTCATCATATCTCTAACCGATTTATCGGTTTGTTAGTCTCATTCCCCATTGCTATCATCCTCAAAATCCTCTAATCCATACAGTTTGATAAACTGTTGATATTCTTGCTCAAACGTTACTTTTTGATGGTGCTTTTTCTGGTTGGCAATGTAACGATTAAGTACTTTTACCTGGGATTCTCCGATTGGAAATGCACCAAATCCAACTTGCCAGGCAAATTTTTGAGGGAGAAGTTCTGACTGATTAATAGCATGAGAAGAAGCACCTTTGGATGAAACAATTTTCACGCAAATAACTAACATTTCACGCACGATGTTTAAAAAACTTACACAGGAAATCGCCTTTTTCCAGTCGCACCCACTCGGTATGCGCACGCTGCTGCTGACCAATCTTATTTATGGTCTGGTCATACCGATCATTGAGTTATTTGTGGGCGCGTACATCATGCGTAATTCTTCCGACATTAGTCTGGTCGTAATTTTTCAGTTGGCGGTCTATACAGGTATTCCTACCACCTTCATGATTAATGGCTTTTTACTGAATCATATCCCCATTTCGCGGCTCTATTCCCTCGGTATGTTGCTGAGTGGCGTATCTATGGCGGCGATGATGTCGCTCAACGAACTGGATACGCTCGGCGTATTTTTTGCCGGTTTGATTATGGGTCTTTCCTATGGTTTTTTCTGGGCCAACCGCGATTTCTTGGCTTTGAATACGACTAAGGACAGCAATAGAAACTATTATTACGGTATAGAAACCTTCTTTTATACTATGACGGGCATCGTAATACCCGCTACCGCCGGGGCATTCATCGCAGCGACTCAGAAGAATGGCTGGTTTGCGGGCAATGTCAACTTTGCTTATTATATTATTACTGCTTGTGTATTTGCCATGACCATCGTGGCTTCGGTACTGGTGCATCGCGGTAATTTCCAGAATCCAAAAAAGTCGCGTTTCCTGTTCTTTAATTTTGATCGCCTGTGGAATAAAATGCTCGGTATGGCGGCCCTTAAAGGTGTAGCGCAGGGTTATATTGTGACGGCTCCGACTATGCTGGTACTGCGTCTGGTAGGCAAAGAAGGTTCGTTGGGCGCGATTCAGTCGGTGGTGGCCCTATTATCCGCCATTCTTTTGTATTTCCTGGGCCGCTGGGCCAAACCACAGCATCGTCTGATTATTTACACCTTTGGTTTGTCGCTGTTTGTATTAGGTGCCCTATTTAATGCCACTTTATTCTCGGCAACCGGCGTAATTCTCTTTGGCGTTTGTCTGGCTTTTGCACGTCCGCTGCTGGATATTGCTTATTTCCCGATTCAATTAAAAGTAATAGACTACGTAGCAGCGAAGGAGAAGCGTAATGAATTTACCTACATTTTAAACCATGAATTAGGGCTGTATGTCGGGCGTTTGTTTGGTTGTGGTTTGTTTATCATTTTAGCGCGTTATGTAAGCGAATATGTGGCTCTGCGTTATGCTTTATTAGTCATCGCCATTGTGCATTTTCTGGGTGTTTTCATGGCTAAATCTATTTTAAATGATCGCGCCTGGAAAGAAGAAGCGGCCATAGAAGAAGGAAATGTAGGTTTGGTACGGGAACCAATTTAGTGCAACGCGGATTTTCACGGATAAAACCATTGTAATAAGTCTTCTCTAATAGTTTGTCATTCAGAGCGTAGCGTGGAATCCGAGGCCGAAGGCCGGGACAAAAAAGCAGGAATCCGGGCTACGCCCTCGGATTCCACGCCTGACGGCTCTGAATGACAAACGATAATGATAAGTAAACAAGCAAAATTGCAAAAGGCAAATTGGCAATGAAAACCAATCACTTACGCAAAATTTACCTTAAAGTAATTTCAATGAATTACTTACAATAAAACGCATCATGCTGAAAAAATACGCTCTTTTTCTATTAGTAATTATTGCGGGCTACTGGTCTTGCAAAACCACCCAATCCACCTTCGAGCCGACCGCCAAAGCGGTGCAGCAGGTCGCTATTCCCCATGTGGATAAAATGCCGAATCAGCCCAAACCCTACAAATTGCGGGATTGGAAGCAGACCGCTCTGGATTTTGACCGCTATGTCTATGATTTTAATACCAAAGGTGCATTATTGCCACTGATCTGGATGGATAATGCGGGGCGTAATTTTAAAGAACCCACTTTTGGTTTTTATACCGCGATTGGCGACGTGCGTTTTGGGCCCACGGTCAATAACGGCGAAAATCACGAGGCTCTGGGCGCATTGGGTTCTATTCTGGGTGCTACCTTAGTCGGCATTGATAAAAGCAAACAGGACGGGCGTAACTACGTGCGCATGGCCCGTAATTATTTTAATAAAGACAATGGCTGGAATATAGTCATGAATTTTACCAGTAAAGCAGCCCACGTGGGTGGTGGTTATGGGAACGATTACTGGTACGATGTCTATAATAACGTGCTTTTTTACGCAGTGGGGAATTATTACCCCAAAGAGGAGGGCTATTCGGAGATCATGCGCACCATTGCCGATCAATTCTACAAATCGGACTCGGTACTGGGCAAGAATTATAGTTATTCCTTCTTTGATTTCAAGACCATGACGCCGGGCACCAACCACATTCCGACCCAGGAAGATGTGGCCGCCGGTTATGCGTTTATTCTATATGCGGCCTATCAGAAATTTGGCGATGCCAAATACCTCCGCGCTGCGCAAAATGCCTTGACTGTCCTTTCCAAACAAAAGGAAAACCGCTCTTATGAAATTCTGATGGCGTTCGCACCGTACATGGCCGCCCGGCTGAATGCCGAGACCGGCGGACAATATGACGTGCAGAAATTCCTCGACTGGACTTTCGACGGCACTGCCGTTGGCCGGGAAGGTTGGGGTGTTATCGTGGGCAACTGGGGCGGCTACGACGTAAGCGGCATGAGCGGCAGCACCGTGCATAATGGCGGTTACGGCTTCGCCATGAACACTTTCGATCTGGCCTGGCCACTCACCGCCATGCTGCGCTACGACCAACGTTATGCGCGCGGCGTGGGCAAATGGGCCTTGAATGCCGCCAACACCGCCCGCCTGTTTTATCCCAACGAAATACCCGACTCGCTGCAAGCCCTGCCCGACCGCAAGGCGATCACCCGCAACGCCATTGCTTACGAGGGTCTGATCAAGGAATCCATCTACGACAAGCATAAGGGCATCACGCCTTTCGCGCAGGGCGATGGCCCACTCTGGGCACCCGGCAATCCGCAGGAATCTATGTTTTCGGTGTATGGCAGCGGTCACGTCGGCATTTTCGGCGGACTTATTCAGCCGACCAACGTACCGCAAATTCTGCAAATTGACTGCCGCGCCACCGATATGTTCCGTAAAACGGACGCTTATCCGACCTATTTGTTCTTTAATCCTTATAAGGAATCTAAGAACGTGACCATCAATGTGGGTACGAAAAGCGTGGATTTGTACGATAGTGTGAGCCGCAAAATCCTGCAGCGCAGCGTGAAAGGGCAGGTTACTTTCGACATTACCGGCAATGCGGCCCGGGTATTGGTGCTGGTGCCTGCGGGTAGCAAATACAGCGTGGAAAAAGGACAGTTGCTGGCGGGCGGTGTGCCGGTGGATTATCGGTACGGAGCAATGTAATCCAATTGTTGCTCAATAAATTACGAAGTATATTTTTGCCAAAGTTGACCGGGTGCCTACATTTGCCGCCCGGCCTGCCCATGACCGGTGTTTTTTCTTACACGATCAAAAAGTCGTTGCTATGGTAAAACATCAACATGTTGGTTTTTGGAGTAATGTAACTTTTGTAGTCATTTTTGCTGCCCTGTTCATTCAGCCTTTTTATGCGATTGCGCAGGTAGAGGAGCGGCTGCTTCCCAGTGCTTTGAAGAAATTGAGCATGGAGGATCTGATGAATATCGAGGTCACTTCGGTCTCTAAAAGTCCGGAGAAACTGACCGAAGTGGCCTCCGCTATTCAGGTGCTGACCGGCGAAGACATCCGGCGGTCAGCGTCCAACCGCCTGCCTGAAGCCCTGCGGCTGGCCTCTAATTTGCAGGTGGCGCAGTCCAATTCCCACGATTGGGCGGTCACAGCGCGGGGTTTCAATGGTGCTCCGCTCTCGAATAACACGTTGGCTAACAAACTGTTAGTGATGATAGACGGGCGTTCTGTATATACGCCCATGTTTGGCGGCGTCTTCTGGGATGTGCAAAATGTGCTGCTTGAAGATGTGGATCGGGTGGAGGTGGTCAGTGGGCCCGGCGGCACTTTATGGGGCGCCAATGCCGTGAATGGCGTCATCAATATTATTTCCAAAAGTGCCCGCGAAACCCAGGGGCTGTACGCATTCGGCGCGGCGGGCACACTGCTCCAGGATTTTGGTGGCGTTCGCTATGGCTCGCATGTGGATTCCACGTTTTTCTTTAGGGTGTATGGACAACGCCTGGATCAGCACGGCATTAAAAAGCAGGACGACACCGATGCCAATGACGATTGGAACATGACCCAGGGCGGTTTTCGTATGGATTATCTGCCTTCCAGCCACACCACGCTGACTTTTCAGGGCGACTTTTATGGTGGTAAAGAAGACGACCCCACCGCTTCGGAAATCAACGGCCAGAACCTGCTGGGACGCTGGACCCGCACTTTTTCCAATCGGTCGGATTTGAGTTTGCAGGTCTATTTTGACCGCGCCTGGCGCAACCTCCCGCTGGCGGCTTTCAGAGATCAATTGAACACTTACGATATTGATTTTCAACATCATTTTCCGGTGGGTTTTCGCCACAATGTACTCTGGGGAGCGGGTTATCGGCTGATGGACAACGATGTGCGCAACAGTGTGGGGCTTACATTCACGCCAGCCAGCCGGACATTACATCTGTTCAACGGGTTCATTCAGGATCGGATCGCGCTGGTACCGCGTCGGCTGGAACTCACGCTGGGCACCAAATTGCTGCACAATGACTACACCGATTTCGAGTGGCAACCCAGTGTGCGCCTGGCCTGGACAATGAGTACGCAGCATACCCTATGGACGGCCGTTTCCAGATCGGTACGTACGCCCGCGCGCTTCGATGTGGACGAAACTACACCATTTATTACCACCGAAAACCGGGAATTTGCTGCCGAAAAAGTGGTGGCTTACGAAATTGGCTACCGCGTCCGTCCGATGGAGAAACTGTCTTTTTCGCTGGCCACTTTTTATAATAAATATGATGATCTGCGCAGTATCAACGTCAATTCTCAGGCTCCGCCGACGTTTTTATTTGCCAATGACCAGCGGGCCGAAACCTGGGGAGTAGAAATTTCCGGCAATTTTTTTGCGATGCCCTGGTGGCGGTTGCGGGGCGGTTTTACTTTTCTGGACAAGCAGTTTTCTGCCACAAACACCAGTGTATATCCCGGAAGCGACTTGTTTGAAGGGCTTGATCCACGCAATCAGCTGGTGTTACAATCCATCATGGACATAGCCAAACATATTCAGTTGGATGTGGTTGGCCGCTATGTGGATGCGCTGCCCGCTTCGCCGATTACTATCCGGGTGCCGGCTTATTCGCTGCTCGATGTGCGGGTGGCATGGAATTTTAGGTGGCTTACGTTTTCGGTAGTAGGACAAAATCTTGGAGCAAAGACCCACGCTGAATTTGGATCAAGAAAAATTCCGGGAAGTCTCTACGTAAAGACTGCATTACGTTTTTGAAAACGACAGCCAAACATTCCGCCTTTATCTGCTATCCTGCCAACCCTGGCAAGGCGTTTGCCGGGTTGTTCCTGTTTATATTTAGCGGTTTCCCACTGTTATTAGCCCAATCCTCGCCCCCCAAAGAGTATCAGGTAAAAGCTGTATTTCTTTTCAATTTTACCCAGTTTGTAGAATGGCCATCTACTGCTTTTAATAGTGCTGCCGATCCTTTTGTGATTGGTATTCTGGGAGAAGACCCATTTGGCGATTATATAAAAGAAACTATTGCGGGTGAGCAATTCATGGGGCATCCGCTAGTAGTCCAGCATTACACGACTGCTAAGGATATTGGCAACTGCCATATTTTATTTATTAATTCCAATGATCCGAAGAAAATAAAGGCTACGCTATCCGCTGTAGTCAATCGGAGCATCCTGACAGTCAGTGATACCGATAATTTTGCTTATCTGGGTGGCATGATTGGATTTGTCACCCGGGATAATAAAATAAGGTTGCAGATAAAACCCGCTGCTGCAAAGGATACGGGACTGAATATCAGTTCTAAACTGCTGCGCGTCGCGGACATAATTGATTGATATGAAACTAACCGATACACCTATTCAACGTCAGCTGCTGCGGGTCATTTTGCTGGTCACTGGTGCAGTGGTGGTTTTAACATGTATCGCTTTTTTTGCCTACGATTTTTATACTTTTCGGGAGACGACCAAGACCCAGTTTTCTACTTTGGGAGCCATTATTGCGGCTAATAGTACTGCTGCGCTCGCTTTTGACGACCGCGATGCAGCCAGGGAAATACTGGATGCCCTGAAAGCGGAAAAACACCTGGTCGCGGCTGGCCTGTATGACAAAAATAACCAGATATTTTCCAGATATTCTATTGATTCTACTAAGAACGATCTGCCACTGGAACCCCGCCAGGATGGCTTCCAATATGGTGAAAATTCCCTGGAAGGTTTTCAACCCGTGAAGCAGGGCAAGCGGCGACTTGGTACGCTGTATCTCAAATCAGATATGAAAGTCATTTACACCCGCCTCCAACGGTATGGGTGGATCGCCTTTCTGGTGGTATGCGTTTCGTTTCTAATGACTTATTTCTTATCCAGACGGTTGCAGCGCAGAGTCACCGATCCGATTCTGGATTTGGCCAATACCGCCCGGCTTATTTCCGGCCACCATGACTATTCGGTGCGGGCCAGAAGTTCCAATGTCGCCGAACTGCGGCAGCTGACCGATGCTTTTAACCACATGTTACAGCAGATTGAAACTCAGAACCAGGAAATTACCTCGTTCAATCAGAATCTGGAACATAAAGTAAGCGAACGCACCCGCGAACTGGAATTGGCCAAAGACGAACTGGAAGCGGTGAATAATAAACTGATAAAATCTAATCGTGACTTAGAGCAATTCGCTTATATTGCTTCCCATGATCTGCAAGAACCGCTGCGCAAAATCCGCACTTTTGCCGAACTGGCCGAGCGGAACTGGCAAGACCCGGAAGTAGCCCACAAGTATTTTGATAAAATAACTTCTTCGGCCAAGCGCATGTCGGATTTAATTCAGGCCGTTTTGAATTATAGCCGCCTGTCCAAAACCGGGGAAGAATACGCAGATATTGATCTGAATACCGTAGTAGAAAATATAAAAATGGATTTTGAATTACTGATCAGCGAAAAAAACGCCGTGATTGAAACGACTTCGCTACCAGTAGTGAAAGGTATTGCTTTACAATTGCACCAGTTATGTTTGAATCTGATCAGT
Source organism: Saprospirales bacterium (assembly GCA_031425155.1). Lineage (GTDB taxonomy): Bacteria > Bacteroidota > Bacteroidia > Chitinophagales > Saprospiraceae > M3007. The sequence goes on along the minus strand of JANPIV010000050.1, from coordinate 49,975 downwards.
AATTCACTGAAATTTTCTGAGAAAGACCCAGTCATCCATATAACTTCTAAAATACTATCGGCCCGCGAAATACAGACTGCAATGGAGATAGATGCCGAGAAAAAGTATATGGCTTTGGTTTTCAAGGATAATGGTATAGGTTTTGAGCAGCAATATGCCGATAAAATATTTACTATTTTTCAGCGACTCAATAATAAACAAGACTATGCGGGCACGGGCATTGGGCTCGCTTTATGCAAGAAAATAGTCGAGAATCACCACGGTTTTATTACCGTTAATAGTGAAGTAGGCAAAGGAGCCGAATTCTCGGTTTATTTGCCTATAGAATAAAATTGTTGAAGATGCGAGTATTTGTGTATTCGACCAACACACTTGATAATCAGGTAATTGGTCGAATACTCGAATCTTCAAATACTCAATCTGCCTACCGCCACAGGCTCAATACCCCGCCCATAATCATCAGCGTCAGCCACCAATAGCCAACATGGACGAGTAGCCAAGTCCAGCCACGGCGCTCAAAAAGACCAATGATGCCGATAAAAGGGAGCACCAGCATGATCGTGAGTGCTGTGCCGTGGACCATTCCATGCTGGAAAGTGATGAAGCGGGCGTCTTCCTGGCCTGGCCCGGTCACATTCTGATGCACGAACATCGCCAGCAGGAAGGATAAAACAGCGGTTGCGCCGAAAATGAGTGCCATGTTACCACCGCGCAGGCTTTCGGCAGTAAAATTATTGGCCCGCATCCAGTAGCCACCCATTACTTTGGAATGGTACCAGATAAAGCCGGTCAATAGGGGTACGAGGGTAGCTGCCACAATAGCCGCCCAATTCATAGTTGGTTCCATAATAGAAAATTCGTTTTGATAAATGTGACGTAAACGTACGATAATTTTGCAAAATGGCGAATTGTCCATTTATTTATTTTGCTTCGACATACTGCCTTTATAAGCAAAATAACCCTTCACGATCTGCCAGCCTTCCCGCAGCGTAGTGACCCGCGCACCTGCCCGCCGGTTGGCCTGACTGACCTCAAAAATAAACCGCCAGTGCCGCAAAAAATCGCGGTAAGCACGGCCCGCGCCCACCGTCGGGTCGTACACATGGGCGGGTTCGCCGAGTACGCCATTCAGTTCCATTACCTGAAAACGTCCCTGTCGCAGGGCTTCCAGGCTCTCGCTTTTCAGATCAAAACGGCCATAGTAGATGCCTTCCACGCCACGGCAGATGGGTTCAAAAGCTTTAGTAAGTTGAGCGTCAATAATATGTTGGCCATTTAAAAATTTGGTACCCAGACAGTGATTGCCAATTGCGCCCAGCGGCACCACTTCCTGTAGGGCCGGTATTCGTTCCAGTCCGCCGGGATAGTCCCGTTCCAGTCGTGCCAGTTGAAAAGTAGCGCGTGGATGGAGCAGGATCAATGCGCGAATACTGCGCCGACCATCGCCGACCACCCGCAGAAATTCCTTGACACAAACCGAGGTAATCTGAAAGCGACTATTAGTGCCTGGAAACAAGTGATACAGCACCGAGGCCTCAAAAGGTAAATCCAGAAACGTTTGTGTAATAAAATCCACCGGATAGCGCGCCAGATACTCATGCAATTCTTCTGGCGTGTGTATTTTTTTGACCAGAAAACCGCGTTCGCCGACGTCTGGTTTGGCAATGAGCGGAAAAGTCATATCCGCCGCGTGCAGGTCATTTATTAATTGCTCAAAAGAAATGCCCGCCGGAGCGAAAACCATTTTGGGCTGCACTTCCGCCGGAACACGGCGCAGGAGGTCGTATTTGGATTCGCCCATCGCACCGCCCAAAGGAATAGCGGGATTGGCAGCACTAAAAAAAAACAGGTGGCGGGCCCGGGCAGCGTACCACAAATAAAAAAACACGATTGGCAAATTACTGAGCCACATCGGCCAGTATTCCCAGGTTGTCCATTTTATCCAGGTCTGTTTCAGCGTCAAGTCGGAGTGGTAGTAAATTGTGATATTAGATTTGTTTGAGTATTTGAAGATTTGAGTATTCGATTAATTACCTGATTATCAGGTACTTTGATCAAATCCTCAAATCCTCAAATCCTCGCATCCTCCATATAATTAGGGCAATGAAATATGCAGCGTTTTTTGGGCCAGCATGCGCACTTGATCCCAGTGCAGCCAAAGGATCCCCAGACAGCAGATAAAAACCGCTACGGCGAGATAAAACAACAGCCCGCCATCGCCCTGGACTTCAATACCCAACTGCGTCAGGTGAGATACCAACGCGCCACTGATGACCCCCAGTCCCAACAACGCACCCAGGGCAGCGGTGCGGGGCATTAATAAGAGGACCACCGCGATCAGTTCCACGAAGCCCGACCCGTATCGTCCCCAGGGCTCGATGCCCAGCGTACTGAAAATGTAACGGCTTTCTGCTGCGCCGGTAAACTTGAAATATAAGGTTTGGGCTAAAATCCCAGCGGCAATCAGGCGCAAGGCCCAGGAAAGATAAGTCATTGGTTTCGTTATTGTTAGATGAAATTAACAGTGTTCAGTAAAGCTACTTACTGGCTCTTGCGGCAAGCCATTGGTCTGGCGATGTTTGATCGTCGAAGGAGCAACACCCAGATCCGTAGCCACCGGCACTTCGGGAAACTGTACCTCCAGGCCCATGCGGATAATGGCCAAATGGTGGACGGCGTGATCGAAAGCGTACTGTAATTCCCGGCCCAGGCTCGACAAATAAGTCGGCCCGTCGCCCGCATTTTCAGAAAATTCGCTCTGCACATGGAGCAATTGCTGTGCATCCAAAAGACAGACTGCCGTGGCAATATATTCCAATGCCGCCAATGCCGCAGTCGGGTGTTCCGACAGGGCATCATTGCGTTTTCTACTGCTATAATCTATGGTGCCGGTCGGCGTTCCTTCCAGCAGGCAAGTATAAAATTCGAGAATATGGCGGAAATGCTGGCCCACCGTACTGCCATGAAAAAGCGGCACCGGATAGGTGTATATCGCCACGGGCAATCGTTGTAGCAGATCAGATAACTGATTAATAATCAACATTGTACCCTGTTGGGCATCCATGTGGGTTTTCATTGGAGCAGTTTGAACGGTGAATAAAAAGAGCCGTACGTTTTTTTTAAAAACACCGGGATGCGGGACAATTGGCGCATTGACAGATAAGATTGTTTCCGCCGCAAAAGTGAAAATTAAACCGATAACTTTCGCGGCCCGGTGCGAAAATAATGCGGTTAGCCGCCCATTTCAGGTCGTAAAGTCATAGCGCGGACATCTTGCCGGCTTTGGAGCAAATCGAAATAGCGCATGTGTACCTGCGTCGCCTGCTGCACTACCTGCGTGATGCTTACGGTCTGGACACGCCCGCCCCGATTCATCACGAAATCGTTTTCCGGGTCTTGCACACTGCCCTGGCGATGCAATGACAATAGTGCGGCAGCAGTAGGGCAGTGACCAGGCAGCCAGTGCCGGAACACCTGTTCGCGCTGTTGCTGCATTTCCGCCGGATACAGCGTGGCGGAACACCAGAAATGCGGCTGGTCTATGGGCAGGTTTTTGTGATGCGCGTCGGTGCCGTCCCAACGCAGTTCCCGCACCTGTTGCTTAGAAAAAAGAAGCAACGTAAAGGGTTCAATACCCGTGTAATCATAATCATCAAGAAAGGCCAGCGGGTTGCCTGCCTCCAGACAATCGAGCAGCACCAAACCCCGGCTACGGCGGTACGGTGGCTGATGGTGGTGTTTTATAAAGGCCCCATTTAGTAAACAGGCGGTCTGACCAGTATTAGCAGCCACTATCCATGCTCCGCCCGCTCTGGTATCCCTTGGAAAAAGCAGACTACGATACTGGTTTTTTACCCGCGAAATAGTCTGCGGCGAGCGGGTCGGTGCTTCGTCGCGATTATGGGTAAGGATAAAACCGCTTTGGGCAGGGTAGTAAGTGACGGTACACATATTGAAATAGGCAAGGAGCAAATAAAGCAATAAACAAATAGGCAAAAAGCAAATGGAACGCAGCGACATCCCGATTTTTCATCGGGGAGGCAATAAACAAAAAATACAGTGACGTTCGGGCTTTATGGGGATAACCAATTAACCCACCACAATATCCACCACCAATTTCCCAGCCAGCAACAAGAAAATCACTCCCATTACCCGATTCGCTATCCGGCCCACTGTATCCGACTGCTCGACTGCCTTTTGTCCCGCCCAGGCATAGAGCGACAAGGCAGATATTGTCCCCAAACTCACTCCAGTGGCGAATACAACAACTGACCAACGGGAATCCGGCCACCAGCCCGCCATGTGCAGCCAGCCGCAATACGTAAACCAGTAGGGTAGGGCCAATAGATTGAAAAGACTGATGAACGCCCCTTGCCCCAAGTGTCGCCACGTGCTGCCCTGGAATACCTGGCTTTTTCGAGGCGTAGGGGTCGGTGCCCAAAACAACATATAAAGGCCAAGACCCAGAAAAATTGGCAAGACAGCCCACTGGAAAATACGCTCCACCACCGCGTGGGCCAGAAACCAATCAGCCAGTGCGCTGGCCAGCCAGGCCTGCCCGAATTCGACGGTAGCGGCACCCAGTGCCACCCACCAGGCTGCATGCAGACCACGTTGAATAGACGTATAGGCTACTGCCAAACTAATCAGTCCCGGTGGCAGCGAGCCCAGCAGACTTAATCCAAAACCGGCAAGAAGCAGCAGTAACATCTCTACTTATGCCGGTAAATAAATATCAAATCTGGCTCCTTTGCCTAATTCACCACTGGCAGTAATCACGCCCTGGTGGTTTTCGACAATTTTTTTGACGATGGCCAGCCCAATCCCGGTGCCCTGATATTCATGCCGTCCATGTAGTTTTTGAAAAAGCAGGAAAATGCGTTCATTAAATTGCGGATCAAAGCCGATGCCATTATCAATCACTTCAATGTGACAATATAGCTGGTCGGGCACTAGTTTTTCTGCATCCAAATACTGACCGGCTTTAATAGAAGCCTTAATAACAATAATCGGCGTTACATTGTCTTTGGTAAATTTTAAAGCATTACTGAGTAGATTAGTCATCATCTGGCGAAACTGAAACGGAATAATGTGCGCCGGGCACAATTCATGCGCTTCAATGACCGCGTGTTTTTCCTGAATAAGTTCTTTTAAATCATCTCTTACCTCTTCCAGAATTTTATTAAGATGCGTTTCTTCAAAAACCAGTTCCGTGGTATTCGTGCGCGAATAAGTAAGCAGATCATTAATCAACATCTGCATACGCTCCGCCGTGCGGTGCATTCTTTGAAAATAGTCCTGTGCATTCTCTGATAAAGACTGATATTCTTTTTGCAGAATAAGACTGGAAAAAGCCTGGATTTTGCGCAGCGGCTCTTGCAGGTCGTGACTCGCCACATAGGTGAATTCAGCCAGATCAGCGTTCAATTTTTTTAAGTCGGCATTCGATTTTTCCAATTCGCGGGTACGCTCCCTAACCTGGCTTTCCAGTTCCTGAGCAGAGCTCTTCTGGTCGTGAATATTCGTGCTGGTACCCACCCACAACTGAATGTGGCCCTGCTCATCGCGTTGTGGCACAGCGCGGCTCAGTTGCCAGCGATACTCGCCGTCGTGGCGGCGAAAACGATGCTCAAAGAGGAAATCCTCTCCCGTTTGGATAGCGTGTATCCAGTGCCGTATATTTTCCTCGCGGTCATCCGGGTGAACGATCTGGAGCCAGCCATCCTCATTTACTTCATCGGGAGTCAGACCGGAATAATCGTACACCGCTTGATTGAAATAATTTAATCTGCCATCTACATCGGCGGTCCACACAAACTGTGGCATAGAATTGGCCAAAAGACGGAAGCGTTCCGTGGTCATGCGTAGCGCATTATCGGCTTCTTTGCGGCTGGTGATGTCCTGCACCGTACCTGAAAAACGCACGGGGACATTATTTCCATTGAAAAAAGCTTGGCCAGTAGCCTCTATCCAACGCGTGACACCATTGGCCAGCAGCAGGCGATATTCCGCGTGATAATTGTCAGGAAGCGTTGGGTCGAGGGCGCGTTGCATTTTCTGCAAGGCAGGAGCCTGATCGTCGGGGTGCATTTTGTTCCAGAATGCATCGAGGTTGACCGGCGTGGCGGGGTCGTGCTCAAACAGCACCATCGTGGCTTCGTCAAAACGTAATTCTTCGGTCAGCGGGCTATAGTCCCAGATGCCCAGCCGACTGGCTTCGATGGCCAGGCGGGCGCGTTCTTCGGCTTCTTCAATCTTTTTTCGGGCCACCACCTGAGCCGTGACTTCGGAGGCTACCGCCATAATACCGGATATTTCGCCATCCGCCTCTCGCAAGGCTTCATAGACAAAATTGATATAGGTCAATTCTATTTTCCCATTGCGGGGCAGATTTACTGGCCGCTCGCTGGCGACAAAACGCTCTCCTGTGGTATATACGCTTTGTAAAAGAGCTTCCAGGCCTTGTTCACGGGCTTCCGGCAGTCCCTCAAAAATGGGCTTGTGCATCACCTCCCGGGCAGCCTTTCCCCACAGTTCGAGCATACGTTCATTCGCTATCTCTACTATATAATTTGGCTCACGAAAAACACACATGGCCACCGGCGCCTGGGCGACCATATTATAGAAATTCTTATTAGCGTCTTCCACCCTTTTGAGGGCTAATACTTTTTTGGTAGTGTCTGTACAAGTAACAATAACGCCGATTGGTTTCCCGACTTCATCCAGTGCGGGACTGTAACTGAAAGTCCAATAGACATCCTCTATGTGGCCATTGCGATAGATGGGCACCAATTGGTCTTCGTGCCACGTAGCACCGCCACCAGACAGTACCTGGTCAATCAGTGGGCTGATAATGGGCCATATTTCCACCCAGGCCTCTTGGGCGGGCATACCCAATATGTCCGGGTGTTTGCCGTTCTTGCCCAAACTGGGCCGATAAGCATCATTGTATAAGCAAATCAATTCAGGCCCCCAGAACAGAAACATGGGAAACCGGGTATTGAGCATAATGCTTAATGCAATACGCAGATTATGTGGCCAATCGCTGATCGCGCCCAGTGGCGTTTCCGCCCAATTTTTGTTGCGTATTAAGTTACCCATTTCACCACCGCCATCTAACAAAGAATCAGTAGGGATTGTATCATGTACAGTCATAATTTTTGTTCTTGTTTTTCCAGGCACTGTCCCTTTTGGGGATTCCGGTCAAATAATTAATTTATAATTGGGCAAAAATAGTAAAAACGCTCACTTTTTAAGCATAGCCTTTCAACGTAATCAGGCAGCAAATCTGCTGGTTTCCCGGCCTTGGCCACCCCTGTATTCGTTCTATTTGCAAACTGCGCAGGAGTTGCCAGATTATTAGAGGAAAAAATCGGGCCTTGGCAGAAACGGTGGTTGGGAACTGGGATGCAGCCGGGCCGAGATGGAGGTGCTACCGGGATAAAGGTGTATAAAAGGAAGCATCAAGCGCCAATCATCTCTTACCAAAGGGGGCAGACAAAGGGTGTAAAACACCCTCTCAAAATTGATCGAAATCAATATGTTGGGAAAGATGGGCCAAAGGAATGAAAAAAGAAAGGACGTTAACCTACAAATAATGAATTTTCAGTACGTTTGGCACTTCTGGCCCCTCCCATTTGTCAAATTCCCCATTTATCCAGTGAAACGACGCGGTAGCCCCTTAAAATTATCCCACTTTCTGATATTAGCCCGGCGGCATTTTCTTCCGGTGCATCATCCCCTGTTCTGCTGTCCCAGTCCTACATAAAATACCCGGATCGGTGCTCTACGACCCGGGCTTCGTACTATTTCGTCTTTAGGCGAAATAGGACCGGGTATTTTTGTCTCATCAATCTTACTAACCCAGAATAGTTGTTATGCACGGCATTTTTCGTTTTCTTGATCAGCGAATGGACACCCCCGCCCTCGAAGCAGAGAGAAAGCTACTTTCCAAAGCCTTTGGTGGCTTGCTGAACAGTCGGCCCAAATCGGATAAAACCGTAGAAAAAGCGACCAAAAAGACGGCTCCATCTATGATGGCGGCCATGGAAGAGATCGGCGAGCGCGATAACCCCGACAACTCCAGAATTGCGGCCGGCTACACTTATTTTGGTCAGTTGCTGGCGCATGACCTCTCCGTGCATCGCTTCCTGGGAGATGTGAGTCCGGCACTTCGTCTGCGCACTTTATATGGCCTGGGCCCTGGCCTGGCACCTTACCTGTTCAATTACAAACCGCTGAAAGATGTCGGGTTGCGCTTTAAGGGCGTCAAAATGACCCTGGAAGAATATACGACCGAGTACGATGTAAAAGTGTACGACGTACCCCGGCATAATATCCATGAAGATAAAGCAGTGAGCGAACGGTCGGACAACATACCATTGATGGCCGATGCCCGCAACGACCAGAATTTTATTATTTCCCAGATGTTCGTTCAGCTGGCCCGCGCCCACAATTTTCTGGTAGATGCTTACTACAATCCCAATGAGCCGGAGAATCAGGGTCAGTTATTTAAAAAGGCTTCTACAGCCCTTATTGGTATTTATCAGGCTATTATATTATATGATTATCTGGATAAAATTCTGTTTGATCCGGGTATTATTGAAAAATTAAAAAACCGCGACAATTTTATCTTTTATCGTACCAAAGGCGGTTCTGTAAAACTATCGGAGATTTTTTCGCGGGCAGCATTCCGGGTAGGTCATGCCCAGGTGCGGCATATTTACCGGATTTTCGCCAATCGTGAACCCGTCACGCTGTTTGGTAAAGAAGACCTTGATTTGCGTGGATTCGTGCGGGATACGCGTCGCGCTATTGACTGGAATCTGTTTTTTGGTAAGAAAAACGGGAAATTTATCCAGTCCGCCAAGCAATTTAATCATCGCATTTCTTTATCGCTGAATGAATTGCCATTTCTGAAACAGACAGATCAAAGTCTGGTCAATATTAATCTGCGCCAGTCTTCTATCAACATGGCCTATGGGTGGAGATTCTATGAAAAATTCAGCGAGCTGGTACAACGCGACCTTAAAAAAGAAGGCGAATCCGTCCAATTTACCGCAGCAGAATTAAAATGCCTCGCTGATTTTTCGCCGGATAAGGTGTCTGGAAAAATTAACGAAATTTTCGGGAAGCAATTTGATTACCGCAAAGTACCGCTCTGGATGTTCCTGTTATTAGAGGCAGAAATAGTTGGTAAAGGCGAAAAACTGGGTCCGCTGGGCAGTCGCATTATTGCCGAGCAAATCATGTGGACGCTGCTTGATGATCCGGCGTCTATCCTGAATAAACCCGAGAATTTTCCAGATAACATTTTGGCGGGCAATATGCAAAGTGCTACTTTGTACGAGTTACTGACCTTAGGCGAAACACTTCAGCAGAAAAAGACAGAGGAAGACAATCCTATGCCTGAAAAAACCCCTGCTCCGCCGCCGGCAGAAACAGAATTTGCGGCTAAACTGCTTAGCAACGAAGAACAAGAGTATCGGGGGATTGAACTGCACCGACTGGATTCAATTGAAGAGTTCCTGCCTTATAAGCAGAATATCGACACGCTGGTGAATCGTACGCTGATTTTAAACAATGGATTTTATGATATTGCTACCCCGCGCGATCTTGACTACGAAGCCTTGTGCAGCACTGGTCAATACCGGGAGCCGGGCGGAACTGCCAAACAACAAATTCGGGTATATGTGAGTCGCCGCAGTATTCTTTACAATCTGGGATTTCCCGGTATGGGCGATGACGACCCGGACATGAGTATGGAGGATGAAGCAATCAAGGGCCTCCTTTTTATTTTTGGCAAAGGGGACGATGGGAAACTGGAATTTATTGTAAAACGCATTGACCGTGATGGAAAAGTGCCCAGTGCAGTAGAAGATATCTGGTACCGGACCGATCTAAAACATCTGGTATATGCAGATACATCTTGTAAAGATGAAAATCTGGCTCTGATTAATAATGTGATTTGTGATCAGGCCGAGTTGTATGGTAAATTGGTAGGCAAGTTTATTAAAGATGGATTCAATGTACTAAAAACAACGGGTCGTACCGAACCCGTAGTGATCGGGCGAAAGGTATTATTGGAAATGTTGGGCCTGGATCCGAATCTGCAAGGGGCCGTGCTGGCAGTAGAATTCCACCTGTCGGCTGCTACAGGTAGTGAAATAATGCAGTACCACTCGCTGGTGCTGCCAGCTGGTGATCCTCAGACTACCGTACCGAACGCTATGTTTTTCAATCTTGCTTTAAGCTCAACTGATCCATCCAATGGCCGCACCGAATTATATAGTGAAGCCAATCGCCCTTATCCGTACTGGTGTTATAAAGACTGACCCACACCCGGCCACCACCCGATGCTCCGGCTTTTGGTCAATAGTTCACTATTGGCCAAAAGCAGGGGTTTTTGTTTGCCTACTCCTAACCGGCCCGCTGCTGCGGGCACAGTCTTCTAATCTAATGTTTCATCATCTCACATCCAGGGAAGGCCTGGGGCTGAGTCTTATTGAATCTGTGCAACGCGATTCGCGCGGGTTTATATGGATCAGTTCCGGCGATGGCCTTTACAGGTTCGATGGCCACAGTATGGTGGTCTATGGCCCGCAAGAGGGTCTCGATGATCAGGATATTCAGAGCCGCGTCTTTGAAGATAATGCTGATAATTTATGGTTTTGTACTAATACCGGCATATATTGTTATATTCGTATTACAGGGCGATTTCGTCAGTTTTCATTGCATTATGCGAATGATTCTATTGTTTCATCTGGTTATCACCTCTTCGATCTGGACAGTAATGACCGTTTACTGGTAAAAGCGGATGGTCGTTTGTACTGGTTTGATACAAAGAATGCTTTAAAACAAATTTCCGACCCGCATAGTCAGGCACCGCAAGTACATTTTGAAACATTTATTGATACTTCCCACGCCCGGTATATTACCTTGCTACCTCATGCTATCAATAGAGAAACGGGTTTATATGCCATATATGATGGCTATGCGCCCGGCGTTACTATTTGCCGGATCAATGACCGGATTCGCCCGCTTCATACTTTGCTCAAAGGCGGACATTTTCCGGCAACAGTAGTTCATCATGTTATTCAGCAAAAAAACGGAACACTATGGTTAGCCGGGAATAAAGGCCTCCTATCAATAGACTCGACCCTGGAGAAGGTCCGTATGTATCAAAATTACCGGAATACTGCTATTCAGCAATTACAACATCTGGTGATTGATAAAAAAGACCGCATCTGGGTGGCCACCAATGGGCAAGGACTATTGGTTTTTAATCAGGATAGTCTGAGTTATACCCATCAATATCAACATGATCCTGCTGATGATTTTTCTATTGCCAGTAGTCAGATTCAGTACCTTTATCTGGATCCTGATGAAAACTTGTGGGTGGGCATGCCAAGAGTGAGCCTGGATCATACTAATCTGAAAAAATGCAAATTCAACTATTTCCCCACGCCCTCTCCGGTGGGCAGTTCCAATAGTCATTTTGCGCCGGAATACTTATCGGAAGGGGAAGAAGGAAGTCTGTTTATTGCCAGCCGCAGAGATGGGCTGGCTCAAATAGATGCGAATAGAAAAATTCAGCATTTCGATAAATCCCACCTGGGGCACGTCATTCAGTCTATGGCGGTAGGCAGTAAAACCCTGCTGGTCAGCACATTCGGTGGGATCATGGTTTGTCGCTCGCTCCTGCATAAACCGGCTCCGGTAATAGACGGCCCTTCTTCCGGCGCATTTCTGCTTAAAATGAAGACAGGACATATTCTGGCTGGATCAGCCTTTACTTACGGACTTTGGGAGCTGTATCCGCAAGATAAAACCTGGCGGGCCACACCCATCAACAAGCCCAATGTAAAAGATAACTATTGGGGACTACTTTATGAAAATAGTCTGGGCCATTTTTACGGAGATTCCGGCAATGGCCTCAAAATTATGAATAAAAATTTTGACTCTATTCATCCGACTATTGAATTTAAGGGAGAAATAAAGGCATTTGCTGAAAATGATACATCCGTCTGGGTCGCCGGGAATTTCGGATTGATACGGGTCAATAAATATAGCCTGGAACCTTATTTATATAGTAAAAAAGACAGTTTTCCCGAAGGTGGTATCAGAGGTTTGTTGCTGCAGCAGTACAATGGAAAATCAGTACTGTGGGCTACTTCCAATCGTGGCCTGTTTAAGTACGATCTGCAAACCAAAACGCCCCATTTCTACCGCACCCACGATGGCATCCCCTCCCAGGACTTCGGTCTCTGGTCAAGTTTGGCAAGCCAGGATGGTCATTTTTACTTCGGCTACAATAAAGGCTTGCTTTCGTTCCAGCCTTCCCAGGTAAATACTACTGAATTGCCAGCATGGGCGCATATTACTGCTATCAGTATCAATAATCTGCCCTATATTTCGGATACCAATGTCACTGAACTCCAAAATCTGAACCTGAGTGCTGACCAGAATAATATCAGTATAGATGTAGTAGCAGTAGAATACAGTGATTTTATTAATAACTCATTAAGTTACCGGCTGGATGCCAGGCCTTATAGTTGGATTCGTTCCTCATTAAGGTGGCTGGGCTTTCGGTCTGCTTCCTCCGATCCAACCTCGAAAACAATTCCTTTAAATGCTCCTTACAGCACTCTGCGGCTGGCTGGTCTGGCACCCGGGGCCTATCAATTGCACGTAATAGCAGTCAATTCTGATGGTGACAATACTACCCACGAAAGAATTCTGAATATTAATATCGCCCCGCGATTTATTGATACGCCCTGGTTTTTTCTGTTAATGCTGGCCATATTGGGCGGTATAATATTCTTCATTTTTCGCTACCGGGAAATTCTTGCCAAGCGGAAACAGGCTGCCGAACTCGACCAGTTACAACGAGACCAGGCTGCCCAACTCGCCCACAAACAGCAATTGACGGAACTGGAGATGAAGGCGTTACGCGCCCAGATGAATCCGCATTTTATTTATAATGCCCTTGAATCCATTTCCGGTTTTATTGTGCGATCCAAGACAGCAGAAGCAGTACACCACCTCGATCTGTGTGCTAAATTGATTCGCAAAGTGTTTGAAAACTCTAATTACGCACTTATTCCACTAAGGAAAGAATTAGATATGCTAGAGCAATTTGCCCGGATAGAGGCGATGGGCTGGACAAATACACTGCACTACGAAGTCAGGATGAACGAAGATCGGGTGGACACCAGTTTTATCAAAATACCAGGGATGTTATTACAACCCTTTGTAGAAAATGCCCTGAAACATGGTCTGCAAACCAAAGCAGGCGAACGAAACCTAATCCTCGACATCTCGCTCGATCAGGATGGTACTCTGCGTTGCAATATAGAAGACAATGGAATCGGGCGGCGGCAAAAGCCGACAGAAGACACCCAGTCTCCCCGCCCGCTGCATGCTATTCAGATCGCCCAGGAGCGGCTTCAGCTATACGACATGCAACAAAATACTACTTCTTCGGTGAATATCATAGACATTTATGATGCAGCCGGAGTACCTGCCGGGACGAGAGTGGAAATTCGACTCGGAGCACCAGCATAGTAGTAATTATTAAGTAAATAATATTTTTCCCCCGCTATCCATCCTATCATCCTTCCTAACCGAAAGCATTATGAAAGCCATCATTGTCGAGGACAATCATGCCAATTATGAATCCCTCCGCTATAAAATTGAGACAGCTTGTCCGCAAGTGGAAATTCTTAGTTGGGCCCAAACCTGCGCGCAGGCCGTTCAGCAGATCAACCAGGCCAAACCCGACCTTCTTTTTCTGGATATTCAACTACCCGACGGGCAGGGGTTTGATATTTTAAAACAAATAAGACCGTTGCGGCCAGCGGTCATTTTTGTAACCGGCTATGACGAACATATCTGGCGCGCCTTCGAATTCAGTGCCATTGATTATTTACTAAAACCCGTTGATTCAGAAAAACTGGTAGAAGCAGTAGCCCGGGCCGAAGAGCATAACCGAATTCACGTAATGGCCGATCAGCACAGTATTTTTGAACAAAGTAAAAACAGTTCAGACCAGCCCCCCCGTATTGCTTTATCTAATCAGGAAGTCATTATTTTTCGGGAACTTAGCGAAATTGTTTATTTGGAAGCTAAAGGCCATAATACCGAGTTTTATTTTAAAGACTATTTTATGTCTGTTCATAAAGGACTAGGCGATTATGAAGAGCTATTTGCAAAATATGGTTTTTTAAGCAAAGTAATGCGCTCTTATATCGTCAACCTGCATGAAGTTCGCCATTTTATACGGGGCGAATCGAATTTACTCATGACGAATGGTAAACTGGTGCCACTGGGTGAAAACTACCGGCCATTGGTATTGGGTAAATTACGCGAATTTTGCCAGGAAGATTCTACTCGTCCCCGCCTGGAATTGCCCGATCAAAAAATAATAGCCTATCCGCATCTGGATGAAATACTGTATTTTGAAGCAGAAGGTAATATGACAGCTGTTTATATTAAAGGATACAAGCGTACTTTCCTTGTTTCAAAAAATATAGGCGAATTTGTGAAAATACTAAAAAATCGGACAACCTTTATGCAAGTTCACCGTTCGTATATATTAAACCTGGAAGAAGTGCGTTATTTTAATCGGGAACGCTCCGTAGCCTGTATGAATAACAGCGAATCCGTTCCGGTATCCGAGCAATACAAGGATGCCTTTCTAAACCGCCTGCAATAGTATTTTTTCAGGTCATTGGAAACACCCCAGGTCGAATCCGTACCCCTTTGTACATAATTTGCCGGGTTTCATGCTCCTTTAAATCCTGTCTGCACAGACGGGATTTTTTATTTGTGCTTTTCCCGCACTTTTGTTTCATCAATACAGCAGCAGATTAGAGATGAAACAAAGCACATTTTACTAGCCCATTTTTTTCTGAAACAGCATCATAGCCATGAGGGTGCTGGCCAACAGTGACTGGTCCACTGATTCGTCGTTCTCATCAGGAACGGAAACGGAAAACCAATGCACAAGGTATAGATTGGCGAACGCCAAGATGTCTTTGAAAACTAGCTACGGTCGCACTCCAACGGCCGTAGTATTTTTATGTTTGCTACCTTCGCGCGCTGTTTTAGCTGCTCCAACCCGCGCATGACCTGCCAGATTGTTTTTAATCTCTATCCTTTTACCGAAAACTGTTACCTGCCTGCGGCCAATATTGTCCAGACAGATCGGGACGGTACTTTGCTGCATATCGTCCAACAAGCCCTTCCCGGTACCGTCGGAGCGTATGGTTTAATGCTCAGCCCGGTACAGGAGCGACTCATTGCCACCGTGCAGACGCTGCGGCCAGCGAGTATCGAAGCCCGTTTTAAGGTTGCCAAAGCGAAAAACGCTGTGCCGTTGGCCCAACTTCTTACACATGAGGATAAAGAAATCCGGCTCAACGTGGAAGGCCATATTCATCGCCAGTTGTCTGCCTGGCTGACCGAAATTGTCCGGCATCGCCTACCCGTCACGCTGGATGTCGAGCGGCGGACGCTGGCCAAAGATGTACTGCTCACCTTTCCCGAAACTGATCTGGTGCCGCATCTGGCCTTCCATAAAACGCCCACGGGCATCGAGTACCGGCTCCAACTCGGCACCGAAACGGATAAATGGCGCATCGGTGAACATGATGTAGTGCCGCTGACTAATACTGATCCCGCGTGGCTGCTGGTGGGTCATGCACTGTGCCGCGTACCGGGCATCAATGGCAATATGGTGCGGCCCTTTCGTAGAAAGGACATGTTGCAAATTCCGCTGAATAACGAACGCGTGTATTTCCGGCAATTTATTGCCAAAAGTATTCGCCGTAGTCAGGTGGAAGCCAAAGGTTTTCAGGTGCAACAAACCGACGATTTATCTACTACGCGTCTGGAAATAATCGAAAATATACTGGATGGCCGCTGGTTGCTCCGTGCGGTATTTGTCTATCACGGGGCCGAGTTTTTGCCGGGCGAACGCCGCGACCGGGTCACCACGCTCGACATTCCCGCCGATGGGCAGCCGGGCGAAGTGACGGTCCATCTGGTCTGTCGCCAGCCTGATCTGGAAAGCGACCGGCTGAGTACGCTGCTCCACCTGGGATTGCAAATCGAAAATACCCACTACCTCGTCCCGGATGGCACCCAACTGGGCGATTGTGTGGCCTGGCTGGCGGCCAACCGGCCCAAACTGATTGCCGCCGGATTTACGCTCCTGGCACCCGAAGTGCAGGGCCATACCGTGGCTTTGCTCGTACCCGATCTGCGTATGCGGGTGCAAGCGGAAAAGGACTGGTTTGATGTGCAGGGCGAGGTCCAGGTCGGCGATTTTTCCTTTCCATTCCGCGCTTTATTGACCCATTTGCGGCACCACGATCCCTTTTTTCGGCTTCCTGATGATACTTATTTTCTGATTCCCGAGGTCTGGTTTGCGCGTTATGCTGATCTGGCTGGTGCCGTGCAGGAGGTGAATGGCAGCCTGCGTTTGCCCAAAACACTCTATACTTTATTGCAGGATGTATCTACGGAAATGCCTGCCGATTTGCCCGATATTGATCTGGATAACATTGATTATCAGCCTGGTACGGATTTGAAAGCCGAATTGCGCCCCTACCAGTTGCACGGCGTAAAATGGCTGATCGGCCACCACCGGCAGGGCTTCGGAGCCTGCCTCGCCGATGATATGGGACTGGGCAAAACCCTGCAAACCATTGCGCTGCTGCTCCATGTAAAAAGCCTGGATAATGGTCAGGCAAACGTCGGCCCGGAAAGTGTGCAGCAACTTGATCTTTTCCAGCAACACCGCACGGAATTGCGCCTGTTGCAGGCCCTGATTATCCTGCCCGCTTCGCTGGTCTTCAACTGGCAGCGGGAACTGGCCAAATTCGCGCCCTCGCTGTTCGTGTACGTCCATACCGGCGCGGGTCGCCTGAAAGATGCTCGTATGCTGGCCGGTCAGGATGTCGTGCTGACCACCTACCACACCGCTCGTCAGGACTTGAAAGTGTTGGAAAAAGTCGGCTGGCAATTCATTATTCTGGATGAAAGTCAGCAGATCAAAAACCATCATTCGGAGGTGTCGCGGGTGGTGCGCGAATTGCAGGGAAAGCACAAAATCTCGCTGAGTGGTACGCCGATTGAAAACTCGCTGGCCGACTTGTGGGCGCAAATGGAATTTATCAATCCGGCCACATTGGGCAGTTTCCCGGAGTTCAAAAAGCAGTTTTTATTGCCCATTGAAAAACAACATGACGAGCGCGCCAAAGCCCGTTTATTCAGCCTGGTCCGTCCGTTTTTTCTGCGTCGCACCAAGCAGGAAGTTGCCCCGGATTTGCCCGCGCTGACCGAGCAGGTTTTTTATAGTGAAATGGCCACCGAACAACGCAAACGCTACGAAGAAATGAAGTCGGCGGTGCGCAACGAAATCCTGGCTTTGTTTGATGACCCCAAAACGCGTTTCGCGGCCCTGCAAGCCCTCATGCGGCTGCGCCAGTTGGCCAATCACCCGGCCCTGACGGACGCGGCTTACACGGGCGGCAGCGGCAAATTCGATGATGTGCTGGCGCAATGGAATACCGTACGCCGCGCCGGTCATAAAGTACTGTTTTTCAGTACTTTTGAAAAACACCTGCAACTTTTTCGCGCCGTGCTGGAAGCCGAAAAACAACCTTACGCCTGGCTCACCGGCGATACCGCCATGCCCGACCGTGCCCGCGAGGTGGCCCGTTTTCAGGACGACCCGACGGTGCAGGCTTTCTTTATCACCCTCACCGCCGGAGGCGTGGGCCTCAATCTCACTGCTGCCGACTACGTTTTCCTGCTCGATCCCTGGTGGAATCCGGCCAAAGAAGACCAGGCCATCGCCCGCGCCCACCGCATCGGGCAGCAACGTCCGGTCACCGCGCTGCGCTTCATCGCCCGCGACACAATCGAGGAGAAAATTCGGGCCTTGCAGGAACAGAAACGGCGATTGGGCGACGGGCTGTTTGATGCAAGCGAGGAACTGGAATGGAGTCGGGCGGAGATGGAGGTGCTGTTGGGGTAGGGGAGCGTTCCAGTGAGGAGGCAGGAAACAGGAGTTAGGAGACAGGCGTTAGTATTAAGGATTCAGTTTTAATTGTTTGATAATAAAAAGAATGTGTAAAATATTAATTGTCAATGATATAATTCATAATTCATAACTTATTCCCATGCAGCAATACGACGTTATTATTATCGGCACTGGTTCCGGTGGCCTGAGTGCGGGCCTCACGCTGCACGAGCTGGGCTTTCAAGTTTTATTCATTGAAAAAAATGCCGGTAATGTAGGCGGTGAATGCCTGAACACCGGTTGCGTCCCCAGCAAAGCCCTCATCCACGTCAGCAACATGATCCAGCAGGCGCGTCGGGCTACCGATTTTGGGGTAGCCGAGCCGGGGCCGGTTGATTTTGAGCGGGTGAAAGCCTATATTCGGTCCGTACAAGCGCAAATTCGCGAACATGAAAATCCCGATTATTTTCGGAAACAAGGGATAGAAATGGTCATCGGCGAGGCGCGTTTTGTGGATCGCCGGACACTCGCCGTGGGGGAGACGCAATACACGGCGAAGAAAATAGTGCTGGCCACTGGGTCCGAAGCGGTACGCCTGGAAGTGCCGGGCGTGGAGCAGATTCATTGGGTGGATCATACGGCCATTTTTGATTTAAAAACCCTGCCTAAACGACTATTGGTGGTCGGTGGCGGGCCGGTCGGTGTGGAACTGGGCCAGGCTTTTTCGCGGCTGGGTGCTGCGGTGACTATCGTGCAGGGCGAAAGCCAAATCCTGCCGCACGAAACACCCGAAATAGCCAACGCACTCCAGTCGCTTCTGGAGCAGGAAGGGATCGAGGTGCTGCTCAATGCCAGGGTCGCGGCCTTCCCGGATGCACACACAGCTCTGGTAGAACAAGGCGAGACAAAGCACGCCCATCGCCTCGCTTTCGACGTTGCGCTCATCAGCATTGGCCGAACGCCGTACCTGCACGGACTGGATATAGAAAAGGCTGGTATTTTACTAGATGAAGGCCGACTCCGCATCAATGAGCGGCTGCAGACTACCAATCCCGATGTCTATGTCTGCGGCGACGTATCTGGCGATCATCTGTTCTCCCATGCCGCCGAATTGCAGGCCTCGGTACTGGTCAATAACCTGGTTTCTCCTTTTAAAAAGAAGTTGTCGTACCGGCATTTTAGCTGGGTGACGTTCACCGATCCGGAGGTGGCCACCTTTGGGCAAAGTGCCAAAGAACTCAAAAAACAGGGCATTAACTTCCAAACCCTGGCTCTGGAATTTGACGAAGACGACCGGGCCACTATTGGTAATTACCGTTATGGGAAAACCATTTTATACATCACTCCGGCGGGCATTTGGCCGGGCCGGTCCACCATCCTCGGAGGCACCATGCTCGCTCCTTTGGCCGGTGAAATGGTGCAGGAACTGATCCTCGCCATGCACCAGAAACTACCCATTCAGGCCTTATTTGGCAAAACCTACCCGTATCCGGTGGCCTCTCGGGTCAATAAAGCCCTGGTCCTCACGCGGCTCCGAAAATCGCTGCAGCCGTGGATGAAAAAAGGGCTGCGTTGGGTATTTCGGAGTTTTTAATGTAGAGGAATTTATTGGGAAAAGGTAACTACTTAGCGACCAGGGTGAGTAAATATTCGTCCAGGTTGCCCATCACCATAGCCATGCCTTCTTTGTAACCCATTGCGATGAACTGTTCCAGTTCGGCCAGGCTTGCCATTTTTTTGACAATTTGAACGGTGGTTTTTTCGTCCCCGGCCTGGAAAGAGTTCTTGGTCAGGGACGAGGTAAAACCAGTATCAATGGGGTCACCGTTTTCATCGGAAAAGGAATTCCGGGTGGTGAAGCTGGACTTGGGCTGGATTTCGACAAACTCCGCCAAACTATAGCGGGTGGGTGTGACATTTTCGGGAGAGACCATAGCATACAACCAACGACCGCCTTCCCGGAAATCCATTTCCCTGGTTTGGACCCGCCACGGTTTGGGCCCCATCCACTGGTCCAGTATTTCCGCTTTGGTGAAGGCATCCCAGACGAGATCGAGGTCGGCGGCAAATTCTCGCGTGATGTAAATGGTGGCCGTGGCTTTATCCACGGTAAAATCAAACAGCAGATTCATTTTTTCTTATTTTTTATGGTGAACAATACTGCATCGAGTTGCTGGAATCTTTCTTCCATGATCTTCCTGAACTGGTCGAGCCAGATATCGATCTCTTTCATTTTATCCACTTTTAGTTCATAAAAGATTTCCCGGCCTTCCTGCCTTTGGGCCAGCAGCTCGCATTCGGACAGGATGCGCAGGTGTTTGGAGATGGACTGGCGGGTGACGTCGAAGTGCTCCGCAATGGCGTTGGGGGTCATGGCCTGCACGGCGATCAGGACGAGGATCGCTCGTCGGGTGGGGTCGGCAATGGCTTGAAAAATGTCTCGTCTCATAGATGTGGATGTTAAATAAGAAGCCAATCGGTTGCAAATATACATGCAACCGATTGGCTTCGCAAAATTTATTTTAATAATAACTTAACATTCCTCTGATCTAAATAAAACCAGCCCCTTTTACTTTTACCCACCGATCATCCTATCCATCAATCACCTGTAAATGCGCACCGTATGATTCTCGTTTGGGTCACTCTTTCACTCATCGTTGGCATAATGGGTAACAAACGTGAAATCGGTTTTATCGGCGCTTTCATTATTTCCCTGATTTTTAGTCCCTTGATCGGTGGCATTATCACCTCGTTTTCCAAAATCCAGGACCAGGAAGCATACCTGGCCAATTTGTTGCTGGATCAGCACGCTCAGGCCTGGCAGGAATTGCGAAACCACCACACGCCGTTTCTGGCCGACGAACTGGAAAGATTGAAGGGGTTTCGGGAGCAGGGGGTTCTTACCGAAGAGGAATATCAATCGGCTAAAAGGAAGGCAGTTGGACTGGCATAGGTAGGCGGTTATGCTCGACACTTCGGTTGCCCGAGGAAGAAATCGGAGCAGCATATCACGCATTCCCCAAAGCCCTGGCAGCCTGCCAAACCAGAAAGGCATGGTGGGAAAAGGCCCTTTCCAACATTCTGCCTACCGCCGCTTTACCTACATTTAATATCCGCCCATTCTTTCCTTTTTATTAAACTTCCGTTAACTTACAGGAAACACAGCCCGCGTATCCTTGCGCCGCCTCCCCGAGCATTCACACAAACTTTTTACATCATGACACACAAGTACCTTTTGGGGCTGGGAATTTTCCTATGCCTGACTATCTATTCATCCCTTTTCGCACAGGAAATGACCCTGTCGCACCTTTCCACCTATAATTCTGGCATCTTCGGCGAAAGTGCCGCTGAAATAGCCGCTTATGATGCCATCGGCAAACGGGTCTTTTTCATCAAAGCTACCGCTGCCGCTGTGGACGTGCTGGATGTAAATGATCCGGCCAATCCTACCCTCATCAATACCATTGACCTCTCGGCTTATGGAGGTGGTGCCAATAGTGTGGACATTTACAACGGCATCGTGGCCGTAGCGGTGGAGAACAACGACAAACAGGCCAATGGCCGGGTCGTATTCTTCGATACCGAAGGCAATTACCTCAACGATCTGGAAGTGGGTGCCCTGCCCGATATGCTCACCTTCACGCCCGATGGCAGCAAAGTAGTAGTTGCCAATGAAGGCGAACCCAACACCGATTACACGGTGGACCCGGAAGGCTCCGTGACCATCGTGAACCTGTCTGGTGGCGTAGCCAATGCTACCGCTACACAGGTCAATTTCCAGGCATGGAACAGCCGTAAGGCTGCCCTGATGAACAACGGCGTGCGGATTTTCGGCAACGACGGCCAACAGACGGTAGCCCAAGACCTGGAGCCGGAATCCATCGCCGTGACGCCCGACAACAGCAAGGCGTATGTGACCCTTCAGGAAAATAATGCTTTCGCCGTTATTGATCTGAACACCGGCATCGTACTCGACATTCTGCCGCTGGGCTACAAAGACCATGAAAAAGGTGCTCCCAAACTGCGGGAATATCCCCTGAATGAAATCATGCCTTGGTGGAATACTTATGACCTCGGCGCACCACATTATGGGGGCAACGTAGTACAGCTCGGCGGGTTTTCCGGGCTGATTTATGACCCGCTCACTTCTACCGACAACCAGATTTCGTTCTGGACGGTGCCGGACCGGGGGCCGAACGAAGAACCCATCCTGGCTGCCACTGCTGGTACTTCGCGCGACCTGCGGCCTTATATGTTGCCCGACTATGAGGCCCGGCTCGAAAAACTGATTTACATCAAGAGCTTGGATATGTTTTTCAAGGATGCCAATCCCATTTATTTGAAACTACAGGATGGCTCGCCTATTTCCGGCTTCGGCAACATACCCGGCTATGATGAGGTGCCGGTGACCCGCACGGATAGTACCGTTTATACCCATTCCGATTTCAATATTGACGGAGTGTCGTATCATCAACTCGAATATGACCCCTTCGGCGGTGACTTCGAAGGCGTGGTGCGTACGCCCGACTTCCACTTCTGGCTCTGCGACGAAAACCGCCCGTCCATCTATCATTTCGATGAAAACGGTACGCTGGTAGCCCGTTACGTACCACAAGGCGCTTCCCTGCTCGGCGATACACCGCAAGCGGTGGGTACTTATGGCACAGAAACGCTCCCCGCCGTGTACAATCTGCGCCGGGGCAACCGGGGTTTCGAGGCCATTGCCTATGATTCCGACGAAAACATCATCTACGCTTTCATCCAGTCGCCCATCGAAAATCCGGGCAGTACACAGGTGCGCAATAAGTCGGACGTGATTCGGATCATTGGTATCGACCCGCTTACTGGCCAGCCGGTCAAGGAGTTCGTGTATCTGCTGGAACGGAACAAAAATACCGGCCTCAGTGTATCACGGGTGGATAAAATCGGCGATGCCGTATATGCCGGTCATGGCACTTTTTATGTGCTGGAAAGGGACTCCAGCGATCCGCTGAACGGCAACGAAGTGGGTAAAAAATACGTGTATGAAATCAAAACCGAAGGTGCTACCAATATCGTCGGTACGGCACTTTCCAACAAAATGACCTCTACGGATGCCAGCGATAAGACGCTGGAAATGATGAGTGCCGACGATCTTGCTGCCGCTGGCATCAGACCTGTGTACAAAACCAAACTGCTGAACCTGCCCTCCATCGGTTATCTGCCGAGCGAGAAATCGGAAGGGCTGGCCCTGTTGCCCGACGGCAGTTTGGCAGTGGTCAACGACAATGATTTCGGTCTGGCTGGTGCTGGTACGACCGACCGCAGCTCCTTGGGGGTGATTTCTTTCCAGCATGATTATGGTTTCGATGCCAGCGACAGGTCGGATGACATCAACATTGCGAGCCATCCCGTGCTGGGCATGTACCTGCCGGATGCCATAGCCACCTTTGAAGCAGACGGAAAATCTTACTTCATCACCGCCAATGAAGGCGATTCCCGTGATTATGATGCTTATGGAGAAGAGGAGCGCGTAAAAGACCTCACGCTCAATCCGGTCATCTTCCCCAACGGGGACGAATTGCAGGAAGATGAAAATATTGGCAGGCTCAAAACCACTAACTCCCTCGGCGATATTGATCAGGATGGCATGAACGAAATCATCTATTCCTTCGGGGGCCGTTCGTTCTCTATCTGGGATGCCTATGGCAATCAGGTATTCGACAGCGGCGACGATTTTGAGCAAATCATTGCGCAGCAGGCACCGGACTATTTTAACAGCAGCAACGACGACAACGACTCCTACAAAAGCCGCAGCGACGATAAAGGCCCGGAACCGGAAGCCATCACCGTGGGCGAAATAGACGGCCTCACCTACGCTTTCATCGGGCTGGAACGCCAGGGTGGTATTATGATCTACAACATCAACGATCCGAAAAGCCCATATTTCGTGAGCTATGTAAACTACCGGGACTTCACAGCGGACACGGAATCACCGGAGGCCGGCGACCTGGGCATAGAGGGTTTGCGCTTCGTTCCGGCTGCCGACAATCCTACCGGTGAGCCGCTGCTGATTGCAGCGAACGAAGTAAGCGGCACCGTATCGCTGTTCAGCATCGGTGGCGGCAGCGCACGACCCGTTGCAGATCGCAGCACTAAAACTACCCTTACAGCAACCAACACCGGCGTATCTCCCAACCCCTTCAACCAGCAGTTCAGCCTGCGCTATCACACCCCTGCCGAAGGCACCGTGCAAATCATGCTGGCAGATGCGCTGGGCAAGCGTACCACCCTCTTTTCAGGGGTCAAAACGGAAGGCGATCACACGCTGCGGGCTACCCTGAACGATACCTTTGCCCCCGGCTTCTACTGGGTCGTGGTGCAGCAGGATGGTCAGCCGCTGGAGACTTTTTCTATCGTGAAGCAGTAAAGGACTATTGACATCACCAGCCTTTCTGGTCATTAAAATCAGGAGTCCCTCGTAATTGATTTACGAGGGGCTCCTTTTTATTTGGAGTGAATATGCTTCAACTCCTCGATTACAATCCGTGCTTCCGGTGTTAAAAATTGACCAAACATCCGACAAAATTATGTTTGTTGAGCGTGCCGTTCAAATTCACTGCGTTTCGACTATAATATAAAAATCGCCATTATCTTTATAAAAAAATGGCGTCGCTCTGGAAATCCAACTTTATCTTTGGCTAAAAATCAAGATCATGAAAGGATTTAAAATCAACATTGAAAAGGCCACCCTGGAAAACAAAAATTTTAGGGAAGTATTATACACCGCCGAGCACCTGCAGCTGGTGCTGATGACCCTGAAGGCTGGGGAAGAGATTGGCGAGGAGGTTCATCCCAAAAACGACCAGTTCTTCCGGTTTGAGGGCGGCAAGGGCAAATGCGTCATCGATGGGCATGAATATGCGGTCAAAGCAGGCGATGCCGTCATCATTCCGGCCGGGGCCAGGCACAACGTAATTAATGCAGACCCTTCGTCGGAGCTGAAAATGTACACCCTGTATTCCCCGCCGAATCACAAGGACGGGATCGTGCGGGCCACGAAAAAAGAAGCCGAAAGCAAAAAAGAAGAATTCGATGGAGTGACGACGGAATAAAGGGTTTAATTTCCTGCTGTATATTCCGGAGGGGCTGGTTCCTCGTCAATTTTCCTGCCCTGCTTGGTGTTTTCACCATAGCCGTCAGGCTAAAATTAATAATGAGCATAATGCTATGCTAATGAACGTATTACATCTATCATACCTCTCGACATTACGTAGTAATATCGATTTTTGACAAAAGGCTATTGATTTTCAACAGTTTCTTTGACTGACTATAACTAATCAATGTCGAAAGGTACATACCTCTCGACATTACGTAGTAATATCGATTTTTGACAAAAGGCTATTGATTTTCAACAGTTTCTTTGACTGACTATAACTAATCAATGTCGAAAGGTACATATTGTAACCGCCGATCTTTAGTCGGCGGATAAACAGCACTATGATACACATCTATCTTCTTTGCAGAACATCCACATCTTCGATTAATTGCTATATGTTGATGTCTTGCAAAGAAGATAGATGTTTGTAGAGGGTTGCTTTGGTCCCTCGTTGAAACGAGGGGTTACAAGATGGTAGATGTAATTTACTGGTTGTGAATTATTTATGTGGATTTTGTTACTTAGCCTGACGGCTATGGTGAAAACGCCAAGCAGGGCGGGAGACGGGATTGCCGGCGAAGGCAGGTGGGGCAGGGTAGGAGGTGGAGTTGCTTTTGGAACATCAAGCGAGGCGGAAGGCCTGATAAGAAAGGTGAAGTATTTGAGAAAGACCATAGCGTAACTTACTCTAACCTGATCTCTGCTTCGAGCATAGCGTTTTCCTGCGGAGTATTATCTGGGCTTGGGTACTCATTCCTCATGAGGATTTGATAACCATCAAATCCTGCTAAAACGGAGGCTACTTTATGAGTCTGTAACATTCGTAGAATTTTAAATCTGTCAGGTTTATCAGTGTACTTTTCAAAAAATACATCTCGTGCAATATGAGGAGCATTATAGTATTTCGCAGTATCTTTTATTATACTTGCTACATGTTCTTCAATTTCAGAGAATTTGTTTTGCATAAATGCTGCAACATATTCGTTAATAAATACTTCTAATTTATCAATATTTACGCTTCTAAATATTGATGCCCAATGGTTAGTGACAATAACAGAAAAAGCACTGTTTGCTGCCATTTCTTTTGGGAACGTATTTATTAGAAAAATAAGCAAGTAGCCAATATTTCCGCCCTGATCTTTCTCTTCATCCCAATTTGCTAACAAGCGGGTAAACCTTTTAAAGTCTTTTTTCTGTACATCTAACGTAATTAACCTTGAAAAGTGATTTTTAATCTGATTAGCATCACGCTCAATCTTCTGGACAATATCGTTAAGCTCTTCTTCTTTTATTTTATGGTATAGATCGGAAAGATTGTTCTCAACCCAATCTCTAAACTCACGTGTTTTTCTCAAATTTTCATCACTTCTCTCTAGTAGATTTACCATTGTTTTTTCCTTCCAGTTAACATAAATACCTATGCCTATGCCAAAAATAGTAAAAATGATAGTTAGAACAATACCCGCAGTATTTAACAAGTTTTCTATACTAGAACCAGATAGACCGATCATATTAAATAACATATCCAACTTTTCTGTCCTATCATTTTCCCTGCCTACCAGCCTTTCAAATTGATATGATTGGTCATTTAACTTTTGATTCAATCTTTCGATTGTAGCCTTGGTGGAGTCTAGCTCCGCCTTAAAACTATTTTTCTTAGTGCTTTGGGATAACAAGATAGTTGCGTTATAAAGCAAAAAGAGGATTATAAGAGACAAGTGTTTCATCTTTGAATTTGACTAAGTGTTATCAATTTGTGAGAATGTATCACATTTAGGCTAACTTATTCCAACTGTTTTATTTTAATATAAGCGGTATATCAAAATTCATTCCGAAACGAGATGTCGTTTTTTAAGAAAAAAGAGAGAGCCAAATATGGCCTCTCGATGCAAAATCAGTTTGAAGTGGTTCTATTAAGCCCGACAAAAAGTTATCCTAAGTTTAAATCATAGCAAGAAAGGAACAAACTGTTTAATTGGTCAAAAAACTGACTAAAAAACCTCGAAAAAAATATGACGAGGACTTCAAGCGCGATGACTTAAACCTGGTGGTTGGTGGACGCAGTATCCTTGTCACGCGTGTCGCCACGCAATGCCCAATTACAATTTCCTACTTCTAACGTTAAAAATCGCCCAAAAATATCCCACAAAATTATATTGGTGTAACGTACCGTTCAAATTCCCTCCATTTAGACTATTATATAAAAAGCATACATTATCTTTATGAAAAAATAGACTATTTCTAGTGTCTGCAAAAAATAGTAAAGCGATTGATTTTTCCGCCATGCTCGTCCGCCATCGCTGGATGTGGCATGTGTGTTTTTGGATTTTGTACGCGCTTTCACGCGCCGTGCCGTATTATTTGACGGTGATGTATTATGATCGGCGGCTGCTGCATTTCATGTTATGGCAAGAGTTGGTTTTCGTAGGTTTGGTGTATGCCACGATTTGGTTTTATCGCCGCTCGTTTGCAGTCGGAAAAGTCTCGCTTTATTTGTCGGTTTCGCTGACGGCCTGGTTGGGCTACCTTTTTTTCTTTTCCAAATCCCTTTTTTACGTAGTCGGCGATTTGCCCGATTTCAAAGACGGTAATTGGACGAGTACTTTTTTAAATAACATCACGAAGTACGTTTTCACCTTCGCACTGGTGACGATGGCGAAATATTTTAAAGATAATTTCATTCAGCAATACCTCGAAAATCAGCAGAAACAACTGCAACTGCATTCCGAACTCGAAAACCTGAAAGCCCAGATTGCCCCACATTTTTTGTTCAACACGATGAACAACTTTTACGGGCTGGCCGTAGCACGTTCCGAAAAACTGCCGGTCTTGATGGTGCGCCTTTCCGAGTTGCTGCGCTATGCTTTATACGAAACCAAAAACCCGACCGTCTCGCTCTCGCAGGACGTTTCGAGCTTGAAAAGTTATATTGAATTGGAAAAGATCAGGCTGGAAGACAACCTCGAATTTAGCCTGCAATCCAATGTTCCGGAAAATTGTCGCTTCGAAATTGCGCCGCTTTTGCTCGTGGTGTTTGTGGAAAATGCCTTCAAACACGCCAAAAAAGTGCAAGATCAAGCCATGCGCATCGGGATAAATATGCACATCTCAGACGATGGCATGTTTGTCTTTCAGGCCGAAAACAATTGCTTGCCCAATGTCGCCGATTGCCCTGGCCCGTCGAACGGCATCGGCTTGGAAAATGTAAAAAAACGCCTCGAAGTGCTCTATCCGCACAGTTTGCATCAATTAAATATCGAACAAACAGCCAGCGAATTCAAAGTTCGACTAAAAATAAACCTCCAAAATCCTGTTTGATGAGCACACCAAAAATCCGCTGCCTGATCGTGGACGACGAGCCCATCGCCCGACAAATTTTGCGCAATTATGTGGCGCAAATGCCCAATCTGGAATGCGCAGGCGAGTGCAAAAACGCCTTCGAAGCCATCGAAAAAATCAATGCCGACGAGTTGATTCAAATCCTATTTTTAGACATCAATATGCCCAATCTCAACGGCATGGCGATGGTCAAAATCATTTCCCGCAAAATGCAGGTCATTTTTACGACCGCCTATTCGGAGCACGCGGTGGAGAGTTACGAACTGAATGCTGCGGATTATCTGCTCAAACCTTTTTTATTCGAGCGGTTCGCACAAGCCGTTTTTAAAGCATGCGAGCGAATAAAACTGGCAGCGGGCACTGCCTCCACACCCGTAAAAAACGAGGAAAACGTCCCGATTTTGGTCAAATCCAACGGCGAAGTTTTCCGGGTGAACGTGCAGGAAATCCTGTTTTGCGAAGCGATGAAAAATAACACCAAAATCACAATGCGCGACGGGCACACGTATTATCCATTGATTTCGATCTCCAAATTGGAAGAAGATCTGGCGCAGTTGAGCGACCAGTTTTTACGGGTGCATCGCTCGTTTTTGGTTTCCAAAAAACATTTGGGCGCTATCGGTGCGAGTTATTTGATGGTCGAAAAACATAAAATCCCCATCGGCATTTTATACAAACCCGAGGTTTTGGCGGCTTTGGGTGTTTCGTGAGCACCCGAAATAAAAAAAGCACGTCGAGAAAATGCTCAACGTGCCCTTTTTAGTTTGATTTGTTTTTACTCTTTTTATCCTTTTAAAAACTTGCGGGAAGCAGTTTTTTGACCATTAGAGATGACCAAAAAATAGACGCCGCTCGACAAATCTGCTACGTTGAGGTCCAAATTCACCGCGCCTGCAACTTGACCGAAACTCGTCGAGTGAAGCGTTTTCCCAAAAACATCCACCACGCTGACCTGAAGTTTCTCCGCAAAAACTTCCTGGATTTGCAAACGCAAAACTTCCTGCGTCGGGTTAGGGGAGAGGCTCACATTCAACATTTTTCCATCAAAAAGTTCGTCCGCCCCAACCAGGGAATTGTAAAAAATCATCCCCGGTTTCACCAGCCCCGACAGCTCGCCCGTCGGATTGTTCAGTGAACTGATGTCTAATCGAATTTTGCTTTGGTCAAAAAGCGTGGCATATCCCTCAGAAAAAGTGGGCAAATCGGTGCTTTTCCAAACTCCGGAAGCCCAGGCACTCGTGCCGGAAATCTGCATCGCATCAGTCATTTCGTACACGGATTGTGTGTTTTGGGTCGAAGTGAAATTAGCCACCGTCGGCTCGCTGGTCAAATCGCCCGCCAGCCATGCATAATAGGCGCGATCTTGCAGAGCGTTGATGGCTACCCAGCCCGAACCGTAGCCCGAACCCGAAGCCGCCGCCAACTGAACGGTATGCCCTTCGTGCGCAAAACGGTGGAGATGCCCCCGAATTTCGCCGCCGGGATACGCGGCGGTGTGCGTCAGCAAAGTCAAATTTCCGGTCAACATTCTGGTGATGGAAGCCGTCGAAAGCCCCGCGCCTCTGACAAAACCTTTCGTGCGATTGCCCGCAATCGACTGGGTAAAATCAACTTGCAAAGCGGTGTAAGCCTGGCCGGGGTAGCCGATGTGCAAGTGCATGTAATCAATGTTCGTCGCAATGCCGTCTGTGACGATGTCGTAAAAAAGCGTGTCCATCGTCGGGCTGAGGCGAAAAACGCCGACGGATTTTGCGGTACTGTTGATGGACTCCACCATTTGTTGCGCGTCGGAAAAGGTCTCCATTGTCAGCCCGGTTTGCCGACGCAATTGACTGCGCAACTGGCCGTCGGGAAATGCGGTCGTGCTTACGTTCAGGTAAATCTCGCCCGAAAAAAGTGCGGACAAAATGGCTGGCGTGGCGGAAAAATGGCCGACAGCGAGTTTTCCAGCGACGAAATTGGTGAGGTCTAGCAATTCCGGGCCTTCGACACCAACGCCGCCAGCGTGCAATTTCAGGCTCGTAATCGTACCGCCTGTTCCCTGGACGATGACTTTGAAATCCACCTGCTCCTTGTCCATCGAAAGCGAAAAAGAACCCAGCCCGAAAGCGTTGGTCGTGACGGCTGGCACTTCTTCCGAGCCTTTCAAATCGGCTACAAAATGGAAATCGGTGGCGAGGCGGATTTGCCCTCGAATCTCGCCGCCGGGGTTTTCCGCCGTGCCGACGACGAGGTAAAGGCGGTCGGTCAACAGGTGCTTCAAGTTGCTTTTTACGTTAGTGCCTGCGAGCCGTTTCAGAATCGTTTTTCCTGAAATGCCATCACTCAGGTCGAACAACATCGTGCCGTTTTCGCCCTCCGCGCCAATAAAAATGGCGGCAAAAGTGGGCGTCATGCCGACAATGGTAAAACTGACCGAAAGCGAATCCCGCTTCTTGTTGAGCATCACTGTTCCGATGCCTTTGGCGGTCGAAGCATGGGCTGGCGACATTTGGGCACCGTCCATCTGTGCCGTGAAAAGAATGTTTTCCCGGAATTTTGCTTCGGCTTGAAGTGCGGAAAACAAAAGGAAGAAGGCCAAAAAGTGTTGAGTAATTTTCATGTCCATTTATTTTTCCTCAAACATAGGGGGCTGCCTTTTTCGGAAAAACTGTTTGTGCCGAATCGAAACAATGGTGGACAGAATGGCGATTTTAAGGACGAATTTGGTTGGATGGCAAAATCGCAAATCGGATTCGAGCAAATCTTTTGATTTTTAGAAAAAAAATTGGCGTCAGGAAATTTCTTCCTGACGCCAATTTCCCGAATATTCTCGGTTAGCCTTAAAAGAAAAAGAGTCACAAACTTTCGTTCGTAACTCCTTAATTCTCATTGTCGGTACTCTGATTCGAGTCAAGCCATAAAAATGCCAGAATAGCAATAAGCCACCAATTTTTTACGGAATCAAATGACCATAAAACAGCTCAATTTTTTTCTGCTAATCCCAAATAGGTATTTACGGTCGCTTTCATTTCCTCTTCAAGTTTATAAATCTCATCAAGGTCAACGATCATAAGAGGAACCTCTCTTTTGGCCGCATCCAGCGTAATTATTTTCCTCTTAGAACCATTGAAATACAATCGGCAAATTGTTTTTCGGTTATTATCGTCCAACAGAATTGCCATATATGACTGGGCATCGCGGAATGTTATTCGATTAGGGTCAACGTATTTGCGCAACATAGACTTCACTATGTAAAACGCTTCCATTTCTTCCGGGGTTGTCTCAACCAACCTTTCTTTGCTGACTGTTTCTGATTCTATACCACTGGTAGCTAACTCCGCCTCCGCTTGTTTCTTCGCAGCCTGTTCTTCTTGGTTGAGCGCAGATTTTAGCCGGTCACTAATCATCTCGCTTAACATCAAGTGCATAGACTTTCGTAATAGGTCAGAAAACTGAAAAACTACCTTGTCGGTCACTACTCCAGTATAAACCTGTTTGGTGAAGAACCGCACAAAGCTGTCACTTGGTGCCTTAAATTCGCTTACCAAGATTGCACGTAATGCCGCTGTATATTTCAATTCACTTGCTGCGGCAGTGATGCTAACTACGTCGAAATAGGACTTGTGGAACCGCTTCAACTCTTCAATCTGCAAGTCTGTTATATTCGTAATATCAAAATCCAAAAATGGCCGCTCATCCATCTTGTTTGTAGCCACTAAGTCGGTAAAAAAGCGGTATTCTACGCCATTGGTAAGCACTGAAAACCGCGCCTTGCATACATGGAAATAGCGTAGCAACTGCCCGTCATGGTTATCTAATTTTTGCTTCCAATGCTTGGCTTCCAAAAGTAATACGGGGGCACCTTCTTTCATTACCACAAAATCTACCTTCTCGCCCTTCTTGATCCCTACATCGGCGATAAATTCGGGCACAACTTCTGAAGGGTTAAATACATCATACCCTAATGCTTGTAAGAAGGGCAACACGAAAGCGTGTTTGGTGGCCTCTTCGGTCAACGTTTGCTCCTTCAAGCGGTTGACGCGTTCGCCCAAAGTGCGAATAGTATCCTTAAAATCCATTGCTTTTATTTTGGTTTGGCCAAAAGTACTTCCGATAGTGGGTCTTGTTTCAAGATCAGGGAAAAAAATATTCATTATCAATTTGTTCTCCTTTATATAAGTGTAGGAGCGAGTTGGAAGAAAACTACTATGGCTATAACAAAAAAAAGCCAGCCCTTTCGGACTGGCTTTCTAACTTGTCGGGGCACCAGGATTCGAACCTGGGACCCCCTGCTCCCAAAGCAGGTGCGCTACCGGGCTGCGCTACGCCCCGAAACATGAAGGAAAACAGGTTTAAAACTGCCACCCTCCCGGATCTTAAATCGAAATATGCTTACGCTTTATTTCGAGTAAAAAGCCCGCTGAAAACAGGCTTAGAACGCGGAGGAAGCGGGATTCGAACCCGCGGCACAGTTTGAGCCGTACGTCGGTTTAGCAAACCGGTGGTTTCAGCCACTCACCCATTCCTCCGAATGGGCCGCAAATATAAAGCGACCTTTTGCGAACGACCAAATAACGGCGCAACATTTTTAAAAGTTCCCGTAAATTATTTTTTGGAGGCCTTTTTTTCGGTCTGGAATGGCCCTGGAATAAAAAAATGGGTTGTCCGCAGCGGAATATTTCTCAAAATCCCACTGCGGACAGCCCGTAAAATCATCGGATATACACGGTCGCTTACTGCTTGGAGAGTTTCAGCACCTGCACATCTTTACCATTGTTGGTCACGATCTTGGCGAAGTACATCCCGACCGGCAAGCCAGCGGCCTCAAAGCGGACGCTGTAATCGCCAGCGGCCTGTTTGGTTTCGCTCACCAGGGTCTGGATCAGTTTACCCGATTGATCGAATACGCTGATCTGTACATCGGTCTCTACGCCCACGCGGTAGCGCAGGGTCGTGCCGTCGTTGAACGGGTTCGGGAAGTTATTGGCCAGAATCTGTTGTTCGCCGGTGACGATCAGGCGGGCATTCGCGCCGCTGATGCTGCTGGCAAATGAAGGATCGTTGCCTGTGAACGCCGCCGCAATTGTTCCGCCACAAGGGCCGTCGCCAGCATGTGGCAGGGCCACGTACGGGAATACGCTACGCAGGGCCACATCGTTGGCTTCCACTTGCGTGGTATAAGTCAGCACGTTCAAAAGTTTCGGCGTGACGGGACTACCACCGGGCACATAATCATCGTACCACAGACCAATAGCGGCCAGCACGACACCACCCACGGCTTGTAGTTCGATGCGCGTCACGTCATCTTCCAGGCGGCGACCGTTCGGGAAGCCATCCATGTTGGGGATGAATTGCAGCGCAGAAGAGGAAGCGTAAGTTGGATTGGTCAGACCCAG
Organism: Saprospirales bacterium; assembly: GCA_031425155.1. Lineage (GTDB taxonomy): Bacteria > Bacteroidota > Bacteroidia > Chitinophagales > Saprospiraceae > M3007. The sequence goes on along the minus strand of JANPIV010000050.1, from coordinate 16,089 downwards.
CACAGCGGCAGCCAACAGGCCCTCGGAGCTGAAATTCGGATCGTTCCGCGGGGTCGCCGGGACGGCCATATTCAGGCGCAGCATATCGCCGCCATTCGGCAGAAAGTTATTGATAAATGGCTTGCCTGCGGCCAATGGGTTGCCGTTTTTGCCGGTCGCCAATTGGTAGGGGCGCACGTTAGGCACACCCGTGTGGAATATCGGCCAAAGGTCCACCGAACGTGGTTTGCCCGCGCCAGGCAGCAACAGCGTGCCAAAGACAGCATCATCCAGAGCGGTACCGGCTACGGCCGCCGAGCCTTTCAGGGGGAAGAGACCATCTTTACCATTACCGAAGTCGAACATACCCAGAGAGTTGCGCTGAATGCGCAATTTGGCGAAGGATGGTACGGCACCTCCAAACAGCTCATCGTCCATATACAGGGCCAGTTCGGGGTTGTAAAAGTTGTTGTCCAGCGTTTGGTCGGCCAGTTCCTGATAAGGCGTGAGGCTGTTCCAGTAGTCTTTCTGGCCAACCGGCGTCACCGCTTCGTTGGTCAAAGGCATGCCTAAACGGCTCACCTGTACCCAGTTGCCACTGTAATTCTGCGTACCGGGTGCGAGCGTACGCACGGCCTTGCGGCTGGCACTGGCCCATACACCGATCACGTAGTTTGGATCAAGGATGTTAACCGGGTTCTTTGGAGCGCCTCTTTTGCGCAGGAAAGAAATCGGCACCTGAATCGCGATGGTGCTCACGTTTTTGCAAGCCACGCCGTCGCGCGAGGAACCATCCTGACGAGGGGAATCACCCAGATCGAAGATGCCGCCCAGGTCCACAAAGAAAGGGTCATCCGAAGGGCCAACATAGACCCGCTCACCCGTAGCGGCGAAGAGGGTCGCTTCGTTCACCAGTTGCTGGTAAGTCTTGCCCAGGCCCACGCCAGATTCGATGCTGCGCTGACCAATGTTGGACGGCGGTACGGCACGGTTGGAAATAATAGTCACAAAAGACTGACCACCGTTGTCCGAGCGATACATCGTGTAGGACATTTTCAGGTTGCGCTTGCCAAGACGAATGTTGAAGAACGTGGTTGGGTCTTCGTTCACCGTTTTGAATTCCACGCGGTAAATGAATTCATCGCCGGGTTTGGTGACGTCGTTGTCCACGTGAATTTCGTAGCGGATGTTTTCCCCAAAACCGTAGTAGTTCGGGCCGCCCTGCGGGAGTTGAAACGGTACATAAGTAGCGATCAGCGTCACCGTATTGGGACGGTCGGGGCTGCGGAAGGCATAGACATCCACGTTGTCTGCCAACGGATCGTCGGCGATGAGCGGTGCTTCGCGGTGACTGGAGGCCAGTGCATTTTGCACCATTCCCAGCAACAGCAGCGCAGCCGATAGAAAGTGTTTGATCGAAAATTTCATTGGAAAATATCTTTTAGGCATAAAGCCGGTTTTTAAAAAAGAAGTCTTTTTTACCCGCCGAAGCCTTTTTCAGGCGAAGGAGGTAAGGCGAAGGAGGTCTTTCAACCTCTCCATTAATTTAGTTCGCTACTTCGGTGCCTCTCCACGGAGCAGCCAGGTAAGGGAACGTGGCCTGGAAAGGCTTGTCGTTCTTGTTTACGCCGGTGCGATAGGTGAGTACATTGAGCAAACGCGGAGTAACGGGGCTGGCGGTTTGACCGGGAATGTAGTCGTCGTACCACAGGCCAATAGCGGCCAAAGCTACACCAGCTACGGCTTGCAATTCGATCAGTGTCACATCATCCTCGAGGCGGCGACCATTCGGGAAACCGTCCATGTTAGGGATAAATTCGATGTTCGTGTTCGTGTTGTAAGGGGCCTGGGTCAGACCAGCCACGGCAGCGGCGATCAGGCCTTCGGTGGAGAAGGCAGCGTCGGTGCGGGCGGTGATGGGTACCGCCATATTCAGGCGGAGCATGTCGCCACCGTTGGGCAGGAAGTTGTTGACGAAAGGTTTGCCTGCGGCCAGTGGATTGCCGTTTTTGCCGGTCGCCAACTGGTAAGGCGGAACATTCGGTACACCCGTATGGAATATCGGCCAAAGGTCCACCGAGCGGGCTTTTCCTGGCCCAGGCAGCAACAAACTACCAAAAATAGCATCATCCAATGCAGTACCTGCCACGGCAGCCGTGCCTTTCAGGGAGTTCAGGCCGTCTTTGCCATAACCAAAATCGAAGGCACCCAGTGCTTTGGTTTGTACCCGCAATTTGGAGAAAGCAGGCACAGCGGCACCGAAGAAACGGTTGTCCATATACAGGGCCAATTCCGGGTTGTAGAAGTAACCGTCCAGCACCTGATCGGCCAGTTCCTGATAAGGCGTGAGGCCGTTCCAGTAATCTTTGAAACCGATTGGAATCACCACTTCGTTGGTCAGCGGCATACCTAAACGGCTGACTTGCACCCAGTTGCCCGAATCATTCAGGCTATTGGGAGCGAGCGTACGGGTGACGCGGCGGCTGGCACTGGCCCATACTCCGATCACGTAATTGGGATCGAGAATGCTGGCTGGCGTAGCGGGCGCACCGGTTTTCAGCAGCGTAGCAATTGGCACTTGAATAACCAGGGCGTGGCAGTTGCGTTGTCCCAGGCCGTCGCGCGGAGGGCCGTTTTGACGGGGCATGTTGCCCAGATCAAACACGCCGCCCAGGTCCACGTAGAAAGGGTCGTCCACCGGGCCGCAGAAAACGGTTTCGCCGGTGCTGGCATTGGTGATGGCGTCGGTCATCAGCGAAGCGTAGTCGGGCGCACCCAGGCCCACGCCACTTTCGATAGAGCGCGGTCCGATGTTGTTCGGTGGCACCACGCCGTTGGCCACGATGGTTTGGAAAGTCGCACCACCATCGGTACTGCGTTCACAACGGTAAGTTGTTTTCAGGTTTTCCTGACCCAAACGGATGTTGAAAAACGTGGTCGGGTCTTCATTCACGCGGGTAAACGTGAAACGGTAGGTCACGTCGTCGCCAGCTGTAGCGGGGTTGTTGTCCACGTGAATTTCATAGCGGATGTTTTCCCCGAAATTGTAATAGTTGGGGCCGCCATGTGGCAGCTCAAACGGGATGAAACAGGCGATGAGGGTGACAGTGTTGGGATTGTCGGGGCTGCGGAAGGCATACACGTCAGTGTTGTCTGCCAGCGGATCATTGGCGATAAGTGGTGCTTCGCGGTGGGAAGACGCAAAAGCGCCTGTGGCCAAACCTGCGAGTAGCAACATGCCAAGCAGTCGGGCGTGACTGTTTTTCAACATGGTGAATAGTTTGAAGTGAAAGTTAAATGGTTACGGCGGGAACCTCAATTGTTCCAACGCCCTACTTACGAGGGGCTGCGCGCTTTGGATTTGTTAGGTTGGCGACAGTTCTGATATATTTTCCAACAACTGATTACTTTTTGTTTTCTGTAGAGCGTAGCTCCTCCCCTAACCCCTCCTATAGATGGGAGGGGCTACACACTACGGACGTGCTTCCCAAAAACGGCTAAAAAGCCGACCGGGTCTTACGAGCGAATGCTCATAAGACCCGGTCGGTCAAGGATTTAACCCAGATTTCTTGTTCCTAAATATTCAAACTCATGCGTAATTTCTTTTCCACCTCGTCCACCGTGTCTTTGAAAATCAGGTCGGTATCCATCATGTCCTGCACGGCTTTGCAGGAATAAATGACGGTGCTGTGGTCGCGTCCGCCGAAAGTTTCGCCGATGGCTTTCAACGATTTGTTGGTAAGTTTCTTGGCCAGATACATCGAAAGCTGGCGGGCGATCACCACGTTGCGCTTGCGGGTTTCGTGCTGCAGTTTTTCTACGGGCACACTGAAATGTTCGGCCACCAATTGCTGGATGAACTCCACCGTGATCTCGCGATTGATCGTGGTCACAAAATTGCGGATCACTTCTTTGGCCAGGTCGAGGTCAATATTGCGGCGAATGAGCGTGGATTGCGCCAGCAGGGAAATCATGACGCCTTCCAGTTCGCGGATGTTGTTTTTGATGTTGTAGCAAATAAATTCCAGCACGTCCTGCGGCAGGTCCACGCCCTCGTCTTCCATTTTGGAATCCAGAATGGCCATACGGGTCTCGAGGTCGGGGGCTTGAATGTCGGCACTCAGGCCCCATTTGAAGCGGGAGATCATGCGGTCTTCCATGCCTTCCAGGTTTTTCGGTGGCCGGTCGGAAGTCAGCACGATCTGGCGACCGCTCTGGTGCAGTTGATTGAAAATATGGAAGAATATTTCCTGTGTTTTTTGTTTGCCCGACAAAAACTGAATGTCGTCAATGATCAGCACTTCCACCATATTGTAGAAGTTCACGAAATCATTCACGGCGTTGTTCTTGATCGCCTGAATGATCTGGTTGGTGAATTTCTCCGCCGAGACGAACAGTACCGCTTTATTTTCAAAACGGCTGACAATATCATTGCCAATGGCCTGCGCCAGGTGCGTTTTGCCCAGCCCTACATCGCCGAAAATAACCAGCGGATTGAAAGCCGTTTTGCCGGGATTTTTAGCGATGGCCAGACCGGCATTGCGGGCCAGCCGGTTGCAGTCGCCTTCGATAAAATTCTCAAACGTATATTGCGCATTGAGTTGATGTTCGATCTTGACCCGCTTGATGCCTGGAATAATGAACGGGTTGCGGATCATCTCCGCATCGAACACGCCCGGCACCGGCTCATTGTCCTTCTCTGCGGAGGGCTTGCCGCTGGCCCGGGTCGCCGTGGTGGATATAGGTGCCGCGCCTGCTTCCGGGATGTGATAGAGCAGACGACCGCGTTCGCCCAGCTCCTGACGTACGCTCGTCTTCAATAGTTGCACATAGTGCTCTTCGATCCACTCAAAGAAAAACTTATTCGGCACCTGGATAGTCAGGATGTCCTGATCCAATTGCACCGGTCTGATCGGTTCAAACCAAGTCTTGTAACTCTGTGGGTTTACGTTTTTTTTGATGGTACGCAGACAGTTGTCCCATACCATTTGGCAGTCAGTTGTCATACCTAATGGTGCATTTGGAAGATTGGAAAATCTCCGAAATAAGCTTTGATGAAATTACTTCTCAATAGAGACAGGGCGACAAAGATTGGCTTTTTATCGCGACCGGGCCTAAGAGTTTTGGTTTTTTCGACTAAAAATTTTTGTGGTTTAAAAAATGCTGCAAAAGTGGTTGTTTCGGTAATCCCGCTGGTTTTCCGTCATAACCCTTTTTTTTGACAAAGTAGAAAAAATCAAAAATTAATTCACATTTCTCAAATTAATTCCAGAAAAATATGATTTCATGTAATATTATTTGGAATAATTGCTGTATTGCCAATTCCGTAAATTTGATTTTTTGCGCAGCTTCCTGCTAAAAAGTCAATTGAATTATACATAAAATGGACAACTAATTGACTTTCAGGGTAGTGGCAGAAAATCCAAACGATCGGTTCGTTCAGGGTGTATGCTTTAAAGGCCTGCTGGTGGGAGGCCGATCAAAAAAGCAGAATTTGTGTTTGTATTTATTGTGTTATAAAGGCTCAAAAAAGACAACCGTATCGTTGTCAAGCCTTTGCGTTTTATTGGGTAGTCGCTTCTTATCCATTGGCCACATTTCATCCCTTGGCCACATTGTAAATTTTATTAAAACAACTGTGCCGCTTCGGTGCGGATAGCAATGATGGCCTGTTGCAGGGGCGTCGAGTAGCCTTGTGCATCCGCCGATTGTAACAAATGAGCGACGAATTCATCGGCATCGCCTTGCACGTCCAAACCATCGGCGGCACGGCTTACGGCGGCCAGCGTCTCGTCTTTCGCCAGGGTGATGATCTGCCAGAGGGTGGTGGAGACGTAGAGTTGCTGCGACGTATTATGACTGAATTCCTGGCTGATCGCCAGCAGCAATGCACCACGCAATTCGGCGGTCGTCATGCCCGACATGCGGACGCGGAGCAACACATTGGGTAGGGCCGCCCGGTCGCAGAGCAATGTGAGGCGTTCGTAAGCCTGGAGGCGCAGCGGCAAAGTGATTTTGAGGGCCTCATTACGCTGGGCCAGTTGGATGCTGCGGTTTTGACTTTCCAGCAGGGTTTTTAACAGATAATAGGCCGTAGCACCGACGATCAGACCGGGCACAGTATATTTCAGAACTTCCAGCAACGCTTCCATTTAAACTCGGGTTGATTTAGCAATTTTTATTCAAAAGGGGGGCAAAGATAGTGCGCTCCCCTTGAACAATCCGGTCTTTGTTTCCGTTTTAAGTTTCTATTTTTGAGGCTGCTGGTTTTAATACGGTGCGTTGGAATTAAGTAATTGATTTTCAAAGATCGAACGCAGATGTACCATATTTCCTGAATGCCTTTTATTTTTGTCCCGACTTTTCTAAACATGAATATTATGGAAGCAGTGCTCGAAGCACCCACTAAGACGACCGCCATCAACCCGATCCAATTGACGGATGGAGCGGTATCGCAACTGAACCAGATTCGCCAAACCGAAAATGTGCCCGACGATTACTGTCTGCGCGTAGGCGTGAAAGGCGGTGGTTGTTCCGGTTTTTCTTATGTCCTGGGTTTCGATTTGCCCACCGATAGCGACGATATGTACAATATCAATGGCATTCGGGTGGCGATGAATAAGGCCCACGCCATTTACCTGCTGGGCATGGAAGTGGATTTCGTGAGTGGACTGGACAATCGCGGATTTACGTTCACCAATCCCAATGCCACCAGCACCTGCGGGTGTGGGACGTCTTTCTCCGCTTAAAGGGTTATTGGTCAATTGGTTATTGGTAGTTGGTGACTGCGCATTGCCCTTTGCTTGTTGCCTTTTGCTTTTTTTAAAATTTGCGTCAAAAACCCGACGACACATGGAAGTTTTGCAGAGAAAGCTGACCTACCAGGAGTTCCGTACACTGGATTTCGACGACAACGACGATTTCTGGTACGAACTCATAAATGGTGAACTTGTGCGAAAGCAATCCCCTACCTTCGATCACCAACGTATTTCGCGAAAAATAGAGCGGGTGTTGGATAATTATGCTGAAAAAACAGCATCCGGCGAAATGTTTCACGCTCCCCTTGATGTGGTGCTTGATGACAATAATGCTTATCATCCTGACATTTTTTTTATCAAAAAAGAACGTTTGTTCATTCTTGATAGTAAAGAACGGGTAGTCATTGGTTCCCCCGATTTGGTCGTTGAAATCCTGTCAAAATCCACGGCGGTGTACGATAAAGGTGTGAAGCGGGAAACTTATGAGCGGAATGGCGTACGGGAATACTGGCTAATTGATCCGCGTAATAAATCCGTGGAAGTGTATGGCCTCGTGGACCAACGCTATAAATTAATTGCCTATCAGGAAGAAACCGGGCTTATCCAATCCGCTGCACTCGAAGGTTTTGAACTGGACATCGAAAAGGTTTTTGTAGAATCCTGATGCTGCTGGACAGGTCGGCGCGGGAGTGTATTTTTGCCCGATGCAAACCGATCTCTCCGCTGCGCTCGCTCATCTTCAGGCCACTACCCGGCAAATACTGCCGTTGCATGAGCCTGCCTGGGCAGATTTTGCCGAAATATGGCAGCCTTTCGAGGCCCGACGCAAGGTGATACTCACCGCTGAGGGCACTACCGAAAAATATCTTTATTTCGTGTTGGAAGGCGTGCAACGCGCGTATTCGCTGCATGATGATGGACGTGAAGCGACGCTTGTTTTCACTTATCCCTACTCCTTTTCGGGCGTGGCCGATTCGTTTTTGTTGCAGCAACCCTCGCACTATTTTCTGGAAACGCTGACGCCGAGTGCGTTTTTGCGGACCACTTTCCAGCAGTTGGATGAAATAATGCTGAAACACCACGCTCTCGAGCGGATGATCCGGCTGGCCCTGGCGCATACTTTGGCGGGCGTGCTGGCGCGGCAAATCGAGTTGCAGTCCTTCACCGCCGAGCAACGTTTTCGGGCTTTGATGAAGCGCAGTCCACATATATTGCAATTGGTACCGCATAAATATTTAGCCAGTTATCTGGGTTTGGACCCGACTAATTTCAGCAAGTTTTTGGGGACGATACGGCTTTGAAAAATCTTGGTTTTTACCAAGAATCATCTTTCGGGAAGGCCAGACTTTTGTGCCAACAAAAAAAGAAAGTCATGCCACACACTGCTCAACTACTCGAATCCCTGCACCAACAAACCGAAACCTTGCTCCAAAAAGCCATTGGTGAATGGCAAATGCTGCCGCCGGAAGTACTGTCCGCCCAACCTTCACCGACGCAATGGAGTGTTGCGCAATGCCTGGAGCATTTGAATATTTACGGGCGTTATTATTTGCCGGCCATAGAAAAAGCCATACAAAAGGCCCGGCAAAACGGCGCGGTGCCCGCCCGGGAATTTCATTCCGGTTGGTTGGGAAATTATTTCACCAACCTTATGCTCCCGCAATCAGACGGAAAGTTGAAATCGAAGATGAAGGCGCCGAAAAATGCGGTGCCTGCAGCGTATCCCGATGCGCGGGCCATGTTGGCGGAATTCATTGATCAACAGGAAACGATGCTCCGATTGCTGGATGCGGCCGCTTCGGTCAATTTGAATCAAATCCGCATTCCCATTTCCATCATGCCCTGGCTCCGGCTGAAACTGGGCGACACATTTTCGTTTGTCATCGCCCACATTGAGCGGCATGTTTTGCAGGCGGAACGGGCGATCGTGGCGGCAAAACACCCGGTTTCTCAATTTTAAAGGGTTTAAGGAGTAAAAATAACTTGTTAGAACTAACCTTACGTGAGTTGTCATTCCGACGGAAGGAGGAATCCGGCCAAGGGTTGATTATCAATATCCCGCAGCCAGATTCCTCCTGCCGTCGGAATGACATCCAGATGTAGGGAAATGGCAACTTGTTTCTCACTCATTCCTAAACACAAAAAGCACAAAAGAACACATAAGTAGATGTAATACTTTTGTATCCTTTTGTGCCTTTTGTGTTAAAAAAAATCTTTGTGTTTAAAAAACACTCTTACTTTTAAAAACGTCACTGCGCCACCCGCTTCCAGGTCAGCAATTCCAGTTTATCCTGCCAATACCTTTCAAAACGTAACAGTGCCAGCGGTGCATCCGCACTGTCGGTGACGTGGTGTTCTGCATTGCCCCGGCGCAGCGTAAGCATCGTCTTCGGCAAATCGGGCACCGGACGGCCATTGGTAGGGTAGTGGATGGCCAGCTGGAAAAAGCCGCTTTGCTCCGCCTCCTGCATCAATTCGGCGATCCAGTCTGCCCGGACATGGGCCGTATAAGTACCCAAACGCGCCACATTCTTTTCGCCCTGCCAAATGACCTGACCATCCGACCACACCTCCACGGCAAATACCGGGCAGGAACCAAAGCAGGGCGTACGGCGCAAACTGGCCACCTTTACCCGCTTGTTCGGTGCTGGCTGATGCTCATTTTTATTGGCCGACGAGGTTGATAAGGCGACCGTCGCCTTATCAACCTCATTGCCAGTGCGATGACTACAAGTTAATATGCTTAAACCGCTGATAATCAGCCAAAAAGCAAAAGTACGCATATAAAAATCCATCAGTACGTCGTAATATAGATTTCTTGAGGATGCGAGTATTTGAGTATTCGATCAAAGTGCTTGATAATCAGGTAATTGATCGAATACTTGAATCTTCAAATACTCAAATCAACTTACTTTACAGTGTAATCAGATCGCGGACAAATCCACCACAAAACACTTTTTACTGCCTTTGCGTTCCGACACTTTCTGCTGATTTTCAGCAGCTTTGCGCGTTGGGTATGGCCCGATAATAATGCGGTAAGTGGACACATTACTGGCCTCATCGCGCTGGCGGCTCACCAGCACTTTGCCGGGATATTGGTTTTGCAATTTGCTCACCATCGGCATCACATTATCCGCATCATACATGGTGCTGATCTGCACGCCGAAACCGGCTTTGGCCAGGGTGCGCAAGTCCACTTTGTACAAATCCGAATCAGCGGCGTCTTTGCCAGTTTCTCCCTTTTGTGTGGTGGCCGGAGTTGGGTCTTCCGTGTTGTAAGTCACTGGTTTGGCAGCAGTTGTAGCCGCTTTTTGTTTTGGCTTGATGATCTGCGTATTGGTGCGGGTGGCAGCTGCTTCCTGACCATCTTCGGTGCTGGCGGTGGCCGTCCGGGATACGGAGGCAGAAGCCGTAACGATCTTGTCGGGCTCCACGACTTCCACTTTTACACTCGCGCGGCCTGCCTTAATCAGGTCAATTTCCAGGGCGGCAGCGCGGGACAGGTCCACTACGAATCCTTCGGTGAAAGGTCCGCGATCATTGACCCGCACAATGACCGCTTTTTTGTTGTCCAAACGCGTTATCCGCAGTTTTGTACCGAAGGGATACGACTTGTGGGCGCAGGTGAGTAATTTTTTGTCGTACTTTTCGCCACTGGCGGTTTTGCGGCCTTGCAGGGCATCGGCGTAGTAACCGGCCTTGCCAAATTCATCAGAACGCTGCCAGGCGAAAGACGACATGGAGAGGCAAACGAACAGGCCGAGGATGAGTAAAGAGAGTGGTTGGCGCATGGTGTTTCGATTTTTTTTGCTGTTAGAAGAATTTGTTTCCGAATTATCAAACGTTGTTCGACGTTTGTAGAGCGGTAAAGGTGAAAAAAAATTTTGTTTTACATAGAATTCCTTGAAAATCAACTCACAGTACACCAAAACTAATATGAAAAAAGCAAATGCCCTCGACCGGCAACGCCATATATACGTACAGGGTGCGGCTGGTCTGCGCCAAACCATCCCTTTTGACATAAATCTGCTGGAGCAAAAGGCCAAAGAAAAAATGCGTGCCGATGCCTTTGCCTACATTGCCGGTGGGGCGGGACTGGAAAGCACCATGCAGGCTAATCGCAGTGGCTTTGAGCGCTACCGTATTGTGCCGCGGATGCTTTGCGACGTGGAACAGCGTGATCTGGGGGTGGAATTGTTCGGTCAGCAACTCGCTACGCCGTTTTTTATGGCCCCCATCGGGGTGTTGGAAATGGCCCATCCCGCTGCCGATCTGGCCGTAGCCCAGGCTGCCGCTAATTATGGTGTGCCGTACATTTTTTCCAACCAGGCCTCCGTGCCGATGGAGAAATGTGCGTCCGCAATGGGCACGGTGCCGCATTTTTTTCAATTGTATTGGAGTCGCTCCAACGATCTGGTGGCCAGTTTCCTGCAACGGGCGGAGGCTTGTGGCAGCACCGGCATAGTGGTCACCCTGGATACGACCATGCTCGGCTGGCGGGTGCGCGACCTGGATCTGGCTTCGCTGCCATTTTTGCAGGGCAAGGGTATTGCGCAATACACCTCCGACCCGGTTTTCCAGCGGCTGTTGCAGGAGCCCAATCCCAATCCCGCACCGAAATCGAAGGTGACGCCCAACGCAATCGCTACGCTGCTGGCGGCCAATCGGCGGCATCCCGGCGGACTTTTAGCCAACCTGCGCAAAGGGCGCGGACTGAAAGCCGTGCGTACTTTTACCAGTATTTATTCGCGTCCGAATATTACCTGGGCGGATTTGCCTTTTTTGCGCCAGCATACCAAATTGCCCATTATCCTGAAAGGTATTTTGCATCCCGATGATGCCCGTCAGGCCCTCGATCATGGCGTGGATGGCATTTATGTGTCCAATCACGGGGGGCGCCAGGTGGACGGCGCGATTGGTGCCATCGAGGCCTTACCGGAAATAGTGCAGGCCGTGAATGGCAGAGTGCCGGTACTATTCGATAGCGGGGTGCGCGGCGGTGCGGACGTTTTCAAAGCCCTGGCCCTGGGGGCTACGGCGGTGGGCATTGGTCGTCCGTACTGTTATGCGCTGGCACTGAATGGTCAGGCGGGCGTAGAAGAGTTTTTGAGCAATTGGCTGGCCGATTTTGAACTGACGATGGGCCTGGCCGGGTGTAAAAACGTGGCGGAAGTGAAGGCAGTAACATTAAAATGATCGCGTTTCAATTATTTACCATTGATTTGACCTGACTTTTGCAGATTCTCACTTTGCACAAAATCCTTATGCCGACCGAATTGCCCTACACTTTTCCATATCTGGAAACTGCCACCGAGATGCTCCGCGCGATGGCGCACCCGCATCGCCTGCTCATCGTGGAAATGCTGTATCAGCAAAAAACCATGAACGTCACGGAAATTTACGAACGCCTGGAAATAGAGCAGGCCGTGGCCAGTCACCACCTGCGCATCCTGAAAGATCGGGGCATTGTGCAGGTGCGCCGCGATGGCAAAAACAGCAACTATTCGCTGACCAGTGATGAATATTTTAAAATTCTGGAGGTGTTGAGTAAGGTGATTTAGGCGGTTTTGAAGTGATTTCAAATTCTTATTTGTTTTCACGACATATTTAAGGTTATTTCAAAATAAAAATCGGCTCAAAGTCTCACTCGTGGACTCTGGGCCAATTTTTTTATCTGTTTAAAAATAAAATAACATGTAGCAAGAATATTATTTCAAAAATAATAAGTATAGACCTGCTTTTCAGAATAAAAACAAAGGACATTTCAAAAAACAATATTTTCGCAAAAAATAATTCGCCTTCAGCAAAAATAATTAAAACAAAATAAACTAATTATATAGACATGTATATATGTTTGTGCGTTGGAATTTCGCGAGTCCACCATCCGTCGTTCACAAACTTATTTCCCGTCTCCATGAAAATACACTTTTACCCTGTTGTCCTCTTAACTACTGCCCTGATTGCGGTCGCGCCCGCGCTTTTTGCCCAAAATACCACGACTCCTGCGGCGCCTGCTGCTACTCCTACTTTTGGCCTGACTTGGAGCGGATTTGCGAAACTGGACTATGGCGTGGATAGTCGCCAAACCGTCAATTTGCGCGAAGGGCACTTTTCCATTTATCCTGCTCCTGCCGCCAACGGACCGGATGGCAAGGACGTCAATGCCTCGCCTAATTCCTTCATGGTCGCCGTACAATCACGCCTCACCGGCAAGATCAGCGGGCCGGATTTTCTGGGGGGCAAGACCTCCGGCATGATCGAAGGCGAGTTTTTTGGCACCACGGACGGCGACATCAACGGCTTTCGCCTGCGCCACGCCATGATGAAAGCCAGTTGGAACAAATACGAACTTTTGCTGGGCCAATACTGGCACCCGATGTTTGTAGCGGACTGTTATCCAGGAGTTTACAATTTTAGTACGGGTGTGCCTTTCCAGCCGTTCAGCCGCAGTCCGCAGATTCGCTTTACGCTGAAACCGACCGCCAAATTCAATATATTGGTGGCCATTCTGGAAGAGCGCGACTTTCAGAGTTTTGGGCCGGGGGCCGACAATAAATCTTCGGTCGCTTCCTCCGCTTATGAGCGAGCGGCGGTGTTGCCCAATGCCCACATTCAGGCGCAATTCAAAACCGGAAAGTTTCTGGCCGGTGCCGGTTTCGACTTCAAATCGCTGCGGCCACGCCTCAAAAACTGGGCGGGCAACATGGACAAAACCCACCTGAACAGCACGGCCTGGATCGCCTACGCCAAGGTGAATCTAACCCCGCGCATCACCTGGAAAGTGGAAGGTACTCTGGGCGGCAACATGGCTGATCAGGTGATGCTGGGTGGCTATACGGAGACGCTGGCCGATACGACGCGCGGTTTTGATTACGCCGACGCGAAAACGGTGGCCGCCTGGACGGAAATCAGCGGCTCCAAAGGCAAACTGGAATGGGGCATTTTTGCCGGTTATACCCAGAATCAGGGCATTGATGGCGCGAAGGCTCCGCTGGGCACCATCTATGGCCGCAACCTCAATATTGACCATATTACGCGCATCTCGCCGCGGATTGGCATCAAAGAAGGCAAGATGACGCTTGGTCTGGAAGTCGAATACACCTCCGCTCAATATGGCGTCACGCAGAGCGATCTGACCGCAAAAACCGATGGCGTGGACGCGGTAAATAATGTCCGCGTGATGCTCACCGGGATCTACGCATTTTGATGACCACAAATTGAAAATCAATTTTACTTTTAACGAAAAAAGACGCTATAATGAGCAATCATGAACAAAAATCCGGCTGGGAATTGATGAAGGTGATCTTCGCCAGTTCGCTCGGAACATTGATCGAATGGTATGATTTTTACATCTATGGTGCTCTGGCACCGATCATCGCCATCAAATTTTTTCCTTCGGAAAACCCCACCGCTGCCTTTTTGGCCGCTTTGGCCACCTTTGCCGCCGGTTTCGTAGTGCGGCCGTTTGGGGCATTGTTTTTTGGTCGCCTCGGCGATCTGGTGGGCCGGAAATACACGTTTCTAGTGACTTTGCTGCTGATGGGTCTGTCCACTTTTGCCATCGGTTTTGTGCCGGGGTATAAGGAGATCGGCGCGGCGGCTCCCTTCATTATTCTGGCCCTGCGGCTGATTCAGGGCCTCGCGCTGGGTGGTGAATATGGTGGCGCGGCGACCTACGTGGCCGAACACTCTCCGGTGGGCAAACGCGGTTATTACACCTCGTATATTCAGACTACGGCTACGCTGGGCTTGTTCTTGGCCTTGGGCGTCATTTTGAGTGCCAAATCCTCGCTGGGCGACGTTGCTTTCAATGATTGGGGCTGGCGGGTACCGTTTTGGATGTCCATTATTATGGTCATGATCTCGGTGTATATCCGTTTGAAAATGGCGGAATCGCCGATGTTTACCAAGATCAAACGCGAGGGTAAGATTTCTGCTAATCCACTAAAAGAATCATTTACTAAAAAGCCGAATCTCAAACTGGTACTGCTGGCACTTTTTGGTGCGGTAATGGGTCAGGGTGTGGTGTGGTACACGGGTCAGTTTTATGCCCAGACTTTTATAGAACGTACTTGTTCGGTGGAGTTTGTGCAGACGCGTTATATTATATTGACCGCTATTGGTTTCGGGACGGGTTTCTTTATTCTCTGGGGCTGGCTTTCCGATAAAGTCGGGCGGAAATGGATCATGCTGGCCGGTATGCTGTTGGCGGTGTTGACTTACCGGCCTATTTACAAGACCATATATAGTATTTCCGGTACTACTAATAAAACGGAAATAGCAGATAAGGGCTCGGTCGGACAAGTCTTCGCCCTCGATGCTGCCACGGGCGATTCGGTAGTGACTAAAACTATGACCAAAGCTTTTACCGACGGAAATACGTATAAAGAAGTTACTAAAACGACTTTTGGTAAAGACCGGGCGGCTACACCGAAGGAATTAAAGACTAAAACCACGTGGTTGTCTTCCTCTAATTTCTGGGCATTGGTACTATTAGTTTTAATCCAGATTATCTATGTCACCATGGTCTATGGGCCTATTGCTGCGTTTCTGGTGGAATTGTTCCCCACCCGCATTCGCTACACGTCCATGTCTTTGCCTTATCACATCGGGAATGGTATTTTCGGAGGTCTCACGCCTTTGATTGCTACGCGTTTATTTGATGTTTCTAAAACTGCTGACACACCCGCAGGCGATCCGTTTATTGGATTATGGTATCCCATTGTGATTGCTGCTGTTTGTTTTGTGATTGGTTTCTTCTATTTACCCAATAAAATAGACGAAGAAGCCAATGAAGCGGCCGTCCTGGAAAAAGACAAAATGGATGTGCAGGTACTGGTGAAGTAACTTTTAAATAAATTTTTCATTTACAATTCAATCACTGCAAAATGAATTCACTAAAACGACTCGCAGGCCTGCTTTGGATGGCCCTGGCGGTATATGCGGTATATCTCATGGTGCATCAGGCCGGCACCGAATTCAGTAAAAGTCCGGCACTGGATACCCGCATTTTCTGGTACACGATTATTCCGGTCTTTATTCCTATTATGACCGGACTTGGCCTATTCGGATGGTATTGCCTGAAAGGCGAATATGATCGGATGGCGGCATGATGTGATTATTTCTCCGTGAGCCTCTTATTTCTTTGTGAGCCTCTGTGACAATTTTTTTATTTCACAGAGGCTCGCTGAGTAAATAGAGGCTCACTGAGTTTATTAGAAGCTGTTTTAAAACCTAAAAACGCTAAAAAATGTACTCAAAACGGTGAATTTTGTGGTGTCTAATCATAAAAGCCACACGTAATGAGTACGATGCAAAGTACGCCCAAACGGGCGAAGTATCCAAGCGACAT
>JANPIV010000049.1:0-5469 GCA_031425155.1 Saprospirales bacterium | reverse complement strand
GGCAGGGCTGTTCAGTTCTAAGTGGATCAACACCTTTTTCAAATCACTCTCAAATTTTATTTGGCTTTTGAAAGAAAATAACCTCGTAACGTTGTCAAAAACTTTCAAAAAAATCTAAAACAAAACAAAATTTGCCTCATCGTCATTGACCTTCCAAAATTCAGGAGAACTGAACAGCCCTGCCTTCGGAGGGGGTGGCCGCAGGCCGGGGGAGGCAACGACGCTCCGTTTTACAAACAAATCAAACCATTGTACATTCTTTTTATAAACTTTTCCAAACCTTCTCAAACATGAAAATCTCCATCGGTGCGGATATTGGCGGTACGCACATCACTTGCGCGGCAGTAAATATGGAGGAGGGAACGCTGCTGCCAAACACCCTTTTCCGGGCATCCTACGACCATGAAGCCGCTGCGGACGTGGTGCTGCACAGCTGGGCCAACGCCTTGAATCACACACTTTTAAGGCTGGATGAATCTCCACCGGATGGGATTGGTTTTGCCATGCCGGGGCCGTTCGATTACCAGAACGGCGTATCGAAAATGCACCACAAATTCCCCCGGCTCTACGATCTCTGCATTGCTACTACGTTGCGGCCCTCGCTGGCGACCGATCAGAAATTGCCCATGCGTTTTCTGAATGATGCGACTTGTTTTGCCATCGGCGAGGCCTGGCAGGGACAGGGCAAAGCATTCCGAAAAGTCGTGGTCATCACGCTCGGCACGGGTTTCGGTTCTGCTTTTTTGAACCGGGGCATTCCCGTCGTCTCGGGTGCGCTGGTGCCCAAAGAGGGCTGTTTGTGGCATTTACCGTTTCATGAAGGGATCGCCGACGATTATTTTTCTACGCGTTGGTTTATAGAAGAGTATGAAAATAAAACGAGAGAAAAAATTAGCGGAGTAAAAGAATTGATGGAAAAAGCAGAGACGGAACCGTCTATCGCTGGCCTTTTTAATCAATTCGGTAAAAATCTGGCGGAATGCCTCAGTCCGTGGCTCCAGCTATTCGGGGCCGAAATATTGATCGTCGGCGGAAATATTGCCCACGCGCTGCCGCTGTTTACGGGAAGTTTTCAGGAAAATATTCAGCAAAGCGGTCTTGCTATACCGATCGTTGCTTCGCAATTGATGGAAAATGCGGCCTTGCTAGGCAGTGCGCGTTTGCTGGATGATTCGTTTTGGCATAAGGTATCGGTGGATTTACCGCGACTTTAATTCCCCTGCACCCTTCGCCAGAATCCCCGCGCTACGTCCCAATCCCATTTGGCAAAACGTCCGCGTTGCACCACCATACGATTGTCGGCTGGTAAATCTATAAAAAAGTGGAAGGCAAATTTTTCGTGCGGGTCCTGCCAGCCGATGATCTGACCAAAGCGTAAATCATTGAATACCAGCGTGTCACTATATTTTTCTACGGTATAAAATTCCTGGGAAAACCGAATCAGTCGTTGTATGTTTTCGCGGTCGTGGACGGGCTCGAGTAGTTTTTCATTCCGCGGAAAATACTGGAATTGCATAGCATTATCCCGGTCAAACAAAGAACGATAACCCACGTGATAACCTTCGTCGTTGCCCGCCACGACGTACCAAAGCCAGTTTTGGAGCGGTGCCGGGGTCGTAAAATAGCGGGTATGCGCGATGTGTTGTTTATCCAGCATCGCCCGAATATCCGCGTCCATTTTTAGTTTATTTCCGGTGCAATAAAGCAAATACACGCCGCTCGCAATCAGGCCAAATCGCCACCAAAACGTTCGTTTCGGGTGTTTTTTGCCCAGCAAAATCAAAGCCGCACAGGCAATGCCCGGCCCTATGGAAAAAAACGGGTCGGCCACGTACAGCACATTGAACGAAATCCGCTGCTGACTGAATGGCTCGAACCACCCGACGCCATAGTTATTAAAGGCATCCAGAAATAAATGCACGAAAATCACCGCGCCAAAAAACCACATCCATCGTTGCAGGGAAATATTATGCGGGCGGTGCCAACGCTCGGCCATCAGCGCCATAAATGGCGTGATGAGCAGCACAAACAGGAAAGAATGCGTGAACCCCCGGTGCGCCAGCAGGCTACTCGGCGTATCCATCCAGAAAGCCGCCACAAAATCAATATCCGGGATGCTCTGCGCCAGTGCCCCCCAAAGCATGGCTTTTCTGCCGACGGTTTTACCGGCAAAGGCCTGGCCCATGCAGGCACCAATGGCAATGTGGGTGAGGGAATCCATGAGTGGGTAATAATTAATTGGTTATTGGTTTTATGGAAAAAAATTTCGATTGATGATATAAGATTGACGAATGTTGAATTTTGATGTAAAGGAACACGTCATGGCCCCATCAAATATCAACATTCCTCCATCTGCATCCATCAATCAAAAAATGTTGTACTTTTTCTATACTAACAA
Organism: Saprospirales bacterium; assembly: GCA_031425155.1. GTDB lineage: Bacteria > Bacteroidota > Bacteroidia > Chitinophagales > Saprospiraceae > M3007. The sequence goes on along the minus strand of JANPIV010000049.1, from coordinate 3,071 downwards.
CTTGCAATACAGCAAGTTAAATAGAGCCGAGGTACTAAATTGGGTCTAAATAACAACTTATTCAGGAAAATTTGTTCTACAATTTTTGCCACGGCTTATTCGTATAGCCGGATTAGAACCCCTAAAACTTTTATTCCACACAAAAATGGCTGCCAAAAGCAAGAAAGTAAAAAACGAAATATACAGCCCCCATCCTTTTTTATTAGCCAAAGCCATCGGTATTCCGGGACTGAAACGCCGCCGCCGGATCTGGGCTTTTTTGCCCGCTGACTATCATGACCATCCCACCCGGCACTATCCGGTGGTGTATTTTAACGATGCACAGAATATTTTTGAAGGCTGGAAAGCGCCGTTCGGCAAGTCCTGGGAAGTCCATAATACACTGCGGCGACTGGGCATGGAAGGCGTGGAACAGTCTATTCTGATCGGTATCGAACACGGAAAAAGATGGCGGCGCAGCGAGTTTCAGCCTATGACCCGGCAAGGCGGTTTCACGCACGAGGGCAATGCTTACGCCGACTTTATCGCCAACAAACTGAAACCTTTTGTGGACAAAAAACTCCGTACCATTCCGTGGCGCGAGCAGACGGCCCTCGTCGGGAGTTCGCTGGGCGGTTTGATTACGCTCTACACCGGCCTGAAACACCAGGATATTTTCAGCAAACTGGGCGTGTTTTCTCCGTCGCTGTGGGCTGCTCCGGCCCTGTTTCCGCTGGTGCAAAGAACCGGACGGCACTACCCCATGAGAATCTACCTGACCGCAGGCAAACAGGAAGGTGCCGGGACCGTAGAAAGAACCGAACAGATGTTCCAGACGCTGACTTACGCCGGTTTTCCGCAGCATGAATTATACCTGGGCGTCCGCGAAGGCGGTCGGCACGACGAGGCTTTTTGGGCGCAGGAATGGGAAACTTGTTATCGCTGGATGATGGGGTGAAATATAAAAAACCTATCTTACACTGTATGGTGAATCCCTTGAGGATGCGAGGATTTGATCAAAGCACATAATAATCAGTTAATTGATCAAATACTCGTATCCTCAAATACTCAAAAAACCTACCTTACCCTGCATAAACGGCGACTGTCGCACTAATAACCAGTAACAAATAACCAGTAACCATTCCCATGATCGAAGCCCAACTAAAAAAATTACAACTCGAACTTCCGCCCGCTCCACCGCCTGGCGGCGTCTATCATCCGGTGGTGATTACTAGCAATTTGCTGTTCGTTTCGGGCCAGCCACCGACGCGACTGGATGGCAGCCTGATCACGGGCGTAGTGGGTAAAGACCTTACGGTGGAGGAAGCCAAACTGGCGGCCCGCCAGACCGGACTGACCATGCTGGCCACCATCCGCGCCCAGATTGGCGATCTTGACCGTATCAAAAGACTGGTCAAAACGCTGGGTATGGTCAATTGCGAAACGGGCTTTGGTCAGCAACCACAAATTATTAATGGTTTCAGTGAATTACTGGTCGAGGTACTGGGAGACGAAAATGGACGCGGTGCGCGCAGTGCAGTGGGCATGATTTTACCGGGGAATATTGCGGTGGAAATAGAGGCTATTTTTGAATTGTATTAACCGCCCACTATGTCTGATTGGTACAAAATAACCAACGAAACAGCCGTGCCAACCCCGGCCGTTCTGTTGTTCCCGGAGCGTATTCGCCATAATATTCAGCAGATGATCGCTATTGCCGGTGATGTGCAACGCCTGCGGCCCCACGTGAAGACCCATAAACTACCGGAAGTCATTCGGAGGCAGGTGGAGGCAGGTATTACGCGCTTCAAATGTGCTACTTTGAGCGAAGCCAACATGGTGGCCGCCAGCGGTGGATCAGATATATTGGTGGCTTATCCGCTGTATGGCCCGGCTATTCAACAATTATTTGTATTAATAAAAAACTACCCGGACGTTCGTTTTTCTACTTTGATGGATAATAAAGAACAAGCGCAATTGCTTGAAAATCAAGCAGAAACACTGGGTGTGCCGCTGGATGTTTTTCTGGACCTGGATGTCGGCATGGAACGCACCGGTATCCCACCCGGCCCGGAAGCCCTCGCTTTATATCAACAACTCACTGCCTCGCGCTGGCTGCGTCCGCGCGGTCTGCACGCCTACGATGGCCATCTGCATACCGCCGACCCGGAGCAAAGAGCCGCTGCCTGTGCCGCTGCTTTCCAACCCGTGCTTGCACTAATAAAAGCATTAGAAAATCTGGATATTCCACTGGAAGAAGTGATTTGCGGCGGCACCCCTACCCTACCCTGTCACGCCGCCGATCCACAGCGTACTTTAAGTCCGGGGACTGTGCTGTTGTGGGATTGGGGTTACTCGTCCAAATTTGCCGATTTGAAGTTCCAACACGCCGCAGTGATAATGACCCGTATTATCAGTAAACCGGGCCATAACAAACTCTGTCTTGATTTGGGCCATAAAGCCATTGCTTCGGAAATGACACCGCCGCGTGTGCATTTTTTCGACCTTCCTCCTTATAAAATGATTGGCCACAGCGAAGAACACCTGGTCATTGCTTTACCTAATACGGACCAATTTTCGGTGGGCGATTGTGTGTATGGCGTGCCCATCCATATTTGTCCGACGATGGCCCTGCATGATTGGGTTTGGGCGGCGGAAGAGGGTGCGGCTCGGGATCAATGGCGGGTGACTGCGCGTACAAGGGCTTTGCAATGAATTGAAACACATAAAGTAATTTGAAACATAAAATATTTTTAAACACAAAAGGCACAAAAGAAGACAAAAGAACTACTTATACTTTTGTGTTCTTTTGTGCCTTTTGTGTTTCAATTCCTATTTTAATTTTTGTGTTTTGTGTTTAGGAACGTATAAAAAAATAATTTGTGAAGTTTCGTTTTTCTTAGTTGTCATGTCGTAACGGAGTGCAGACATCCACACAAGCCAGGTCATCCGGAATTTCCTAATGAAGGCCTGTCTGATAACCTGGCTTGTGTGGATGTCTCCGTTTCTCTACGACATGACAACTCAACACGAAGACACCATTAATAACTTATTCTTTACACGTTCCTTAAAACCAATTATATGCTTAATAA
>JANPIV010000048.1:0-237458 GCA_031425155.1 Saprospirales bacterium | reverse complement strand
GACCACATCTGAATTTGAACTATAATACCCCACAAATCGTCTTTGAAAATGGCATCCAAAATATCAATAAACAACTTTTTGTTCCTTGATTTTTAAACCAATATTTCTAACAAATCTGTCAACCTATTTCAGGACGGGTCACTCATAACTCATAACTCATAACTTATAACTCATCCCTCATAACTCATTTCCTTTTTCCCAGCCCCGATATTTTGCACTATTCTTATACACATGTAGCAAAATTGCCTGATCGAACTCCGTAAACACCGTTTGGCGACGAGCCATTACGGCCGTTGCGGTGGTGTAGGCTTCTTGCAGTTTGTAAGTGCGATAACCGCCATCGGGGCCGCCCCAGGCAAAATCGGGAACGAAATTGCGCGGATAACCCGCCCCGAATACGTTAGCAAACACACCCACCACGGTGCCGGTATTGAACATCGTGTTAATGCCGCATTTGGCGTGGTCGCCCATGATCAGCCCGACGAATTGCTGCCCCGTTTTCTCGAAACGTTCGGTCTCGTAGTCCCAGAGTTTCACCTCCGAATAGTTATTTTTTAGGTTGGAATTGTTCGTATCGGCCCCCAGATTACACCATTCGCCGAGCACTGCATCGCCCAGAAAACCATCATGGCCCTTATTGGAATTGGCCAGCATAATAGAGCGGGCCACTTCGCCGCCGACCCGACAGCCAGGACCAATAGTGGTGGGGCCATAGATTTTCGTGCCCATTTTGACGATAGAATCCGGACCGATAGAGAGCGGGCCACGCAACATGCTGCCTTCCATAACTTCCACATTTGCACCAATATAGATCGGCCCGGCACTGAGATTGAGGGTGCAACATTCCATTTTTACGCCCGCTTCGACAAACAGGTTTTGGATAGGGCCAATGACTTGATTGGAAGTAGAAATGGGCAGCGATTTGCGCCCGGCGGTCAGTAGTTTGAAATCGTCGGCAATGGCGGCGGCGTTCAAATGAACGAAATTCCACAGGTGATTGATCTGTACCAGGGGGAAATCCGCTTCCAGTTCCGTACCGCGTAATTCACGTACTTCCTCATCTTCGAGCAAGTCTTCGATCTGGCTTTCATTCAGTCGAGCGGCCACCAGTTCGCCATTGCACAGCAGTGCTTCCCCCAGTTTGATCTCTTCCAATCGGCGGCAAATAGCGGCATTCGGCACGATATTCCCGCTCACGATCAGGTTTTCTTCCTCGAAATGAATGGGGTACTTCTGCTGCAAATATTCCTGGGTGATGTAGGAAACGGAAGCGCGCATTTGGCGTTCCCATTTTTCGCGCAGCGTAAGAATCCCCAGGCGGAGTTCGCCAATGGGCCGCGTCGCGGTGAGCGGCAATAAGTGCCCACGCACATCGGTGTCAAAAAGAATGATGTTCAACATGAGGTAAAGGCGGGTTTAGCCGCCGACAGTATGCGCATTGAGTTCAGAGGGTATATGGCAATAAAAAAAGTCCCAATGTGCGCATCGCCTATCGGGACTTTTCCAAAAAATGACCACGTCAATACTAGTTAACAAGCCACCAAATAAGATTGGCTTTATTCTGCCGCCGCAGGTTCGTTATCAGCCTTGACATTGGCGAACTTGGAATTGGCAAATTTCTTATTGAACTTGTCAATACGACCAGCCGTATCCACAAATTTCATTTTGCCGGTAAAGAATGGGTGGCTGTAAGCCGAAATATCCATTTTCACCAGAGGGTATTGGTTACCATCTTCCCAAGTCACCGTTTCTTTGGAGTTGGTGCAGGATTTACCAAGAAATGCCTCATCTGTGGAAATATCTTTGAAGATCACAGTGCGATAAGAGGCCGGATGGATGTCTTTTTTCATGACTATTGTACTAAAATGAGTTGTAAATCAGAATCTCGAAATTCGAGCCGCAAATGTACACACATACCCACACTTCACAAAACATTTTTTGGAAAAAAATCAAGACTCAATCCTTTTTGTTTCCACCCTGGTCTGCAATTGCCGATGAATTTCCATCACCTGTGGTAGCAACAAATGTTCACCGTCATTATTAATCACATAATCGGCCAGCCGTACTTTTTCCGTTTCGGGCAATTGGCTGTCTATCCGCGCCTGCACTTGTGCGGCACTCAGGCCATCCCGCTCCATCACGCGTTCGAGGCGCAGGGCTTCCGGGGCGGTCACTACCAGCAGCACATCCAGTTTAAGATGGCTGCCACTTTCGATCATTAGTGCCGCTTCTTTGATGGTGTAAGCGGCACCGTGCATGGCCTGCTCTTCATGCCAGGCGCGGCTATCGCGTTCCACTGCCGGATGCACCAGGGCGTTCAGCGCGGCCAGTTTTTCCGGCTGACTAAAAGCGATTTGCGCCACCCACGGACGGTCATATTGGCCCTCTGACGTGTAAGCCGATGGGCCAAATATCCCGATAATGCCTTTTTTTAAATCTTCATCGTACTGCATTAGCCACTTCGCCCGAATGTCGGCATAATAAATAGGCACCCCAAGCCCCTGAAAAATTTGGCAGACGGTGCTTTTTCCGCTGCCAATGCCGCCGGTGATGCCTGCCCGGAGGCAAGAAGAAGGAATGGTCATGTGCAGAGAGGTCACCGCTGAGCGGTTTTAGAAAAGTGAGTGCAATTTGTCTAAATGAAAATCCGAATTTGAGTGGTGGCATGGGTTCCATCAGTTATTAAAAAAAACGCCGTAGCCGTGACATTGCCGTTACCAAAAAAGGCCAGGTCGGTGGCGCGGAAAGCAGCCGTAAAATTTCCCCAAAAGTAGCATCTTCATCCAGAAAGCGAAACACCAGCGGGGCCGGAAGCCGACGAAATAAACGGGTGAAAAAATCCTTGCCCGCCACTCGCTTCTTATCCAGCACGTGCAACATCACGCTATCAAAAAAACGATAGTACCAGGCCGATTGCAAAAGGCCGGTATCCGGCTTTCCCGTCCGTACCCAGGCTGCCACGAAAGCCCGCAAACGCCGCTGCGTCCGTAGAAAAGCATAACCGCTGGATGCCTTCACAAAACCGCCCGCCGTACCAATATTGATTACCCGCCCTTCTCTAAGCGCAAAGGGCCGGTCCGTCATTGGAATAATGCCAAATTCCCGCTCCGCAATTGCGAACTCCTTGATTTTCAATTGGTCATGAATATAGGTATTCAGTTCCCGATCATATTCTTCTGGCGGACATAAAGCGGGTGAAAACACCGTAAACTCCACCAAAGCGCGGGTCGCCGAAAAAGGCAGCACATACACAAAACGGGTTTCGCCATGCTGTTCCAGCCGGTAATCCATGAAAGTTACGGTCTGGGGATCGAAAGCAGCCGCCGGTGTTTCAATCATCCAGCCCTGAAAATGTTGCAGTAAATGCACGTAGTGAGCCGCATCATTTTTCGTAGTGCTATGCACCGAAAATGGCGGCTGCGGATACTGGGCATTGGCCGCAGGCACCAACGGACGCTGGGTGAAGGCACTATTGAAAACCACCTCGCTGGTGAAATCGCCCTGATCGGTATAAACGCAGCCCGTTTGGGCATTTATGCCGGTTATATTGGCCGTCAGGCGGCGCACATTCGGGTGCTTTTCCAATGCTTGTTTGGCCCAGCGATAGAAGTCCAGGCCGCGCACCATGTGGTAGCGATAGGGGCTAATATCCAGCGTAATCGCCAAATCGTCGCTAAAAAACCGACATTCGTCCCAAGTTTTGAACGTTACTGGGGGCAGCACCTCTTCCTTTGCGGCCCAAAAGCACCACGTACGATCATTCCGGTCTTTCTCGTCCCGATCCAGCAGCAGGATTTTATGATGTTGAAAGAAAGGTTGACCGGCCAGTTCAAGCGCAAGCGTCAATCCCGAAAGCCCGCCGCCCGCCAGAATGATGTCGGGTTGATCCCAACCGCTGGTACTTTTTACATTGTCCACATTGACCACATTTTTTTTCTATTCCCTTCGGAATGTCTTTTCGTAAAAATGGTTCACCATTCCCGAAATTTTCCGAATTTTACCGAAACAATCTTCTTTTCACAACCAGTTAACAATCAATTCCTTATGATTAATAAGTGCTTTTTAAATGCCAAAATACCGGCATTTTTATTTCTCCTGATCGGTCTGGCCAGTTGCAACAAAACCACCAACCTCACCGTGCTGCAACCCGCCGAAATGAAAATACCCGATCATATTGCCACCGTGGCCGTCGTGGATCGTAGTAAACCCTCCAAAGGCTGGCTCAATGTGCTGGAAGGCCTCGTCACCGGCGAAGCCATCGGGCAAGACCGCCAAAGCCGGGCCGAAGCAGTCCGCGGATTATCGGCGGCACTCACCCGTACGCCGCGTTTTGCGGTGAAGAATACGGGCATCGAAATGACCGGCAGCAAGGCCGGAGCCAACCTGCCCGCACCGCTCGAATGGAGCGAAGTGGAACGCATTTGCCAGCAGTATGATGCGGACGCGGTGGTCACTATTGAATCCTTCGATTCGGACAATGCGGCGGCGGCCCGCCGTAGCGAGACCAAACGGAAAGACAAAAATGGTAAGGAATACATTGACGTTCAATACAATGCGCACATGCGTACCGGTGTACGGATGGGCTGGCGCATGTACGACCCGAAGACGAAAATCATCATTGATGAGTTCACCACCGACGATTACCTGGAAAGAGATGCCACCGGCAAAGATGAAAGATCGGCCCTGAATAGTCTGCCTTCGGCGGTCAATGTCTCGCGGGATGTGGCCTATAATGGTGGCCAACGCTACGGTTCCCGCATCGCGCCCCTGTATGTACAGGTGAGCCGCACGTACTACGACGATGCCAAGGGTTACAAAACCCAAATGGAGCAGGCCACCCGCTACGCGCGCGGTAACGAATGGAACAAAGCCGCCGAAATCTGGAAAAATATCGAAATACGCGCCACCGACAATCCAAAGGCCGCCGGACGCGCCGCCTACAATATGGCCGTGGCCTCCGAAGTAGGCGGGAAACTCGATGTTGCTCTCGAATGGGCGCAAAAAGCCTGGACAAAATACGGCAACAAAAAGGCCCGCAACTACATTCAGGTGATCCAGCAACGCCAAAACGATGCGCGCAAAGTGGAATACCAGATGAATAAGAAAGCGTAAGTGGGTTTATAACAGTTTATAAGGGTTGATGAAGGTGGACACTGACCTTCATCAACCCTTTTTTATAAACCTTTATCAATTTTTATAAATCCTTATCAACCATTTTTTACAGACCTTTATCAGTCCATATTAATCATAGTCAACGCAAAGCAATTTTGAACAAAAACCAAATGTAAAGTATTCATAGTCAATATCTCAACCTTTCTAAACATTCTCAACTTCTCAACTTTTACTATATCAGTGAATGCTAAGTACGAACAGCCAGTTTTTTGAACGACATCGTTCTGGTCTTACGGAAGACGAGGTGAAGCGGCGTTTTATCCCGTTTCTACGCAACTTCTACCGCCAGCGTTTCGAGCCGCTGCCGGGCTCGGAGGCCGTAGAACTCGACAATGTCGGCGAGGACGGGCTGGTGGCCGATGGCAAAATGACGTTCCGTAAAGCCGACGGTTCCTACTTCACCTGCACGTATGAAGCCACCTCGCGCGACAAATCGGAGGAGGTAAAATACACCCTCAACGAAATATACCTGGCCTGGGATGCCGCCGCTTTTGGGGCCATTGCCACGGCTGTACTGTACGCAGTTTTTTACGCCACGCGTCGTACCTGGCTGATTAGCCTGCATTTGGAAGGCAACCTGGGTCTTATCCTCGGGCTGGCCCTGATTACGACCCTATTGTGGTTTTTTCTGCTGCGCAATTGGCGCAAATACCGCTACATTTTTGCCATTGAACAATTCAAACGCTACCAGGCCGATGAACAGTGGGTAGCCATCGCCGAAGACGTATTTCCTTCTCCCACAGACCCTTATCTCATCGAACTGCGCAATCAATGCGTGTTCAGCGGCTTTGGACTGGCCGTCGTCAGTGCCGAAAATGGCGTTCGCGCCCTGGCCAATCCTTCGCGCCTCGGCATTTATGGCGAAGACCGGAACATCACGCATTGGGTGACCCGCGCCGATTGGTATCAGGCCATTACCAATAATACTGCCAGCGGCGAGGTGGCGCGTTTGGCTCCGCCTGGCACCCTCACGGTGGCCTGGAACAAAGTCTCCCGCCCCGTAAAATACCTGCTGCTCGACCCTGCCAAAAAGGTGCTGCGCCAACCGCTTGGCCAGACTGCCACGGCCTATAATCGTTTTATGAGTGGCCAGCGGGTGCAAAAATGGGTCTGCGGACTGGCGTTCTTACTGCTCATGCCGCTGGTCTGGCTGGTACTCAATACCCACCACCCAACGCTGGCCGACCAAGAGCGCATGGAAAAATTGCGGACCGGCCCCAATCCCGAAGACCAGCCCGGGTACACGCCCAACGACGAAATCGTTCCCTACGGCGGCGAGCCGACCGGCGTACCCAAACAATTTCTGGAAACCAAAAGCGACGAGGTGCCGACCATCAGTCTATCGGGCAATGACGACGAAGAGCCGACCATCAATTTATCTGGCGACGATGAAAAAACCACCGCTGCTGGCATCGAAGACGATCAGCCCACCGCCAAACCTTCGCTGCCCGATCTGTGCGCCACGCTGGTGGGGCAACACGGCTGGCTGGTGCAGGATAACCAGTATATTACCCGCGCCAATGCTGTGGACCGGGTCGCTGTACTGCGCAAAAGAGGCCTGAAAGCCGAAGTAGTGGGTAGTACCTGCATTTCAGCGGGCGAGAAAGGATACGTGGTCTGGCTGGGTAAAATAGAGTCTTCCCATGACGAAGCACTGAAAAAGGCCGTCAACTTTGAAAAGACGCTGCAACGTTACGGGTTGCTGGAAGGGAAACCGTTGGTGAGGAGGTTGCAGTAAACGTACAGACAACGGCTTTAAGTCATTTTATTAAAAATTCAATACGTGTAAATCAATGTCTTTCAACCGTTTAGTACTGACGCAAAAAGTAGTCCTGCTTACTGCGTTGGGTCTGTTGAGCGGTATAGTTCTTTCCTGGCCACTGTGGTATGCGGCAGCCCGTACGCTATTTCCACTGCTGCCTGTCGTCGGTGAGGCGCATCGGGAAGCTGCCGGATGGTCTTTGTTTAACATCAGTGCGTTATTGCTTTCCTTCGCCGCTGTGTTGATTTTTTCGACTAAAAAAATACCAATTGTTATTCTTTTAGTGTGTTTATTACTCCTTTGTGGCCTCGATTTGAATCGGTTGCAGCCCTGGGTTTGGTTGTATGGGCTGGTGTTGGCTATTGTGTTGTTTGGTCAATCCGCCACGGAAACGCGCGATACTTTACGTTGGCTGATAGCCGCCGTGTATATATGGAGTGGCTTCCATAAACTGACGCCTTATTTCGCGGAAGATAATTTTGCCTGGTTCTGTTCGGCTTTTCGGTTTACCGCGCCTTTAGCCAATTTTTCGGCACTTGGTTATGGAGTCGCCATGCTGGAAATAGTATTGGCTTTTGGGTTGTTGTGGCCGCGTAGCCGACCTGCTTTTCGTTGGCTGGTGTTGGTTTTTCATGGCGCTATTGTGCTCATGCTCAGTCCATTAGGTTTAAACTGGAATGCCGTGGTTATTCCCTGGAATATTACGCTGGCCGCATTGGTGTGGGTGGTCTATGCACAGTCAGATGCGACATTTTTGCCCAAAACCAATGCCCAACGCATCCTGTTGATTTTGGCGGCCATTGGTCCCTTCCTGCACTTTGCTGATGCCTGGCCGGAAGCCTTATCCTGGAAATTGTACAGCAACACCCAAACGGAAGCGACTTTTTATGCGCCCGCGAGGTCTTTTACCCAAAGCATTGAGCAAGAGGCACTTTGGGAAGAAAACGCGTATGATCACGGCACTAAAATGTTGTTGGATGACTGGGCGAATGCGGAATTACACACACCAATGTTTGGCACCGAACGTAATTTTCGGCAAACCGCACTCTACCTTTGTGGCTGCACCACCCAACCCGACAGTGCCGGTTTGTACATCCTGACCGTTCAACCGTGGAACAAAAAGGCTGAACAATGGCAAAAAATCCCGTGTCGGGAACTCGCAAATAAATTGCAAAAGGCAAAATAGCAAGGGGCAACGAGACAAAAAGCAAAAAGGCAAAAAGAGAACAAGGAACATTGTCCTTTTATCTTAATAATCAACGTTTTGCAAAGCAGAAAAGAAATACCCTTCACACAAATGACCAAAAACTCTTTGCTTTGGCAAATCACGCCTAAGGGCGGTGGTCCGACTTCTTACCTGTTTGGGACGATGCACGTACGGGATGCGCGGGCGTTCGGCTGGCTGGATACGGCACTCCGCTATCTGACTGATTGTGATGTATTTGCCACCGAATTTGATTTCTCCGAAACGGACGATCAGGCCCTGGCCGAGGTGCTGCGTCTGCCGGATAATACTTCTTTGCATCAATTACTGAAACCCGGTGCCTGGAAAAATCTGGATCATTACGCCCTGAAACGGCTGAGAATACCCGCCGCCCGTTTCGACAATCAGCACCCGATGATGGTCAGTACGACCCTCACGGCAGTGTTTATGTCTGAGGAAGCCCCTTTTTCGCTGGACGAAACGCTGTGGCATGCCGCCCAGGCCGCTGGCAAACGCTGTACTGGCGTGGAAACCTTTGCAGAACAATTGCAAACCTTACAAAAAATTCCGCTCGAGCAGCACGTAAAAGGCTTGACCTGGCTGCTGAAAAACTTCGGTCGGCAACGGCGGCGTTTGCAGAAAATGATGAATATGTACGCCGAAAGTGACTTGCAACGCCTCTATCAGGCGGCCAAAAAAGACGCGAAGGGCTTGCGAAAGATTCTGTTATACGACCGTAATGAATTGATGACCAAGCGTTTCGCCGAAATAGCGCGTTCGGAATCGCTGTTTTGCGCAGTGGGCGCGGGACACTTGGCCGGGCAAAAAGGGATGTTGCGGTTGTTGAAAAAAGAAGGTTTTCGGGTAAAGGCGGTTCCAGCCCCCTTCGAGCCCCCTCCTACTCCCCCGTAAAGGGGCAGGGTACATCGAGCGAAGGGGAGATTTATGCATTTTGCTTATTGTTTTTTTGCTTATTGCCCATTTGCTCATTGCTTTTTGCCTCGTTGCCCTTTACTTATTTGCTTATTGCTTTTTTGCCTCTTGCCCTTTGTTTTCCATGTCGCCACTGCTTCCTGTTTTCTATTTTCCGCCTGTGTCGTGGTTGTCAGTACTCTGGCAAGCGGGAGAGGTGACTTTGGAAGCCTGCGAAAATTATCAGAAAGGCAGCCTGCGCAACCGCTGTTATCTGGCTGGCCCCAATGGCGTACAGCGATTGAGCACTCCCCTCGAAACGGGCAAACACCAGCAAAAGCCGGTGCGGGAGGTGCGTATTGCGTACGATGAACCGTGGCCCCGGCAGCATTGGCGCAGTATTCGTACGGCTTATGGTAATGCGCCGTTTTTTGAACATTATGCCGATGAGTTGCGGCCGTTTTTCGAAAAACGCTTCGATTTTCTGTTTGATCTCAACCTCGAAATTTTACATTTTTTGCTGCGCAAATTTGGTTGGCCGGGCACTTTGCAATTTTCAACACAATACGTAGCACCCGGTCAATTGCCCGCAGAGGGTGATTTCAGGCGGGTATTTTCCGGCGATCTGGATAGTTTGCCGCCGTGGTTTCAGCCTGTTCCGTATTCCCAAGTGTTTACGGAGCGACATGGTTTTGTGGCCAATTTATCCGCGCTTGACCTGTTGTTTTGCTGTGGTAAACAGGCGGGCGAGGTTTTATCAACTGCTATCAACTTTCATAAACCCTTATAAACCAGCCAGAACCGTAACACTCATGTCTTCTACTGCCTCCGGGATATTACAAAAACTCGAAAACCACACCGTACTGATTATCGGTGATGTGATGCTGGACCGCTATCTCACGGGCAGCGTGCATCGTATTTCGCCGGAAGCACCCGTGCCAGTGGTGCTGCAAAAGACCACCGAAGACCGGCTGGGCGGAGCCGCCAATGTCGCGCTGAATGTGGCCGCACTGGGCGGAAAGCCACTTTTATGCAGCGTGGTGGGCGAAGATGCGGATGGCCGGGCGTTTCAGCGGATTCTGCCGCAGCATGGTATTTCTGCCGAAGGGCTGGTTTTTTCCACTGACCGCTGCACGACGGTGAAAACCCGCATACTGGCCAGTAACCAGCAAATGCTGCGTATTGACAGCGAAGACACCCATGCCCTGACGGTGGCGGAAGGGGAGATTTTGCTGGAAAAAATAAGATCACTGCTTACGCTGCACGAGGTGCAGGTGGTGATTTTGCAGGATTACAATAAAGGCGTACTGACGCCGGGCATAATTACGGCGGTCATCGCCGAAGCGCAGGAGCGGGGCATTCCAACCACGGTGGACCCGAAAAAGGCCAATTTTTTCACTTATCAGGGCGTGACGTTATTCAAGCCAAATTTGAAAGAAATTCGCGACAGCGCACCTTTTTCTGTCCGGGCAGAGCCGGAATCGCTGCGTCAGGCGGTAGATTTTTTGCGCGAGCAATTACATAATTCCTTGACCATGATTACTTTATCGGAACATGGTCTGTTTCTAGATGCCGAAGGAGAAGGCTACCTCTACCCTACCGTGGCCCGCAACGTGGCCGATGTAAGCGGGGCTGGCGATACCGTCATCAGTATTGCTTCGCTGGGCCTGGCGGCGGGACTGGATTGGCCGACCATCGCGCTGCTCTCCAATCTGGCGGGCGGGCAGGTCTGCGAATTCCCCGGCGTGGTGCCCGTACAGCGCGACATTTTGCTGAACGAACTGGAAGAAGCACTGAAAAAAGGGGTTTAAGTGGTTTAGAAAAATTGATAACTACCAACAGACACCTCTTTTCTGTCATTATTATCTAATAATTATTTGCCGTAAAAAAATCCAGGGCCACCTTACCAAACATTTTTCGTTTCTTTGCGGCGGTTTTTATCACGCACACAAGTCCTTTGAAATTCTATGCTTAGTCGTCGCAGCGTCCGTATCAAGGTCATGCAGTTGTTGTACATGCTCAACCGGGACGAACAATTGTCGTTCACGGATCTGGTCAAGGATTATAATGAGGGTATTTGGAAAGCCTACGAGTTGTATATTTTCCAACTGCATCTGCTGCTGAAAGTAGCCCAATACGCAGAAAAAGACGCTCTGAACCGGGCCGCCAAATACCTGCCTTCCGACGACGACAAAGTATTCAGCCCTCGTCTTTATCAGAATCCTTCCATCCAGAGTTTAGCCAATCATACGGCTTTCCTGAATATCGTGACCAAATACAAGGCCCACGAAAATCTGGATGAAGACCTTATTCGCACCCTCTATCTCGCGCTCAGCGAAACGCCGGAATACAAGGCCTATCTGGCTTTGGAAGAACCGACCACCGAAGAGACCAATAAGTTTTTGCTGGAAATGTACCGCTTCCTCATCAACCATGATGTATTCGTGGAAATGACCGAGGATCGGTTCAATAACTGGCAGGACGACGAATCGCTGGTGGTGGGCGCGATGAAAAAGACGCTGAAAGCCATGCCACTCGGCGAAGAATTCTACAAGGAATTTGAGCCTTCGGACGAAACGGTGCGCGAATTTGGCGAAGAACTGCTGCGCAAAACCTGCCAGGAAGACGTGGCGTTGCTGGAACACATCGAGCCGACCCTCAAAAACTGGGACGCCGAACGGGTGGCGGTGCTGGACATGATTATGCTGAAAATGGCCCTGTCGGAACTGCTCTATTTCCCGACCATTCCGACTAAAGTGACCCTAAATGAGTTCGTGGAAATTTCCAAGGTGTATTCCACCGATAAGAGCAAGGATTTCATCAATGGTATTCTCGACCGACTGATGAAGAAATTGATGAAAGAGGAAAAGATCGTGAAAGAAGGGCGGGGATTAATTGAGTAAAAACAGCCTTTTCTGAAAATAAAAACGCGCCACTTCGTGAAATACGGAGTGGCGCGTTGTCATTTTGGATTGTCCTGAATAAATAAAATTGGCCAGGCAACATTCAGTCGCTTGGCCAATTCGCTATTTTACAGTCGCTTATGAAACCTGTATGGTTCCAAAACGCGGATATATTTACTTCAGCAGCGTCACATTACCCTTTTTCTCGTACACCGCGCCATTGCCGCAGGTAGCCTTTACGTACCACGCATAAGCGTCCGGGGTGAGCGAAGCACCTTTGTAAGTGCCATCCCAGCCGAGGGCCTGCGTATCTTCGGTTTCATACACCTTTTCGCCCCAGCGATCCCAGACTACCATGTATAACTCCTTGATATTCACGCCGCGTACAATGAAGTGATCATTACTTTCATCGCCATTCGGCGTAAAGGCTTTGGGCACGAAAATATAGGGTTCGATGCACTGGTCGCCCATGAAGTATATTTTGACCGAAGCAGTTTGCGGGCAAAGCCCATCTGCGGTAGCCGTCACCGTGTACTCCGTTTCCACATCCGGGCGAGCCGTTGGATTCGGACTGTTTGGGTTATTCAACGAAGCGGCTGGTGTCCAGATATAAGTAAAGATGGTCCCGGTGCCTGTTGCCGTCGCCAGCAGCGTAGCGGTCTCGCCAGGGCAAATAGTATCTTTACCCACTACTTCGGCGGTCAAGGCCAACTCCACTACGCTTACATCAAATGTTACCGTGTCGCTGCAATTAAACTGGTTCGTCACCACTGCCGAATAAGTAGTCGTACTATCCGGTGCGACGGTGGGGTTCACAACATCCCCAAGGTTGGGCGTCCAGACAAATTGCAGGGTGTCGTTCGGGTTAAGATTCGTAATGGTGAGTTTCGTGGATTGTCCCAGGCAGAGATTTTGGTTTTCCGGCAGCGCATCCACCAGCACTTTGGCATTGTTTACGCGTACCGTACCCAAAGCAGGGCAAACCCCGCCTTCAGCGCGCACGTAATAGACGCCATTTTTTTCTGGTATGATCTGCACAGAATTGCCTTCTGCCAAAATAGTATTAAATGTCGGCGATTGCGACCACTGATAGTTGCTGCCCGGTGTCGGGTTTTGCACCGACAAGGTCACTGGCGTATCGTCACAGACCCGTTGATTTGGGCCGGCATCCAGCACCGTAGTTGCTTGTGGTTTTACTTCCGCCGTGTATTGCGCCGTACAGTTAACATTGGAGACCTGCAAGGTATAAGTGGTAGTTGCAGTGGGCGTTACCGTGGGATTCGGACTGTCCGTGTCCAGGCTTGGGTCGTTCGGGCTGGCACTCCACAGGTAGGTGTAGTCCGGGTTGAAATCCGGGTTCAGTTGCACCGAACTGCCGGGGCAGAACGTCATGTTGGCCGCGATTTGCTCATTCACCAGATTTACGTCCAGCGGCAGTGTAGCCGTGCCGACACAACCCAGTGCATCGGTGACCGTCAACTGAATATTAACCGGCCCAGCCTGATTGAAAGTGAAAGTAGGATTTGGCTCGGTAGAAGTCGGGTTACCGGGTGCTGTCCATTGCCAGGTATAGTTACCCGTATTGGGCTGAGCGACAAGGTTATACACCGCCTGCTCCGTACAACTCACCAAATTGGAAGTGATAGACGCTGGCACCGTGGAAGCTGCTTGCACATTGACCGCCGCATTAAACGGTGCAGCACATTCCGCTCCGACGGGGACAAAAGTGACATTGTAAGGCCCAAACGAGGTATAAGTATGCGAAGTATAAGCCTGGTTGGCATCGTTGGTCTGCCCGTCACCAAAATTCCAGACACCGGGTACCAGCCCCAGATTTTGAAATTCAACGGTCAAGCCGCCACAATTTTTTACTTGGATGCCAGCCACCACGGCTCCTTCCTCTTGAAACGCCACACCTACTTCTTTTTGGGCGGTACATCCATATTGGTTGGTCACGGTCACTGTGACCGTATAAGTACCCGCCGTACCAGTCACCGTCGCATCCGCAGTATTGTTCGGCGTGATCGTCAGACCAGCGGGAGCGGACCATTGGTAACTCAGTATATCACCAGACTGCAAGTTATTGGCAGTCAATAAAATAGGGCGATTCTCACAAGTGGCAGTCGGCGAGTTGGCCGCAATTTCCACTTTTGCAGCGCGGCCCACCACAGTAGCCGTAGCCGTTTGACTACAGCCATAGCTGTCAGTAGCGGTTACCGTATAAGTCGTCGGCGTACTGGTCGCAGGCACCGTAATGCTCATGTCGGTCAGATTGGTCGGTTGCCATTTGACTTCGGCATTGGAGGCGGCGTTTATAGTGGCTTCCAAAGTAGCACTGGCTTCGCAGGAAATAACCATCGCATTTTCTACTGCCAATTCAATTGGCGTCACGCGGATGACTTTTACCTGGGCCGTATCGCTGCAAAATCCATTGGTCGCTATTAATTGATAATCCGTAGTAACAGCAGGATTAGCCATGACGTTCGGGGAATTCGGATCGGGAAAATACAGGCCGGTCATGGGTGACCAGGTGTACGTATTGGCAGGCGCACCGACCACATTGATCTTGATGGAATCATTCTCACAATTAAAGACTTCCGCTAGCACGTTAAGCGCAATCGAGACTTCTTTGCCGGTTACCGTGATGCTGTCTTTTTTGACGCAACCCAGCGCATCCGTAGCCACCACTATATATTTGGCGGGTACCGCCGAAGCAGGTACAGTCACCGTAGTGCCGGTGGCCACGGATGCACCGCTGCCATCGAACCATTCCACATTTGCATTCACGTTCACTGTGGCTGTAACAGTGGCGGTAGTAGCACAAGCAAAAACCTCATGTGTGGCTAACGAAAGAGCCAGCGGCGTTTGCCGGATCACTTCCACCTGCACAGTATCGGCGCAGGAACCATTACTGGCAATCAAAGTATAAACCTGGGTTTGGGCCGGATTGGCGATCACGTTTTGCGGACCGGGATCGAAAGTCAATCCCGCCATCGGCGACCACGTATAAGTATAAGAAGGATCGCCGGTTACCTCAATACGCACGGGCGAACCATCACAATTGAAAGCGGGAGAATTGACGTTGATATTGACATTCGGCAAAGCATCCACACTGAAAGGAGCCGAGGTGAAGTTGGTACAGCCGCTGGCCGAAGTGACGGTTAGTTGGGCCGTACCCGTTTCGTTGGCGGGCAAGGTCACCAGCGGGTTTTGCTCGTTGGACTGAACGGACCCGCTGCCCCAGACAATATTCCAGCTCCAGGCGACAATATTGCTACCGGAATCAACAGATTTATCGGTAAAACGCACCTGCACCGCACTGCCCGTGCATTCTACCAGCGATATTTCGTAATCAGCATCCAAAGTAGAGACCACGCCAATATCGGCTACGCCAATCGCCGTACAACCGCGATTGTCGGTTGCCAGCACCGAATAAGCACCCGTACCGAGCCCGGTAATCGTGGCATTGTTGGAGGTCGTGCTGTTCGGATAAGTCCAGGTATAAGTATAAGGAACTTCGCCATTCGAGGCCACCGCAGTAGCCGTACCCGTCAGATCGGTGGCGCAACTTACATCTGTATCCGTAACTTGCAGATTAATAACGGTATGCGTACCTACTACTCCGCAAGCAGTACCCTGACAACCCGTATTTACGTCGGTAACAGTGACGCAAACGGAGGTGCCGGAAGCGATGCCATTGAGCGAAGCGGCATTTACATTCTGGATATTCCACTGGTAAGAATACGTACCGGAAGTCGGTGAAACCAGAGCCGTTACGGTCCCATCGTCCACCCCCTGGCAGGAGGCTTTGATGATAGAAAGCGTTACAGTCAGGCCAGTACCCACGGGAATGTTCACCGGCATACTTTTCTGGCAGCCATTGGCATCGGTCACCTGCACGTAGTAGGTACCTGAGGGCACATTGGAAAGCGTCGGCCCGATGAAATTGTTATAATTCCACAAATAGGTGAATGGGGGCGTACCACCGCTCGCCTGAGCGGTGACACTGCCTGTATTGCCGCCACAAGCGGGAACTATAGTATTAAAATCAATAGTAATCGCCGGTGGCTCATAGATGTACGCACTATCCTGCACACTGCAACCCGCTGCATCCGTGACAATTACGTGGTACCAGCCCGGCATCAGTTCGACAATTTGTGAAGTGGTGGCACCATTGCTCCACATGTAAGTATAGGGAGGAGTACCGCCGGTGACGTTAGCCCAGGCCACACCGTCGCAAAACATGAAGCAAGGAATATTCTGCACTTCCACTGACACATCCAGCGGTGGGCGCACGAAATAATTTTCCAGATCGGAACAGCCATTGGCATCCGTAACGGTCAGCAGATAAGCACCGCCGCTGGTAATGGGCACCGAGGCCGTCGTCGCACCATTTCCCCAAATGTAAGTGTAGGGCGGAGTACCACCGGTCGCCGATCCATTGAGCGTACCGCCGCCGGTGAGGCAGTGAACGCCGGTTGGATTGATGGCCGCCACGATTTGGGTAGGCTGGGTGATGGTGGTCGTGCCGGTGGCCGTCAAACCATTTTGGTCGGTTACCGTCACTGACGAAGTGCCTGCGCCCACGCCAAAGTTGGTTTGGCCCGCCTGGCCATTGTCCCATAAGTAGGCATAGGGAGCTGCGCCGCCGGTAGCCGTGACCGTCACGGTACCATCCGTGTAGCCATTACACCTGGGTGGCGATGAAGTGAAGGTCAGCTGGATATTTTGGCCGACCAATGACTGCGCCGCGAATATCTGGAGCACCCAGAGCGCGGAAAGCAGACTGTATTTCATGCAGTTGAGCGATTTGCTGTAAATATATCTCATGGTCTCCGAATTGAGGACGATTACAATTTTTTGTCAACATTGACTTGTACACCGATGATTTCCAGTCGGCGTTCGCGCGAAGCCGGTACACTGTACCAGGATTGCCGCACATCATTGATATTGTCATTAATACCCGGCGGGGCTTTCGCTTCGCCATTGGGTTCCTGTTTGATAATCAACTGACCGGACTCCACAAATTTCTTGTAAATGCCCCCGTCAAAGATCAAAAAGTGATTCAGTACGCTGGATACCCGGCGCGCGGTCAGGTTCAGGTTGTAGGCACTTCCAGCCCGCGGCGAGGCGTATCCTTTAAGGGTAATTTCAATTTTATCGCCCCGGCTCATCAAATCGTACAGGATTTCGGAGAAGTTCATCAACTTATTCCAGCCACCCCGGATGTCTCTTTCAAAGAAAACATCAATGGAGTCTCGTTCTCGTTGCAACTGATCTCCGTTCATGCCGACAGTGTATTTCTCGATAAAATCCTGTTTTTGCCGAATGTAAGTCACATACGTGGCGCGATACTCCTGTTTGGTCGCCCTGGCCAGTGTGCGTTTGTCCGGCTCGTCATTGTCGAAATACAATTTGATCGGCAAATAACGGGTCAGAATGAGCGGGCGCAGGTATAATTTCTGAACAATCGTCTGGAAATCAACCTCTTGCAAATTCTGTTCTTCGGTGTTAAATTCCAGCGAATCCCGCGAATAATCCGGTTTGGAGGCCGTGATCCGGTAGCGTTTTTTGAAATCAATAGTGGTTTCGTACAAGTTGCTGGTGCTGGCACTGGTGAATTCACCCACCACCTTATCACCGGTTTTGGTTATTTCTACCAGGCGGAAGCGCACCTCATTGAGCGGTTCCTTACTCACGTAATCGTACGAAAGTGCTTTAAAATCGAGGCCGCGACGCAGATAAAGTTGCGTGGTCAGTGTCTTCGAGCCGGTCAGACCAACGGTGCTTACTTCCGAAGAGTCAATCGTGTAACCGGCTTTGGAAGCGACTACTTTGTAGCGGTGATTGAATTTCAGTTCGTATTCATAGCGATTGTCATTCGGATGAATATCGGTGCGGGTAACTATGGCATCGCTGCCACCTCTTACAGTCGTGCCGGGCGAACCGAGATCAATGAAGCGTACCGTGGCCCCGAGAATGGGCGTAGTAGTTCCTTTTTCAAACACGGTGGCAACCAGATTGACCTTGGCGGGGGCCAGATAGAGTTTTTGCACCATGACATCCCGCCAAATGCTCTTTGGCGTAGTAAAACGCACCGTATCCGGCTCGTATCCGGCCTTCGTAGCGATGAGCATATAGTTCTTGCCCGGCGAAAGGGCAAATCCCGTGAAGGCACCCGGTACTTTGTTGGTGATTTCTTCGCCGGGGCCGTTCGGTGTCATTTCAATCAGGCGGATTTCCGTTCCGTACAGCGAATCCTGAGTGCCTTTAATAAAAGTCACGGCCAGCATTTGCGGCTTGACCAGGTCGGCTTTGTAAATATCGTAGCAGCAGGCTTCTTCCGATTCGTTGAAACTACCGCGCCGGTTGGAAGCCATAAATGCCGAACGCTCGCCATCGCCGAGGGTGTAATACACGTCGTTGGCCGAAGAGTTGAAAGGCAGGCCAATTTGTTCCGGCACCGTCCATTGACTGTCCGAACCTTTAGTTTTATAAATATCAAACCCGCCCAAAGTGCGACGGCCCATCGTGCTGAAATACAAGGTGGCCGATTTGGAATGATAAAATGGCGTAACGTCGTCCTCGGGAGTATTGAGCGCAGTCAGGTTCAGCGGCGCGGAGAATCCTTCGGGGGTAATCTGGCAAAACCAGAGATCGCGCTTGCCTTTGCCGCCGGGCCGGTCGCTCACGAAATACAACACTTCCTGATTGCTGTTGGGCACGTGGCCGACGTTGGGTTCGGTGGTGGTATAGTCAGCAGCATTTACCGAATCGGGCAGTTTCGTGGCCGGGCCCCAGGTACCATTGGGCAGCCGCTGGCGTTGGTAGAGGTCGCAGCGAATAATGGCGGTTTCAATAAATTCACCCACCGTGTAATACATCACATCCCCAGCCCGATTGAAAGCCACGTGGGCGGTATGCAGGTTATCGGCATTGAAATTAGTGGCCTGAGCCAGCAGCGAGTCGCCTTGCTCCGTCCCGGTCATCACTTTTATCAGGTGACGTTTCGGGAAACGTTTGTCTTTTTCAAAAGGAAAACTATACGATGAATAGTACAGCGTATCGCGAAACATCAGCGGCGAAAATTCCGAATACTCCACCGTATTGATATTGGGCAGCAGCGTAAGTGGAATATCAGAGCGATCATTGAGCAATATATCGGCTGCCCATTCGGCGTTTTTCAGGCTTTCTTTCACCCGTTCCACGGTGGCCTGCGAGGTGGTGGACGGCATTTCGCCCGCTAAAAAGCGACTGTACAGCACTTTGGCCTCTTCAAAACGCTCCAGACGGAATTTCACGTCCGCCCAGTGCAACAGGGCCAGCCCATCCAGACCAACCATCTTGTTTTCGACCATGCGGCCATAAGCCGTATCGGCGCGCTCAAAAGCGGACAAGGCCACGGCAGATTTGCCAACCCCGTCCAGGGCGGCCATGTTCAGGCTGTCCACCTGCACAATGCGGTAATTGTACTGCATGGCCGTATAGAAGTCTCCGGCGGCGTAGGCCTTATCGGCGGCTTCCAGCATGGCCTCTTTGGAAGGTGCCCGGTCGGTCTCCTGATTGATGCGGTCGGACACGCCCACCTGGGCCGTTGCGACTTGCCAGTCGAGCAGGAAAAGGAAGGATAAAAAGTATAAGTGGGCAAATTTGGTCATAATGCTAAGAGAAAGCTTCCGGTATGAAAGATCAAGAGAACTCATTTTTGATAGCCAGAAAAAACTGTATAGTTTATTCTAAATGAATGGGCACGATTTGAATACCGGCAATGGTTTTACTTTGTACAGACGATAGATGAGGGACACTTCCGGGCCACCGCGGCCATTGGTCAGCGTTTTTACTTCCGACCAACTGTTCATGTCGTAGGAGAACCCGAGGGTCCAGGTACGCCACAGGATTTCGGCGTGAGGAATAAACGCGTCGCTGTAACGGTGGCGAAAATCCACGCCAATCTGCAAAGCCAGTTCGTCGTAGGCTCTGCGGTTTAGGTGGAGCCGTCCGCCTATGCCATACACTATTTCCCGGTAGGGGCCCTGCGATTGGTATTGGAATTGACCGACCAGATCCATCGCATCGGTCAACTGCACCAGCCCCAGGGCATACAGCGACATTTTGGACCGCAGCCGCACTTCACCAGGAGAGTCGGATACATTATAATCCCAGAAATCGTGATTCGGGCGATTAATATGGTGCAGACCGCCGCCAATATCCAGCCGACTGCGCTCGTGGCCCGATTGCAGGCGGAAATTGAGGCCCGCACTCAGATCGAAGTATTTGAGGCTATTGTTCTGAAACAACTGGCTTTCCCGTACATCGGCATTGGGATCATACACACAATCAATCCATTGCGCATCGAAAGAAATGCTGTTGGTGCTGAAAGCGCGTTGGCCGAAAGCTGGCGTGACACCGAGCGTAAGAAACTTATTGCGCCCGACCACGTGGGTGAACGAAACCGGAATCCCGATCTGGGTGGAAGTCAACCGCAAATCGCCCTGCCGGTCGTAGTTGAACAACAGACCCGCCGTGATATAGCGGTCGTACTTGCCTTTGTTGTAGTAGATTTTGTTCTCCACACTACCCGACACGGTCATGTAGGGCACCAGTTGACTGGGGTCCACACGCCATTGGTTGCGATAGTTGGCCACAAAACGCATATCGCCGCCAAAGGCACCGATGAGGCCCGGGCTGAGGTTGATCGGCGAATTGGCAAACTGGGAGAAGTGAATATCCTGAGCGCTCAGCGCGAGCACAGAGAGGACAAAAGCCGGGAGTAAGAGATGCCGCAAACGAGAGGTAATGGTCTTCACAAGCGCTGAAAGTTAAGTATTTTTAGAAAAAAAATCTGTCGCTAAGATTATCGTAACGAAACGATGTTTGGTTTCGGTATAGTCAAATAGTGTACCAACAGTCGGAATGCCGACCGGCGTAAAGGCGGTAATGGAACATAAAAGGACGGTGGGATGATGAATAAATTCACCGACTGCCGTGGGGCGGGCAGAAACTAATCATGGGATGAGAGAAATAAAGGCAAAGGTATTAATTTCATTTACTTGCAAAAACTTTACCGCTTCTTTGTAAAACTATTGTTTAAACGGTCGGAAATTGTCAGGCAACGGTCAAATAAGCATATTTTTGAAAAAATTCAAGATTCCACGATGGGAGACCCCATTTTTTTGGCGCATAATATCCAGTTGCCCTGCGTATCAATCGTCCAGGAATCGGGGAAAATCTTTTTGAAAGTTCTTTCAAAAAATCTTTCCGCCGCCACTTTATCTTTCGGCGCACCGTGCAAACGATTGAACAAAAGCATACCGCCGGGGCGAAGTAAGTCATCACAGGACTCCAAAAACTCCGGCGTTTCAAACTGCGGCGGCGTCAGGTCATCTTCAAAAAGATCCACAATGAGCAGATCAAACGTATCCTGACACACATCAATGAACACTTCGGCGTCGGCAGTCACTATATCCACCGGACTTTTCAAACGCGACAGCGTGTATCGCAGGGCCAGGTCGGTCACCGTTTCGTCCCATTCCACGGCGGTGTAGCGATAGTTGCGCCCGTACTTTTGCTCCAGCAAAACGGGAATACTACCCAAGCCAAGCCCCAGTAGCAGCACATCTTCAAACGGGTATTGCTCCAGATGCAGTTCCTCGAAGGCAATATCAAAATTGCGGTACAGGTCATCCCAGGAATAAATCGCATCGCCACTCAACAGCTGCACCCGCCCCCGATCCAGGTTGACGGTAAGTTCCGGGTTCTGTTCCGAGCCGGTTTCCTCCAGCGTCAGCGGCGTGAGGTGCGATATCCATTTTTTCCACCAGGGAATTTGCATGACGAATTAAAAAATAATGTGGTCAATTATTTAAATGTGGCCAATGTGAAAAACGTGAACAATTGAAAAGGAATGTGGTCAATAATAAAATAATGTGGTCAATGGGCTAAATGCTACGCCCATTGACCATATTCAATTAATTGGCCACCTTGAAACGTGAACGCAACACGTTGGTCACATTCAAAGCAATTGACCACATTAAAATTCACATTGGCCACATTCCTTTATTAGTTCTCTTTCTTCTTCTTTTTAAACGGATCCCAGCCTTCCAGCTTTTTCTTGGCTTCCTCTACCGATTTTGTGCCTTTGTCGCCGAGGACTTCTTCGGCCTTTTTGGTCGCTTCCGCGCCGACTTTTGAGCCCACTTCCTGACCAAGTTTGTCCTTGGCGGCCTGAGTTGCTTTATCGGTGGCTTCCTTTATTTTCTTATCCGCCAGAACACGCAGGCTATCGGCGGCCTTTTGAGCGGCGGCGGCGGCTTGCTGTTTGCCTTTATCCAGTTCGCGGCTGGCGACGTTTCTGAGCGAATCCGTGGCCTTGTCCATCGTTGCTTTCAACGTGGCTCCGGCTTCATCTTTCAAGGTGCTTTCGCCATCAGAGCCCAGCACTTTCATCGCCACTTTCGGGCTGAACAGCGAGCCAGTCAGGTCAAAACGGACGTTGATAAATTCACCCTGCGCGAGATTGACACCATATTTGGAGGCTTCTTTGGACAGGAAGTCTATACCCGAATTGGCCGCCGAACCTAGCAATTTGCGGGGTGCTTTGGTGACAATCTGGTAGCTCATTTCGTTGGTCAGGCTGTGTGAACCGCCAATTTTCATGGCCACATCGCGCATCTGCACATCGAAAGGTTTGACAGTCACGCTACCATCTTTTACTTCAAACCAGTTTTTGGTGTTTTTCAACTCCAGTTTATTCAAATACGGCACGTTCAATTTCGTACTGATGTCGTTCAACGGCTTGAAATTATTGAGAATAGCACTCAAAGTCTCAATAAAGCCCGCAGCGGACAAGGTAGAGAAATCCGGCGTCATATCCTTGCCGAGCAGGCCACTCATTGAAAGTGTCGTATTGAATTTTCCATCAATCAACTGCGCAACAGGTGCCAGCGCTTTTACCGTGGCAAAGGTCTGGAAAGCATCTTTGAAGCCCATATTCAACAGCGCGAGGTCTATATTGAAAGCCGGTTTGGCTGCGTCGGTGGTGTTGTATTCGCCATTCACGCCAACTTTCCCGCCGAGCACCTGCGCTGTACAATCACGCAATTTCGCCGCGCCATTTTTGACGATGATCTGGCCATCCAGATTATTCAAATCCATGTTGGTGTATTTCACCTTATCGAACTTGGCATTGATGGTCATGTCCATATTTTCCGGGACCAGCATGACTTCGGCAGGTGGCACAGGAGCCGCTTTATTGGCCGACGCGGTGGCAGCAGGCGCATCGGTCATAAAGTAATTGGCATCAAAATACATGGAATTCAGATTGATGACACCCGACACCGTGCGGTTGTCAAACAAGTAGTCCCAGGCATTCAGGATGGTGCCGTTGCCGTGCAGATCGCTCGCGCCGATCTTCATCCCGAAATCGCTGATAGTCATTTTATTGGGCGTAAAATGGCCCTTCATGTCCATATTCGTCAAATCGTAGGTGTCGTATTTCAGCCGGTTGATCTTGCCATCCATCGTAAAATCCCAGCGATCAAATACCTTTTCGGTAGCGACAGTGCTGGTCGTCGTAGCGGGCACGTCAGCAGGGGCCTTGCTGCCGTCGGCGGGTTCCGGCTCCATCCATTCGTTGGCATCGAAATAATTCGAGGTGAAAACCAAGTTGCCGCGCATGGTTTTGGTGGTACTGAAATAGGCCAGAATATTATCTATCGAACCGGAGGCGCGGAGGTCGCTGCGGCCCAGTTTAGCGTCAAAATTTTTGATGTCCACGCGTTGCGGGGTCAGGCTGGTGCTCAGGGAATTGATCGTCACCGGCGGCGTACCTTCGGCGCGATAATTAATGCCCGTCATCCCAAAATCGCCCGCCATATTTACCTGGTCATACTGCTGGCGATCAATCTGACTCATCGCCGCTTTAATGGTCATGTTGGCCTTGATGATGCCGGTCAATTCCTGTACACCTTCCATCGGGAAGGCCTTGGCAAGTTCGCCGAGGTTCAAAGTGCCGTTGAGGCGCATATCCACGTTCGGGTCGCTTTCCGGGGTTTTCAGGAAAAAACGGCCTTCGAGTGGATTGGAACCTATTTTCAGGCTGAAAGCCGGAATATTCACCGTCATATCGTTCAGCCGCTGCGAAGGGCTGTTGATGGAAGCATCCACATTAATATTGGTCACGCCCAGGGGCAGGCTCGGATATTTGAAATCAGCGTTGCCCACCTTGAAATCCAGTTTGAAAGCCGGATAGGTCGTTTCATTATAGGTGCCTTTGGCAAACCCCGCAAACTGCACCGTCCCATTGGCTTGCACGTCTTTGAAATCCTGGGTGTAAGCACCGGGCACGATAGACAGCAGGCTTTTGAAGGTATTGGCCGGGGTACCAAAAGTCAGGTCCATCAGAATGTCTTCGGTATTCTCCGGCATTTGCACCCAGCCATCCAGTGTCACATCCAAATCGTTCACTTTCAGGCTATTATCTTTAAAAGTAAAACGCATATTCTTCATATCCGCGCCCAAGATGGCGTCCCAGTCCGCACGGGCTTTGCTCAAATATTGCACCCCGCCGTAGTTGACCGAAAGTTGCTGGAGTTTGGTTTTCATCACCAGATCATAAATATCGGCGGTGAATTCGCCACTGCCTTCGTGTTCCAGACCCGACAGTTCGGCGCGCATATCCAGCGTACGGTCGTCGTAGAGAAGTTTACCGTCCTCAATGCTGTATTTTTCCAGCCGAATAGTGCTACTGCCTTCGTCGGTGGCCGTGGGCTTGGTCACGTCTTCGGGTTTGGTGATGTCGTAGTTGGCACTGCCGTCGGAGAGCACATACACGCGGATATCCGGGCGTTTGAAAAACAGCCCTTTGATGTCCACCTGATCGCCAAAAATGGCCGACCACAGGTCCACCGTCACATCCAGGCGTTCGCATTGCACGAGTTTGACGCCGTCGAAAGCCCCCACGCCGGTGATGTCCAGCCCTTCCAGGCCGACGGATAATTTTGGAAAATGCCGAAATACCGAGAGATCCACGTCCTTGAAATCGAGCGTGGCATTGAGGCTTTCGTTGGCTGCCTTTTTAATTTGGGCGGTTATTTCGTCCTTAAATAAATAGGGCACGGCGAAAAGCACGCCAATGAGCAGCACAAAAAAGACAGCCAGACCGAAAAGAAATTTTTTCATGGAATATTTTTATATAATTAAGTTGTTGATTGCCAAAGGGTAAGGTGAAAGACGGATGCGTGAAGGATTTGGTTGGGTGGAGCTAAGTAAACGATGTTCGGAGGATATTCTTTTGCATAAACGGCAAATGAAAATTTCGTCACATTATTCATAGAGCGAACTCGGGTGCAATATCGTTTTTGGGATTATAAATATCCACTGACTGCCGTACTTTTACCGCATGGAATACCGCATACATTTCCTCGAAAAACAGCAGGAATTCGACGCCGTGATGGACGGATTGCGTGAGTCTGCCTGGCTTGGCTTCGATACCGAATTCGTCGGCGAAAAGTCGTACGTCCCGGTGCTTTGCCTCATTCAGATCGTCGCCGAAGCCGATATATACCTGGTGGACACCCTGTACATCAAAAATCTGGATCGCTTCCTCGCACTGCTGGCCGATCCCGCCATCCTGAAAATCACCCACGCCGGCGACAACGATTACCGCCTGCTGAACACGCTCTACGGGACGGTGCCGCTCAACACTTTCGATACACAGATCGCCGCCGGGTTTGTGGGCTACAACTATCCCGCTGGTTTTGGCAAGATCGTGGAGCGCGAATTGCGCGTCACGCTGGCCAAAAGCCACACTGTGGCTGACTGGGAAGCGCGTCCGATTGAACGCAAGGCCCTCGATTATGCTATTGAAGACGTGAAATACCTGCCTGATCTGCATACAAAATTGACTGAAAAACTGCGTCGCCACCAGCGGGAAACCTGGGCGCGGGAAGAAAACCGGAAGTGGGAATCAGCGGAGTTTTACCTCGTGGATCCGAATAAAGAACTGCTGGCCAACGATTTCGTGCATCAACTCGATATACGCGAAAAACTCCTGCTGATGCGGCTTTATCGCTGGCGGCGCGAACGGGCGATGGAACTGAACGTGCCCAAGGAACGGGTGCTCGAAAGCCGCCACATCAGCACCGTTTTGCGGGCTACCAAGGACGGCCCCAATGCGTTCCGCTCGAATCGCACCTTGCAGGAGAACGTTTGGAAACGCAATTTGGATGCCTGGCAAAACCTGTGGAAAACGCCCGCGACTCCAGAAGAGCGTACTTTCCTGGAGCAACTGCCCAAGCCTGCGCCGGAAGACCCGGAGCGCGAATGGACGATGGAACTGCTCTACCATTTTATCAAAAAGAAATGCCTGGAGCGCGAGATCAGTGCCGCTTTGCTTTTCCCGAAAGGCGATTTTAACCGCCTGAAATCCGGCAGCCCCGACTTCGATCAAACGCTGCTCACCGGCTGGCGCGCAGAACTGATGGGCGCGGAACTGGTGACCTGGCTAAAAAAAGGCAAACGGGTCAAGATGGAATGGGAAGGCGAGGTATGCCAGTTGAGGATGTGATTTAAAGTTATGAGTTATGAGTTATAAGTTATGAGCGATGCCGTCCAATTTGTTGACCATCAATAATTTGCAGGTAGAGTTTCGTTCCGACCGTGGCCATACCAAAGCCGTGGATGGTATTTCCCTGCATCTTGGTCCGGGCGAAACATTGGGTATTGTCGGGGAATCCGGTTCGGGAAAATCAGTGACTTCGCTGGCCATCATGCGGCTGCTGGGCAGCGATGCCAGCGTAAAAATCAATGGAGAAATACTGTATCAGTCACCGCGTCAGCCCACGCCCATAGACTTATTGAAATTGCCGGAAGAAACGCTGCAACAGTATCGCGGCGCCGAAATCGCCATGATCTTTCAGGAGCCGATGACCTCGCTGAATCCCGTTTTTC
Source organism: Saprospirales bacterium (assembly GCA_031425155.1). GTDB lineage: Bacteria > Bacteroidota > Bacteroidia > Chitinophagales > Saprospiraceae > M3007. The sequence continues at coordinate 210,556 of JANPIV010000048.1, read as the reverse complement.
GCTGCGGAAATCAGGTGACCGAGGCGATTCAATTGCACCAAAAAGTGGACTTTGAAGTGGCCCATGCCCAAACGCTGGCCCTGTTCGAGCGGGTAAAACTCCCCGATCCATTGCGGATTTTTCAGGCTTATCCACACGAAATAAGCGGCGGTCAAAAGCAACGGGTGATGATCGCCATGGCCATGTCGTGTCAGCCCGCGCTGCTCATCGCTGATGAGCCGACCACCGCGCTGGACGTGACGGTGCAAAAAACCATTCTCGAACTCATGCGCGATCTGCGCGCGGAGCGCAACCTGTCCATGTTGTTCATCAGCCACGATCTGGGCGTTATTTCCGAAATATGCGACCGCGTCATGGTCATGTATCAGGGCACTATCGTCGAAAGTGGCCCCGTGGCGCAGGTGCTGCGTGATCCCCAACATCCTTATACTAAAGGTTTGGTGGCTTGTCGGCCTTCGCTGCATCATCGGTGGCATCGGCTACCGACTATCGCGGATTTTTTGGCAACCACGGATTGGGCAACCGCAAGGGTTGCCCCTACGGCGATCACGCCCGCCGAAACCGAAACCCGCCAGGCAATTTTGTACGCACAACCGCCGGTTTTGCAGGTCAAAGATCTGACCGTCCGCTACCCTGCCCACAAAAACTGGCTGGGTCAACCTACCGATTGGTTGAATGCAGTAGATCAGGTGAGTTTTGACGTATATCCCGGCGAGACCTTCGGGCTGGCTGGCGAATCCGGCTGCGGCAAGACTTCGTTGGGCCGTGCGATTGCAAGATTAACACCCGCACACAGCGGCGAAGTTATTTATAATGGATTGAATCTGTTGGACTTAAATGAAGCGGAGATGCGTCCCTACCGACGCGATATTCAAGTGGTGTTTCAAGACCCCTACTCTTCACTGAATCCACGGATGACGATTGGGCAGGCCATTTTGGAACCTTTGCAGGTGCATCGTCTGCATGGTAATGACCGCACCCGCCGCGAAAAAGCCGTGGATTTGCTGGAAACGGTGGGCCTGGAAGCCGATCATTTTCAGCGTTATCCGCACGAGTTTTCGGGCGGCCAACGCCAGCGCATTTGTATTGCCCGTGCGCTGGCATTGGAACCGAAATTATTGATCTGTGATGAAATGGTCTCCGCACTCGATGTATCGGTGCAGGCCACGGTGCTCAATTTATTGCTCGATTTGCGGGAGCAATTTGGCCTCACTTATCTTTTCATTTCGCACGATTTGAGCGTGATTAAACAAATGTGCGACCGACTGCTCATCATGAATCGTGGGCAGGTCGAGACGCTTGGTTTCCCGGAACAGATATATGCCCACCCGGAAAGCGAATACGTGCAAAAATTGATTGACGCGATTCCGGGGCAGTAGGGGCAACCCTCGCGGTTGCCCTAACGATGATGGGGTGGTAAGGCGACCGAAAGGGTTGCCCCTACCGCCGGATCAGCAATTTTTCCACCCAGGCTTCCTTACTCGGTGCCATAAACCGGGCCAAATACACGCCATTAGCCAGCCCAGACACATCCAGCGCATGTTCTCCTTTGCGTACTGCGGCGGAGGTAACTACCCTGCCCCGCAGGTCCACAATTTCAAATTTACCGGCCACGGGAATGGCTTTCAAAATTACATTGTTGGTCGCTGGATTAGGGGAAATACTCAACTGCCAGGTGTTGAGCGGATCGGTGACATCCGTCGTAATTTGTTGAAAACCAAGGAAAAAGAGCACCGTCGCGGTAAGGGCTGGCGTGACACAGCCCCCGTGATCGGCAGTGGGATTCACGTCGGTGGCCTGAAAATTAGGTGCTCCGACAGCGGTCAGTGTATCGCGGGCGACAATGCTGTTCTCAAAAGGCACCTGATCATCGGCCATGCAATAGAACAGCCGCATCGGTGCTTCGGGTACCCAATTATTGTAGGTATCGTTTTTCGCCAGGGCCACATTGATCGGAGAATTCGGGTCGTTCAGGATGGACTGCACCACTTCGTCTTTCAGCATTTTAATCGGTCGGCTCGAACCTTCATTGGTCGTTAACAGACTGATTAATTGCGTATTAAGTTGAGTCAGTGTGATTTGACCATTATAAAACTGGGTAATTATGCCCGCATAAGCCGGACGGAAAATGTCGCTGGGCTGGGTAAACAGGTTGCCATACACCGTCTGGAAGGACAGGGCCGTATTCGGAATATAGGCCGGATAATAATAGACGGCATCGGTCAAAATGAGGTTGCGCATCACCCCCGAAATGCTGTACGGGCCAGACATGGGTGCAGCGGCAGTAACCGTAAATTCGTGGGTAGAATCCTGTTCAATAGCGCGGTGCAGAGCCATCGCTGCATGGCCGCCCTGCGAGTAACCGGTGATGAATAATTGCTCATTGGTATGAACACCATTTTGCAAAGCATACTGCCCGGCAGCCCGCAGCATATCAATCGCCACCGATGCTTCACTGGCCGCGTGGACATACGGGTGAAAACCTTTGGAAACACCTAAACCCAGATAATCGGGTGCCAAAGTGACGTAGCCTAAACCAGCCAAAAGTATTCCAATCGTACCCTCGCCGCCATTCGTAGCGGTATAAGATGGCACATCGAATTTAGACCCGGAGGTGCCGTGCTGATAGACCAGCCGTGGATAGACTTTATTCACATTATCCGGCACCACAAGCAAACCCGACACGGTATCCAAGGTGCCATTTATGGCCGTGGAAGTGTATTGCAGGCGATAAAATTTAGCACCATATTGGATGAGCGGTATATTAAATTGGGAGGTGATCTGCGCTTTGGTGCGGCTGCCGAGCAGCGTGGCGGAAATGAGGGTTTGGGCAAAAAGGCTACCGCCGCAGAGGACTGCCAGCAGCAGAAGGGGCAAACATTTTTTCATGAAAAAGTACGCTTTTGAAATTGGTAGTCGAAGGTTGTGCAACTCGTAAAAAATACGAACGTGGGAGGAGAGGGAAATGTTGGCCTAACAAAAGTATTTAGTACTGAGTATTTGAAGATTTGAGTATTTGAGTATTTGATCAATTACATGATTATCACGTGCTTTGATCGAATCCTCAAATACTCGTATCCTCTATATTCTTTACCACCGCACCTGCCCATCCCCTACCGCGATCCACTTCTCCGTGACTAGTTTTTCTAATGCAAAAGGCCCACGTGCATGTAATTTTTGGGTAGAAATGCCGATTTCCGCACCCAGGCCAAATTCGCCGCCATCGGTGAAACGGGTGGAAGCATTGGCATACACCACGGCAGCATCCACGCGTTCGATAAATTGCTGGCAAACGGCTGCATCTTCCGAGATAATCGCCTCCGAATGGCGCGAAGAATACAGACGAATGTGTTCCAGTGCGGCATCCAGATTTTCTACTACTTTTATAGAACATTTATAGTCCAGAAACTCTCGCCCAAAGTCCTCGGCCTGCGCCATTTGCAGACGATCAAAACCTGCTTTTTGCAAAATTGGAAAAGCAATTTCATCCGCAAACACTTCGACCTGCCATTTATCAAAATCGGCTTGCAACATCGGCAAAAACCGTTCGGCCACTGCCTGATCTACCAGTATCGTATCCAGTGCATTACACACCGATGGGCGCGACACTTTGGCATTGACTACGATGGCCTGCGCCTTGTCCAGATCGGCATCCCGATGGACATAGGTATGGCAAACGCCGGCGCCGGTTTCAATGGTCGGCACGGTGGCATTTTTGCGCACAAACTGGATGAGCGCATCCGAGCCGCGCGGAATGATTATGTCCACGTAGCGCGTGGCGGTGAGCAGTTCGTGCATCAGGGCGCGGTCGGTGGGCAGCAGCGTGACGGCGGCGCGGGGAATGGCGCATTCGTTCAAGGCCTGATGGATGACGGCGACCAAAGCCTGATTACTGAGGATCGCCTCGGAGCCGCCACGCAGGGCCACGGCATTGCCGGAGCGCAGACAGAGCGCACTCACGTCGAGCGTCACGTTGGGGCGGGATTCGTAGATGATGCCCACTACGCCCAGCGGCACCGCGATTTTACGCAGACGGATGCCGTTGGGCAGGGTGCGTTCCAGCAGTATTTCGCCGGATGGGTCGGGCAAAGCCGCCACGTCGCGGATGCTTTGGGCGAGGTCAATCAGCCGCTTTTCGTTGAGCAGAAGGCGGTCTTTTTTCGGGTCATCGCTGGCCATTCGCTCGGCATCTTTTTGGTTTTCCCGCAGGATATTCGCCTGATTTTCAAGCACTAAATCGGCTATGCGCAGGAGTAATGCTTGTTTCTGGGCATCGGTGAGGGCACGGACGGCGGAGGAGGCGAGGTGGGTTTGTTCTAGTAAAGGCAGGATACTTTGCATGAGGAAAGAAAATAAATAGCGAATAAAGCAGAAAGGGATTACACCAACCTCTATGCATCAATATAAGCGAGCAAGTCTTCCAGTTCTTTATCTTTTAAGTCGGCTTGCTCCGATTTGTCATAAATGGATAATAAATACACGGCAGACTGCGCAACATAGACATGAGTGATGATACGCGCACCGCCCGATTTACCACGTCGTTTGGATGCGATTGCCAAACGAATTTTAAAGCAATTATTGCCAAGAGGAATACCTGTAACTGGCTCTTCCGCCAGTTTTTCAGCCAGAGTAGCCAAATCTGTTAACAGGGAGGGATATTTTTTGAATAACCTTTTCAGCTGGCGATCAAAGGGCGGTATGGTGAGAATGTTGTATTTCATCCAGCAATTGTTGGAGGGGTTTGGGTTTGAATTTACCTTGTTTGGCCAGGTTGACGTATTCTACGGCAGACTTTAAATCTTCCAATAATTCTGCTTTTTGCGGAGAAAGCGATTGAGCTTTCACAAAAGGCAAGTGACGCAACAATTCTAATAAAAATTCTAATTTTTCTTCTTTTACTTCCAGCAAAAGTTTCATAGCAAAAAAATTTAAAAACGTTAATTGCCCCACAAAGATAGGCTTTTAATTTGCCACCTTCCGTCAGATTAACACGATTTCATCCGTATGCGCCACTTCAAAATTTTGCGCCAGCAGATTTTCCCGGATAATAGCCGCGCTATGTTTTACGCGGGCGAGAGCGAGCACATTTGCCTGATGGTCAGCCAGTTCGATGACTTCGCCTTTTTCAAATTCGCCCTTCACTTTGCGCACCCCCACGGCGAGCAGGCTTTTGCGGTTTTGGATGGCCCGCGCCGCGCCGGGATCGAGGGTGAGCCGCCCGACGATCAGGCTGCCGCTACCGAGCCATTTGCGGCGGGCATTAAGGGTACTCAAGGCTTGCGGCTGAAAGGCGGTGCCCACTTCGGCGCGTAAGGCCCGTAGAATGCCATCGGGGGTGCGTACATCGAAGAAAACGGTGCGAATACCCATGCGCGTGGCCAGGCGGGTGTAGGTGAGTTTGGAGAGCATACCGCCCAGGCCGAGGGCCGATTTTTCACTGCTGACCAGACCCAATATGCTTTCGTCAATGGTCTGTACCTGCGGAATAATTTGGCCGCTGCGGTCGAGCAATCCGCCCACGGAAGTGCTGATGAGCAGGTCGGTGGCCCCGAAACCGGTGGCGATAAGGGTGGCCAGTTCGTCATTATCCGAGAATTTTAGTTCCAGATTACTCACTACGTCGTTCTCGTTGGCGATGGGAATAATGCCGTTTTCCCAGAGCGTGTCGTAGGTTTCTTTCAATTGCAAAAACTGCCGCCGGTGGGCGAAATGGTGGCGTTCGCAGAGGCTTTGGGCGATGGTAATGCCGAACGGCTCGAAATGTCGCGCGTAGAGTTGCAGCAGCAGCGGATTGCCGACGGCAGCGGCGGCTTTGCGTTCGGTCAGGGTGCCCCGGTAGTCGCGGAAACGGCGTTTGCCCGCTCCCACGGCACCCGAGGAGACCAGCACAATACGGTATTGATTTTGGAGCGAAGCCACTTGCCGGGCGATCTCCCGAATGACGGCTTCCTCCGGCTCTCCGTCGGGCAGAGTAATGGAGCCGGTGCCGAATTTGATGACTAAAATGGGCTTTGCCACAGTAGAAATGTTGAGCACCCGCCTTCGCCTTGCCTTCTTCGCCTGAAAAAGGCTATGGCGGGTAAAGCGGGCAAAGGTAGCGCGAGGCGGCACCAAATCGTGTTATTCAGACAGAAAAGGATTTCCATTTTACTACTTATCTTTCCGCAAAAAATCTTTCGTATGGCCAATGTTGACCATTCAAACCCTGAAACTTCCTGTGTGAACTGTGGAACCAGGCTAAATAAAACAATTATCGCACTACCTTGAGCGGCAAAAAAATGCATAAATGCAGGAAACAATCCTCGGCGATTTAGTGCAAAAAGGGCTGATCGCCCCCGAAGATGCGGAAAAAATTGCGTTTTTCAGCGACCGCCAGCCGTTTTCATTACACTGGGAACTAAAAACCCTGCTGTATCTCGGCGTGGTACTGCTCAACGCGGGACTGGGTTTTATCATCTATGAAAACATAGATACTATTGGTCATGCGGCTATTATTGCGTTGATCGGTGCGATTAGCGCAGGCTGTTTCTGGTATGCGATCCGGCACCGGCGACCTTTCTCCCTGGGAGAAGTGGGAAGTCCGACGCCGTATTATGACTATATTTTACTATTGGGTTGCCTGACTTTTCTACTGATGGAAGGTTACTGGCAGTATCAATACCAGATTTTTGGAACGCGTTATGGTCTGGCGACTTTAATTCCGATGGTGCTGTTTTTTATAGTGGCTTATCGTTTCGACAATCGCGGGGTATTGACGATGGCCATTACCGCCCTGGCTTCGTGGCTGGGTGTGACGGTGACGACTAATGAGTTACTAATAAAAAATGATTTTAACAGTAGTACCATCGTCAATACGGGTATTTTTCTAGGTGCGCTACTGATGGCTATTACTTTTGTTGGCGAACGATTTAATATAAAAAAGCACTTTTCGCTGACTTATCTGAATTTCGGGGTGCATATTCTGATGGTCGCCTGCCTCGCGGGTATGATGATGCTGGATGTGCCGGTTATTTATTTTCCTTTACTGGTGTTAGCGGTCGGTTTTTGTATTTGGTACGCCCGCAAAAATGACTCGTTTTATTTTCTGCTATTAGCCGTGTTATATGGATATATTGGTTTGACTTACATGACCTTCCACATATTGCCCGAACTGGACGCGACTCTTTATTTTTTGTATTTTATCCTTTCCTGTATAATGATTATTGTATTTCTACGCAATTACAAGCAATTTTTAAAAACTGAAACACCATGATCGCCTATTCTACGACTGCACTGGATGCCCTGCTGACCAAAGAGGCAGCCCAGGAATGGCATGATAAAGGACTATTATCCGCTAGTCAATGGCAGGCCATAGAAGCGGCCTATCCAATCAATTTCTATACGCCCAATGTATTTGTGCGTATTGGACTGGCTATTTTTGGCTCTATTTTACTATCCTCGGCGATGGGGCTATTGGCTTTGCTTGCTGGTCTGGAGAGCGAAATAGGATTTGCTCTTTTTAGTCTGTTCTGGGGCATCGTGTGTATTGTTTTTCTGGAAAAATGGGCCATCCAATCAGCACGGCAATATTGCAGCGGCATTGATGATATACTGCTGTACTATGGCGTAGGTGCTCTGATGACGGCCATATTTATACTAATGCCCAGCGAGACCGCTCCACTGGCTTATTGTCTGGTAGCATTGCCTTTTTTAGTTGCGGGTAGCATTCGTTATCTGGATCGTCTGCTGGCTGCGGCGGCTTTTGGCTGCGCGTTATTAATTGTATTTCTAACGGTTAAAGAAATACCCGGACTGGCACTTTTCTTAATGCCCTTCTCCGGGATGCTATTTTCAGCAGGGGCTTACTGGTTTGCACGACGCGGACAACAGAATGAGTCCCAAAGACATTGGTACGGTGTATTCGCCGTCATAGAAACATTGACCCTGATTACTTTTTATGCCAGTGGTAACTTCTGGGTAGTGCAACAAGCAGGCGCAGAGTTTTTTCAACTGGAACAGGTACCGCTCAGTTGGTTTTTCTGGTCGTTTACTTATTTAGTGCCCCTGCTTTATATTACCTTCGGTTTACGCCAGAAAGATCGCCTGCTATTAGATATTGGACTGGCTTGCGTGGCCGCGATGGTGTTTACTTTCCGTTATTATTTCCACGTACTACCCTTGGCCTGGGCGGCTACTTTGGCCGGAGCATTTCTATTTGCGCTCGCTTATTTTTCTATTCGTTATCTGCGCACACACGAAGGCACTTATACGTATGCCGCCGGTGCAAAAAAGTCGCTGATACAAGAAATAGAACAACAATTAGTGGAACAAACCATTGCCAGTCAGGCAGTTCCGACTACTGCGGTGCGGCCCGAATCGTTTGGCGGCGGGCAGTTTGGTGGCGGCGGTGCAGGACAGGATTTTTAATAGTATCTACATTTTTGGCTTAATTTAAAAACTTTCATGTAATGAGATTATCCACACTTTCCCGATCATTTCCATTTCTATCCCTTTCGATTTTTGCTATTTCATTTTTACTGTTTGCCAATTGCCGTTCGAGCGCCATAGGCGAAGCAATGACCGTACGTCGCCCGGCAGAATTCGAGCCGACCGAAGCCGTGTGGTTGATGTGGTCCAATTATGTACATAAACAGGGCTATTCCAACGAACAGGCAACCATAGATATAGTACAGGCATTGTTGCCTTATGTGAAAGTAAAACTAATAGTACCAAATGACTCGGTCCTGCAAAGAGTAAAACCATTGCTGCCGACTGTGGCCCTGCAAAGCGGGCAATTATCCGTATATAACTTACCGTACTGGGAATTTTGGGCGCGTGATATGGGTCCCTCTTTCGTGCTGGACGAACGGGGAAAACTGAACGTCACCGATTTTAATTTCAATGCCTGGGGTTACGCACCGCCTGGCGATCCAGTTGCCGCACTGGATGAAAAACTGGACGAAAAAGTCGCTGCGCTACTGAATGTGCCTGTGCGTTCTTCCGAGATGATTACGGAGGGCGGTGACCACGAGGGGAACGGCCAAGGCGTCCTGTTGCTGACCGAATCCGTGGAAAAAAATCGCAATCCGCAATGGAGCCTTACCCAGATCGAAGCGGAGTTCAAGCGTATGTTGGGCACCAAAAAAGTCATCTGGATGGCCCAGGGGCTGCGCGAAGATGACCATACTTTCGCTGGCCCTTTCCAGGACAAATCCGGTCAACCAGTTTATAACGTCGTGACTACCAATGGCCACGCGGATGAATACGTGCGTTTTGCTTCCGCCGATCTGCTGCTGCTGGCCCAGGCCGATAGTACCAGCGATGATCCGCTCGAACAGGAAAACGTCCGCCGTCTCGAAGAAAATTATCGAAGATTGAAAGCCGCCACGGATCAGAATGGCCGGCCATTTCGCATCGTGCGCGTCCCGCTGCCCTACCCCATTATCAGCACGATGGAGCCCGGCGACGGGATTTACGACTTCATCAGTACGCTCGACTATGCGGATGGTTCTCAGTTTCCAGTCGGGCAACCCGTACAAGTGATCGCCGCCGCCAGTTATATGAATTTTCTGATTGCTAATAATTGTGTACTCATGCCCACCTACTGGAAAGCGGGCATGGATACAAAAATTCAGGAGCGCGAAGAGGCTGTAAAGGCCATCCTGCAATCGGCTTTTCCGAATAAAGTGATTATTCCCATAGATGCGCTGGCGGTCAATTTTGGTGGCGGTGGCATTCATTGTATTACGATGAATGAGCCGCAAACCAAGTAAAATTGCAAACACTAACCATTTCACTTTACATTCAACGATGAAAAACGTTTTCTTACTCGGGCTATTGACTCTAATAGCAGTGGCTTGTACTCAAAATAACCCAACGACTCAGACGCTTACCAAGGAAAAGCAGCCAATAGCCGCGCCCCAAATTGATTCCAACGCCAACTATTTAGTGAATGACTTTTTGACAGCTGTGGCTCAGACCAAATCACCGTATGCTACTAGTAAAACTGCCGATTATCCATTGTTTGGGTTTTCACTGATGCCCACGAAACTAAAAGGCTACACCGTACACGAAGGCGGCTACGATGCGGATATTCGTTTTGATGCTGCGACCAATAAATTCATCGGTCAGGAAATACCGGGTAGTGAACCGTTTGAGTTCACCATGGCCGCTAATGGCGAGATAGTTTTGACTTTATTAAAATCAAAAAAAACCTACACCTACAAGAAAGTGCCGGACGCCGATTCTGCGCTGCGGGAAGCATTATTTGCCGGAAAATATAGGGATGCTAAAACCAAAGCCGCCGTTACTTTTCAGGCCGATGGTACGCTGACTGGCTTAGGTACGGATAAAACTTACCAGCCCATTTATGACTTCATGGGCGGCCCATTGGATTTCGACGAAATGATCGTGCGGGAAAAGGCCGATGAGAGCAAAGAGACCTTTTATCACTATAAATTCAAGGATAACACGCTGGAATTGTACGAGGCCATTCAGCCGAAAAATGGCGACGGCGTGGAGAAGATCGGGAAGTTGAAATATACGCTGGTGAAGGGGTAATTTAATTTTAGAGGCTGTCTCATAAGTGTAATTTAGATGGGTTTAGATGGTTTAGAAAAAAGACACATCGTTGATAATTAATGTTATGTGTGGGTTCTAAACATTCTAAATTTTCCTAAACCCGACTTACGAAACAGCCTCGTTTTCTTACTTCCCTTTTTTCATCCCCCCGCCCTTGTGGGCAGTACCTTTGGCACTGGAACTGCCAAATTTGGAAGACAGGGAACGGTTGTTCTTAGTATTAAAAGAAGGAACCGTATTCTTTTTGGGAGCCGGAACTTTCGGTTTTTTCGGCTCGACGGGTTGCTGTTCGTTTGGAAGCTGATCGTTTTTATCTTCGGACATAATCTCGTGATTTTGTGTTAGTAGTGTTGGTTATGACTGTATAGTCGCGCAAAGATAGGCTCTTTCAGGATTCAACGCCATGAATACACCACCATGATTTCTGCCGAACTGCCAAACACCTGGCTGAGCGACTGGGTCACCGGCAGATCGAAAGCGAAACCAACCTTGAATTGACTGTTGAGCAATTGTACCTGTTCGCTCAGGAACAGGCCGGTTTCAAAATGCAAGGCGGCCGTGGGCCGGACCCCAAAACCAACGTTAACGCCCGTGCCCACCCACACCAGTTCGCTGACCTGGGCGCGAAGATTGAGGTCCACATTCAATGGGCTGTGCGGCACATATTTTATCCAAACCGAAGGCTCCACAAAAGAGGTTTCGTTGCCCAGCCAGGGGGTGCTCCAGTAGCCGCCCGCCACCGCATAAATGTGGGGAATGCGCCGGATGGAAAATTTACCCTCCGTATCTGCGAAAGTAGTACGAAAACCAAAGGTCTGGGGCACCGAAATACCGGCATAATAGCGATCCGTATAATGATAAAAAACGCCGACGCCCACATCGGGCCGGATAGTGCGGGCCGCTTCGGTCGGGGCAGTGGCGGGGTCTGGAAAATCAATTTCCGCCAGGTTGGCCCGGTACTGCACCGCCCCGGCATTCAGACCGATCAGCAGCGACTGCGAGGTGCGGCGGCCTCCTATCTGGATGCGATAGGCATAACGACCATACACCCCGGTCTGGCCGATGGCACCCGTCTGGTCGTTCATAATATGCGCGCCAAATACGCTGTTCCGCTCTTCCTCTACCATTTCCCAGGCGAGCGTCTGGGTGCGGGGCGACTGCGGCAGGCCCCACCACTGCACATGCCAGGCACCACTTAGACTCATCGTACGATTGTTGAGCAAATAATTATTGGAGAGTGCCGCCGGATTGAGTACCGCCCACTGGTCGCGATAAGAAGAAAAAAGCGGCGTTTGCTGCGCCAAAAGCGGACCAGCAAAAACCAAAGCGGCATAAGTTGCAATCAGGAATGTTTTCATAATAATCATTATTTTGGAAGCACAATTGAAGTTTAGATGCACCAAACAGGCTAAATTTTACAATTATCAAACTATCAAACTATTACGCTCATTTATTGAATAAGTGAATCACCCCGGTCATTGTGTTTCCCACCTGCGCCTGACCATCGTAGGCTCTCAGATAATAGTAATAGGCACCGCCCGGCAAATACTTACCTGTTCTTTGGTAATCTCCCAGCCAGGGCTGATCGTTCGTGTAGTTTTTTTCCTGAAAAACCAGATCGCCCCAGCGATCTGTAATGGTGATTTCCAAGCGGGTAAAACCGTCTGCTCCCCGAATGGTCAGTTCGCCGTTGGGCCCATTATCTTCCATGACCAGCCCGCTGGGGACGGTCGGCAGGTTCCTTATTTCGATGGTCACTGTGGCGGTATCGCAGGGCAGTTTACACAGGGAGCCGGGACTGCAAACGGTGTATTGAAAAGTAACGGTACCGCGAAAATCTTCTTCCACTGTGTAGCGGAAACGACGGGTTTCCTCCAGCAATTCCAGTTGACCTACGGACGGTTTGCTGATGTTTACCAATAGCGTATCGGTCAGGCCACCCAGGGCATCATTCAGCAGCACCTCCATCACGACTACGTCGAAAGCACGTTCCAGGGTATAAGCATCGTCGCGGGCAACTGGCTTACTTTCAAGGAAATAGGTGACCGTATCGGTTCCCGCCTGCGGACAATTATCCAAAGCGACCTGCCAGACGAAGGTGTTCTGACCCGGCTGCAAGTTGCGGCCAACGGTGGGATTTTTGCCCGGATCATCCACGGTGGCGGTGCCCAGCGAGACCCAGGTGCCCGTACCGGAGGTGAGCGGATTGGCTTTTAACACGGCAAGTCCGGCACTGCATAAGATCGTGTCTTTGCCCGCAAAAAGGTCGTCCACGGTCAGTACCGTTATTTCTGCGCCGCCCACCGCAATGGAGCGACAACCCGCCGAATCCCGTACGACGAAATACTCGCCGGAAAATTCGCTGGAGGTAGCCACGACGTTCAGTTGGAGACTATCCGTCACGATGGTCGTGCCGTTGGGAAATATCCACACATACCGGACGAGCGGATTGGCCAGCGGATCGGTCACCCGCAATTTAAAAGTCGTATTGCCGCAAACCTGATCGGGTGCAGCCAACGCATACACGGGTGGCACCAGGCAACCGCTAGAGTCAATGCCCGCCGCGATGGTAGCCGAGCCGGTTGTGGTGCAACCCTGCGCATCCGTGACGGTAACGCTGTATGAGCCGGGAGGCAAACCGGTGATTTGGGCGGTCGTGGCTCCCGTACTCCATAAATAAGAAAAATTGGCCGTGCCGCCCTCCGGTGCAGCCGTGGCCTGACCATCATTGGTGCCCGCTACGGTTTCGTCAGTAGCATTGATGGTCACAGTAAGCAGAGGAGGCTGGGTAAGCAGTACATTTTGTACCGTAAGACAACCGCCTTGATCGCTAATCGTGACCGTATAATTACCCGCCGCCAGATTCGTGGCGGTGGCCGCCGTTTGTCCATCACTCCAGGCAAAAACATAACCAGGCGTACCACCAGAAGGAGTAACCGTAACCATGCCATTGTTTCCCCCAAAGCAACTGATCTGCATGGCGGAAATCAGTGCCTGAAAACCAGCACAGGAAAAGGAATTGATCGTAACCGAACCGCTAATAGTGCAGCCGTTCTGATCAATGACGGTGACCGTATAAAGGCCCGGTGCCAGACCAGTGATTTGGGCGGTGGTGCCCATATTATTCCAACCATACACAAAAGGCGGTGTGCCCCCATTGGTGGAAGCAGTAGCGGTACCATCACTGGCGTTGGCCGTCGTTTCATCGGTCGCATTTACCGCCAGGCTGAGGGCGGTTGGCTGGGTGATAGTAGTACCCTGCACGTTGGTACAATTATTCTGATCGGTAATCGTCACGGTGTAATTACCCGCCATTAAAGCCGTAGCAATGGCCGTCGTTTGTCCATTGCTCCAGGCAAAAATATAAGGCGGCAGACCACCCGCAGGCGCAACGGTCGCGGAGCCATTAGTGTCGCCAAAACAGCTTACATCACTATGGGAAATAGTGGTCTGAAACCCCGCACAAGAGAAGGAGGTAATGACCGTCGAGCCCGTGATGATACAACCGTTTTGATCTATTACCGTGACGTCGTACATGCCCGGGGCCAGACCGGTAATCTGGGCAGTAGTGGCCCCATTGCTCCATTGGTAAGTAAAAGGAGCCACCCCGCCGTTTGGAACAGCAGTAGCCTGACCGTTATTGGCGTTTACGGCCGTTTCACCAGTCATATTGATGTTTAAAACCAGCGCGGCGGGTTGCAGCACCGTCGTGCCCTGCACCATCGTACAGCCATTCACATCGGTCACCGTCACGGTATAATTGCCAGCCATCAAGCCCGTTGCGACCGGCATGGTCTGGCCATTATTCCACATAAAACTATAACCCGGTGTGCCGCCATTGGCTGTAGCCGTGGCTGTGCCATTATTACCATTAGCACAAGAAACATTAGTAGAAATAACAGATAAATCAATGATAGCCGGTTGCAGCACCGTCGTGCCCTGCACCATCGTACAACCATTCACATCTGTCACCGTCACGGTATAATTTCCGGCCATTAAGTCCATCGCTATTGGCAGGGTCTGGCCATTATTCCACATAAAACTATAACCCGGTGTGCCGCCGTTGGCTGTAGCCGTGGCTGTGCCATTGGTACCATTAAAACAAGAAACATTAGTCGAAACAACAGATAAATCAATGATAGCCGGTTGCAGCACCGTCGTGCCCTGCACCATCGTACAACCATTCACATCTGTCACCGTCACGGTATAATTTCCGGCTATTAAACCCGTCGCTACTGGCATGGTCTGGCCATTATTCCACATAAAATTATAACCCGGTGTGCCGCCATTGGCCGTTGCTGTAGCTGTGCCATTATTATCATTAGCACAAGAAACATTAGTCGAAATAACAGATAAATCAATGATCACCGGTTGCAGCACTGTTGTGCCCTGTACCATCGTACAACCATTTACATCGGTCACTGTCACGGTATAATTGTCGGCTATTAAGTCCGTCGCTACTGGCATGGTCTGGCCATCATTCCACATAAAACTATAACCCGGTGTGCCGCCATTGGCTGTAGCCGTAGCCGTGCCATTATTACCATTAGCACAAGAAACATTAGTCGAAACAACAGATAATGTAAGGGCAGGTGGCTGCGTAATATTTGCCGTCTGCACCGACGTGCAACCAGTGGCTGTTTCGGTGACGGTAACGATATAAATGCCCGGAGCGAGGCCGGAAATAGCCGCCGTGGTCGGTCCGGTATTCCAGGCATACGTAAAGCCTGCACCATTCGGCAGAGCGGTGGCCGACCCATTGTTGGCACCAAAGCAGGAGACATTGATTTGATTAATGCTGGCCATAAATGCAGCACAGTCCACCACCGTAGCAGGAGCCGAAAATTCAGAAGTGTTATTCGCATTTTGCGTACTGGTCGCAGTCACCCGGTCGCCCCCGACCAATGCTCCAGCAGCGGGCATGAGCGCCCAAATGCCGGAAGCGGGTGTGGTGACTGTCCCGACGAGGGTTTTGCCCTGCACCGGCGTGGCGGCACAGCCCGCAGTGCTGTAGACAAATACTTCAATGACACGGCCCGCAGCGGCCAGGCCGCGCACCAGTTGGGTGCTGGCACCAGTAATATTTGGAATGGCCGGCGCAGCAGTGCGCTGGATGCCGTCACCCGTATTACAGTAAATATTGTTGTTGGAAATATGCACATTGCCAGCCAGGGTGTTAATGCCCGGTCCAGTATTATAGGCAATTTCATTATTAGAAATTTCGCTGCTGGTCGGGTTGCCCAGAATAGAAATACCCGCCTCGGTGTTGGGGAAAGAATTGCCTGCGCCATTTAGTCCAATTATATTGCCACTTATAGTAAAACTAAGGGCAGAACTGCTACTGCCAATCCCGACCCGGTTATTCGCCAGCCGATTATTCTGGATCACACTGCCCGTCCCATTACTAATTAAAATACCTTGGTCGCCCGCCGCACCATTAAAATTACGCACGTATAAACTTTGCACCGTGATATTATTACCCACCAGCGTCAGTCCATCCACACCAGATGTAGAACTGCCATCCAGGATGACCGACTGCGTAGTACCATCTATCAGTGCGCCCGTTTTACTAATATTGGGCAAAGCAGAGGTCGGCTGAATAATTTTAAGCAGCGGCCCCGGTATAGCAAATTCAATCGTATGCAGAGCGGGTACAGTATTTACACAATCAATGGCCCACCGCAGCGAGCCGTTACCAGTATTGCCGGTATTGATGACCATGACCGGATCATTCATCGGGCACTGCGCGCAGATACGAGAACAGACCAGCAAGAGTAAAAGTAACGGGAAGATTATTTTCGGCTTTTTCATATTTCGGTTGGGCAATTTATTGAATGATCTTTAATTTTTATCTAAAAAATAGAGTGGCAATTCTTTTTCCAATTGACTTTCCGGCATAAAAGGCGTCTGTGCTGTTGGCGCATTGGGAACATTACCCTGCACCAGGGCCGGGACGCGGCGGCGCAGATAGTCGTACAATTCACCCAAACGGATCACGCGGTCGCCATTGGCATCAGCACAGAATTTTCCGCTAACATCCTGGCAGGTTTTACCGGAAAATGCTTCCAGCAGCGCTTCGGTAAAGGCGCCGTTTTCCCAGGATTTATCTTCATAGGATTTTTCCATACTGCCGCAGGAAGTCAACGTACTGACGCCGGGTTGGGCTTTCGCCAGGTCCACCACCGCCTGACTCACGCCACCAAAACCATCCTTGGCTCCACCGCTGTGGCAGGCATCGAGGAAGATCAATTTCTTGCAGTTGACACTGCCGAGGGCTTCCAGTATGTCAGTTTTATAGTCCACGGTCAGCCGCTCGTACTTGGGATTATAGCCGCTTTGCAGGATTTTGAAGCGGTTGTCCACTATTTTTCCGTGGGAAGACAGGAAGACGATCAGCATGTCGCCCGGCTTGATCTGCTTATCGTCCCACAGATAGACCTGGTCATAAATCGCTTGTTTGATGCTGGTCAGGTCGGTTTTTTCCGGTTCGGTGAGGGCAGTGACGATAACCTGATTGAACAGTTTTCCTTCCCCACCCTGATTGGCGAAGGCCTGGGCAAAATCCTGCGCATCCTTGGCCGTGTACTGCAAATCTTCGTGTTTCGGGCCGATGGCCAGGACGAAAAGGTTGGCGCGTTCGGGCATAAATTCCACCTCGAGCGGGTCGGAAACCTGGTCGTCCACCACGACTTCCACGCGATTAGTGCCGCGCTGGAGCGGGATTTTGTTGCGGTAGGTGTAAGTGTACTGGGTATTTTCCTGGCGCGGCGGCGAGAGGTCTTCCTCATTGAATTTTGAACCGTCCATTTCCACCCCATTGACCTTCATTTTGATGTTTTTGGTGTTCACGGCTTTGGGCGATACCACGGTCATTTTGAACTCGAAATGGTCGTTGGTTTGACGCACTTTGTTGGTACGCGTTTCGTGGGGTGCCGGATCGGTCCAGATCAAAATAGGCCCATTGAGGGCTGATTTTCCGGTGCCGGTTTGAAATTCCAGGGTTTTGCGGGCTTTTTCGCGACTATTTTCCAACACCGCACAGGTAACCGCCGCTACCGGCGCAGTGAATTGCGGCGTTTTTATAAAGACCAGTTTTGCTTCGCGCCGGGTATGCGCGGCGATAATACCCATCGGCAGCGAGGTAGCCCCGGAGGCGCGCAAACCGGCGGGCAAAGTGAACCGTACCTCCGCAGCCCGCGAACTGGAATCGCCCCGGTTTTCGATATGGACGTGCAGCGTAACCTCGTCGGAGCGGCCACTCAATTCAAAATTGTGATCGGCGATGAGCAAAGTGGCGGCTACTGGTTTGCGCAGCGCAACAGTTTTTTCGAAGGATTTGAGCATTTTGGTACCCGCGCTCACCGTGACGCTCAACTGCTGGTCGCCGGGCTGAAAATCGGTGCTGGCGGCCAGCGGAACGCGCACTTCGACGTTTTTGCCGGTGCGCAAAATGCCCAGATAATTGGTGTTCCAGGCGGTCAGATCGCTGCCGGTACGGTTGTCCACGGTTACCCGCAGATCATTCAGATCTATGTCGGCGGTGTTGGTGATCTGGAAAGCCAGATAACTGTGTTCGCCGGGCGTCAATGACCCGTCGGAAGTAGGTACAGTGGCCGCAGAAAGGCCCAGTGTGGCCAGATCGCGTACGCCCGTGACGGCCAGCGGCATGGATTGCGGGTCCGAAAAACGATGGACGGTGGCGGCGTTTCCAGCAAAATTGCCCACCAAAACAGCACTTCCCTGGTGCAACAGGCAGGCGGCGGAGAAAGCATCATCGCGGTCGCTGCCATAGTATTCTTCCCATTTTTGTTCGCCTCCCGCAGACGTTTTTACGACCAAAGCATCAAAAAAACGAGCACCGCTGCGTTGCGATTTGGAGGCACCGGCCAGCAAAAAACCATCGTCGCTGGTCTGGACGACGGCATTGGCCAGGTCAGCATCTTTGCCGCCGTAGGTTTTGTCCCACTGGCGAAATCCGTCGCGGCTGGTTTTGATCAACCAGCAATCCAGATCGCCCGCGCCCTTGGATTTGGTCAGACCGGCGAGCGCATAACCACCGTCGCGGGTGGCGATCAGGTCAAGATTCTCTTCCCAGCCGCCTTCGCCAAACCATTTTTTCCATTGCATATTCCCGGTGGCATCGGCTTTGGCCAGATAGACATCGCCGCTGCCTTTTTCGGCTTTTTTGCCGGTGTTTCCACTAAACACGACTCCACCATCGGCCGCCAATACCAAACCACTGAGGTTGTCAAATTCGTTGGTGCCCAGGTTTTTTTCCCAGATAATAGTCTGATTTTCTACTTTGGCCAACCACACGTCGCCGTTCTTCTGATCGTTCTGATAACCTGCCAACAAGACATTACCATCGGGCAGCAGCAGCATTTTGCGACATTCATCGCGACCGGGTGTACCGAAGGTGGTTTCCCAGACTTTCTGACCTTTCTCGTCCACCAACATCAGCCAGGCATCTGCGCCGCCTTTGCCGCTGGAAGCCGTAGCCCCGGCCAGCAGGAAACGGCCATCGAAGGTTTGAACAGCACCGTAAAACACGTCGTCTTTGCTGCCCCCGTGATGTACTTCGGCCACTAACTGGCCCGTGCTGTGGTCAGCGATCACAATGAGTCCGTCCGAACCGCCTTTGGTTTTAGCGGTGGTTTTGCCGACGGCCACCAAATAACCGTTGGTGGCTTCGGTGACGGCGTAGATGGTCGCCTCGTTACCAAAGGATTTTTGCCAATCCAGTTGCAGGTTTTGACCATACAAAAACACGGGCAGTGAAAGGACAGCAAGAAGAAAAAACAGCGTGCGCATGATTTGGAGGATGGTTGTTGGTTAATGGAAAACGGTTATTGGTGTATTGGTTATTAGTTATTGGCTTGCTGGTAATTCTATTGTTTTTATGTTGTATTAAAATAGAGAAATATGAAATTCATGCAAATTTGCAAAATTAAATTGGCTTTTTGCCAATTCGATAACGCACGTTGTTTTACTGTGCAATTACTTCCAATATTAACGGCACAATAAAACCTTCGGCACGGGTGGCGGCGGTGAAACCGATGTGATCAGTGGCATACGTAATATCGGTGGGCGGCACCGCATATTTACCCAGGGTTTGCCAGAGGTTTTGGGTGAAATTACCTTCTTTACCGGCGATGGTTTCGGCCAGTTTTTTGACCGTAGTTATTTTACGTTTAGAAAAAAGCAGCACCAGGCGGTCTGTGCCGGGTTGCGCCAGTTTCAGGGCTTTTGTTGCCCCCGGAATAGCGATTTCGCCGCTGCCCACCAACAGGGCACTTTCATTCTGACCCTCGAATTTTTCATTCAGCCCCGCCTGCCGGGGCCAGTGAAAATGCACCTCGCGACGAGCGTCCACACTGAATACATACAGATATTCATCATCCTGCAACGTAGTAGTGAGTAATTGAAATAATTGTCCGACCGTCCAATCCTGTTTTTTCAAATGGTAGGTCCGCTGTTCTAAAATGGCTTCGGCGGTTTCAAAAAGCGGTAGTCCACTCTGCGACTGCCAGCCAGTAAGGGCACGGAACTGAAAGTTGCCCGCCAGTTCGAGCAGGGGTTTTTCGTCGGGTACATCCGATGTTAAAGCAGGCTTTGCATTCGATATTTCCGCAGCGGGAAGTTTTTGCGGCGCAGCCAGATACAGGATGTAAGCGTATTTACAAAAATGGCCGAAGTCCTCATATTTTATCCAGATATAACCGCCGTCGCCCCAGTTTTTGCCCCAGGAATTGAGGAGCCGGAAAGCACCTTTGCGGTCGTCGTAACCCACCACGACCAGGGCGTGGCCACCGGCGGCAGCGGTATTGCCGAGCGTGGGGTGCCAGTATTGAGCGTTTTTTAGTTCATAAAAATTGCGCAGCACCAGCAATCCGACTACCACGGGCTTGTTTTTGGCGAGGGCTAATCTGACGCGTTGCACCTTCGCCGCTGCATTTTCCTGAGAACCGAAAAGGGTGAGGAAGTCCTCAATAGCAAATCGCCTGGCTTGTGTACTGACCACACTATCAGGCAGTTGGGTACAGTCGTTTACATCAAAATCAAACTGACGGGCCAGACAATCGCCGTTTTTGGTCAAAAAAGTCAGGGCATCGGAAATGCGCGAACCCTGGTTACAATCTTCGGCCTTGATCTGGTTGTACAGAAACAACGCGGAATGGGCGTTGCGGGTAATGACCTGTTTGTCGGTGCAATGGTTGGCGATGGCGCGTTGAATAGACAATGCGCCGTAGCCAGCCGCCCAACCTACACAGGAAAAAATGTAGCCCTGGTGTCGCACTTCCGGGCAGTAGGGGGTGAGGTCCACGGCAGCGGGCAGATCGCTTTTAGCACCATCTTCGGGTGATTGGCGGGGCTGGTTATTATACACTTCGTCTTCCAATATTAGTCCGGCAGAAAATTCCTGGCCCAAAGCGGCATTATTTAATAACAGCAGGCATAAACCGAGAAAGAACGCAGATTTCATAACGAGTTGTTTTTAATAGAAATGTATGGAAAAACGGTGGCCGTGCAGGAACAATAAGACCTGCGGTTATTGGCCGCAGGTCTTATTAACTGGATGGTTCTCAGCATTAACCGCCGACGCTACCACCTGGGAAGTTTACTTTGATGCAACCGATTTTACAGACAAAGCGATTCCAGCCTTTTCCGCCGCCAAAGCCATCACCGAAAGCATCGTGGCAACTTTTGTGGCAGGCACCGACCGAACCTGGCGCAGGGCTGCCCTGAGTAGAATTGGTATTACCCGCCAACTTGTTCAGGTCTGTCTCTATGCGTCCCAATTGGGCCTGATAGCTGCTGTATTGTGCCGCCGTCATAGAAGTACCGCTTCTTTGTACCTGGTCGGCCAGATCACTGGCACGATTCAGGACGTCCAGGAAGGCCCGGCGGGTGGCACTTTCGCGCACTTTTTGTACAGCGGGGAGCAAAAGATCAATTTCTTCGTTGGCATCTTTGGCGGCACTGACAAACTCTTGCATGGCAGCCGCAGGAGCACCGGCTTGTGCGGAGGCAGTGGTGGTAGTGAAAGCAGTAGCGATGGCTACGAAAAGCAACAGGGAAAAGAAATTTTTGATGGTGATCATGATGTGAAAAGAATTAAAGTGGTTTGGAAAAATGTTTGTGTGATGGTTGATTTGAATAGATGTGTTTTCAGTGGCGGAGATGTACCCAGGGATTTGGAGTTTTTTAAAAAAACTTTTATCCGGTACATCTATCGGGGGGTAAGAGGATTTGAATATTCGATCAAATACTTGATAATCTGGTCATTGATCGAATACTCAAATCTTCAAATGGCAAACATCTTTAGAGGCTGTTTTAAAATATTCCCTTAAAAAAGGTCGTGCGCCGGCCATTGGGTAATCGTAGTTTTGATGTTGCCGAGCAGGGTACCCATTGCGCTGCCATTGTTGTCTTTACCGACCACAGGGCGGGTATTCATCAGAATAGCGAAGCAGAAACCATCGCTGGTACGTTTCATTTCGGATAGTGTGCTGGGCAAGGCCCCATTGTGCCAGAGTGAGCCGGAACCAGGTACGCGTGACCAGCCCTTGCAATAGGCATCAGTGGTAGCACTGGGCGTAAACATCTTGGTTTGCGTGGTGCTGCTCAATATATCGGGCACTGTATTAGACTGATCTACATGAACCAGAAAGCGCACCAGATCAATGGGGCTGGCAATCCAGCCACCATGGGCATCCATACGTGCGATGTTATAGAAATAAGCATTGTTACCATAGTATTTTACTTCGTTGGGCTTACGTTGGGCCAGTGTACTCCCACCGATCTGCATTTTGGCAATGCCGCATGGAGCGAGTATATTGTCCTGTACCCAATCTTCATAAGTCTTATTGGTTTTCTTTTCAATGACCCGTCCCAATAGAGCGAAACCAAAATTAGAGTAGTCATATACTGCACCGGGTGCATTGTCCAACGGGTAATTATCCAGGGTTTTGTTGATGTAGGTAGCCATATTCCACGACTGATCCTGCGTGATGGGGTCGCCCTGCTGATCCCAGCCGCCAGCGTGGTGGGTGAGCAGATGGTCCACGGTGATTTTCTTCAGATTAGTTGTGTAAGCATCACTGCCATAAGTAGTACCCAGAATAGCACCGGGACCAAATACTTCTTCGCCTAATTCCACTTTATTATCCTGTTCCAGTTTCATAATAGCGGTCGCCGTAATCGGTTTCGAGACGCTGGCTATGCGGAACAAGTGGCGGGGAGCCACGCGCTCGCTGGCTTCCTGATCGGCATAACCATAGGTTTTGGCCAGCACGAGTTTGCCGTTGCGGGCAATGGCCAGCGAGAGACCGGGCACATCATTGTCGTCCATGTATTTTTTTACCAGTGCATCTACTGCCGCCATTTCGCTGGCCTTGAAAGGATCGCTGCACGTCCAGATGGCCGCATACTTATCCTGGCCGCTCACCGTGTAGCCATTCACCCATACCGGACGATAGCCCTGATAGTACATACGTTCGGCTTCGTCCTGGTAATTCTGCGCGCCGGAAAGGCCATGCCGCGCAGCCAATGCCGGCCCGGTCGTTTTCACCCAGAGAGCGGCAAAACGCGGCGTATTATTAATAGAATAACCAGAAACTTTTAGTAAACGGTAGCCTTGACCGACTTTCTCGTTCACCTCCTCCTGATATTCATCATTGGTCATACGGTGGCGCGCAAACCGCGTGGGGCCGCCGATTTTTTCCCAAATAGCCGCGTAGTAATCTACGCCGCCAACGGTGTAGCCACTTACATCGGTCAGTTGATACCCCAGACCCGTCCATTTGTTGTATTCCGTCTGGTATTCAGCGGAAGTCATGCCATGCCGCGCCTCCGAGGCCGGTGCATTCGTTTCTTTGAAAAAAATGGCGGCATATTTCGCTGCATTGCCGGATGGAAAACCGCTTACCTGTACCGGGCGATAGCCTTGTGCGTTCAGGATATTCACCTGATTTTGGTACTGCGCACTGCTCATGTCATGGCGGGCCGTCCAGGTGGGGCCGCTTTCTTTTTCAAAAATGGCGGCGTAGCGATCCTGTCCGCCATCACTATAGCCGCTTACCTGCGAAAGACGATAGCCTTCGCCAGTCCATTTATTGAATTCGATCTGGTATTGGGCGGGGCTCAGGTTGTGCCGGGAAATGTAGGGCTGGGCGAAAGCAGTGCCTGCAAACAGCAGTAATGCAAAGAGCGTGCTGGTAGAGCGGCTCATCAGGTTCTCATAAGCCTGGGATAAAAAAGAGAAATTACAGTCGAAGAAAATCGGAAGGAGATTTTTCATTGTTGTTTCTTTTTAAAGAAAGTGAGCATTGATATAAAAGGATGTGTCCGGGCTGGTATTTATGTACCCAGCGGATTGGTGGTTTTTTTGTGAATCCTAATAAAAAAGCCTGCGACTTTTGGTCACAGGCTTGCATAAAAAACTAGGTTTTAAAATTAAGTATTCCGGGTCCATGATTGTTATCTGAAATCAAGGTAAAGTGCTGACTACTACACTAATAACCATTAACTACTTACCTATGATCTGATTTTGGCAGATTCGGACTGCTTTTAGTAGCTGCTTTGGCCGGCAATACGGGCTTTTTGGCAGTAGCGGGAGCGAGGTTACGTTGGCCGACCGTATCAGCAGGCGGCGTGTCGGTGGGCGACCAATCTTCGTATTTAAAAGTAGAATTCGCTGCCGCAGGGGTATCCAGGGGCACATTAAAATTGGAACCACTATTCCCATCATTACTCGTCTGTTGTTTTACTGGAAAATTACTAATGGTCTGGTTCATTTTTTGCAGTTGCTGATCCAGTGGGTCTTCTTTGACCTCTACATTCAGGGCGTCGCTTTTTTCAAATTTTTCATAAGGCGATACGCTGCCCGACAATTCGTCCCAATACCGCCAGCGATAGGGCTGCACCAGGTGTTCCTGCAAATGGGCATCGGTATATTGGCGGGCTTCGCGTTTTATTTCAGCAAAGTAATTGGTAAGTCCTTTGGTCAGACTAATTAATTCTACTACTAATAGCAATACTGCACTGCCATCTTTATCGGTTTTGGCCACCGAAGCATCGGCCAGCGTTTGCTGGAAATTAGTCGTATAAAAACTGGATAAATCCTGCAATTTGAACCGTAAACCATCCGAATACATATCCGGGAATTCGGCGATGCTTTTCAGTTTCTTTTGATTCAGGAAATCCTGCTTTACGCCTTCCATAAGTTGATTGGCGCGGGTAGCCGTCTGATCGTAAGCAGTCCGCAGGCGAATAAAATCGGCTGGTTTGATCTCGTCCTTTCGCGATTGCACCCCGATCACCGCACTTTCGGCTTCAATGCGCAGATCACGGTATTTCACCATAAATTCCGTGTTCAGGAATTTGGAAAGGGCCGGACCTACTTTTTTATTGGGCTGCGCCGATGCAGCAACACTAAGTAATACGAATAGTGAGGCAAATAGTGACTTGTACATCGTTGGTGTGGTTGTATCTTGATAAGTCAAGATCAGTGGACGCATAGGATTTTTTAATTGGGACTTCCAGTCTGGCTGTTATTATTCGTATTTACATCGGGATTAGTCACTCCATTACCAATCGAACGAACTTCGATCTTGAATTTGGGCACCGGTTGTTCTCCCTTGATGTAAGTAGTATAATAGTCCAGGGTCACCACCGCGCCGGATTGCAGGATATTGACCGTCGTTTGTTTTACGATCACATACTGACCGCCGATCCATTGGTACAGCACGATGGGCAGCGGCTGGTTGTTATTATGGATGTAATGCTTTGTACCAATATTTTTTACTCTGGCCCGTGGGGCTACTCCAATTTGTATTTTGCCACCGGGCAGCACCACGGCATCAGTAGGCAGGAATTCAATTTTGAGGGCGGCCGGATCGGCACCAGCGGAGAGGTTGGACTGGATTTGGGTGGGTTGCGCTTGCATATTGGCGAAGACGCAAAAGGCGATAAAGAAAAACAGTACTTTTTTCATGACTTAGTTGAGTGGAATGCAGAGAGTGAAATGAATGTGTTTCCCTCTTGTGTCACCAGTCTGAAAAATGTACCCAGGTGCGGTGATTTTATTTTTTCCGCAACACCCTACCCTGCCGTAGCCAAACGAAAAACACCAGTGCCAGTAATCCCAATCCAGCGAACCAGACCCCATTATTGCGCTGGAATTCAATGGCCCGCATATCGCCGTAGGCCGTCACCGCTGCCCAGTACACCGGGTTCGCTTCGTCGTGCGGGTGGGTTTGCAAAAACTGAATTTTGGCCTCGTGCAAGGCTTCATCCTTGGTGGCGCCATTTTTAATTTGTTGAAAAAAAAGCCGCATCAATTCCGCGTTGCGGGCATCGTCCACGCTCCATAAAGTAGCGGCCACGCTGCGCGCGCCGGCCTGAAAAAAGCCCCTGGCCAAACTGATCACGCCCTGCCCCAGGCGATACTCGCCCACGCTGGTTTCGCAGGCACTGAGCACTACCAAATCCGCCGGAATAGATTGGGTGTACAGATCACGGGTGTATAAAAACGGGTTTTCTGTCGAGTCGGCGGTCGTACTGAACGCCAGGTAAGACAGGTCGCCCACCGTGCTGCTGGCTTTGCCGTGCATGGACAACAATAAAATGCGGTATTGCCCGGCCTCCCGCAAAAAAGCCGGTGCAGTAGCGGCCGTGCCCGCCCGCAGATCGCCATCGAGCAAGGCACACACCGCCTCGGCTTCCGGGCGATTATTTTGCAGGGGCCGCAAGCCGTACTTGTTTCCCGCGTACACTGGCGCGACGGCGAGCAGGTTTTTAGGGCGTGTTCCGGCAGGCTGTTGCAGCAGTGCCAACTGCTGCGTGGCAGAATAAGCGTAACTGATGCAGTAGTCGCGAAGCAAATAATGGTGGCTTTTAAACTGCTGATTATCTGTGGGTTGCTCGCTCAGTAAACACTCGAAAGGCAGATAAGCCAGCGTGCCATCCGGTACGATCAGCAGTTTGCGGGGCAGCGCAATAGCGCTTCGTACCGGCGCAAAAATGGCTTCCTGAATCTGGTAAGCCCGTTCGGAAAAAGCAGCGGCCAACTCCACCGTGGCGCGTTTTCCGGCCTCCGGGTAGGCTTGCAGGCTGCGCCGCAGACCGGATATTTGTACTGGCAAGGAGTCGCTTTTTAGTCGCAGGCAACGAAAATCCCCGGGCGTAATCACAAAAACAAACAACACCGTATCCGCCTCAAAATATTCCACCAACGCCTGATCGCCCTGTAGTACCTGCTGGCGAATGGCGGCGGGCGTGGCGGTCCGGCGGTCATATTTGAGCCGAAAGTAGTTGGGATAATGGTCTTCAAACTGCTGGATCAATGCAGCCAGGGCCTGCCGCGCTTCGGCAACGCCCATTTCTGCTGCCTGATGGTCCGCCGTTTTTTGCTCCGCCAAAAGCAGTTTTTCCCGGCGATTCAGTTCTTCGCTCCAGTAGCGTTCCTGGCGAAGCAGCGAGTCGGGTATGCCCGCAAATTGCTCCGCCTGTTCTTTACGCAGATGTTCAAGCAATTGCAAACTTTTATTGCGTTCGGCCAGGGCAAAAGCAGCTTCAAGCAAGCCGGTGTCGCCCGTTTTTTTCCATAAATAATAGTACGCCTCCATCGCGCTGGTATGCGCCGGAAACTGCAACTCGAGCCAACGTTGGCGCGATCCGGGATTGCTCAGCAGGGCTTGCAGACTATCCGAACGCTCGCGCGCGCTGGCAAATGCGGCAATGGATTGGCGCAGTAGCGTGTTATCGTCGGTACGGATGCCACGGCGACACAGCACGGTTGCCCAGGCATCGAGCAGCGCGGTATGGCTGATCGGGTCGGCGTGGTTGGCCAGCGTCATGGCCTGCTCGAACTTGCTGCGGGCTTCCGGCCAGCGATTCAGCCGCTCCAGGGCCAGACCCTGATTTTTCAACGCAACCGCTTGCTCGGAAACAGAAGTTTCCGGGTTTGTTTGCAGGCTTTTTAAGGCATTTTCAAAATAAAACAATGCCCGGTCAGGCTCACTTTTTTCCAAAAATATGGTGCCTAAATTATTGTAAATCAAGGCTATACTGGCATCTTGCCGGGGTTTGGTCATCTGAAAAATCCGCAGCGCACGTTCGTAATACAGGGTAGCCTGCGAGAATTTTTTTTTGCCGGAAAAACAATTGCCGAGGTTATTATATAAGCTGCCGATATACGGATGGGCCGGGCCATAAGTCGCCAAAAGGGTGGGTTCAGCGGCCAGATGATGCGCCAAAGCCCGATCAAAATCGCCCTCATATTGGTAGCAAAGGCCGATTTTATGCCATAGCGAAGCCGCTGCCGCCGAGTGTTCGCCCTGCATAGTGCGTTGAATAACGTGGGCCTGCCGAAAAAAATCCAGTGCGGCGATGTAGTCGCCGCTGTCAAAATACAGGTCAGCGATGTTCTCCATTGTACTGGCCACGGTGGGATGTTGGGCCCTGAAATGGCGCATCCGAATGTCCAGGGCGCGACGGTAGTACCCAACGGCCCGGCTTTGCTGCCCCAGTTCTGCGCAGACATTGCCCAGATTATTAAGCACTTGCGCGGTTTTGGGATGGTCGGTGCCGAAGGCCTTTTCGCGAATCGTCAACGCTTTTTCAAAGTAGCCCAACGCGCTGCTGAAATTGCCGGAGTAATAAGCGCAATTGCCCAGATTATTAAAGCTGCTCGCCAGATCGGGGTGATTGGCTGGCAGGGTTTGTTGGCGGATGGCCAGGGCTTTTTCGTGCAACCTCACGGCGGCCACATAGTCGCCCTGGCTGACCCGGCAATTGCCCAGGTTGTTGTATCCGTCGGCCACCAGCTCGTGCGCAGGCCCCAGTGCCGCTTCCCGGATTTTCAGGGCTCGGCGATAGTATGTTTCGGCCTGCACGTAGTCGTTTTTTTTATAATAATATTCGCCCAAATGGTTGATGGCCTCGGCAGTAGAGAGGTGGCTGGCACCCAGTTTTTTTTGAAAAATCACCAGAGCGGCACTATACTGCTGATAAGCGGCTTCCCATTGGCCGGTTTCCAGGAAAACGTCGCCCAGCAAAAGCAGGCATTCTCCGGCGGCCGGTTCATCTGGCGGACATTGCTCCAAGGCCTGTTGACCGTGTTGCAAAGCCTGCTCGTACTGTGCCGAATCGAACAGCATACGTGCCTGTTGCAACTGCCGATGACCCCGCTGATCGGCAGGTATCGTCTGGCTGGTGCCCAAAAACAGGGTAGTTAAAACCAGGAATATCAGGAAGTTATGAAATAAACGCGGCATTTTATCAACTTTTATGAATCCTCTTTCCCGCACTACCTTTACCTTCCGGCGATAAAAAGCAAAAATATTTTCCATTTCGCGGAACGTTTTCGCGGTTCAAAACACATGTATGCAAACCAGCCAATGGACAGACGATCAGTTCCTCGCTGCCATCAACAGCGGAGGGCAAAACCGACAGGCCGCCCTGCGGGCCATTTACAATGACAATGAGCTGAAACGAAAGGTGATTCAGTTCGTACGCAACCGACAGGGAAACGCCGAGGACGGGCAAGATATGTTCCACGAGGGGATTATTGTACTCGACCGCAATATTCGGGAGGGCCGGTTCCGGGGGGAAGCACCGCTAAAAGGATATTTATATTCTATTTGCCGGTTTTTATGGATGAATCAGGTGCGGAAGCAAGCGCATACCACGCAGGGCGCAGAGACTGTGCTGGCCAATGAGCCGGATGAATATACGCCGGAAATTACGATGATCGCCCAGGAGCGTAAAGACTTGCTGAACAGCCTGTTGGGTCAATTGGGAGAACGTTGCCAGCGCATTCTGGAACTGTGGAAACTATCCTATTCGATGGAAGAAATAGCGGCGTCGCTCGGTTTTTCCAGTGCGGATATGGCCCGCAAAGCAAAATATCGCTGCCACGTAAGCCTGGTGGAACTGGTGCAGCAAAATCCGGAAATGCAAAAAGTGCTAAAATACTGATTATATGAACATTGAACTTTACATCGAACGCATTGAAGAATACGAGACGGGCACCATGTCCGCCGCTGAACGGGCCGCTTTTGAGTCCGAACTGGTGACCAATGCAGAGCTGCGGCAGGCCTTGGCCCTCTTTCAGCAGACGAACGACGTGATCGAGCAAGGCATCGAAAATAGTCTGCGCAGCCAGTTGCAAACCTGGAACGAGGAGGAGGCTACCGCGACGCCCATGACCGTGACCACACCCGTGGGCGGTCGGGTGGTACAGATGCGCAGCACCTGGGTACGGCTGGCGGTGGCGGCCAGCGTCGCGCTGCTGATCGGCTGGTTTGGCGTTCGCTGGGCGCACAGTCAGTACTCTGACGAGGCCCTTTTTGCGGCGCAATATGAAAAGCCCGCTGATTCTTCCTTCCGCTCCGGCGGTGCCGCTGACCGCCCGCTCCAGCCCGGTCTGGATGCCTGGATGGCGGGTGATCTGAACAAAGCCACGCTGTTTTTCGGCGATATTTCTCCCGATGATGACCACTATGCCGAAGCCGAATATTACCTCGGCCACGTCGCCCTGCAACAGCAACAATATGACCTGGCTATCGCGGCTTTCGGGCTGAGTGCCCAACAGGGACCAACGAGATTTAAAGAAAAAGCGGAGTGGAACCGGGTGCTGACTTATCTGGCGGCTGGCCGAACGAAGGATGCAGATTTTCTGTTATTTTTGGGACAGCTAGCGAACCGTACGGGGCATTCTTATCAAGAGCAGGCGCAGGATTTGCAGGGGAAATTGGGGTCGGTGTGGCGGTAAATACTAATTAAACTTCCTTCGCTCCCAATCCTCCCAACTCATTTCAAATTTCACCTCTCCTTTATTGACCGTGCCTACGGCGGTCCAGCCATTTTTTCCATAAAACACTTCTGCCCTGGTGCCCGGCGCGGTGCCCAACCACACTTTTTCGCGGGTTTGGCTAAAATACCAGTCCATCATCAGGCGGTGCAATTCCTTACCAATGCCCCTGGCTTCCTGCTCCGGGCGGACAAATAACGCCCAGATATTGTGCGCTTGCAAGTCCACAATAGAGAAGCCGACCACGCTATGGTCTATTTCGCAGACCCAGCCTTTCCCGCGCTGCGTAAGGTACTCTTCACAATCTTTTTCGGTGACTAAACCGGGCGTGTTCAAGGCATTTTCCACCACCGAAAATCGGACGTTCATTATATCGTCAATGTCCTGAATGGTTGCTTCTCTGAAAATCATGGGTTCGTGTTTATGTATATTTTTCACCAGGAGCATCTATCTGGCTCACTTGGACAAAACTATTAAAAATAATGAAACACACCATCTTCCTCTTGCTTTTTCTGCCCGTTTTAGTCGCTGCGCAAAGCGAAAAAACCATCAAAACCTCGGTACAAAAAGCCACGGTTTTCACGCAGGGTGCCGAACTTTTTTCTACCGAAACGATCAATTTCGCCGCTGGTACAACGGATATTATTTTTGAAAATGTCTCTCCTTTCCTGTTGCAAAATTCGTTGCAGGCGGCCATTTCCGGCGACGCCGTAATTATGGATGTGCGTTACAACCTGAAATACGCCGTGGCAGTTCCCAAAACCGCCGATCCGGCCCACAAAAAACTCGAACGCGACCTGAAAACCGTGAACGATTCGCTCGTCGAACTGGGCTTCGTCACCAAGGGCATACAAAACCGCATCAACAACTTTGCGACCGAGCGGCAGATACTGCTGCAGAACCGCCTGATGCGGGGCGAACAGCAGCGTGATTCCCTGCGTTTATTTACGCAAAGCATTGATTTTTTGCGCCTTCGGCTCAATGATATTGATGCTGAATTACTGCACCTCGAGCGCGAAAAATACCGCCTTTCGCTGATCCAAAGCCAATTGGGAAGTCGCAAATCGGCCCTGGAAACGCTGCTGTCCGGCAATTATGAGAGCGAAGAAACCGCGCCGCAACCGATGCCGCAGATCATCGTGACCGTGCTGGCCGAGCGCGCCTTGTCCACCCAGATTACCATTCACTATTTTGTGCCGCAAGCAGGCTGGACGGCCTCCTATGACCTTCGCGCCGCCAAAGCCTCCCCGGAAATTACGCTGAATCATCACGCGGGCGTGTATCAGAATACGGGCCTGGATTGGTCGAAAGTAATGCTGACGCTCTCTTCCGGCAATCCTAATCAATCCAATGACAAACCAGTACTGACGCCCACCTACCTGAATTTTGATGTGCCAATTGCTTATGGCCGCGACGACCGGGCAAAAACGGCAGCCGGTAACGTGAACAATTATAACAGCGTAAATCTGGCAGAAAAGTCGCTAGATGAAGTGGTCGTCATGTCCGAAGACGCTGCGGATAAAGACGGCGTGGCGGACTATGTGACTGTCAATGAAAATATGTTACGTATAGAATATGAAATTAGTCTGCCTTACACGATTCAGTCGGATGGCAAACCGCATAATGTAGTGATTCAGGAGCGTAAAATTCCGGCGATGTATAATTACACGGTGGTACCTAAACTGGACCCGGACGTTTTTCTGGTGGCGCGTCTGACGGATTGGGAAGATATGAATTTAATACCTGGCCCGGCGCGGGTGTATTTTGACGGGAGTTATGTTGGCCAAACGCATTTGAATCCCAATAGCATTGGCGATACGCTGCAAGTTAATCTGGGGCGCGATAAAAGTATTGTGGTCAAGCGCATTAAAGTGAAAGATAAATCCAAGGAAAAAAATCTGAATGACCAGAAGATTGTGACTAAAACCTTTGAAATTTCGGTGCGTAATACGAAAAATCTGCCGATCCGGTTGATTGTGGAAGACCAGATGCCCATCGTACAGGATGCCGCGATTAAAATAGAATATCTGGAATATTCCAAAGCACGGTTTAATCCTGACACCGGAAAATTGATCTGGGATTTAAAACTGGATTCCAAAGATAGTAAAAAACTCGTATTCAGTTATGAAGTGAAATATCCGAAGGATCGGATGGTGCGGAATTTGTAGGTTTGTGGGCCCTCTTTTTGCAGGCTTTACGTAACATCATTTGTAAGAAGAGAGTGGTGGCATGGGTTCCAGTGTATTTTCAAAGAAAAAAATACTGGAACCCATGCCACCACTACATCTCGATTGAATCTTCAGATTCTATTCTAATGGACATCGAAAAATTGCGCGATTTTTGCCTGTCGCTGCCCGGCACCAGTGAAGGCATTAAATACGGTGACCAGCTTTGCTTTATGGTCGCCGGCAAGGTGTTTTGTTCTTCCAACACTAAAAATCTGGATAAAGCCGCTTTTAAAGTGCGGGAAGAAGAATTGGAGGAAATGTGCGACCGGCCCGGTATTCAGCCTGCGCCCTACGGCGGGGCAAAATTTCATTGGGTGCAAGTGACTGATTTTGAGTGTCTGGACACGCAGGAATGGGAGCACTATTTAAAACAGGCGTATGAACTGGTGCGGGAGAAATTGCCTAAAAAAATACAGGCGACACTAGTAGAATAATATGTTCTAACTGCAGTGACGTTTACGAAACTAAAAGAAGTTTCGCAAACGTGTTGACGACGTGGCGTTTGCGAAACCTCCAAAGGTTTCGTAAACGTATCCGGTGCGTAACATCAGGTTCTAATTGAATTTAAAAAGCGGAAATCCATGAATACTACAATCCGTATTTGGCAATGGCTAACCCTTCTTACATTTACCATTATTTTTTATAATTGTCAGCAGACGCCTCCCCCTCCGTTGCCAGCACCCGTTCCGTCCACACCAGTGCAGGCAGTGCCAGCCGTCCGGCAGAAATACGTAGATATTTTCCCGTTTCCGGCGCATTTTACGGTGGCGAAACAAGATTTAACCGACTTTTCGGGTACGGTTGACGTTGGTTATGACCAAGAAATAAAACGACAAAAAATTGGTCTGCATCCAGTTCCAACCCAACGATTTGGCTGTTATGCCATGAAGGCAAAAACTAAATGGGATGGCCGGGAAGAGGATTTTTGTGCCAACACTGGCGGCGTATTCGATGGTTCGGGAAATGGCTTTCCATATAGTGGTTTTGTATTTAATCCGCTTTACGACGAAGGCGAATATATGTCGGCAGTGGTGTCTGTCTGGAAAGTACGGGGAGACAGTCTTGATTTTTACGCCATTCTGAATAAATGTTTTATCTCGGAAGGCTGGGACACTGATCTGCAAATTGATTCCGTAAAGTCTATTTCGACTAAACAGAAGCACATCTACGGACGAATTTCCTGGAAAGGAGAAAAACGTCGGCGCATTGTCCGGCCCTGGTCGGCCATTTGGACATTGCCTAACAGACTGGAAATACATTAGTAAAATTACCTCCAATCTTTAATAAACATACTGCTGACCACCATTCCTACGCCCGCTATAACCGCAGTAACAACCGGCGAAAGCACAATCCAGGTCGCTACTTTGGGCGCATTAAAATAGAATCTGGCTGATAAAGCACTGAAAAAAATCAGGCTCAACAGGACTGCCGGAATCAGATTTTGCCGGTACAAATCTGGGTAATAAGACTCCTCATAGATCGAGCGACCGGAATAAATTATCCAGGTCTGATACAAATAGTAGAGCATAGCCAATCCTTCGATCGTCAGGCCGAGCCAAAAGAGTATTTTCATAATAATACGCGCTGTTTTTGCGGACAATATTACGAAAATGTATTGGCAGAACAGCAGGTTTTGAATTTCTCCCGATCTTCGCTACATGAAACGACTCGTATTCCTGCTCTATCTGGCGATCTGCTCCGCCGCTTCCCTGCCTGCCCAATCCACGGCACTGTATGATGATAGCAAAATAGCCTCTATCTATCTGGATTTACCTGCGGCCACGTTCAATCATATCGTGAATGATTTGGTGAATGACCAATATAGTCAGGCGCGTTTCATTTTTGACGACGGCCAGCACCGCGACACCATCGCGCAGGTGGGTCTGCGCCTGCGGGGCAATACATCGCTCAGTGCCGCCAAAAAGTCTTTCAAAATCAGTTTTAATGCGTTTGTGCCCGGACGGGAATACCAGGGCGTTCGCAAACTGAATCTGAATGGTTCGCACAATGACCCGACCATGATCCGGGAGAAACTCTTCTATGAAGTGTGGCAAAAAGCCGGTATGCCGGAGCGGCGAACGTCTTTCGTAAAACTCTATGTCAATCAGCAGTATCGCGGTCTCTATACCAATATCGAAGAGATTGATAAACAATGGCTTACCCGCGCTTATGGCGATAATGAGGGCAATCTTTATAAATGCACTTATCCGGCTGATCTGGGCTATCTCGGCCTCAATCCGCAGTCGTATAAGAGCATTCTCCACGATCCCGTGACCCGCGCCTACGAACTCAGCACTAATGAAACAGCGGACGATTATTCACGCCTGGTAGCGTTGATTACCGCCTTAAACCAACCCGTTAATGCCAGTTCCGCTAATCAAATCAGCCAGATTTTAAATGTAAACGCCGTACTGAAAGCCTTCGCGCTGGATGTGGCAACGGGTAATTGGGACGACTACTTTTATAATAAAAATAA
This sequence comes from Saprospirales bacterium, assembly GCA_031425155.1. Classification (GTDB taxonomy): domain Bacteria; phylum Bacteroidota; class Bacteroidia; order Chitinophagales; family Saprospiraceae; genus M3007. The sequence goes on along the minus strand of JANPIV010000048.1, from coordinate 175,476 downwards.
CTACTACATCTATGATAATCCCGCCACCGGACGCTTCGAATTTATTACTTATGATACCGATAATACCTTCGGCGTGGACTGGCTCGGTAAGGATTGGGCCAAACGCAACGCCCTGGCCTGGCAACATGCCACCGAATCGCGTCCGTTAGCCACCAAACTGCTCGCGGTGCCCGCTTTTCGCGATCAGTATATTCATTATCTCGACAGCATTACCCGCTTTATCACGCTGCCGCAGGCTATTTTTCCGCGCATTGAAGTGCTGCACGGTATTCTTATTCCCGCCGCTGCCACCGACCCTTTCCGTCCGCTGGACTATGGTTACGATATGACCGATTTCCACAATGGTTTTTCGACCACCGTGGATGGACATACGCCTTATGGCATCAAGCCTTTTCTGCTGCAACGCCATGATAGTACACTGAGTCAGATCGCCGGATTATTAACCGCAATAAATATGCCCGACGAGACCCGTTTTTCTATCCAGATTTATCCTAATCCAGTAAACGACCATTTGTGGATCCGTACTGCGCCGGAATATGCGGGGCAATTAATAAACGGAACGCTCTATGACGGCATGGGCAGACTGATAGAAACGAAGACCTGGCGCAGCGCGGAAGACGCCTTTTCGTGGCCACTTACGGGCTTGGCGCAGGGCTGGTATGTGCTGCGGGCAGGAGCGGAAACCAGAAGAATTTGGAAGGGGAAATGATTTTTTCACCCCTAAACCTCGTAGGTTTTGAAAACCTACGAGGTTTAGGGGGCAATTTATAACGGCTTATCATCCACGTAACACGTCCATTTAAGCGTGGCATTATGCAAATAAAAATGGCTGTCTTCGGCTTCCCAAATCAGTTTGGCAGAACTGCTGACGGTCTCCGTAATAGAGTCCGTCTTAATATTATTAGTGCCCGGCTCAAAACGCAGTGGTAAGTCGGTCAGAGCGCCTACCCCAATCAAATCACTTGACTGCATATACTGGTAAGTAGTACTATTACCAATGCAGGGGGAAGTAGTAACTGTGGCCGGTATGATTTCCCAAAAAGACACATCTAACTGGATATTAAATCCATCCGGGAGATGCTCTTTTCTAACTTGAAAATGGGTTTGACCAGATAAATCTGTGAATCCGGCTGTTTTTTCAATAGTCATGTCTATATCGCCCCAAGTAGCAGTAATATGGCCACAGTCATAATCGGAGCCGGTGATGCCACCCGTACGGTACAGACAATATGCTTCTGGATAGAGTTCGGAGTTGCCTGCCAAGGATACATTAGTCGGCATAGGGCCGACATCACCGCGCAGATAAATTTGGGCAGCCATGATTTCTTTCAAAGACCCGGTTTTACCACTTTGCGGGCGGGTTTCCTCAAAATAAACCGTCCACTGATATAGGGTCCGCGAAGCCGTTTTATTACCGGAACTAACTTCTACTTTACCATATTCGCCACCACCATTATAGGGTATTTTGCAGATAATGAGTTGTGGTGACCAAGTCTGTATTTCTAATACTGGTATATTATTCACTTTAACTGAACCGCGCTGAGGATCGAATTTACCATAAATAAACAACCTTCCCAGTGCCTCATCCACCACTAAATAACTAATATAGTGTTGGGTGTTAGTAGTACGCGTAATTTTTTTACGGTTACTTTTCTTATCTTTTGTAATGACTTCTACTTCTATTTCTGCTGGCAGAGACTGGTCCAGAATGCAGACAATCGTGGTTTCACTCCAGCTGCGTATATCATCGGCGGATACGGTTTGGTTATTAATAGTAACAGAGCCAGTTTCAGTACCGAAATCGCCCTTTATAAACAGCGTATCGCCTTGTATTTCCAGTACAGTAATATACGGAACATTAAGGGTTTGCTCTTCGTCTCTTTCGCAGGCCGAAAAGCATAGGATGGTCAGGGCGGACAAAGCCACCCAAAGGAATGATCGTTTCATAAACGCTTGAATTAGATAGTGTTGGGACAAAACGCTGGCTATCCGACGTGGGACGTCAGCCGTTGGCCCTGGTGATGAAAAAGAGGGTGGTTTACTTTCGGGAAGTTTTTTCACTTTCCGAAAGTTATAAGCTCAAGTTATTTCAATTTAATCATATACTGCCGACACTGCATCAGCAGGATGGTGCAAAGATGGGGCAGTGAAGGGGAGATAGGATTGAAGAAAAACGACATTGTTAAATGTGGGCTGTCAGTGACAAATTGCTAAATCACCATTCCCCACAATTTCCTAAATTGCCGCCGAAAACGCACCTACCTTTATTTCCATGAAAAAACAACACTACTGTCTGCCAGCCCTCTTACTGGCTTTTGCAGTATGCACCGTCCAGGCTCAGCAGGGCGCCATCGTCTGCAAGGTGGACCTGAAATCGCTGTCCAGCGACCGTGCTGTCGTGGATTGCCGCTTGTTTTCGGCCATGCGGGCGGACCCGGGCAGCGAGCCCGTAAAATCCGACACCCTGCGTTACTTCCTGCCGCGTATCGTGCCGGGCATTTATGGAGCCATGAATTTCGGCCAGTATATACATGATTTTCAGGCCCTTGACGCAGCGGGCCAGACCCTGCCTGTCACTCGGTTAGATACGAATACCTGGGAAATCCGGCAGGCGCGTTCGCTGGCCCGCGTCCATTATACCGTGGATGATACCTGGGATTATTTTGAGAAAGAATTTGCCAATGGTTTTTATAAATCGGCGGGCAGTATGTGGCGGCGCGATAGCGTCATGGTCATCAACCACAATTGCCTGGTGGGTTATTTTGATAAATTAAAGGACCTGCCCTACGAAGTCACTTATCGCCATCCGGCGGGCTTTTTTGGGGCTACGGCTCAGCCGCGCAAAGGCGGTACGGATACCACTGATGTATTTCGGGTGCGCTCTTACCGGGCACTCGTGGATGCGCCGCTGCTCTATTCCCGCCCGGATACTGCCACTTTCCGGGTGGCCAATGCCGAGATACTAGTGTCGGTATATGCCGAGCAGCCGGGTCGTTATGCCGCCAATCTGGTGTCTGGCGTTCGCAAACTGCTGGAAAATCAGAAGGACTATCTGGGCGGTCAATTGCCGGTGAACCGTTATGCTTTTTTGATCTATCAGGTGAATTCACCGCGCCAGGGCGACTATTCGTTCGATGCGCTGGAACATGCGCAATCGGCACTCTTTCTGCTGATGACCAACGATCTTGGTTCAGTCAGCGGTATTGTCAGCGACGTAGCGGCCCACGAGTTTTTTCACATCGTCACGCCACTCAATATTCACTCACAACTCATTGAGGATTACGATTTTAACAACCCAAAACAGTCCAAACATCTCTGGCTGTATGAGGGCATGACCGAGTACGCGACCATGCACATGCCGGTCAAACAAGGCCAGGAACCCGTGGAAGATTTCCTGAAAAGAGTAGAGAAGAAAATATGGGAATCCGCCAAATTCGACTCTACCCTATCGCTGACGGCCATGAGCGAAAACGCCCTGGCCCGGCAGGATCAATACTACAATGTCTATCTCAAAGGTGCGTTGGTTGGTCTTTGCCTGGATGTGCAGCTGCGCAGCTGGTCGAACGGACACTATGGTACACAAGACCTGATGCACGATCTCGCCGCTCAACTTGGCCCCGGCAAACCCTTTGCGGAAGATGACCTGTTCGACCGTATTACCAAACTGACCGACCCGGCACTGCGTGATTTTTTTCTCTGCTACGTGGAAGGCACCGAGCGTTTGCCATTGATGGCAGTGTTTGAAAAAACAGGAATTCTTTGGAAAAAAGGGGATTTGCGGGTAAATCCGGAGGCGACCGAGGCGCAGGTGAAGTTGCGGAAAGCGTGGTTGGGGCAGTGAGTAAAACTAAATAAGCAAAACGGCAATAAGCAAGCTGCGAATTAATACATTTTATAAAAACAATCTCAACCCTATGCAGGACATTACCAAAAAATACACCAACGGCGAAGTCACTATCGTCTGGAAACCAAGCGTTTGCATTCATTCCCGCATTTGCTGGAGTGGCGTGACGGGTTTGCCGGAAGTATTTAATCCCGCCGAACGGCCGTGGATAAAACCCGAAGCCGCCAGCACGGAACGCATGATTGAACAGGTAAAAAAATGTCCGTCCGGGGCACTAAGTTTTTATATGAATGAGGCGGCGGAGGCAGTGGCTGAGGTCAATGCTGAAAGTTTGGTAGAAACGGTACCCAATGGCCCCTTACTGGTGTATGGCAATATTACGGTGCGTGATCCGGCTGGTAATGAAACGCATAAGAATAAGGTGACCGCTTTTTGCCGTTGCGGACAATCCGGCAATAAACCGTATTGCGATGGTAGTCATATTGCGGCGGGTTTTCAGGGTTGAGTTTGGGTTTTAGTTTTTCTGAAACATTTGCCGTCCCATACATTTTCCATTTTGCCAAATTGTGGCCACATAATTACCAACAGGCCAGTTATTTACCCCCATTTCTGCGGATAGGATATTGTTCGGGTAATACTGCTCTACTATAATTCTGCCATTCATATCTAACACCGAAATTCTATTAAAAGGCTGTTTTTGCGTAATGGTAATCACCCTGCTGGCCGGATTCGGACTTAGAAACAATCCGGCCCATTCTTTTGCTTCCTTAGTGCCTACTACCGTAGCGCATCCTGTCCCGGAACTTTGCCCAACTTGCTGATAACAAATACTATGCGGACAAATACACAGCGGTGCCAGCGGATTCCAGAGGCTGTTCAGATCACCGACGCTTTCCAGCCAGACCGTTGGGCCATCAGGGGTGATGACGACCAATCTGCGGCGACTGGCACCAACGGTGGTGTTCTCATAACTTTCACTTTCTATAAATACAGTTTGTGACGAATTACCAACCGTAACAGAATCACCCACATTTACGGAGAAATCAAACAAGAGAAATTCTGTGTTTGTCGTCGGGTCGAACTGAAATACTTGTCTGGTGGCCACCGCTTCGCGCATGAGTGCATAGATCACCCCCGTAGTCGTATCCACCGTGTAAGGCGGGCAAAACTGCGGCGCATTGGGGTCGCCTTGTATGGCCCTGGATAATAGTTTTTGATACACCTGTCCGCCAATGACCGTATCACCCCGAAACCAGTAACGTGTGCCATAGTCATAAGAGCAAAGGGGTAATTCATCGGCCCAAAATTCATCGCGATACACGCCACGCTGAATAAACGCATGATAGTCCTGCGCAAAAGAGGAACAAGCAGATAAACAGAAAAAAAAGCCGTAAAGTGTTTTCATAAGTGCAATTTTCTATAAAAGTAGGGTTTTATACTAGAAGTATGAAGTATATCGCACAAATTGTCGCCTATTTTCTTTTTAACATACAAAATAATCAAGCGGGAAAACTGTTTCTGTGACCATATCTATAGCCAAATGCACCAAATCCAGCAACAGTATCAGGAAATTGCGTACCAAAAATCCGGCATTCATGCTACTAATTGGCAACCGCATTTAGGCTTTCGGGCGAACGAACCCATCCTCCAACTTCTTTATGTGTATTATCAGCAATTGTATCAACGGAATCCACAGCAGTTGTTATGGGCGGGTTTGGCGCGGCTCACCGGCGGACAAGTACTATTTGGTATGCAAAATGCCGTGAAAATCGCCAAAGACCCTTGCGTACTCACGCAGGAAATCGTGGCCGTAGCCAAGGATATTTTTGAGAATCTGGCCTGGCAACACGAACTGTTTTTAGCAGATCAGCCGCTGCTAATATCTGTCTGCGAAACACTGGATCAACAGCAGACCCACGCTTATAAATATGTGGATTGCTGGAAAAAAATTGGTTCGGGCAATTATGAAAACAGTTGTGCCGGCAATAAAATGCTATTAGAAAATGAACAGCGGAACACCATCCAGCCACACTACGAAACCATTAGAAAAGACGCTTATGCCAATCGTTATTTTCGCTTTACGCGTTTCGTGATGCGCAACATTCATCCACACCATCGCCGTTTCATTCTGGATCGTCCTTTTGGCGACGTGACCCGCTTCGACGACCGCTGGCAATGGATTGGCCATCCGCGCGGCATGTGGGCCTCCTGGGTGGGCCTGGCGCAGGCGGAACGGGATCGTTTGGTAGCCCTATCGAATGCCGACGTGGTGGCGCATCGGTGGTAAGCCCTACCCTTTTCGCCGCAGCACTTTAAAAGCAATATCGCGCCCTTGTCCCTGCATGATCGCCAGATTGATCCAGGCCAGCGCAAATTGCTCCAACAGGGCCACCTTGTCGTCGCCGCCGAAGTCGTAACATTCGGCAAAACCGGCATCTCTGGCCAATTGGCGAGCCACCTGTTTGCCGCGTTCGGAACTGCCCGCCATGAACATATCAATGCCCAGACCATCGTAGTTTGGGTTGCGCATATTTTCAAAACCCGTTGAATTAAAGCACTTTACGACGTGTGGCGAGCGGGTAATGGCCTGCAACGCTTCCGAGGTATGGCTATAAGGTTCTGGCCGGACGCGCACGGAATTCATGGCATCCACGATGATTTTATCGCCGGTATCACCCAGTTGTTCAGCGATGGCGACCGTGGCCTGCGGGGTGGCGGCAACGAGAATAACTTCCGCTTCGGCAACGGCTTCCGTGCTCAAATGTGCCGTTATATTCGGGAAACGCAGCAGTTCTTTGCCTTTAAAATTGTCAAGATCGCGGACGGCCAGCAGCACCTGGTGGCCCGCCTGCGACCAGCGTTCAGCGAGTGCGCCGCCGACATTGCCAGTACCAATAATTGCTATTTTCATTTTTTTATAATAGAATTCAATGATGAACAGAAAGTACTAATGAACAACGGCATTCCCTTATTTTGGTTGCCGCGCTTGGTGTTTTCACCAAGCGCACGGCGGAGTGAGTGATTAGGTCTAACATCCCCAATATTTGTGCTTGGTGAAAACACCAAGCACGGCGGGGGATTGTGGTGGCTCCTAAGCAGTGTTGTTGTGGCTTACCAATTACTACGAATCAGCCGATTAAGAACATGAGCCAAATTTTTTATCAAAATCCCTTCACTTTTATGGTTTAATGGTGTTTTAATCGCAAACAATCGAACCGTGAAATTTATTTACGTTGCCAATATCATCGTCGCCGGGTGGATCAGCATGACCAGCCTGTTTTTTCCCAGAATAGCGCAAACTACCATTTTTACGAATGATTTTGCTTATTCCGAAGCCTTCCGTCTGGTGGGGGCACTGTGGGGTGCTATTTTCATTTTATCCATTTTAGGGCTGTTTTTTCCAGAGAAAATGAGTCTGGTACTGTTGTTTCAATTAATTTATAAATCCTCCTGGCTGCTTTTTGCCGCTTTGCCTGCTATCTGGAACCAGCAACCGTATCCCAAAGCAATGGCCTTATTTTTTCTGCTTTGGGTATTAATATTACCGTTCGTCATACCCTGGAAGTACATTTTTGGATAAAAATGTCATGATGGTAATAATGATAGCAATCACACCATCACTAAATGTTTCCAGTCGCGATTTATTCATGCGGCAAAGGTTTAAAAAAACCCGTCATCGAACAATTATTTCCTGGTTACTTTGAAGTAAGTAAGGAAATTTATAACGGAGTATAATTTCACACCGTCACCTATACCTCTCTTTCAAATTTTAGTAAAATGTCCACTATTACCTACCGACCAGCCCGCTCCACCGATGCCGAAAGAATAGCCCTGCTGCACGCCAACAGCTGGCAGGAAAATTATCGCGGTATTTGGCAGGATCAATTTTTAGATCATGATGTAATAGCCGACCGGCTAAAAGTCTGGCAGGGAAAATTGCAACATCCTGCACCTAACCAATTCACCTTACTGGCAGAATCTGCGGGCGAACTGGTCGGTTTTGTCTGTGGCTATACCAATTATGATGACCATTGGGGCACATTACTGGATAATTTACACGTAGCCAAACACTACAAAGGCTCTGGCATTGGCAAAAAACTGATCCGGGAATTTGCGCTGTGGGCCAATGAGAATGCGCCCGCTTCCAAACTGTACTTATGGGTTTTGGAAGAAAACAGGGCGGCCAGAAAATTCTATGATTACCTCGGCGGGGTGAGTCAGGAAGTCGTACTACTGGAAAACCCCGATAAAAGTTTTTCTCCCTGTTGCCGCTACGTCTGGCCGGAGGCGCGGGTGTTGATAAGTAATTGAAAGTGGTAGTCCGACTTTGAGTCGGACTACCACTTCCGCAAACCCACTGCACTGTATTGCGTATTCTCCTCGCAAAGGCGACAAAAATAAACTGCTCATAAAAAAGGCCGAAACTAATTCCGACTTTTATACATTTGGCCGTTCAAAATTTTAAAACGAAACCATTCCTTCTTTCCCGGACTTTACACGGATCAGACTATGTCGAACATCAACAATGCACGCCTTTTCAATGCCTCCTGTGTGGCTTTGGCGGTTACTTCCATGACTTTTGCCATCCGCGCCGGTATGCTCGGGCCGCTAGGCAAAGAATTTAATCTGACGGATACGGAGATCGGCTGGATCGCCGGTATGGCCTTTTTCGGCTTCCCGGTCGCCACTACGCTGGGCGGTTTTTTTGTGGACCAGTTTGGCATGAAAAAACTGATGTGGATCGCTTTTGGCGCCCACATTTTGGGTTTGGTGCTCACCATTTTTGCCGGTGGTTTCTGGACGCTGTTCATTTCCACCTTTCTGGTTGGTTTTGCCAATGGTATGGTCGAGGCGGTCTGCAATCCGCTCGTGGCCTCCATGTACACCAACAACAAAACCACGATGCTCAACAAATTTCACGTCTGGTTTCCGGGCGGTATCGTGATCGGCGCGCTGCTGTCCACGGGCATGCAATCCATGAATCTGGGCTGGCAGTTGCAGGTGGCCACCATCCTGCTGCCCGCGCTGGCCTACGGTTATTTGTTCTGGGGTCAGCAGTTCCCGCAAACCGAACGCGTGCAATCGGGCGTGACCACCAAGCAGATGTTTGCCGCCGTGGTGTCGCCATTATTTCTCTTCATGGCCGTATGTATGTTTTTTACGGCTAATACGGAACTCAGTACCAATCAATGGATTGACAAACTACTCGGCAGTGCCGGAGCAAATGCGCTGTTGATCCTGGCTTTGGTGAATGGCATTATGGCCGTGGGTCGCTATTTCGGCGGGCCGCTGATTCACCGCTTCAATCCGCTGGGCGTATTGTTGGGATCGTCCGTAATTGCAGTGTTAGGCGTATTTATGCTGCACACGATGGAAGGTTCGGCTTTGTACGCGGCAGCCGTCGTATTTGCCTGCGGGGTTTGTTATTTCTGGCCGACCATGTTGGGTTTTGTCAATGAAAACGTCCCCAAAAGTGGTGCCCTCGGCCTTTCCCTGATGGGTGGCGTGGGGATGCTGGGCAACTGGGCCTTCCAGACGTTTTTCATCGGCCCGAAACTCGATGCTGAAAAAATGCACTTCACCGCCGCCGGTTTTCCTGCCGATAAAGTAGAACTGATGGCCGGTCAAAGTGTGCTGACCACGATCAACTGGCTGCCGGTATTTCTGGTGCTGGCCTTTGGTGGTTTGTGGTTTTATATGCGGGGCCGGAAAACGGTATAATATTAGAGGCTGTTATTTCCGCGCATAGTACATCCCCACATTTTTCAGGCGGCTGAAATTAGCGGCATTCACCCAGGTGTACTTCCGCTTGGTTTCAAAATGAATATCGGATTCCAGCAGGGTGCCCGCTAATTCCTGCTCACAAAGATCATACACGAAAGATTGAACTTCCCGAGCCAGTCGGTCCAGCGCATCTGCTTCCGACTGGCTCAGTTCAAACTGGGCCATCATGCGCGGCTGGGTCGGCTGGCTGAACATAACCCCCCATTCCAGACAAAAAGCCAGGGCCTGATTGCGCAGATCATGGGTCTCCTCGGCGACAGGTTTTTCAATTTTATCAAGAATACTATTTACTAATGGCTGCCAGCGTTTTTCGGGGGCTGCCGGAATATTATTTACCTCTATATATGCCGGAAAAAACTTGATAAACCGAATGGTATGATACCAGTCATCGGGGAAACAAATACGTAGTTCATAAAAACCGGGATGCAAGTCCGTTACGTCCCAGGTGAGTTGTGTATCCGTAAGTTTATAGTTTCGTAGTACATATTCCAGTACCATTTCATTACGCAAACTATCTAATAAAACCATTTTCTCCGCAACTACGGCAAACGGCGGTAGATTAATCAGCAAACCCTGCGATTTTAAAGCCGCATTATGCTGGATAGAAACATTTTCCTCGCGTAATATGCCGCAAACGGGTGTGTCCTCCTTGGTTACTTCTTCATCGCCATGCCGAGTGCCTGCTAATGTAACCCGGCACTCTCCTTTCCGAATATCCTGATCTTCAAAAACGTGTTCCGGGCAAAGAACGGTATTGTCTAAGGGTAAGGAAACGGCAAAACCGCGCCCACCATCGGGCAGTAAATATACTCTTTTGTCAATAAAACTCTGCTTTTCGCGCAGTCTATCGTCCTCCGGCCAGTCGGTGGGTTCGGTATTTTCGGCCAGGTCAAACACGGTGCCCGCCGGGTGTTTGTAAAAAGGGACTTTGAGGATAATACGGGTTGTTTTCATAGAAAAACTGCTGTCTGCATCGTGGCACGAAGTAATGCTTTTTCTGCCAATATCAAGACCAGGGAGGGGTTTTAAAACAGCCTCTTGATATTAGCCACCCAATTAATGCAATATTTAACAGAAAAATTACTTGCATGCAACCAGAGATAATCTATATTTTTGGTGGAAAAATGAAAGACCCAAATGAAATTTCAAGTTTTCCAGCCACATCCATTTTTGTCGGGTATTTTCCGCAACTACATCGTCCAGCAGGGCATTTTTGAGCAGGAAGTTTCGACCATTTTGAGCGCCAAAGGCGTGGGAGCCATTCTGTTTCCGTTCAATCAACCGCTAAATAGCCGACTCCTTCATGCTCACCATCATTTCTATAATGAACTTGCGGCAGAAGTTTATGACCAACCAATCCTCATTGGCAACAATCTGGTCGGCAACAAAGCCACTTATCTCGGCTCTATTAATATGATTTTCCTGGTCTTTCAGGCTACCGGCATTCATTATTTGCTGCGAGGGGAAAATGCCCAGGTGACTAATCGTGCCGTGGCTTTCGACCATCTGCATTTACCCCCAATCTTTCAGGAAGCCCAGGATCGGCTTTGGGGGGTAGAGGATGGAGAGAAAGCCGTCCGGCTGCTCGAATCCTATTTCCTGCGTTATTTCTCCGTAGTAGCACCGCCCAAATGGCAGCACGATCTGGGCATGGTCGCTCATCATATTGAACGTACGCATGGACAAGTGCCGGTGCATTTATTGGCCAAAAAATTCCGCGTGACACCGCGTGCCCTGGAAAAAAGTTTTCTGCGTCAGGTAGGCACCACGCCCAAAGAATATAGCCGGGTCATGCGGTTTAAGGCCGCCATGCAATACATCAAAATGCACCCCGGCACCACCTGGCTGGATATAGTGGCGACGTTTCATTATACGGACCAATCACACCTTATCCGCGAATTCCGGCAGTTCAGCGGCTATACGCCCGCCCGGTTATTCGGGGAGGATGTGGCCATTGACCAGCAATTATACCTGAATATGTAGAGATCAAAGTTCGCATTTGTACAATGCAATGGAAAGGTAACGGATTGAATTTTGCCTTAAAAATCAATCCAATGAAAAGACCTTTCCTCTTTCTCCTTCTTGCATTCTTCGCCGCCAGCGCGCAGGCCCAATGGACACCGCAAGCGGATAGTATTTTCGGTCCCTATGTCGTAGTACATTCGCTAGACGCGGTGGACGAAAACGTAGCCTGGGCCGGTGCCAGCAACTACAATTACCCACCCGTCCCCACCCTGCGTCCCTGGGTCATTCATGCCTCCGACGGGGGTACGCACTGGACCTACGACAGTATTCCCAACACGGCTGGTTATACGTTCGGGTCGCTGGTTGCGCTGGATGACCAAACCTGCTGGGCAACCCTGATCTGGGGAAGTGACTCTACCAGGAATCGCCTGTACCGCACCACGGATGGCGGACAGAACTGGCAGTTGCAATTGCAAGACCACAACGCAGGCAGCATCGTCCATTTCTTCGATGACCAGCATGGGGTCGTCTTTTATCGTTACCACTATCGCTATACCAGCGATGGCGGCGACACCTGGTCGGCGGAGAATACGATTGATCTACCCGATTCATCGGCTTACTTTCCACTTAGTGGTTCCTATACTGCCGTGGGCGATACCCTCTGGATTACTACCCCTATTTCTCAACTGGCCCGTAGCATTGATCGGGGCGAAACCTGGGAACTGCTTCCCCTGCCTTTTTTAGGGGATACGTTGCCGCTCAATGCCATTTCATTCTACGACGGACTACATGGCCTGGGATCTGTCTATTATCCACCTTCATTGTGGACGACTGCCGATGGTGGTCAAAGTTGGACATCCGTTGCCACACTGCCATCGTTACTGGCAGATGCGAACGGTACCACCGAAGCCGTGGAGGCCATCCCCGGGCAGCCGGGATGGTATGTGATACAATGTTCCGACTTCAATTTGAACACTGCCCAGACTTATCTGACCAAAGATTATGGCTCTACCTGGACGCTCAAGGCCGAAGAGCCGAATCTGGTGTATGCTGCTTTTGCCGTGGATTTTGTCTCGAAGGAAGCGGGCTGGACAGCCCTGCAAGGCTTTGCCGCGGAAGCTGCCTGTGTGTATAAATGGGATCATGCTTTAGGATTGCAAGGGGAAAACCCAACCGGGAAAACCGGGAAAAATCCGAATCATCCTTCTTTTCCGGCCCGGCACTTACCGGGTCATCCGGTTCCTGACTTTATCAGGCGGGGCCAAAGCGACGGCTATTAACCATCCACCTTCCAATCTGAAAACTTTTCAAGATGAAAAATACGACTGTATTACTAATATTATTCCTTTTCCTGACCATCGGCGTTCCGCTCCAGGCCCAATGGACACCGCAGGCAGACCAGATTTTTGGCCAATTTTTCAGCATAGATGCTCACCGCGCCGTGAATGCGCAGGTGGATTGGGCGGGGGTCAACGTTTCTCCCTGGAGTTCTGCCCCGACGCTGAGTGGCTGGATTACCCGTACCTACGACGGCGGCCAGACTTGGCAATATTCACAAATTCCTGGTGCGGAAGGATATGTCGTGTGGGGTATCACGGCACTGGATGCCAATCGGGCCTGGGTATCTATGAATTACCGGGCGGATCGTTCCAAAAGCCGCATTTACCGCACCCAGGATGGTGGGGCGACCTGGCAGTTACAGTTTCAAGGGCGCAGCGCAGGGTATTCCGTTCACTTTTTTGATGCACAGAATGGAGTGATGATCCGGCGCGGCGTCCCGGTTCATACTGCCGATGGCGGCCAGACGTGGACAGCAGCAGATTCATTGCTGGCCAACAGCAACGGCGTGTTCCAGGTACCCACCGAGGCTTTTGATGCTTACCAGGACACTATTTGGTTTCCTGCTCTGGATGGAAGAATATCCAGAAGTACGAATAAGGGCAAGACCTGGCAAACTTTCCCGGCGTTGCAAGCCAGTGGAAATTCGGCCAATCTGCTTGATTTCGGCGACGGGCGACATGGATTGGCGGCAGCCCTGTACCAGAATCAGCCCGATGCAAGCGGTTTTTTCCCAGCCCTGCCCAATCCCATTCTTTACGCTACCAGCGATGGCGGTCTGAGCTGGCAGAAGGTGCCGGATGCCAACCTTCCCGTTCCAACTGATAAGATAAACATTTATTCTATCAGTGGGGTGCCTGGTTTATCAAACACTTTCGTGATGATGGCTGGCTACTATAATACTAGTTTACAAGCCACTATTGCCAACCTGTATCAATCGTCGGATGGCGGTTTTACCTGGGCTCTTCTGGCTCCAAATCCCGCCCAGTTTGGCGTTACCACGCTGGAGTTCGTTTCTCCGACGGCGGGCTGGAGTGGTAGTCAGGGAGAAGTAGTACCGGGTGCTGCTTATTTTTTCCGCTGGGACGGTGCTGTGGTGGATGCCAGTAACATTACACCTGAGCCTTTCGCTATGCAATTGATGCCGAATCCTGCCAGTAGTTACCTGAACATTCGGCTGCCCGAAAGCACCCCTGCCCAGGCCCTGACGGCAATTATTCTGGATGCACAAGGTCATTTACTAGTACGAAACCCTGCGGGCAGGCTTACAGAACTTAATATTCAGCATTTGCCGCCCGGTGCTTACACGGCGATGGTACAGGATACTAATGGAAAGATCGTGGGCGTGAAACGATGGGTAAAAGCGGACTAATGGTATAGACAAACTTCCTGTTTGTCAATATATCGGGGGCTATCCCCATGAGTCACTTTGCAGTTTTTTGTCAAGAATTATGTATTGCATGTAGGCAACTGAATCCTATAAGGTTTTGAAAACCTTATAGGATTGCCTGCATTCGCCTCCCCAAAAGAGACCGGATGCTCCGACTTACACATCCACCGAATCATACACCACCACCTTCTTCCACAAATATTTGTATTCGTCCACAAATTTCAGGTGAATCGGGTCAGACTGATATTTATCCTGATCGGCTTTATTCTTGAAAAATACTAACCAGGATATTTGATAATCACGGGCTACTACATCGCGGTGGGTATCGGCAGGCATACCAATGTGGCAAAGTTTAAAATAACTGATTTTAGACAGTTTATTCAGTCCTTCTACCAGTTTTTCCTGATCTTCTTTACTGGAAGCGTTGTTTAAATAGAAATAAACATGGTGAATAAAAATATCCTTTTTCGGTTTAACAAGGGTATTGCTTTTAAGTAAATCGCCAAAAGCAGCACTTACAGCTAAGAAACCAGCGGCGGAAAGGAAGTTGCGACGTGAATCCATGGATGTGAAAGGGTGAGAGACGTGAGAGAAAAGTGATAAAATAGTTTTAATCTACTTTACAGAAACAGCTAACAGAAACTGGCAGATCGGGTTAAACGCACAAAGGCGAAGGTAGCCCTATTGCCCCACCAACCGATCCAACCAGGCATTCATTTGTTTCGCCTCTTTTTCCGAAAAGTTGCTCAAAATCGCGTCCAGTTCGGTCATTTTGCCATCAATATCGGCTAATAAATGCTGGCCCGACTCGGTGAGCGTTAGGTTGACCCGACGCGAATCTACGGTGCAGGGTGCTTTGGAAACCAGTTTTTTATCCACCAGCCGATCTACCAGGCGCGAAGTATCGGCACTTTTATCCAAAAGCAGGTCGCGCAAATCGTTGGTACTGAACGAAGTGGTCCGCACCATATTCATTTGTCCGCGCAAAATGCGCAGCGCATTGAGCTGCTGTTGCGTAATACCAAATGGCTCAAGAATATGATTGACTTCCTGCCGTAGCCAGGCACTTACCCGCAGGAGATTAGCCCGCAGGTGATGATATTCAGTTTGAAATTTGCCTTGCATAATCGTTGCTATAAATGACGCGCCAAAGTTCGATGTTTTAAACATCTTTTGGAAATTTGTTTCCGCAGGAGGCTGTCGCATAAGGTTGATTAAGTTGATAAAGGTGTATTAGGGTTGATAATCACAATTGCTAAATCATTGATTTAGAGTGTCTGGATTTTTTATCAACTTTTATAAACCTGTATAAACCCTTATCAACAGTACTTATGAGACAACCTCATATCTACTGCTTTTTAGCAGCCTGCTTCCAGTTACTATCGGCTTTCTGGATGTATTCCGGGCGTTTTTCATCCCAGAGCGACCGCACTTTTTTATCGTAATTCAGGTATAGTTTTCCATCCACGATAGTCCAGGCCAATGGGTCTGTTTTGGCAGGATAACCCTGCGACCAGCCATAAGCACACCAACCGCCATAAGCAGGGGCATATTTCTCCGGATTTTGCTGGAAAAGCGTACGGTGTTCCTCGGTAGAAAAGTGCCAGGTCGCGCCATTCCAGGTCAGGGAAATGTCGGGTTTGCCCGGCACCGCAGTAGAATCGGTAAAGTAAGCAACCGGATCATAACCTTTGATAGCACCCGCTTTAGTGGAATATACAGCGTCCACGGCTTTGGTTTTTTGCTGGGCAAATGCCACAAATGACCACAAAAATACCAGGGTAAATAAGAAAGAATATTTGAACATAGCAAAAATGAGTGAAAAGGTGAAAGGAATTAATTTTTTAGCGAAAGGGCGGCCAGTTTTTCCTGTTTTATCCAATTAAGATAGCCCCGACCATTAGAAACCAGGAAAAAAAGGTTGCCAACCACAATACCATAACTTTTGATCAAAAGAATGCCGACCAAAATCCATACCGTATTAGCAGCCATGAAGACCAAGAATCCATACTTGTTTTTATTGCCGAGCAGCCACACGGCCAGCAGGCTCAGTCCCATCGCCAACCAGTCGAGGCCGTAGTAATTAAAAAGGTTAGCCATAGATCGGTGTTTTAAACATTAAAAAATCCGGGGCAAAAAACAAGGGCCTTTGCCCCGGATTTTGATATTTTATTCCAACGGATTTTAAGCAGCCGCCATAGTAAGTGCTGGTGCAGCCGGGAAATCCACTGGAATCTGGGTGACGGCGTGCAAATAATTGGAAATGATTTTGTCGCCCACCACCATGATCGTATCTATCAGATTCTCATTGGCATAGCCAGCCGCATAGAATGCTTCTATCGTGTCGGCACTGGCGTGGCCGCGATTTTCAGTGATGTCTTTCGCCAAAGCGGCAAGCGCAGCAATTTTGGGATCAAAGGTAACTTCTCCGGTACGGATGGCCAGGATTTGTTCGTCGGTAAAGCCGTTCATTTTACCGATCACAGTGTGCGCAGCGAGGCAATAACGGCACCCATTCACCTGGCTGACCACGAGATTGATCACTTCGCGCTCTTTGGCCCGCAGCGAACTTTTGGCATTTTGCAGGGCCAGGTAAGTGCCCAAGGCATTTTCAGAATGAGCAAAGGTGGCGTACAAATTCGGCACGAAACCCAGACCCTTTTGCAGGTTGTCAAACAGGTTTTGGTTGTTGGCAGAGACGGTTTCGCTGGTAGGAATTGAAAAATCAGGCATAATGTAAAATTTAAAGAGTGGATTGATTGATGTTATAAACATCGGTTGACAGGGCAAAGATATTGATGTTTATTACATCAATGTTGTAAACATGTAAAATATTTTTCAAAAAAATATCAAACGCACTATAAATAATTGATAGTCAACACTTTATTCATAAAACAATATTTCCGCCAGCCATGAATTAACCTGATGCTTCGCAAAATGCCAGTATCAGGTCGCCATTATTGACCAATATTAAGGCGTATCCTTGGCAGTGGATTTACGAGGCAGCCGCGAACATAGCCGGGAAAAAATAATTTTTGAACAATCGTTCCAAAATATTGGCCTATCCATATCTTTGCCTCATTCAATCCACATATCACCCGGAAGGTGATTTTTTTATCATCAATTTTGGAACAATCATTCTAATACAAAACATTTAAAATGAACAAATTACAAGGAAAAGTCGCTCTCATCACGGGCGGCAACAGCGGTATTGGCTACGCTACTGCCGAATTATTTCTTGCCGAGGGCGCAGAAGTCATCATCACCGGGCGCAATGCCGCCGCCTTACAGGAAGCAGTCCGTCAACTTGGCCCTCAGGCCAGCAGCCTCGTGAGTAATGCGGATGACATAAGTCAACTCCGTACGCTGGCCGGGCAGGTGGGTCGTCCGATAGACGTACTGTTCATCAACGCGGGTGTGGGCCTGTTTGCGCCTTTCGAGCAGATGACGGAAGCAGATTTTGATGCCAATATGGACATCAATTTCAAGGGGGCTTTTTTCACCATTCAAAGTCTGTTGCCTTTACTCAATGACGGCGCATCGGTGATTCTGAACACCTCCATCAATGCCCATATCGGGATGGCTGGCGCCAGTGCCTATGCTGCGAGCAAGGCTGCACTGCTTACCCTTGCCCGTAACCTGTCGCAGGAGCTGCTGCCGCGTCGCATTCGTGTGAACGCGATCAGTCCCGGGCCCGTTGCAACCCCGCTTTTTGGCAAAATGGGATTACCCGAGGAAGCCGTTCAGCAAATAGCCGCTGGCATCCAGGCACAAATTCCGTTAGGGCGTTTCGGGCAACCGGAAGAGATCGCCAAAGCGGCACTGTTTTTCGCTGCGGATGATTCGTCGTTTGTGCTGGGGGCCGAACTGATCGTCGATGGCGGCATGGCAACCCTGTAAGATTTACTGAATAATCGTTCTAAAACGGGTTGAAAGGCGTATTTTTGTGCGCGTTTCAGCCCGTTTAACATTGACTATAGCGCACATCGGGAGTAGAAAAGTTAATTACATGGCTCGACCTAAAGCATTTGATGAAACCCAGGCCATAGAACGTGCCACTGAAATTTTTTGGCGCAAGGGCTATCACCAGACTTCCATGCAGGACCTGGTAGATGGCATGGGCATCAACCGAGCCTCGCTTTACGATACTTTTGGCGATAAACACACCCTTTATCTGAAAACACTGGCCTTTTACAAAGAAAAATCGCAGCAGGAGCAGACCGCGCTGAACCGTCTGGGCCTTTCTCCACGCGACCAGATCCGCGCGTTTCTGACCACCATCGTGGAAGAAGAAATGACCGATACTGTTGGCAAAGGCTGCTTTTTTACCAATACCACCCTCGAAATGTTGCCCAACGATCCTGCAGCAGGGCGGGTGATATGCCAGAATTTTGGTGAAATACGAAAAATGCTCGCGGAATTGATTTCGATTGGTCAGCAAACTGGTGACATCAAAAACCCGCAGTCGGCGGTATATCTGGCGTTTTTTGTGCAGTCTTCTATTGCTGGATTGCGGGTCATGGGCCGTACCCGCCCTACGCGGGAGATTATGCTCGGTGTTGTAGAAAATGTGATGCAGGTACTGAAATAAGCAGATTTACTGGCTTTATAGCCAGATTCATTAGTGTCTTTATTTCTTCTCCAGCGGCACCAGCAGATGACTATCATCCAGCCAATCAGCCAAACGTTGCGGCCAACCTTTTAAGGTCGTCAATTTAGAGCGTTGGCCCATATTAAACGCATGGGCTCCCTGCGCATAAATATGCACTTCGGCGGGAATATGCGCCGCATGATACAATTGCAAAAGTTGGAGGATCGGACTCGCACAACATTCGTCATCAATGGCCACCACCATAAATGCGGGTGGCGCATCAGCAGGCAAGGTCGCCGGCACACCCAGCGGACCGGGATAGACCAGGATTTGAAAATTGGGTCTGCCATCCAGCCGATCCACCGGGTCAGCCGCTTTCGCGTCGCCTTTCCCGGAAGTATAGGCCACCAGCGCGACCACTTCGCCGCCTGCGGAAAAACCCATAATACCCAGCCGGTTGGTATCCACGGCCCATTCTGTGGCCCGACTACGGATCAGGCGCATGGCGCGGTAAGCATCCAGCCGCACGTCCTTTTCCAGCGTATAAGGCGACCCTTCTTCGCGAAAGAGCCGATATTTGAGCACAAAAGCCGCCACGCCGATACTATTCAGGTAGAGTGCCGCGTCGCGCCCTTCCGAATTGTACACCAGATTGCGGTGCCCGCCGCCCGGACAGACCAGCACCGCCGCGCCCGTGGCTTTTTCCTTGGGCGGCAAAAAAACGGTGATCGAAGGGTTGTGAATGTTGCGCACCCACCAGTCCTTGGCCTGCTCGGGTTCGTCGCGGCGATTCTCAAATCCGGGCGCACCATTGGGCCATAAGTGGATTTGTTGCGGCTCCGTTTGCGCCAGCGCAAAACCGGGCATGAAGCAGACCAGAAAAACCGGAATTTGAAAAAGGACACGCATGACGAACGTTTTTTAATGAAACTTGCGGGGCGGAAGATCGGAATTATTGCCCGAATGCAACTATTCAACGCCTGATTAATGTTACAAATTAAGAGAAACGTAAAAGGCACAAAATAAAATTTATATGACGCGCTTATGTGTTCCTTTTGTGCCTTTTGTGTTTAAAAAATATTGTCTTTCTAATAACTCTGTTGAAGTTGCACCTTTGCTATTTTGATAAAATCGGGATGCCACTGCGCCCCATTTGCTATTTTGCTCCTTGCCTATTGCTTATTTATTTATGCGCCCTAACCTTCTAGACCGCCTCTGGCGTGGCCGCGTCCTCCGTGCCGAAATAGCCGCCACTTTTGGCCTCGCCCTGCCCCTCATGCTGGGCGAACTCAGCAGTATGCTCATGGGTGTGGTCGGTACCGTGATGGCCGGGCATTTGGGCGAGACCGCACTGGCGGCTTCCGGGGTGGCCGGGGTGATTTTCGTGATGTCTATGCTGCTGGTGTGGGGCAGTATTCGGATGATACCCACGCCGGTGGCCGAAGCGCACGAATTGCGCGATGGCCCACGGGTGCGTACGCTGCTCACAGCGGGCTTGGTCATGGGCGTATTTCTGGTCATCGTCTGTTGTACTCTTTTGTGGATTGGCACCCAGTATTTCTACGTATTAAAGCAAGACCCGGAGGTCTCCAGACTGGCAGTTAGTTATCTGCATATTATTATTTTCAGTATGCCGGTCCTGATTTTGTTTGCTCTGCTGATCAATTATCTGGATGCTTTCGAGTACGTGCGGCTGACCATGCTGGTCTCCTTTTTCGGCCTGGCCCTGGATGTTACGCTCAACTGGTTATTCGTGTTTGGCCGTTTTGGTTTGCCCCGGTTGGGCATCAATGCCATCGCCATGAATACCGGCATTTCGCACGGAGTGATGTGCCTGATTCTGGTTGGCATACTGCTCCGCAAACGCGAATTGCACTACTTCCGCGTGGCGCAGATTATATGGTTGGAGGTGTGGATACAGACCAAATCGTTCATCCGCTACGGCCTGCCTTCGGCTCTGCAAATCATGGTCGAATTCGGGGCTTTTGCCGCCGGGACGATCATTATTGGCCAGATCAGCAAGACGCAGCAGGCGGCGCACCAGATCGCCATCAACTTAGTATCTGCTACTTATGTGACTATTATGGGCGTTTCCACGGCGGGCATGATCCGTATTGGTCAGGCCCTGGCCTACCAAAGCCGCATCCGCATCTGGCTGGCGGGCGTAAGCACTATGCTGCTCGGTATGTTGATTATGCTGGTGCCCACGGCGGTCTTTTTATTCCTGCCCCGCACGATGGTGACGCTGTACATCAGCGACCCGGAAGTGATCAGTATTGCCACGGGTTTGCTGCTTTTTGCGGGCCTGTTCCAATTGGCCGATGCGGCGCAGGCGACCAGTATTTCTTTGTTACGTGCGCTCAATGATGTGCTGGCCCCATCGGTCATTTCTTTGGTGGCCTTCTGGGTGATCGGTCTGCCGCTGGGTTATTGGCTGGCGGTGTATCAGGGCTGGCAGGCGGCCGGGATTTGGATGGGTTATCTGGTGGCGTTGGTGGTACAGGCGGGCTTGTTTATGCGCAGGTTTTTTGGGCATGAGATGGTGGGGGGAGGGAAGTAGCAACATTATTTAGAGGTAAAAACAATATCTTTGAGGTTGCCTAACATAAATTAATTCCAGTTAAAAATTGAAAATGAAAGAATTGATAACAGAAAGATATGAAAGATGGAAACGTCATTACAAAGATGATGAGATCGTGAATGTTGACCCAAATATGTATCCTGTAATGTTTTCAGTAGAGGAAGCACACTCTATTTTAATCGAGGAATTGCCTTCTTCAAGCAGAGAAATAGCCATTGTTAGTGATGCTAATAAAAGACAAGTTTATCAGTTTTGTGGATCTTTGCAAAAAGAATCTGATGATATAACAATATTTATTTGGTATAATTTCAAACCAGAAGAATGGACTTTGCCACTCTCACCTATTTATCATATTGACCTTATAAAAAGAGTTGTAGAATGGAAAAAAGAAAACGATAGCAACCTTAGGGATTTATCAATAGTAAAATCGAATGAAAATTCAATTTGTTTCTCTTTTACGCCATCAATAGAAAAATCTGCTTCACTGTTTGAAGTTTTTGCAATAGGAAAAGAAATAGATGAGTGGTGTAGAGCCACTGTATTTGAATTACAGAACATTGTAGGCGATTTTCATTTAAAGTTTTCATCTCAGTATTCTGTTTCTAACCTGTTGGATAATAATGAACTGCTTAATAGGATTATAAATGAGAGCGATTCAAATAAAAAAGGCCAATTCCTTGAAGAACTTATTAGTAGGCTTTTTCAATCTATCCCTGGATTTGATGTCAGAGAGAGAGTGCGAACCGCAACGGAAGAGATAGATATACTAATTTTGAATAAAAGTTCTGAATCAATTTGGAATAAGGAATCATCCCTAGTATTAATTGAATGTAAAAATTGGAGTTCTAAATGTGGTAAAGATGAATTTGTTGTATTTAAAGAAAAACTAGCGAATAGATATGGAAGGGCTAAAATTGGCTTTTTGGTATCATGGAATGGCTTTGCAAAGACAATTGACCAAGAATTGTTAAGATCATCTCAAAGTGACGTTATTATTATTCTAGTTACTGGACAACAGGTAATAGAGGGAATGAAATCCCCTAATTTTGGTGATGTTGTGGAAAAGTGGTGGATGAATTCATTAAGTAAATAATGGGCAATTCCTTCCCCACTCCCACCCCGGCACGTTTCTTTCCTTACCACAGCGTTCATAATTTTTGAACCAAAAAACGCTACAAACGTGTCCCTCCATACTCATCAATTGACCCTGCCCCGCCTGCAACGCGAACGCACCATCCGCATCCTGTTACCCCCCACTTACGACCACACCAACGACTATCACTATCCAGTACTTTATGCCCTCGACGGGCAAAACCTGTTCGATGCCGATCTGGCTGTCGGTGGACAATCCTGGGATATCCCGGAAACGGTCGCCCAAATGCCGCCGGAACTCCAAGCCATCGTCGTGGGCATAGACAATGGTGAGGAGGCGCGCCTCGACGAATATGCTCCCCTGCGCAAGGAGGAAGGTGGCGGAGAAGGAGATGCTTTTTTACAGGATTTAATTACCTACATCAAGCCGTTTGTCGAAGCAGAGTACCGCACGCGCCCCGACCCGGAATCCACGGGCATCGCGGGTAGTTCGATGGGCGGATTGCTGGCACTGTATGCCGGGTTGCAATACGGAGAGGTATTCGGACGCGTAGGCGTATTGTCGCCAGCGGTCTGGTTCAACCCAGAAGTATTGCATTTAGCCGCAGGGCACGAAGGTTACAAAAGCCGCTTTTATGTGGCTGGCAGCCAGACGGAAAGCGAAGAAATGGGCGAGCACGTACAGCAGATCGCTGGTTATTTGCAGCAATCAGGCTTTGGCGGCGATCGGCTGCTGGTCAATCTGCGCGAATGCGGCGATCATTGCGAAAGCATGTGGAGCAGCGAATACCCGGAAATGCACGCCTGGTTGTTTCATAATTGAAATCGAATTAGTGGTCGTCTCACTTGAAGTGAGACGACCACTTTACTTTAAAAACCATTATTTTTGTCGCTCTAAAAGTTTTGGCAAAGACTGACAACTAACATGCAACCACCTGATTCCACGCCATCCGCTGCCTTTCGTTTAGACCGTACTGCTTTCCGTATTCAGACTTATGCAGAGTCCACACACCAGCGTTCGTGGTGGTTGAGCCAGTCTGCGGCGGAGCGTTTATCTGCTGCCTGGTATTTAATTTGCGCAGCTTATGACCTACCTCATCATGGTCAGCATCGTTTGGATCGAACCATTTTTTCGGTCAGAAAACAACCGGCATGAGGCAGAATATTTGTTTACAACCTCCTCCGCTCTTCCCCCGCCCCGCCGTCCCGCTGCCGGGCATCTTTTAGTTTCTTATTACCAAATTTACTGGTCCAGGTCAGCATAAACACGCGTTCGGCCTGTTTATAGCCACTGGTGACGTTCAGATTGAGATCGGGCTGGTGAGCGGTACTGACAAAATTAGAGGAAACCAAAATATCGCTGGCATTGAGGCTCAGACTGCCGTTAGTCCCGATTTTCTTTTGCAGACCAATATTGAATTCGCCGAAGGCTTTCCAGCGGGATATACCATCATAACCGGGGGTAATATAACGACCAAATACTTCAATAGAAAACCGCCTGGGCAAGGTGAAAGTCTGGGTAGTATTTATGCCACTAAAACGGCCGGTGGTACGGAGGGCGGTGCGTTCATATTGCAGATTATTTTGTTGATACACCAGAAAAAGACTGTTCTGCATCTCCCACCAGGATACCGGATGTAAAGGCACATTTAATTCGGCATAAGCAGTGTGCGTTTTACCGTTATTTACTGGTTGGTTGAATTGTGTATTAGTCGCCGCATTGATAATGGGCAAATAATAAATAGATGGATTCTGGAAATTATATTCCACCGTGATTTGCCAGGTTTTATAGCGGTAACTCGTGCGTAGTGCATCGGCGAAGACGGGTTGTAGGGCAGGGTTGCCGCCTTCAATAGTCGTGGGATCATAGAAGATCAGATAAGGCGCCAACTGCGTAAAACCGGGCCGGAAAATGCGCCGGCTATAAGAGAAATTCACGCTCTGATCTTCGGTGATCTTACGCGAAATAAATGCGCTGGGAAACCAACTGCTGTATTGACGATCCACTACATTGGGCTGTTCTGCGGAGCCGAGATTGGTGGTTGTGTATTCATAACGCAGGCCCAATTTGATGTCCGTCTTTTCATTGGCCTTGATACTGAACGAAGTATAGGCCGCCGCAATGTCTTCTTTCAATTGAAAACGGGAAGTCAGCGCGGGATCCACCACCCAGTTTTCCTGTAAACGATCTTCTACACGTACGTCATTATCAAAGCGCGACATGGCCCCTTTCAGGCCGGTTTCAAACTGAATATTCTTGCCAAAATTCTGGTTACAATCTGCTTTGGCGACGACAATATTAATGGGCGTTTCTTTACTGATTCTCTTATCGGTTTCCTGATTCAAATTGCCTTCCGGGCTTACATCCTGAATAAAATAATCGCTTGGATTGTGGATTTTATAATACACATAGTCCACGTCCATATTCAGGGTTTTATCTTTGGTAAACTGGTGATTGAGGTTTACGTTACCCGTCCAGGAGTGCCAGCGATTGATCTCTTTGGTGGACATTTTTACGCGATGATCGAGCACATTATTGGTAGAATAATCAATGTTATTCACCGCATCCATGTCCCAGTAACGGTCGAAATAAGTGCCTAATACGCCAATTACGGTTTTAGGCGATATTTGAAAATCTGCCCCCAAGCGACCATTTTGCGTAGCCAGATCGGGGCTGCGATCACTAAAACCATCGGTTTCCAGATAATCGCCGGTGGTAGAGCGTAGGGCCCGGTAATTCGTAAATACCTGTGGATTGTGGTTGAAACGATAGTCGTAACTACCAAACAGGTTGACTTTATGTTTACGGTAATTCATATTCAGTCCTGCCCCGTATTTTTCTCTTTTACCATAACCCGCATTGAGAGAATAGCCGCCATTCAGGCCATCATCGGCTGTTTTTTTCAGGACAATATTAATTATGCCGGCATTGCCTTCGGCATCAAAGTTGGCGGGCGGCGTATGGATCAATTCAATGCGTTCTATATTAGAGGCATTCATGCCTTCCAGCATCTGGATGACTGCTTCGGGCGGCATCCGGCTGATCTTGCTATTGATCATAATAATTACCCCGGATTTGCCCGACATAGAGAGTGCATTAGTCTGACGACTTAATAGAATTCCCGGCGAGCGTTGTAATACATCCAGTGCCGTACCGCCCACATTAGTTATACTATTAGCCACATTGACAACTAAGCGATCTACGCGTTGCTCAAATAGAGGTTTTTTAGCCACGATGTCCACGGTTTTTAACTGGGCCGCATCTTCTTGTAACAGGACTGGAGCCATGTGTTTTTTAGGCAACTGCTCGTTTACCGTAAAGGAATCGGAAAGTTGGTAGGCATAACCCAGCATACTGAAACCTACTCGGTAAGTGCCGAATGGGATGTTTTCGAACATATAGTTGCCACTTTCTCCACTAAGTTGTCCCTTAACCAGCACCGAATCGGCAGCATTCAGCAAAAGTATCGAAGCAGCCTGCAAAGGCTTACCTGTTACGTCAGCGACCGTACCGTTGATCTGCGTCTGACTATAAACAGTTGTAAAGTAGGTACATAGGAATACCAGCAGCCCGAGGGCCGTTATGTGTGTTTTTGCGTTCATAACACCAGCAATTTTAGACTTTTTAGGAAAGACTGGTCAGGGAAAGAAGTGTTGCATGGGTTGCGCCATTCATCTACCAGTGAGGCTTGGGGAGGGCTGAACGGCGGTTTTAGAGGGTAAAGCAGAACCCCGTTCGGCTACGGTTGCCGAACAGGGTTCGGCCCTACAACAAGCCAAAACCCCTACTCCGACCGCCGCTTATATTGATTTCTTACTTTCAAATCAGCGTATTCCTGCAAGGTTGGAAAACTATAACCCTTTTGATTCGATTCCTTAATAAATTCCGGGGTGACGTTGTGAATTTTGGCACTCACCAGGTCATCCACGGTCAGGTTTTTAAAGCCTATATCACGGAACGTTTTAGCAAATTCCGGGGTGATGCCATGAATGCGCATATTCATTAAATCTTCCAGGGATAATTTACCCAAATCTATTTCCCGGGCCTTTTTAACAAAGTCTGCATCAATGCCGTGAATCCGCATGCTCATAATATCGTCAAAAGAAAGTTGACCCAAATCCAATGCCTGACATTGTTTTACAAAATCTGGCGTAATACCATGGATTTTCATACTCATCACATCGTCAAAATCCATTTTCCCAAAGCCCGCATTCTGGGCTTGTTTTACAAAATCTGCATCAATACCGTGAATTTTCATGCTCATCATATCCTCAAAGGATAGATTACTAAAACCCATGTTTTGTGCTTGTTTAATGAAATCTGCATCCAGATTCTGAATTTTTGCGCTCATCACGTCGTCAAAATTCAGGTTTAAGTTCATACTCTTATATTGCTTCATATCATCTGCACTCAGACCATGTATTTTAGCACTCATCAGGTCGTCGAAACTCAATTTACCAAAGTCCGTATTTTGCCATTGTTTCACAAAATCAGCGTCAATGCCGTGTATTTTAGCACTCATCAGATCATCAAAACTCAACTTACCAAAGTCCGTATTCTGCCATTGTTTCACAAAATCAGCGTCAATGCCGTGTATTTTAGCGGCCATCATATCATCCATCGGGAGTTTGCCAAAACCCAGTGCATTCATAGAATCTATAAAAGCAGGACTGACATTATGCAGCGAAAGCGAACTGACATCGCTCAAATCCAAATCTTTATACCCGGCCTTAGCCAATTGAGTCACGGTTTCGGGACTGACATTCGATATTTTAAGTTCTATTAATTGCTGAAGCGGTACTGTTTTCTTGCCCAATGACGCGGCCAGATCAAGATAACCCCGAATAGCGACTTCATTCAGTCTGAAAATAGCCAATTCCAACAAGTTTTCTCTGGAAATATTCGTGTAACCCATCTTTTTCAGGGTATTGATATAGTCACTGGGAAAATTGGCAAAAAAGCAGTGAATTATTAGTTCATCATCTGCATCTATAATGCCTTGCTGATTTAAACTGGTACGATAGTTTTCGTCAGGAGTAAACTGGAAACGTCCATAACCAGTAGCACCTTCTATTTTGCCGGTCATAGCCATCGTGCCCGCCGGACGGATCATCTGAAAGGCTGTTTCGCCGGGCGTAACGGTTAGATTGGTAAAGTTATTTTTAGCAAAACATTCGCCATTGACCCAGTTGCCGTCTTTGGTTTTACTGGTAAAAGTCATACAAACACTATCACCGTTAAAGTCCGCTTCCCAAATACCGGAATTATGCGCAACGGGTGGATGTTCAATCGTTATATTGACGGGTTGAATCCGTTGTCCGAAGGCTACCAATAGCGAGCAGACGATCAAACCAGTAGCAATCCATTTTTCCATGATGTTGAATTTTGTAGCAGGTGGTGAGAATAACCGCTGTACCCGTACCAGCAGTTGGTTGCGTTTGGTGCCGGCAAAAGCCAGGGCAGGCGACATCGGGAAAAAGGCCATTTCCTGGATAGTGACTAATGCTTTGGCATAATTCATTTTATTGCCCACCAGTTCGATAGCCTGATCGTCGCAGGCACTCTCGCGCTCCTGACGGATCTGATTGGAAAGCCACCAGACGGCGGGATGGAAGTAGAAAATAACTTCCACTACACTTTGTAAAATATTAAAAATATAGTCGCGACGTAAAATATGGGCTAATTCATGGGCCAGAATAGACTCTACTTCCGATTCGGAAAGGCGATTAATCAGGCCAATAGGAAATAAAATAACCGGCTTTAAATGACCAATCGTCAATGGCGAACGTACCAATGCAGATTCCAGTAATTCTATACCCGTCTTGAATTTCGACTGAATCGCCAGTTTATTCAATACATCCGCCCAATACGGATCGGCATGGAAATTCATGCGGCTGCGCAAATAATATACCCTGGAAATACCGCCCAGCAAACGGCACAGAAAAACCGTCATACCCAGGAACCAGATCGCCACAATCAAGGGCAGATGCTCGGTAAAATAATCCTGAAAACCTTTGGTCGTGTTTGTTTGCGCAATAGCAGGCGTTGTTTCGCTCGCTGCGGTGGCATCCGATTGAAAGAAAAATGCCTTCGCCGACGAGGCTGGCGGAACCGTCTGCTTTATAGCAACTACTGCATGTTCTTCTACTGGTGCTGTATTTAAATAATAACTAAAAGTGGCCACCGAAGTCAATAGAACGGCCAGCAAAGCCAGGTTAGCAACTTTATAACGCAGCTGTGCTGATTGGCGGCGTAACAGCAGCAGGACAATACCGGCGAGCACCGCAATCAGGGTGGCCTGCCAAATAGAATGCAACATCGTCCAGCCTAATGCGCGGTCGAAACCAGCGGAGAAAATAACGTCCGGAATTTTCATGATGCAGAATTTTTTTAAATGAATGTGGACAATGGGTTTAATGTGGTCAATGTGGATAATGAGGTCAATAAGTTAATGTGGCCAATGTGGATAATATGGTCAACAAATTATGCTCGGCAATAATTAATAATTCATAATTCTTTTTGTTGCTGTTCTTCCATCTGCTGAATAAAAGCCTTGATCTGTTCCAGTTCTGCGGGTGTGGTAGTACCGCTGCCCAAGGCACGCAGCACCAGAGACGAGGCAGAGCCTTCAAAGGCCAGATCGGCTATTTCCCGTACCACTTGCGACTGCACGATCTCGCGACTTTGGGCGGCACTGTACAAGTGATTACGCTCCACTATTTCCCGCGATAACAGCCCTTTATCGAGCATGACCTGCATCTGCTTGAGCGTGGTGGTGTAGCCCACTTGTTGCTCCGGGGTGCGGCGAGCATTGATCGTTTCGTTCACGTAGCGCACCGATTCGGCGGCCCTACCCCACAGCACTTGTAATATTTCCAATTCGGCATCGGTTGGCACCGGTAGTTGATGTTCTTGCATAGCATGACGATTTTTATCGTAGTAGTGGTCAAAAAAAGGGAGGCGGGGACGATGTCTGGAAACATGATTGTCCCCGCCTTCCCAACTAATCCTTCGCTGCAAAGGTGCTACGATAAAAATCGTAGTTCCAAATTTTTGCTACGATTTTTATCGTAGGAGTATATAATTTTTATTTAATAATTTATAAAATATTTAAAATAAGCATTTTATAAAAAATATAGTGTCTCTAACCTTACTTCTCCTTCATCACCTCCTCCCCCGTCCGCACATCCAGCAGCCGCGTAGCATTTTTTGGCAGTTCCAGTTCCACGGTTTTTCCATCTTTCATGCACAGCCTTCTTTTGCCGCCGCTGCCAGTATGCAGCAGAAGATAATCGTTCGAGGCGCAGAGGCTATCGTATGCATCTGTCCACATTTGGCAGCCCGCCACTTGCAAGAGGTTACGAAAAACAGTGCTGCGCTGCAAGGGAACACCGGCCAAAACCACCTTATGATTAGGGTAGGTTTTGCGAGCCAGCACGACAAGATTACTTTGTTTGAGAAAAGCTAAAGGTTCTATATTTTGATCAACCACTACTAGTAAAGGGTTGAGTAATTCCGGGTTTTCAACAGTATCTGATTGCATTACCCAGACTGGTTTAATGGTCATTTTTTCTACTTGTAAGTTTATTCCGGTTAGTTGTTCTATTAAGCCTTTGCCCGCCTGCTCACCATCACTATACCCGGCGCCGTAATTCCAGATAAGTGTGCGACCATTCCGGGCCACCGAATCCTGAATAAAGCGACGCTGTTCGGGCGACAACTGCCAGGCATTCATAAAGACAACTGCTTTATAATCATTAAAACCTACTTTTTTTAAATCAAACAAGTAAATATGATCCAACGCAACACCGGCGCATTGCAGGGCTTCGGCAGCAGCGTCCAACCCCTTTTCGCAGGTTTTGGTATTGACATTTTTTACAGCATAAAAACTTTCGGTATCCCACACCACTAATGCATCTGCTGCTGGGCCAGAAAGTTCTTTAACCGACTTTCCATATTTTTCCTGGAAGTAGCGCAACGTACGGCGTATTTCTGCCAAATACAGGGGACTATCCCACCAACCCGTATTACGCCGGGGGCCAAAATCATAGAGCCAAAGTCCGCAGCCTTGCACTAATGGCAACCACAAACTACGTTGCAAAACAGACAAATAACTGCCATCGCCCAGGGGACCGGAACGCACAAAATCGCGCTCTTTTTTATCCTGTAAATAGCCGTTATCTATTTCATCAAACCACATTTTACCATGCAATAGTACAGACCGAATGGGCACCCGTTCCAGACCGGAGCCACCCGCTTTCCGGCTGGGTTCATAATAACTCGGCGGCCCGGCGAAGTAGTCAATCCAGGGACTTTCCAACAGGCGTTGTGCTGCAAGGTGGCCGTTCATGGCTTGCCGGCACAGCCCAAACTGCATATAGCCATAAAATACGCCGGTGAGCACGGGTCGGCCCCACTGCTCTTTGACAATGCGGCAAAAGAACTCAATGTCGTCGGCAATGACTGATTGCTGGCACTTATAAAAATCCATGATTCTCTGTTCGCGGGCCGGATCGCGGAAAAAACCGTCGGCACAACAGCGGCGTTCAGTGGTATCGGGCACGGTCGCATTGAGCAGGGTAAAGCCAGAATTGGCCCAGGCGGTCTGCAAATTTTTAGTAGTTATATATTTGTTAGTCAACCACTTGCGAAAGGCAAATTGCATCGGCGCACTCACATCCGGTTCCTGTTTGATAAAGCCCCAAGGATGCCATTCGCCATACACGCCGCCGGAAATATGGATGCCAATCACGGCTTTTCCCTCGCGGGTATGGGCGAGGCGGCGGCAGAATTCGCGCAGCTTCGCCCCGGCCTCTTCGCGCCAAAGCACCGAGGCGAGGCTGGCCCGGCTGGCCCGAACCAGGTCGCCGTCTTCGTAATTAAAAGGCAGACCAGTCGGCGAATCCTGCACCGGCCCATCGGCATACTGCACACATTCGGCGGGATGGGTTTGGTTCCACCAGAAAGGCGCATTCACGTGCAGGCGCACTACCACGGCACCATTCGGACAGGCATCGAGCACGCCACGAATTTGCCGCTGCACCAGGGCCATATTGAGTTGCTTTTCATTCGCTTTCCAAATATCTTCCAGCCACAAGTCCACCTGAAACAAGCGCACGCCGACTTCGCTCATCTGGCGCAGGTGGTGCGCGGGCATTTCTTCCCACGACCAGCGTCCGCCGGTGACGTGGGTGAGGGCGTACAGGAAAGGCAGTTCCGGTTGCTGATTGACGTACAGCGTGGGCTGACCGTGGAGGAGGCGGATTTCGGCGGTTTGGGCACGTTGGGCGTGGAGAAAATGGGGTAAAAAAGCCAGCGATAGGAGGAGAAAGAGGGTTTTCATGGCGACAAGATAAGCAGCTCTCCCCTACCGCAACTCCGCTTCCAGTTTCTCAATTTCCGACTGCACATATTCAAACAGCAAATGCCGCTGCCGCTCGCCGCGATGGCTGATCTGTACGGAGGATTGTTCGATATTGCGCAGCCATTTTTCCATTTTCTGACACACTTCGGTGTCCATACTGCGAATGAAATTAGGGTTGTCGAGCGTGGTGTACAGCGCCATCGGCTGAGCGTCCGCAAATACCATGATGATGTTGTTGGTATAGGCTATTTCGTTGAAAAACAGTTCAAAAGTGGCACCGGCCTCGCCTGTACCGAGCATTTTTTTGCCTTGATAGGCAGATTCGAGATTGGTTTGCAACATAGCCCGCAGTTCGGCGAGCAGCAGCCTCGGCGTCTCCGGCTGGGCAAAAAAACGTGCTTCGATGCAGTGCCGGATTTGGTTGAGCGTATGATCGAGGATGTGCAGCGGCCAGTATTCCTTGGTCGGCACCTGGGCATAAAACGCGCAAATTTCCTGCCGGTGCTGCTCTATTTCCGGGTGAGCCGCGTACATTTCTTCCGGCGAAAATTTGGCGCGGGCGTACTCCGGCAAGTGCCAGTTGATGCGCGACCAAATGTACAGTTTGAAAGCGATCAGGTGGCGATGCGGCATGTAATGGAACACCGGCACCTCATTGGTCGCGTACCAAACCGAGGGCGAGGGCATGGCCAGAATGGTCTGCATATCCCCGCTGAGCGTCCGCAAAAAATCGCCGGGCGACCTGGCCGCCTGTTCCAGCGGTGGATAGTCGAACATGGCCCGGCCCCGTTTTTCCTGATGCACGTAGCGATCCAGCGAGAGATCAAAATGCCGCGCGATGAGCACCGCTTCTTCGATTTTCAGTTCCGTTTCCAGCCGAATTTTCTTATAAATATTGCTGTCTGAGCCAGGGATAACCCGCTGAATTTCATGGAGCAACATCCGGCCGGGCGGCAACTTTGCTGCGGCCTGCTCCATCAGCCATTTCTGAAAAGGACGATCCATGGGCAAATGTGGAAAATGTGGAAAGAAAAGATTGTCGAATCAAGACAGTTTATGAGGCAGCCTGCTTCCACACTGTCATCTGATGACAGTGCGGGGCGAAACTAAGCAGAAATCTGTCATCCCGTAACAATCTGGCCAAATGGGCAATCGGCAAGGGACAAAACCCGGTTTGGAAGCCGCCTTTTTTAGCCGAAATATTTGTGGGTCAAAAGCAGTAAACAACACGACTAATAGAACCCATCCTCCTAAACCGACCCACCATTTTTTCTAAAATTTCGCACTCACTCAATCATGAAAAAGTCATTTCTGCCCTTCGTTTTTCTAGTAATATTGTTCTCTTCCTGCTGTGAAGACGGTGCTCGTGCTTTCCTGAACGTTATCCTGCCGGAAGGGCCAGACCCCGTTTGTGACTCTACGAAAGCCACACCATATCAGAGCCGTTTTGCTGCACAAGGTTATCTGGGCGACGCAGCAGTAACGGATGGCTCGAAAGTGTTATTGACTTCTTATACCACGCTGTACTGGCAGGATATGAGCACGGGTAAAATGCTGCGTAAAATAGAATCGCCGGTAGCGGGCAAGGCCTTCACAAATACGAATGCGGTGTATCGCCACGGTGATCTGGTGGTGGCTGCCTCGGCAACTGGTCTGGCCGCATTTAATGTGAAAACGGGCGAATTAGCCTGGGAACGCGCTTTGAATGATTGCGATATTAATAAAGGCGTATTCGGAGTAGATAATCAATATTTTGTGGTTCGCAAAATCACGGAAGCCGATGGCGTGACTGCCGATGCCGTTTTTGTGGGTGATATGCAGAACCGCGACCGTCTGGATTTGCTCTTTACGCCCGCATATAGCCGCACTACGCATAATTGGGCGGGTTATGGATATGTGACCGCCGTAAATGCTTTTGCCGGAGAAGATGGCCACGCTTATATCCTGACGGCCTTTTTTGAACCAATCGCCAATAGTAATGCTATTGCCACTTTCATGGGCCTGTATGATGCCACAGCCCACACCTGGATCTATGAGCGTCAACCTATTACGGCAAAATTTTCTAATAATGCTGTTAGTATTCATCGCATGACCATCGCTGGCACGTCTGCTTATCTGGGCTGGGAGGATAAAGTACTGGATTGGGATTTGGCCGCAGGGAGTATTCGGGATTCGGTGCTGCTTTTTAATCAATATAATTATGGTCACGCAGCAACCAGTAATCTATGGGCCAATCAGCAATATATTATTGTCGAAAGTAGCAATTCCGATTTACAGGTTTTCGATCCCATTAGTCATGCCGTACTATATCGCATTGATCGTGTTTCCGGTACCATCCGCGTAGAATTCGATTTGGATCGCTTGTTTGTGGTCAGCAGCGACTATATTGACATCTATGAAATTTCTACTGGCAAAAAACTGCAAAGTATTGTCGCGCCTTGCGAGCAATTTGCCGACCATATCGCCGTGTGGAAAAGTAGTCCTAGCGTGATGGAGTTGACGGCGGCTGGTAAAGGCGGGAATATGTATCGGTACGTTTTGGCAATTTAAGGAAAAGTTTTTCTAGCCGCTCCCCTGCCGCAGTAAGGTTATTTCAGCAAACAAAAATCCCGCAATGTCGCCCACCGACGTTGCGGGATTTTGCTTTTCCACACATCTACCTACTTTCCTCAAACATTCCGTATTCTTGCGCCGGGGATGCCCACCACCGATTATTTCACCCCTTACACAGCACTACTCTATGACTAAATCGCTACCCAGTTTTTTACCTAATTCATTGACTTTCTTTCTGTTAGTGTTGGCACTTACCTGCTGCACCAACCTGGCTTACGCTTTCTCTCCGCCGACCCTCATTACCGGAAAAGTCGTCTCCGCCGAAGGCGAAGAACTGGCGGGCGTGACTGTAGTAGAAACCGGGACCACCAATGGCACCACGACCGATGTCTCCGGCAACTATAAACTCCAGGTCTCCAATAATGCCAGCACGTTGGATTTTTCCCTGATCGGGTTCCTCAAACAACGCATCAATATCAGTGGCCGTACGGTGATTGATGTGGTGTTACAGGCCGATGAAAAAGCCCTGTCGGAAGTCGTCGTGGTGGGGTATGGCGTGGAACAAAAAGCCCTGCTGACCGGCTCGGTGGGCGAAGTAAAAGCCAGCCAATTGAAAGATATTCCGGTGTCCAGTCTGGACGGGATTCTGCAAGGCCAGGCGGCGGGCGTACAAGTCAGCCAAAATTCGGGGACACCCGGCGGCGCCATGTCGGTGCGCATCCGGGGCGTGAGTTCTATTGGCGGTTCCAGCCAGCCTCTCTATGTTATTGATGGTATTCCGCTTACCACCGGCGATTACGCACAACTGGGCTACGAAGGTCAGGGTGTGAATGCCTTGACTGATCTGAGCCCCAATGATATTGCTTCCATTAGTATTTTAAAAGATGCCGCCGCTGCCGCTATTTATGGCGCACGGGCTTCCAATGGCGTGGTGCTGATTACCACGAAACGCGGGGCCAGCGGCAAAACTGCGATTAATTTCAATGCCTATTATGGCCTGCAACAAGCCTGGAACACGCTGGATATGCTGGATGCGCGGGAGTGGATGCTGTACCGCAATGACCTGGCCGGTTCGGAAGTTTTTTCGCAGAATGATATTAATAACATTAAAGTAAACACGGATTGGCAGGACGTTATTTTCCGTACGGCACCCATTGCGAATTATGAATTGTCTTGTACCGGCGGCAATGATAAAACCAAGATTTTTATCAGTGGTAATTACTTTGAACAAGAAGGAATGCTAATTGGCACGAATTACCGGCGCATGAATGGCCGGATGAATATAGACCATCGGCTGTCGGATAAACTGTCCGTAGGAGCCAGTATCGGCTTGACGTATGCCAAAACTGGTCGCGTGGAAAGTGATCAATCCCTGCATGGCCCTCTGCCGAATGGTATTTCTACGCCCGCTATTTTTCCGGTGTATAATGAAGATGGTTCCTACAATCAGGAAGGGCCTTATTCTAATGCCGTATCTATTGCCAATGAAGCAATTAACCAGAATTTCTCTTATCGCACTATTGGCAATATATATGCCGATTACCGCATTCTGCCGGGACTTAGTTTTTCTACCAAATGGGGCATTGATTTTCTGAATTTCCGGGAACATGCCTACGAATCTACTAAGACCGTACAGGGTGCCAAATACAATGGCCTGGGTTTTGAGACTTTTGATAATGTCTTGAATATAGTATCTAATAATCTGTTGCGCTATCAGAAAAGCGTGGGCAACCATTCGATGGAATTTCTGGCGGGTTATAGTTTTGAAAAATACCAGTCGCGTTCTTCTTTCATTCGCGGACAGGATTTTGCCGACCCAAGTTTGCAATATCTTAATTCGGCGGCCACGATTGTTTCGGCCAGTTCCAGTGGTTCGGACAATGGATTACAATCCTTTTTTGGCCGCGCCAACTATAATTTTAATGATAAATATCTGGTCACGGTGTCGGGCCGCTTCGATGGTTCCTCCCGTTTCGGGGAAAACAACCGCACCGGATTTTTCCCGGCTGCTTCGGTGGGCTGGCGCGTATCGCAGGAAGATTTCTTTAAAAGCGCGGCTGTCTCCGAATTGAAAATCCGGGCCAGTTATGGTCTCACCGGCAACGATGATATTCCTTCTTTTCTATTTGCTGCACTATATGGCACGACTTCTTATGGTGGCCAGCCGGGTATTTTTCCCAACAACATCCCTAATCCTGACCTGAAATGGGAAAGCACTGCGCAAACAAATGTGGGTCTGGACGTAGGTTTTTATAATAATCGTCTGGTACTGACCGCCGATTACTACAATAAACAAACGAAAGACTTGTTATTGAGCCGTCCTTTACCATCCAGTTCGGGCTTTTCTTCGATTACTGAAAATGTGGGCGAAGTAGAAAACAAGGGCGTAGAACTATCTTTGACCACCGAAAATCTGGCCGGTCGCGCCCTGACCTGGAATACGCGCCTTAATTTCTCGCTCAATAGAAATAAAGTAGTAAAACTCTATAACAGCCAACCGATTGACGATCTGGGCCGGGGCAGCAATCGAATTCAGGAAGGCGAACCGATTGGTATTTTTTATAGTTACGAATCTCTGGGTGTGGACCCGTCCACCGGCGACATTGTGTATGCCGACAAGAATTTCGATGGCGAGATCACTTCCGCCGACCGCACCAAAGTTGGTAACCCACATCCCGACTTTATTGCCGGCATGACTAATACACTTAGTTTTAAAGGACTGGATTTGAGCATCTTTTTGCAGAGTTCTTATGGCAACGACGTCTTCAATGGCTCCCGGCTTTTCCTGGAATCGCTGCAAGGTGGTGATAATCAATTGGCCGTGGTGACCCAACGCTGGCAAAAACCAGGGGACATTACATATATCCCGGATGCAACCAACGACCCCGTTCGGGCGGCTTCCAATAAGCGCGTGTCTTCCCGTTTTATTGAAGATGGTTCTTATTTGCGATTAAAAAACCTGACACTGGGTTATTCGCTCAATAAAGAATGGTTGGCCCGTCGGAAAATTTCCACACTGCGTTTCTATTTGAGTAGTCAGAATTTATTCACTTTTACAAACTACACAGGCCTCGACCCGGAGGTAAATTATCGGGGGAATGATAATGCCGTCATTGGCACGGATTTCTTTACTTATCCACAGGCGCGGAGTTATACTTTTGGTTTGAACCTGCTGTTTTAATTACGTTATTTAAACCTCGTAGGTTTAGTAGTTTGTCATGTCGTAGTGAAACAAAGACATCCACACAAGCCCGGTTATTCGGAGACCCCTAAACAACTTTAAACCATCCACAATTATGAAGAAATTACTACTAATTCCCAATATTCTGTTGTTATTTGCCGCATGTAATGTGCTGGATGTGCAACCCCTGAGTTCTATTCCCGCCAACGAGGCCTTTAAAGATAAAGCAGGCGTGGAACGGGGTATATTGGGTGCTTATTCCTCTTTTCAGGGATTGAGTTACTATGGCCGCACCTACGGTATTTTTTCCGACCTGGCCGCTGACAATCTGGTGCATCCACCCAATGCTACCGCCACAGAATATAGTGAGGTGGATAATAATAGTATTCTCCCCGAAAACGCTTCGGTAGATGGCATTTGGACTACTTTATACGAGGGCATTAATATTGCCAATAACGTCATTGCGCAGGTACCGGATGTGCCGGGTATGAGCACCGAAGAGCGGAATGCTGCATTGGGTGAACTATATTTTATCCGCGCTTTAAATCATTTTAATCTAACCAATTATTTTGGGGCAATTCCCATTAAAACGTCGCCTACTATTGGCGTGGATAAAGTAGATGCCCCTCGTGATAATGTGGATGCGGTTTATGCCCAGATTATTACCGATTTAAAGTTGGCTGCCGAATATTTACCGGCTTCCAGTTCGCGTAAAATTCGCGCTTCCAGACAAGCGGCGAACGCCCTGCTGGCGCGGGTGTATTTGTACCATAAAGACTATCCGAATGCGATTGCCTCGGCGACCGAAGTCATCAATAATGGCGGTTATACGCTACTGACTAATTATGCCGATATTTTTGCCAGTGATGAATCCGCAGAGTCTATTTTTGAAATTGATTTTACGGCACTGAATAGAAACCGTATTGCTGAATACAACTTCCCATTGGCCTTAAATGGTCGCCGTGAAGTGGCACCCGCCACGGAATTATTAAGTAAATATATAGCGGCTGATGCCAGACTTGCTACGACCATCGCTTATACCGGCACCACACCCTACGTAATAAAATATGATGATTTGAGCACCGGCAGCGATAATGTTATTGTACTTCGTCTGGCCGAAATGTACTTAATCCGGGCCGAAGCACGGGCGCGTTCGGGCGGCGATGTGACGCTGATCCAGGCAGATATTAACGCCATTCGTTCCAGGGCACGTCTGGGCAATGTGACGGCTACTGCCTATGCCGATCTATTGCTGGCCATTGAAGCCGAAAGAAGACTGGAATTTGCCTTTGAAGGCCACCGCTGGTTCGATCTGGTACGCACCGGGCGGGCAATAGATGTGTTGGCTACGGTAACCAATGAAAACCAAACGTTATTCCCCATTCCTTTGAGTGAAATATTGGCGAATAGAAGTCCGGGGATGCGACAGAATCCGGGGTATTAGAGTGTCACAGAGGCTCACAAAGAAAAAAGAGGCTCACAGAGTAAAATATTAGGTTTGAATATTAAATGTCGCCGAGGCTCACGGAGAAAATAGAGGTTCATGGAGAATCAACATACAAAATTATGCAAACGAACGAACTGACTCAAATTATCATTGGCAAAGCCATAGAGGTACATAAAACTCTTGGACTTGGTTTATTGGAATCTGCTTATCGCGAATGCTTGGCATACGAACTTGTCAAGGCAGGTCTGATGGTCGAGAAAGAGAAAGCAATGCCTATCATTTACAAAGAAGTAAAACTGGATCATGGATATAGACTTGATTTACTTGTTCATAATCAAGTAGTAGTGGAATTAAAATCCGTAGATGAAATCATGGATATCCATACTGCCCAGACGTTGACTTACATGAAATTGGGTGGTTTCAGTACTGGACTGCTCATCAATTTTAAAGTCACCCTCCTCAAATACGGCATCAAACGCTTCATCCTCTAACAACGCTCTAATAACTTTCTCTGTGAGCCTCTCCTTTCTCCGTGAACCTCTGTGACACTTAAAAACCTTCATTCTCTAACAACTTTCTCTGTGAGCCTCTTTTTTTCTCTGTGAGCCTCTGTGACACTTAAAAATTCTAGCCATGCAAACAAAACGCACACTTCTATACATCTTCTGCCTTTTCGCCCTGTTCAGTGCCTGTAAAAAGGAAGAAATAATCGAACAGCCCGCTGCCAAATTCACCAGCAGCAAAACCACCGTTGTGGTGGGCGAGGAAATCCAGTTTACCAATACTTCTGAAAACGCTACGGCTTTTAAATGGAGTTTTGGCGATGGTACTACTTCCACCGAAGTCGCCCCGAAAAAATCCTACCAGTCTTCCGCCATTTTTCTGGTAAGCCTGGTTTCTACGGGCGAGGGCGGTTCGACCATTTCCACACAGCAGGTCACCGTTTTACCGGCCACTTCCTTTATTGTGGAAAATGAAAGCGCATTGATCAGTAGCATTCCGGTGCAATTTACGAATACATCGAGAGGCGCGGTTTCTTATCAGTGGTCTTTTGGCGACCCAAACAATTCTACTTCCACGGAGAAAGACCCGACTTTTTCCTACAATAATGGCGGCACGTACACCGTCACTTTAAAGGCCGTCAGTGCAGTGGGTGAAACCACGGTGACCAGACAAATTACCGTTACGGGTGCACCTTCTGTCAAACAAGTGTATTTTATTGAATATGGTACTGGTTTGATTAAAAAACTGCCCTTAGATGGAAGCAGCACTGCCACTACGGTACTGGATATTAATGGCAAAGCAGGCGTTGGTTTAGTGTATGATGCCGTCCATGAAAAAGTGTATTTCAGCGATTTTGAAGTAACCGGTTCGGGTAAAATCTGGCGTATGAATCTGGATGGCAGCGAACTGATAGAAATTGCTGCCAATATCCTCGATCCGTATGGTCTGGCCTTAGATGTGACTGGTGGAAAAATATACTGGGTGGACGATGAAGGCAATGTATCCAGGGCTAATCTGGATGGTTCTTCGCCGCAAATTGGCATTGTCAATATCCTCGGCGCCCAGATGCGGGCCATTAGTCTGGATGTAGAAAACAGCAAAATGTATTTCTACGATGTAAACGCCGAGAACTTGTACGTGGCGAATCTGGACGGTTCCAATCCAACGATACTAGTAGCAGGTGTTTATGGTTACGCCATACTGGTGGATACAGTGAATGACAAAATCTACTTTGACGATCAGAATACGGACACTTTAATCCGGGCTAATCTGGATGGTACTGGTCAGATCACCATTGATGCCAGCGGAAGCAGAATTTATGGAATGGACATTGATCATTCTGCCAATAAACTTTACTGGTCGGGCCGCGACACGGGCGAACTGACCCGTGCTAATCTGGATGGTACTAATCCGGAAATACTGTTGACCGGATTGGGCAGCCCACGAGGTATGTTTGTGAAACAATAAGTAACGTCAACTTTTAGTTGGCTTTTCCTGCGCTATACGGTCGCCAGCTAATAGTTGGCAGTACAAAACAACAATCATGATTATGAAACTCTTCTATTCCATATTCTGCCTGGGGCTCTTCGCTGTGCTACTCAACAGTTGTTCCAAGGACGATTTTCCGGTGCCACCAGCCAGTACAGTCCCGAACTTTACTTACACGGTGGACAATGATGCGTTCGCCCCGGCGACCGTTACTTTTACCAGTACTTCTATTGTACCGGAAAAGGTCGGCGCTGCTACGTACTACTGGGATTTCGGCGACAGCACCTCCGCAGAAGGGGCCAATCCGACCCATTTGTACAAGAATTCTGGTGCCTATCGGGTGAATCTGGTAATCGTAACGTCTGCTTCGCTGGAAATTAAAGAAATTGCAAAAACCATCGTTATTAAAGACGCCAATGCTTCCGGTACGCCTGTTTTCTTTAATAATGGCACGCAAGTCTTTACTACACTGCTTAATAACCAGGCACCGATCGTTACGCAGTTGCCGGTCAGCGGAGTACAGGAGTCCTACGGTATGGTTTTCGATACGCTGCGTAATAAACTCTATATCAGCGACTATGGAGCGGGCAAAATTTACCAGTGTGATTCAGATGGCAGTAACCTGATTGTCTTCCGAAGCGGGCTGGATAGTCCCAATGGTATGCGGGTGGACTATCAACTAAGCCAGTTGTATTGGGATACCAGTAACGGCATTCAGCGCGGAGATATTGGCAGTAGCGATGTCAATCAAAAAGAGGATTTTGTGACCGGCCAACCCAACGATCCGGACGGCATCGCGATTGATGCAGTGAATAGGACGATGTACTGGGTAAATTATAATGGCGGGGTCTGGAAAAAGAACCTGGATGGTACCGGCGAAGCAGAAATTATTCCCTTGGTGGAAGGCGGCAGCCTGCTGGTGGTGGGCAACCGGATTTACTTTGACCAATACGTGGCATCCGGTGATATTTATCTCAAATCAGCCAATTTTGATGGCAGCGGCGTGGCGGTATTGGCCACTGGTATTTCGCGTGTGGTGTATGGACTGGCGTACGAACCGCTCTCCAAAAAGATCTATTGGGGCGACCGGAGCAAAGGCACGATTATGCGCGCTAATCTGGATGGTTCTAATGCCGAACCCTGGTATGTAGCCGCTGGTTCCAGCCCGAGGGGTATTTCTTTTGGTAAGAAGTTTTAAATTTGTGTCACGGAGGCTCACAGAGAAAAGAGAGGCTCACAGAGATGCTATAAATAATGTTACGCACCCGTATTGTGTGTCATTCAGAGCCGCAGGCGTGGAATTCGAGGGCGTAGCCCGGATTCTACTTTTTAGTCTCGGCCTTCGGCCTCAGATTCCACGCTACGCTCTGAATGACAGGCACTTAGAATAATAGTTTTCTGCAAACCGGAAATTGTTGCCAAATGCCAAAATCACTATAAAAAATTAAAATATGCGCATAAAAGCAGCCTTACTCTTCCTATTAATAATCGGAAGCCTTCCGCTCGCCACTGCTCAAAAGGGCAAACTATTTATCATCGGCGGCGGTGATCGCCCCCTCTCGATGGTGGAGAGAATTATCAAAGAATCTGGTCTGGATAAAGGCGGTTACGCGGTCGTGTTACCAATGTCCAGTTCCGAGCCGGATACTTCGGTATATTATACCAAAATACAGTTTGCGGAATTAGGCTATAAAAACTTGTACGGCGTGTTTTGTACAAAAGCCCAGGCCAACGATCTGGCGAAAGTGGACTCTATTTTACACGCCAAATTAATTTATATTACTGGTGGCGACCAAAGCCGGTTTATGGATGTGGTGACTGGTTCGGCCATCGAAAAAGCCATCCACACCGCTTATCAAAATGGCGCGATGATCGCCGGGACCAGTGCGGGCGCAGCCGTGATGAGTAAGATCATGATTACGGGCAATGCCCTAAAAGATACTTCCTACGCGGCTACTTTCAGAACGATTGAAGCAGAAAATATTGAGACCCGCCCCGGTCTGGGTATGCTGACCAAAGCGATTGTGGATCAGCATTTTGTGAAAAGAAGTCGGCACAATCGTCTGATCAGTGCGATTATTGAATACCCTGATTTACAAGGCATTGGCATTGATGAATCCACGGCTATTCTGGTCAAAGGCAAGGATATAGAAGTAGTCGGAATGTCGCAGGTGTTGGTGTATGCGAATCCGGGGCGTTCCAAAAAGGTGCAAGCGGGTAAGTTGGGGGCCAAAGGTTTAACGCTTAGTATTTATTTGCCGGGCGAGCATTTTTCTATTCCATAAGACTTGACTTTGTAATAAAACTACTATGCTTGGGGCTATAATAGGAGACATTGTCGGATCCAGATTTGAAAAGCGCAACCATAAATCCAAGGATTTTAAGTTATTTACTACGGCTTCTAAATTTACGGACGATACTGTATTAACAATTGCCATAGCAAATGCTTTATTAGAAAATGGCGATTATGCAGAAAATGTAAAGAAATACGCCCTTCGCTATCCGTTTGCAGGCTATGGTGGTACTTTCAAAAAGTGGATGCTTGGAATCATAAATGGCCCTTATAATAGTTGGGGCAATGGCTCTGCCATGCGGGTAAGTCCAATCGGATACGCCTTTACAGATAGGGAAAAATATTAGAAGAAGCGAAAAAAAGTGCTTCCATTACCCACAATCACCCGGAAGGTATAAATGGGGCACAAGCAATTGCCTTAGCACTATATTTAGCCCGCATAGGTAAGACCAAAGAAGAAATTAAACAAGAAATAGTGAAAGAATTTGCTTATGATCTAGATAAAAAAATAGATGATATTAGAGCAGCATATAGATTCGATGTAAGTTGCCAGGGTTCTGTGCCACAAGCCATTATGGCCTTTCTGGAAGCCTCGGATTTTGAAGACACGATTAGAACGGCCATTTCAATCGGCGGAGATAGTGACACGATTGCCTGTATGGCTGGAGCCATTGCTGAAGTATATTATGGGGAAATCCCGGAAACGATCAAACAAGAAGCCATGAAACGTCTTCCCAGAGAATTTATCCGGGTAATAGAAACGTTTACAAGTAAATATATTAGGGAATAGCAAAATTACCCATTATGCCCCAATCAACGGATCCGTCAATCCCTCCTCTCCCGTTTCCACCCGTCCGGCATAACGCCTTTCAAAAGCCGGCACGCCCGCAATACGCACACTGAAATCGTACCAGCGATGACTAGTGCTTAAATTAAAAGACAGGGTCATACTCTTCCCGGCACCCACCGTTTTTCGCCGGATGGGAGCGCGGTAGGCATTGTCCACCACCTCTATTGGCTGGGCCTGCGCACT
Source organism: Saprospirales bacterium (assembly GCA_031425155.1). Classification (GTDB taxonomy): domain Bacteria; phylum Bacteroidota; class Bacteroidia; order Chitinophagales; family Saprospiraceae; genus M3007. The sequence goes on along the minus strand of JANPIV010000048.1, from coordinate 131,027 downwards.
GGTATTCTGAATCGTAATTTCTAGTTGGCCCGTTAAAGTCGTTGCATTTTTCTGCTGATAGGCGCAGAGAATATGTACTGCCGGGTCCTGCGCGGTGCCCGCAAATTCCCGGAAAAAACCATTGGGACCGTACACGCGGAACTGATAATTGCCCGCTTTCGCTAAATCAGCCAGCGACCATTTATCACGAATACTATCCCCTGCTGATACCGCATAATGGCGATTGGTTCCTGAATCCGGCCCATAGACCTGAAACGGTGCTCCGGCAGACCGTGGGCCAAAGACCGTGTTTCGCGCGGCCATCGTGATCCCAAAGGACGTTTTATCGGCACTCCATTGTCCATCGGCGTACAATTGATAAGGCAAGGCACAGGAAGGCCGTTGTCCTTTTTCCTGCTGGTAAGGTGGCTGGACGGCGCGTGATTTTATCTTGGCTATATCATTCTCCGTCAAGGCTTTATAGCCGTTTGGTTCGGGTTTAAACTGCGCTTTATGCACCGTTTTGACGAATTCATCCCGACTTAAAGAAACAGGCAAAGTATATCGTTCCCCATTGTAAGGACGAAAAGCGGAAGTCAGATCGCCGCAAATCTGGCGTCGCCACGAACTGATGTTGGTTTCGCGCACCGTCTGACTGGTTTTGTGGCTGAGGAAATTCTCCAAAAACTGCAACACCGAAGTATGGTCGAATAGTTCGGAACACACCCGTCCGCCCCGACTCCACGGCGACGCAACCAATAGCGGCACCCGATAGCCCAGACCAATGGGGCCTTGCCGCGCATTGTCGCCCTGGGCGGTTTCCTGGGCCAGGTGGACAAACTCCGCGCTCGTATCTATATCCTTGCTAACCAGGCCGGTATGTGGCTGCTCCGGGTGTGGCGGCACGAATGGCGGCGCATGATCGAAGTAACCGTCGTTCTCGTCGTAAGCCAGAATGAAGATGGTTTTTTCCCACACTTTCGGGTTTTCCGTCAGGATATTCATCACCTCTGAGAGGTACCAGGCACCGTACCAGGGTGCGGAAGGATGGTCGGAAAAATTCTGCGGGGCCACTATCCACGAAACCGTGGGCAAGGTTTGCTGCTGTACATCCAGCCGAAACTGGTGTAACACATCGCCTTTCGGCACGGCCACTTGTTGGGTTTGACCGTTTTCGGGATAAGATAAGGTGTCTAATTCATGGTAATGCGGGTCGTTTTTATTGGTCGTAAAGGCCTTTTCGTGCAGGTTTTTTTCGTAGGCCGACAGACGCGCATATTGCTCGGGTGTCCACTTATGCAGGTCATTTTGGACACTGACTAAGTAGTTGCTTTTCCCCTGAATCTGTTCGGCTATTTCCCGCGCCTCCTGCGTATCGGGATTCAGCGAGGTCGCTTTTTGTTGTAAATCAGCGATTTCCGCCTGCAAAATATCGGGCAGTTTTTGTAAATACCGATAATAGGCCGGAGAGAATTTAGCGTGGTACTGCTCGAACCATTCGATGGGATTGTCGCCAAAATTGGACAACCAACTTTCTTCTTCGCCCTCGAATCCAACTGCCAAACTAAGTTCGTTCTGATAAATTTTCCAGGAAATACCCAGTTCTTCCAGCCGCTCCGGGAAGGTCCTCCAATTAGCCAGATGATCGTAGTCCACGTCTTCATTGCGCACATTGGCCTTGCTGGCCGGATCGGGTTTTTCGCGGATGGTGCCCGTCCAGAGATACAGACGGTTGGGCGTGGTGCCGGTGAGCGAGGAGCAAAAATTCTGATCGCAGATCGTGAACGCATCCGCCAGCGCGTAGTAAAAAGGCAAATCGGCCCGATTATAATAGCCCATCGTCAGCGGCAGATGCGCGTACTCTTCCACGTGCGAGCGTTTGGCGCGAAGCCAGGCATCATATTTGCCATCATTGCGCGCATCCACCTGATCGGGCCAGGTATGCGGCAAAGAACTCATCCAGGTGGCCTTGCTCTCCTTCATATTCAGCCGAAAAGGCGCGTAAGTCTTCCCCTCGGCATCGGTCTGGCACCACACCGGATGGCCGTTGGGCAACTGCAAGGCCCTCGGATCATCGAAACCGCGCACACCCTGCAAACTCCCGTAAGCATGATCGAAAGAGCGGTTTTCCTGCATCAAAATCACTACATGTTCGGCATCCAGATACGTGGTGCCGGGGGCCGGATTTATGGCCAGGGCCTTTTTAATAGACTCCGGGACGACCTCCCAGTAATTGGCCGTGCCCGCCAAAAGAGCGGCTTTTTTTAGAAAATCGCGTCTGGTATCCATGTGCTCTATCGGTTTGAGTATTGAACTTGTTGGGCCCTAATATAATACAAAAGATTTTCAATCTCCTGATCGGTAAGGGGCGAAAAGTCGTTCATGATAGCGGGTTTCCATTCTTTCCAAAGCTGGTGCGCACGGGGATGTTTGGCTTTAGTCATGGCCTGCGAATGGCGAATGTAATTATACAAATCTTTACGCGGGAATTTGCTCCACCGATTTTCCACCCCTCCCAAAGCCGGGCCAGTGAGGTTGTCCTTCATATTCTTGTTATGGCAGGCGGCACAATTCTGTATGAAAAGGTCTTTTCCACGTGCATATTCCTCAGACTTATCGCCGGGAGGTGGAGACCTAACCCCGCACCATCCAGCAGACATTTTTTCCTCTTCTGGCTCTCGCCGCAAGACCAGGAACAATGTGACCATCAAAACGCCCGCTACTGCGGCCAATAGCATGTAGAGGGAAGTTTTAATTTCAGATAGCAGTTTGGCTTGTAATCGTGGCATGGCGAAACTGTCAGGTGGTGGCGCGTAGCAATAACGCCTGAAAGGTACAACCTGCCCTGACCAGGTTGGTCTAAAGTGCCGATAAAATGTTTGTCTAAAAAACGGATCGTCTGGGGGTTATTTGTTGGGAAAGAGCGAACTTCGCCCAGTGTTGCTATATGATTGGCAACGAGCGGCAGTGCAAGGCTTGGTGACAAAGCGGGTTATTACGCAAGTGGGGTTATAGGGGAAGTGCGGGAAAGCATAATTCTGCGAAATCATATTAAAAAAGCAATAAATGAATAAATTTGGAATAATTATATTATTAGTAATTTTTGGGTGTAAGACTACTCAAAAATTAAATACGATTAGTTACACAAACGCTGAGGTTACTGAAGCCTTACCATTTGCAAAGGGTATAATCTCAACCGAGCAAAATAGTGAATTTGAAATTATGTTTTCACCTAATGGGTTAAAAGCCTATTTTTCAAGAAGGGCACCGAACGAGAAGCAAAAGATATATGAAACAGATTTCACCAATGGTAATTGGACTAACCCAAAAATATCTAAATTCTCAACAGATAGAGATGAAGCCCCATCTATAACGCCCAATGGCGAATTCTTTTTCTTCGGCTCTGAACGCCCAATACCTGACAAGTTAAATCAAGGGAATTTTGACATGAATATTTGGATGATGAAGAAAACAGGCAATGATTGGAGTGAGCCCACACCTTTACCGTTTCCGATAAACGACGTTCAAATCAAAGGAGAAGAGTGGCCTTCATCAAATAATAATTATCTTCATGCAATAGACAACGAAACTTTCTATTTCACTTCAATGGTTCGTGGAACAAAAGCGATCAAATTGTACGAAGTAAAATATATTAACGGACAATTTACCAATCCTACGGAGATTAGTGGACTCTTTGATGATTCAAAGTATTGGATTTATTCTGCCGTAGTTTCGCCTGACGGTAAATATTTAGTATTCAATTCTTATGGAGCACCGGGCGGTTTGGGAGGTGAAGATATTTTTATCTCAAAACGAACAAAATCTGGTTGGAGTAAGGCAGTAGCAATGGGCGACAAAATCAATTCAAAAGATGAGGAAAGCGGCCCCCGTTTTTCAAGAGAAGGCAAATACTTCTTTTTTACAAGAGCCAAGAATTTAGGAAATTATGAGTTCGGAGAATGGGATATTTTCTATATTGAAACAAAATACTTAGAGTTTGACAAGTTATTTGAAAATTAACCAATAACTTAAAGATAAGGAATTTGATTTCGATCAACAAGGACTGTAAATTCATGGGCAAGTTAAGTTACTATAAATCGCAGAACAATGCATGGAATGGCTATCTGCCCAAGCCCAACCCACAAAGCCAACGTAGGGCAGCACAGCGTCCATGCTCACGTTAATCGCAATCAGGTCAAAAACAAATGATCAAAATTTGATATGATATTTGTTTATTATTACCAACTTGCTATCTTTGATGCGATCAAACGATGGCATCATGATTCATAAATATTACAAAGGAACTTCCAAATAATCAATTTGTCAACCGAGATTGGCAGATTGTTAGGCATTGTGGATGCGACACATCTCAGGAAGCCGCAGACTGAACTTAGGAAAAAAATTTGGCAGTCACGCCCCCGTTCAGCGATATCACCACATTAATCATTGGGTTGTATCATGATTTTGCAGATCGAACAGCATCTTTTTTAGCCCATCTATATGATTTTGCATAAAACCTTGTTTTTCTATATAATCGGAGGACAAGGTTTTATGGCCTTTCTTTGCATAATCAACCTCCATTTTTTTTAACAGATGTTTTCGTTCTTCCATCATTCGAAGGGCCACCCATAAAGTAGCAGTCGCTGTTTCTGCCTGCTTTACGACCAGGTCTTTCTCCGTGTAAGCGTGTCCTATATGGCAGCGATAACGTTTGACTTTGTCGTCTTTTACAGCCCATAGATTTCCGCCACAATCCGGGCAGGCAAAGACACTTACATCGGCTATTTTCTCAATAGTATCTATCCCTACTGCTGTCATCTCGGCAATCTTTGATTCTGCTATTACTTCTTTCGGAACTGGTTTTTTTCTTCCACTGGTATGCTTTACTATTTCGGCGAGGAGCGGGCCTATTTCTTCCAATAGTACCACATGATCTACTTCCATGTTGTTTATTACCGAGAGCGGCATTTCAGGATACTCCGCCTGGTTGGGGTCTTGCACCACACAGGTACCGCCGCTTCGCTTAATCGCCCACATGCCAGAGGTGCCGTCGTCCAGCATGCCGCTCAGGATAATTCCTATGGCATACGAACTGTAAGCAACCGCCGCTGAACGAAACAACACATCAATAGATGGCCGAAAACGGTTTTCTTCGGGACCACCACCCAAAATAAATTTATTATCTTTTACAAGCGCATGCTGATTAGGGCGTGCAATATAGATGTTGTCTGCTTTTATGGTTTCTCCATCTACTATTAGGCTGCAATGCATATCGGTAGATTGTGCCAGACGGTGTACCACGAAATCGCCAATCCCTTTACGGGACAAATGCAGCACAATGCAATAGGCAACATCTAATCCTTTTTGCAGGGTGCGCACCATTTCTGCCAGGGCGTCTAATCCCCCGGCGGATGCGCCAATAACGACTATGAATTTAGGAGGCTTGCTCATCTTTGGTTGTTTTTTGCCAATAGAATTATTCTCCCTGGTGCGACCTTTATTTAAGGCGCTCGTAGTCGGGAAAAAGAATGGATTATCCCACCCCTTTTCCTATAAAATTATTGATCCACTCCCCCATCCGACCACTATCCAGCGGCAAAACCAAACTATCCAGGCCAATTCTTACCTTTTCTGCCCCAATTCGCCCCACTCGGTCTTCCAACAATGCCCGTTCATAAGCCACCGGAAATTCCGGGTGCGCCTGCAAGCCCAGCATCCGGGGGCCAACGCGCAGCATCCCCACCGGGCAATCCGGCGCGGTAGCCAACACCCGGCTATCGGGCGGCAATTCCATTATCTGATCCTGACACATCATCAGCAAATGGTATCTGCCCTGAAAAGGTATCATCCAGTTTTTGGGCTGGGTCACCTGAAAAGTATGCGCCCCCACGCACCAACCCACGGGTGCTTTGGTCACTTTTCCACCCAATGCCTCGCCCAGCATTTGATGCCCAAAACACAGCCCGACATAAGTTTTTTCACGCGCATATAATTCCCGCACAAAACGTTGCAGTTCTTTGATCCAGTCCACCTCATCATAGACGGAATGCCTGGAACCCGTGCATAAATACGCATCGCAGGCCGTCACCGAATCGGGAAACTGACCATTGCAAACATCAAAACGCCGCAGCTGCAAGTCAGGGAATAAGACCCCAAACATGTCGTAGTAATCCCCGGCGATGTGCCGGAATTTATCCAGTACGTGATCGCATTCGAGCAAGCCGACTTCCATCGTAATTAATTTTAAATAGAACTGATTGAGTGCCGTAGAACACGCCTCGTTTGTCATCCTGCCGGGAACCGTCCTCGTCGTGGAACAAAGCCTGCTAAACACGATATTTTCATATCTCAACCCAGTATCTTCAAATGATAAGATTTTGGCCGCGTCAATCCCTCGTAGCCCAGGCGCGACAGCGTACAACCCCGCCCGGAATCCTTCACGCCCGTCCAGGCCAGCACCGGGTCCAGATAATCGCAGCGATTCATAAACCAGGTGCCCGTTTCGATCTGGTCACCGATGCGCACCGCCGCTTCCACGTCATTGGTCCACACTGAAGCCGTCAAACCATAGCGGCTATCGTTCATTAACTGGATGGCTTCCGCGTCGTTTTTGACGGCCATAATACCCACCGCCGGACCAAAAGTCTCTTCGGTCATAATGGACATCGAATGATCCACGTCAATCAGTACTTGCGGTGCCAAATACGGCGTACCATCGCGGTGCGCGAGAAATATGGCCGAATCTATCAACGTTCGCGCTCCTTTGGCGACCGCATCCCGCACCTGCGCCTTGACAAAATCGGCGGCAGCCGTACGCACCATCGGCCCCAGCGTCGTTTCCGGCAGCAGCGGATCGCCCAGGTGATATTGGCGGGTCAAATCCACAAAACCCTCTACAAAGGAATCGAACAAACTCTCGTGGACATAAATGCGCTCAATGGCACAGCACGACTGACCGGAATTGAAAAAAGCACCGTCCACCGTGTTTTCGATGGCGTAGTCCAGCGATGCATCGGCCCGCACGTAGGCCGGGTCTTTGCCGCCCAGTTCCAGCCCCGCGCCGATAAAACGCCCGCCAACCGCCCGTTGCACCGCTTCTCCACCCCCGACCGAGCCGGTAAACGCCACGTGGGCCACCCGCGCATCACCGATCAGCGACCCGACCTGCTCATGCGACAAATGTAAAAACTGAAATACGCCGTCCGGCAAACCAGCCGCTCGAAACGCTTCGGCGTACCGTTCCGCACAGAGCAGCGTCTGCTGGGCATGTTTCAAAATGACCGTGTTGCCCGCCATCAGGGCCGGAATAATGGCATTCACGGAAGTCAGATACGGATAGTTCCAGGGAGCCAGCACCAGCACTAATCCAAGCGGCACCCGACGAATATAGCGTTGAAAACCAGGCAGTTCCGCAGCGGGCATGTCGGCCAGGGCGGTTTCCGCTATATCAATCATGTAGTGGGCGCGTTCCTGAAAACCGCGCTTGATTTCAAAAGGCGTGTAGCGAATGGGCCGTCCCATTTGCCAACTCAGTTCCGTACCAATCTCGTCGGCACGGTCGAGCACATATTGCACCGCCTGGCGGCAAATGGCGGCGCGTTCGGCAATAGTGGTCTCGCTCCAGGCGCGTTGGGCTTTGCTTGCCTGTTGCAGCGCGTATTCGATGTCGCGGTCACTGGCGGCAGGTCGCTCCGCATACAGCAAGCCATCCACCGGGCTGATGATTTGAAAATTCGTCGCCATCTTATTCCGGGGTTACGTAGGCTGCGGTGATGCCGCCGTCCACCATGAAGTCGGTGCCGGTGACGTAGCTGCTTTCGGAGGAAGCCAGGAACAGGGCGGCATCGGCCATTTCGCGGGCCTCGCCGAAACGACCCATCGGAACATGCACCAGGCGGCGTTGTTTTTTCTCCTCGGTATTCAGGAATTTCATCAGCAATTCAGTGCGCAGCGGACCGGGACATAACGCATTCACCCGAATGTTTTCGCGGGCATGAATAACCGCCAATTCACGGGTCATGGCCAGCACCGCGCCTTTGCTGGCGGTGTAGGCTAGTTGTGGCGTGGCGGCACCGACCAAAGCCACAAACGAAGCGGTATTAATGATGGAGCCGCCGCCCGCCCGCCGCAGGGCCGGAATGCCGTACTTACAGCCAAAGAATACGCCTTTTACGTTGATGGCCATCGTCATATCCCAGACGGATTCTTCCGTTTTTACGGCATCATCATCGTCGTTGTGCATAATACCGGCGTTGTTGAACAAGATGTGCAAATGTTCATAAGTGGCTTCGGCAAATTCGACCATGTGGGCGCAGTCCTCCGCTTTGGAGACATCGGCGTGGCAAAAAACCGCTTCGCCGCCCTGCTGCTTGACCAAATCCACGGTTTCCTGTCCGGCGGCATCATTGACATCCACGACTACGACGCGGGCACCCTCGCGGGCAAAGCGCAGGGCGGTCTCGCGGCCAATGCCGCTGCTGCCGCCGGTGATGAGGGCTGTTTTGTTTTGTAAACGCATGGTTGAGTAGTGCTGGGTGGTTGGTGAAGAAAAGGGTGGTTTTATGTTTTCTTTTCGCGCACAATGAGTACTCTCTGATCGGAAAAATCCATCCACGCATAATCATAGACCAAACGGTACATTTTACCCTCCTTGTTCAGGTAGGTACCCGTGTGGTATTCATAGCGGAAGCCCGTTCTGGAAAGTACCAAACGATCTATCTCCACTTTGATGGCGTTGCCCATTAGCAAAGCCAATATTTCCCGGTTGCGATGCAGATAGCCATCTATCTCGCCCACTGCATCGCGCGTATGGCGGCGGGTCTCGATATGATAGCGGTTCTTGCAATCCGTCGAACAAATTTTTTTATCAGCGCGGCCACGCATCTCCTGGCCACATTGCCGACACGTTTTTTTCATGCAGCAAGGTAAATATCATTTTTAATCGTTTGCAACAGTTACATTTGTTTATTACCGGATAATTAACCGTTACCAACGTTTAATTCTTCAATGCACACATTTTTAGGATTTTACGAAAACAATTCTTTGCATTTTTGTAAAAAATTTACAGAAATAACTGATTAATTATGGAAAATGCAAGCATCAGCAATGGTCGCATTTACATGGACATCGCCTGGCATCAGCAAGACCTCATCTTGTTGGTCAAGATGAAGCCCGGCAAGCAATGGCACCCGGACCGAAAACGCTGGTCGCTGCCCGACACACCTGATAACCGGGCCTGGGTGGGCCTACAACCTGATGCTGCGCCCATCAATGACCATGCAGTATTACCTCCCCGTTGGCCATTTGCACCGGCCACACCGCTGGCGAAGGCTGCCTTCACGCCACCGTCCCATGCGGCACCACCTGCGGCCATGCCTCCCAAAGAGTCGGCCACGGAACGCACGTGTTGGATAGAGGATGGGCGCATTTATTATATTACTCCTTTCTCCCAAATAGAAAAACGGGTTGCCATCAAAAAAATCGCAAACTGTATTTGGCACTCGGATACCAAAGTATGGTCGGTACCAGACACCAGTGAAAATCGCCTGAAAATCAAGGCCATTCATCATGACCAAATAGCGGAAGCGACCAATGAGCCCCAGTTTATCACGGTCAAAAAGCACCCCACCAGTGCCGATTACCTTTGCCTCGACCTGCCACTTTCCATGCTCAACACTCACTTGCCCATTTTAAAAAACATCCATGGGCGACGCTGGAATCAGCAAATGGGCTTCTGGGAGGTGCCTTACACCCAATTAAGCATCCGTTTCTTACACAAATACTTCCATACCAATACCTTAAAATGGGAATTTATACCCTCCGACGACATACCACAACAGCTCCCGGAACCGGAACGGAGGCAACCTATGCCCACCGCTGTCCTTCCTGCCCACTACGAAGCCGCCGTCGTTGCACTGGAACAATGCCTTTTGCTCAAACGCTACAGTTGGAAAACCATCAAAAGTTATAAAAACTGTTTTCGGCAGTTTATCAAACACCATAATGACATAAAGCCCAGTCAGATTACCCGGCAACAAATCAACAACTATCTTACTTGGCTTATCCAGGAACACCACGCGAGCATATCCCACCAAAGCCAGATGATGAGTGCCATCAAAATGTTTTATGCGGCGGTGATAGAGCAGGAAGCCAAAGTGGCCGCGCTGTTTCAGCCTAAAAAAGCCCAGCGGCTGCCCAAGGTATTGACCGAAGAAGAGGTAAGTGCGCTGCTACGCTGCGTGGATAATCCGAAGCACCGGTGCCTGCTTATGTTGATCTATTCCGCCGGCCTTCGCCTCGGGGAGGTTATTCGGCTACGGCTGGTTGATCTACAGCCGACAAAGAACCGTCTTTTCGTCCGGGGTGGCAAGGGTAATAAAGATCGGTGCACTATCCTTTCCGAAAAAGTCTGGCATTATATGCAGAATTATCTGGAAGTGTACCAACCTGTTGATTGGGCATTTGAGGGGCCAAACGGCGGCCAGTACAGCGAGCGGAGCGTTCAGCAAGTGTTTACGCAGGCCAAGTTGCGCTCCATGATCAATCCCGATGCCACGGTACATACCCTGCGCCATTCCTTTGCCACTCATTTGCTGGAAAAGGGGGTAGACTTGCGGTACATCCAAGAACTGCTCGGCCATGCCAGTGCCAAAACCACGGAAATATACACCCACATCACCAAAAAAGGCTGGGAAAAGATCAAAAGCCCACTGGATGATTTGGATATTTGAGGTTTAACAAAAAAAAATTTGCCAATGCTTGGTGCTAAGCCATAACATCCTGTACTTTTGGCCAACCTGAACAATTCAACATGAATGCTTGCTCTCTTAGCTCCAACCCCTGCGCCCCCTGACTGTTTCCCGTGTGATACGGAGCGGTCAGGGGGCGCGGCGTTTACAGTCAGCATACCCGCAACGGACGACTAAGCAAAAAGACGCAATGCGGGTTTTTGGATGGCCGTTAGTTGCGGGTAGGCGGTAGTTATCTTTCACATTAATAAAATACAAATAAATGTCATATCTAGGGATTTCGGTAAAAGAAGCGATAAATCACATCAATAATAGTTCTAATGGCTGGTATTTACCAGCCATACAACGACCGTATGTTTGGGGAAGTAGATATGAAAACGAAATGTACATATGCAAATTATTTGACTCAATCCTAAAAGGATATCCTATTGGTGGATTAATAATTTGGAATACGGAAGAAGAGATTCCGTATCGAGAATTCATTACAAATTATATACCAGGTGAGATGCAAAAACTAGTAGATAAAGGATTGCATGGAAGAAAAGATAAATGGCTGATATACGACGGACAGCAAAGGCTACAAACTCTGTATAGCTGCCTTCGACATACTTTCAATGATAAAATCCTGGTTTATAATTTACTATTTGATTTATTAAATGGAAATGATCCAGACGAAACTGGCTTTTCATTTGTTCCGAAAAACTCGGTTATTGGATGGGATCATATTAGAATGAATGAATTGTTTTCAAAACTACCAGATGATGACAAAAGAGCCTATCGAAAATCTATTATAAACAGTAACCCCAAAATTACAGAAAAAGAAGAAGCGTTAATCGAAAATAATATTGATAAATTATGGGATATATTTGTAAAGACAGAAACAAAATCGCTTGCTTATTTTCCGATTAAAACATCTAATGAAAATATAGTAAACGAAGTTTTTGAACGACTGAATACTGGAGGAATGGCCTTATCATTAGCTGATTTGCTTTTCTCGAAAATCAAAGCAGACTATTTTGATTTTGAAGAAGAACTTCAGGGCTGTTCAAAAAAAATATACGATTCAACAGGTAAAGGATATTTATTTAGTGCATATAGCATTTTGCAACTATTAAATTTATTGGTTAAAAATGGTGTAAGAATTGACCCTAAAAAAGTTAAAAACTCGGAGATTGCGAATTTTAAAGAATCTTGGGATAAGCTGGAAAAGCCACTTATATCCTTCTTTACTGATTATTTATGGGGCCAGTTCAAAATTAACAATACTTCTATTATTCCTAGAAACCTTGCATTATTGCCTATAATAGTTTATTTTTATGAGATTTTTAATAAGGGCTTTGTGTTTAAAAATATTAGTAGTGAAAATTTGATAAAAATTAATCAATACTTTATTAAGTCTCAAGTTAATGATTGGAATTTACAAAGCTATGCAGATAATTTTTCGCGAATTATAAAAGACAAGTCGTCGAAAACAAATGAATTGTTTGAATTTCCATTAATTGATATTGAAAATTTTATTCAAGGAAGAAAATTGAGAAATATTGAAGTTTACGAGCCCACTTTTACTGGATATGTATGGTTCGCACTAAAAATTCTCACACCGCATAGGATGTATCAATTTGAACCGGATATTCAGGGCCGATTTAGTCCAGAAATAGACCATATTTTTCCAAGAAAGTTGAAAGAAAAAACTCAAGAGTATGAAAATATAGTAGATATTATTTGGAATATGCAACCAACAAAAGGAGAAATAAATGGCTACAAAACTAACATTCATCCAAAAGATTTTTTTACAAACATGATGAGAAATAAAAATGGAGAAATGATAGTTGGGAGTAAATACATCTCTGATTATGATTTCCTCTTTCCAGAAAAACAAGACAAACAAATTGATTTCACAAATGATATTTGGGAGAAGCCAATAGACTTTATTCAAAAAAGACGACTGGAAATGATTGATTTTCTTAAAAATAAATATGACATCATCTTCAAAACAGATCACGTTGAAAATAATACCGAAAGATAACTATGCATGGTCTCACATGGCCGGCTAACCGCGGCCACGTAGCCCATACTCACGTTGGGCGAAATCAAAAAAAATAATACACTGAAAGCCGTCGGGATTTGTGCGTGAATTTGTTGCTCAGCCTATATTTCTATACATAAAATCTGGTGTCGAGAGGCACAATATATTTTTCATTCAATAAAATCTTAAATAATGAGAAATGCTCTATTTTGCTCAATAATTATTTTTCTTGGTGCTACATGTCAACAAAAACATCTGACTCGCGACTCCAAACAAGAAGAAAAAGGCATACTTGCGTGCATAGAAGCCGAAACAAAAGCATGGATTGAACGCGATACTGTTGCATGGCTGAATTGTTATGCCCAACTGACTAATAGCAGTCAGGTTTGGAATAACCGTAATGGCACATGGGATGGCAATCGTGGTTGGGAAAATATTTTTAAAGAAAATATGAAAGATTATCGTGCTAATCGCAAGATGCGTACAGATAAATTACAAGGAGAGAATTATCAAATCCAGATGTGTGGCTCTGACTGGGCATGGATTACATTCGACCAGATTATTCGAAGGGATAGAGGACGTGAGTTTAAGAATTTTGAATCTCGAATAATGACGAAAATTAAAGGGGAATGGAAACTTGTTGGAAATACTTCTTTCTGGGACTACAGCAAAACCTTTAATATAGGCGATTTACTAAAAGCCCAGCAGGGTAAAGTTGTTAGCCATGTGGCTGCTCTTGGCAGCAATGATTGGCTCATCGAAACTATTCTTTTTGAAAAAACTATGATTCTATATCCCATAGGGTTGCCGGATGCGTTGAAAAAAGAAGGCGTTAGTATTAAATTTGACGGGGAATTCCTTTATGGAAAGCATCAATTGTACAAGCCAGGTGCAGATAATAAACCAGTACCTGATGCAGTTGTAAACTATGTGAGGGTAGATGCCGTGTATTGATGTTGTTGGTATCGAAAATGCAACATCTTATATGTCAGAATGCTGTCTAACATTCGACAGCCAAAAAAATAAACACATGAACAACATAATCCTACGAGACTTATCAACGAACAGTTTTTACTCAACTGACTACAAAGCGCCTGCTTATGAAAAGTGATCAAACATGAAAACATCGAATGGTTAGAAAGAAGAAAGCGCAAACAAATCTTTGTGGCGCGATGGAGCAACACTTTGCGGCAGCGGACCCCACAGCCTATTTATTAAACCTCTCATTTTAAAAAGCGAAGAAATACATCAATTGCATCTAAGATTGTTCATTTACAATTACAACATTTCATTCATAACCTACATTACCAAATTTAAAAATCATGAAAAAAATATGTACACTTTTATTCGCAATAACAACACTAAGTATTACTGCACAGGTAATTACTTCACCAGGTTTTAAGTATCCTCTTTATTTTGCGCCATCAACAGGACAACCTAGCAGTGGAATTGGCATAGACCCAACTATCTATTCCACTCCGGGCAGATCTGCAAATTTTTCCTTTAAGTTTGACCCTTCATTCCCTAACCAATCCATTATAAATGTATGCAACGCCATCATTGTGCCAATACTTAATAATACATTTGATTCTCCGATACCGATAGTCATTGAAGTTAAAATGGCGACTTTGTCCAATTGGGTTCTAGCACAAGCTGGTCCAACCTCGCTTGTTCAAAATGTAGCATCCGCTCCAGGCGAACCAACTGCTCAACCAAATACCTGGTATCCAATTGCTTTAGCAGAAAAACTTTCCCAAATTGAATTAAACCTAAATCAACCTGATATAACAGTAGAAATAACTTCTGTTCTCCCTACGGGGTATGCATGGTATTTTGGTACGGATGGCATGACACCAAATAAGAGCATAGATTTTATTACTACATTGTTGCATGAAGTAATGCACGGACTTGGATTCAGTGGAACTGCGAGACCGCTTACACAAACAACTGCAACATGGGGACCTTTACCTTTAATTTTTGATAAGTTTGTTGAAGACGGAAATGGAGCTCCGTTGATATCGTTTCCTCAAACAGCAACTGCTTTTTCACCTTTCTTTTTTGGTTCGAATAACGGTGTTTTCTTTAATGGTACTGCGGCAAAATCTCAAAATAGCAATAACAGGGTAAAACTCTATGCTTCCACATTAAACCCAAGTTCCAATATTTATCACTTAAACGATGTTATTTATCCAAATGGTTCTGGCTCAACCCCACCTAATGCAAATGCTTTAATGAACCCAGTACAAACCGACGGCAAGGCAGGGACTAAACAAACCATAGGCAATGTTATCCGAGCAATTATGAAAGATATTGGATGGTCAGTATCATATATTGTTGGAGGTACTGATTTTTACTCTACTTTTAGTAATACTAATCCCACTCTAATAACCAATGGGACAACATCTCTTTTCAATTCAAATGTTTACAATTACTACCCTAACTCAACAATTACAAAATCAACGTGGACAATTGAAGCGTACCATAAGGGAGGGAAAGTTCTATTAAGCAGTTCATCATTTCCTGGCAATGTGACTTCTTGGCCAATTACAAATTTTACTTTTCCTACCGGTTACGATTATGCGAGAAAAATGAATGGCTCAGTAAGTGCATTATTAACTTTCTCCTCTACTCTCAAGGAGGGCAATAATAATTATAATCGTACTGCTACTTCATATGCTAATATGGGTATTGCAAAAGTACCTGATACTGCCTATGTAAGTTTAAATGAAAGCGATTGCAGTAATGGTAGCATGAAGATAGGGTTGTATTCAAAAGGAGCGCAGAGTTATCAAATTTTTTATGGTTTAGCTAGTAGTGGGACATACCAGACTACTATTAATGTTCCATCTGGTCAAAGTGAATATGAAATAACTGGATTAGCACTAAATAAAAATTACATTTTTACTACTAGGGGTTATAATAACGCAGGCTATGGAACCCTATCTGCTCAATCTACTTTTATAATATCTTGTCCCATTATTCCAGACCGCCATCGGTGTTTTTTTCGCAGACTATTTGCACAGAAAAAAGGTTGATTTTCAAGGACTATTTACTAACAAACCATTCGTCATTGGCTAGTACTTTGCGACACGCATATTTTTATTAGTGCCTTTAATGACAGACCTAACACTATAGATTAGTTGGACAAAATCGGTCTGGTCGAAATTGGCTTGTGGGCAGTCACCGTCATAGAACTTTTTCAGGGGATGGGTAATAAGAATGATCTTGTCCAGATGAAAAATAAAATAAAATTCTACAACGTGGTTCAGATGGAGAGTGCCATATCCGAAGAGGTCATTGAGTTTATCGAAAAATACAAACCTATCCACGGATTGAAAATCCCAGACGTAATCATCGGCACGATGGCAGTAGTTTACCAAATACCGCCCTCCATCTATAATGTCCGAGATTTTGACTTTTTGCCAGGCATAGTGCTCTACCAGGCAGTCTAATATTAATACAGCGAACAATCGCTCCCCGAAAACGCCTCCTAAGCGTCGCAAATTCGGGGAGCGTAACGTTAGTGTCAACTAAAAAATGAAAACAAGAATAAAATTATAAATAAATCAAATATAACCCAAATGATTTGTTGAAATTTTTTTCTTGAAATTGAGTATTAACTCAAAAAGCAACTTTTCAACTCAATTTCATAACTTTAAAATTTTTAGCATTATGCAAAAAATCAAACTTGTCTTTGCTTTCCTTTTCCTAGTTACTGTTGCTTCGGCACAAAACCATTGCCTCAATTTTGACGGCATAGATGATTACGTTGATTTGGGCAACCAAATCGGCAATGGCAATATCCGAACCATCGAAATGTGGTTTAAGCCCGATGTCAACATTGACGCAAACTCCAACAGCGACTACACCGCCCTCATTGCCAGAAACAACATCGGAGAAAACTGCGAGTTTGCGGTATATTTTTCGGAAGGGACTGGCTATGACGGACAACTTGCATTTGTGCTGGCCGTAACCAATGGCAATTACAATATTATTTACTCCGACCAGAATAGTTGGACGGCGGGAACTTGGTATCATGTTGCCGCAACCGTGGATAACGTGAATGGAATGAAAATGTACGTCAATGGCGTTCTTCAAGCCCAAACCAACCCATACACGAATGCCCCTTGTGCAGCCAACGACATCACGACATTAGGTATTTGGGGGGACATAAATATCAGGCACTTCAATGGCAGCATTGACGAAGTAAGGTTATGGAACTTCGCAAGGACACAAACAGAGGTGCAAACGGACATGAACCAAGAGATAAGTTCGGGTGCAGGTTTGGTTGCGGCTTATCATTTCAATCAAGGTATTGCAGGTGGTACAAATACAGGCTTAACGACATTAAACGATGCCGTAGGCAGTAACAATGGCACACTCCAAAACTTTGGACTAACAGGCACGACTTCTAATTGGGTAGCTTGTTCTAATGCTGCCTTACCCGTTGAACTTTTGTCTTTCACAGGCAAAAATACTGAGGAGGGGAGTCTCCTTACTTGGCAAACGGCAAGCGAAACCCAAAACAAAGGCTTCGATATTGAGCGAAGCAATGATGGTAGCCGTTTTGAAAAAATCGGCTTCGTAGCAAGTAATGGTACTACTTTGATAACTCAATCCTACACCTTTGAGGATAACACGTCAAAAAAAGGCATTTCATATTATCGCCTAAAACAACTCGACGTTGATGGCGGGTTTGAGTATTCTAAAATCGTCACTATTACTCAAAATGGCAAAAATGATGTGAGCGTTTTTCCAAATCCAAGCAATGGTGTTTTTACAATTATTGGCTTAGAAGATGTGAAAGATGAAACTTATACATTAATGAATAATGTGGGAAAGACTTTGTCTATGACGGTTCAGAATAACAATCAATTGGATATGTCTGCATTTCCTTCGGGCGTGTATTATTTGCGTGTACAGAGTAGTGGACAAGTGATGAAGTTAGTCAAAGATTAAATTTCAATCCACATCATGGTCATTTCTACCTCAGTACTTTGGTGGCAATAATTTTCAAAAAATATTGACTATCAACAGGGACAAGCCATGCCTTTTTTGATTGCGGCGGGTCAAGTCATTTTATAAAAACCGTTTTTGAGAGCGGTAAAAACAACTTCGATGATGAAGGATCAACGCAATTGTTTTAGTTCTACTAATAAATGCGGTTTCAAACAGGCGAAGCCTTTAATTAAAACCATTTTTCAAAAACTTGACTGTCACTAACTATGCATAAATGACTATTATTTCTTAATCAGAAACAACAGCATCTATGCTGTTGTTCAACCCCAATAACAATAAAACCAAACCACCCACCTCATAGAATTTTTCTACCGCCGCAAAGCATTTTGATTACGAAGCAGCACCCTTCCCCGTCGCACCTCCCCAAAATCTCCCCGATCAAACACCTGCTCCCCGCCCACATACGTTTGCAGCACCTGCCCGCGTAACGTTTCTCCCAAATACGGCGTGATTTTATGCCGGTGCTCTATATCTTTTTCTGCCACTACAAACGTCGCCTCGGGGTCCCACACCGTCATATCGGCATCATGGCCCGCCACCAGCCGCCCTTTGGCAGACAGACCCAGAAAATCAGCGGGATGATGGCACAACCACTGCGCCAGATCCGTGACCTGAAAGCCCCTCGCCTGCGCCCTGGTCCACACCACCGGCAAGGTAAATTGCAGACCCGAAATACCACCCCAGGCCTTGACCAGATTGCCCGATTCCACCTCTTTCAGCGCGGGCGGCGCGGGCGAATGATCGGAGCCGATGAAGTCAATCAACCCATTTTTCAGGCCCCGCCAAAGCAGGTCGTTGTTGGCGCGTTCGCGAATGGGCGGGGCGCATTTAAAAACAGTTTTTGCATCCAGCAAATCCTCCGCAGCGAAGTACAGATAGTGCGGCGCAGTCTCCACGGTCAACGGCAGGCGGCGTTTGGCAGCGGCCAGTTTCCCGAGCATATCCGCCGATGACAGGTGGACAATGTGGGTACGACAATGGGTTTCCGCGCAGAGTTCAAGCAACAAGGCTATGGCCCGGTTTTCCCAGGTTTTAGGCCTAGATTTGAGAAAAGCGGCATAAAGTGCGGGGTTTTTCTGAAAAAAAGCCATTTTTGAGTGCGGCGCGTCCAGTTCGGCATGGGCCAGGAGCGGCAGCCCCGTCGGCTCAATGATCCGCATGGCCTGCTGCACATCCGCTTTGGAAGCATTCGGAAATTCGTCAATACCTGAGTGGGTCAAAAAGCATTTGATACCAAATACGCCCGCCCGCAGTAAGTCGGGCAGGTCGCCAAGATTTTGAGGGATGAAGCCGCCATAAAAACCGCAATGCACGTACAATTTGCCTTCGGCGGCGGCTATTTTCTGTTCCAGCGCGGCCACCGTGGTCGTCACCGGCGAGGCATTCAGCGGCATCTCGATCAGCGTGGTCACGCCCCCCGCTGCGGCCGCCCGTGTCGCCGTTTCAAAGCCCTCCCAGTCGCTGCGCCCCGGCTCGTTGATATGCACGTGCGCATCAATCAGGCCGGGCATCAACACCGCATCGCCCAGGTCTTCCACCCCTGCGATTCCCGCTGGAATGCCGCCTTCGACCACGTCCGCAATTTTTCCATTTTTTATAAAAACCGTTGCATCTTTGACGCCCTGCGGAGTCACGACACGGGTAGAATGAAGGGCCTTATCAAAGTTCATGCAATGAAAATTGAATTAGTACAAGACAGTTACGGCAAATCCGCCGTCCGGGTAGCGAAGGTAGTGCGCCACGCCGACTACCACGAATTTAAGGAAGTCCACGTGGATATCCAACTGGAAGGCGATTTCGGCACGGTGTATCGGGAGGGCGATAATAGCCAGGTATTGCCCACGGATACTATGAAAAACACCATTTTTGCCCTGGCCAAGGAGCATCCGCTGACCACTATCGAGGATTTCGGCCTGTACCTGGCGGACTATTTTCTGCAAAATAATCCGCAGATCAGGAAAGTGCGGCTGGGCCTGACGCAGATTCGCTGGGAACGCATGACGCTGGACGGGCAGGTGCATCCGCATAGTTATGTCGGCGGCAGCAACGAAAAAGCGACCGCGCACATCCAGGCCACGCGCTATGACCTGCAAATACAATCCGGCCTCCGCGATTTACGCATTTTGAAGACCACTCGTTCCGGTTTTGAAAATTATCTGGTGGACAAATTTACTACCTTGCCGCCCACCGCCGACCGTATTCTAGCAACCGAACTGGAAACCACCTGGCACTACACGTCCCCTACCCTGCCGGGTTTTGATTTTCAAAAAACCAGAATGGAAGTCCGCGCACAATTGCTGGCCGCTTTTGCCGATCACGATAGTTTATCGGTACAACATACGCTGTATGCCATGGGCGAAAGGGTGTTGAAAAACGTTGCCACTGTCACAGAAATTTGCCTAAAAATGCCCAATTTGCACTACTTATTAGTCAACACAAAACCGTTTGGTATGGAAAATAATAACGAGATTTTTCTGGCTTCCGGCGATGCGTTTGGCTATATTACGGGAACGCTGAAACGGGAAGAGAATTAATGTGGACAATGTGATAAAAGTGGTTAATGCCATTAAATTCCCGAAGGGAATATATGTTTATAGCCACCGAATTAAGTGCGTGTTTCAAATCCCGAAGGGATTTTATGTAGAGAATACAGAGACCAAGCAATAAGATTATGCCTAACCAACCACCACCACTTTTTACTAGAATGACCGACCTCGCTGCCGAGCGGTTCGGGGGCCAAGCCCTTGCTTGCAGCGACGAGTTTTTTGCAGAAAAAGAGAACCTGCTGAAACCCGGACGCGGCATTTTTATTCCCGATAAATACACCGAGCGCGGTAAATGGATGGACGGCTGGGAAAGTCGGCGCAAACGTGTGCCCGGACATGACTGGTGTATTGTACAATTGGGCGCTACGGGCATTATTCATGGGGTGGATATTGACACAAATCATTTTCTGGGTAATCATCCGCCATTTGCCAGTATAGAAGCGTGTTACATAGATAATACAGCACTAATAAATTGGGAGAATGACGAAGCAATTATCTGGACAGAAATACTGCCAAAATCGCCTTTGCAGCCGGGCAGCCAGAACTTTTATGCTATTGAAAATAAGGATAAATGGACGCATTTAAAACTCCACATTTATCCTGATGGCGGTGTCGCCAGGCTAAATGTATATGGTGAAGTAGCCAAGGATTGGACCTCTATTAGAGAAAACGACCTAATTGACTTAGCCGCCGCCGTGAATGGTGGACAAGCCATTGCCTGTAATGACGAATTTTTTAGTCATAAAGAAAACATTAATATGCCCCATCGCGGTGTCAATATGGGCGATGGTTGGGAGACCAAACGCAACCGTACGCCCGGCAACCGCGATTGGCTGATTTTGCGTCTGGCACGGAAAGGTCATATCCAGAAAATAGTAGTGGATACCGCACATTTTAAAGGAAATTATCCTGATCGTTGCATGCTCGAAGGCTGTATCTGGCCGCTGGAAAATGAGGCAGAAATGAACGCCGATTGGCTGCCGATTTTACCGGAAATGAAATTGCAAGCCGATACCGAGCACATTTTCACCACGGAAATTCGACCTCATCCAGCCATTACCCACGTACGCCTGACCATTTTTCCCGATGGCGGGGTCAGCCGCTTGCGTTTGTTCGGAACCATAGACCCGGAGGTGCTGACTTTGGCAGAATTGAATGCCGTTCCGGCGGCTGTTTTTCAGGAAAAAATTAGCAAATGTTGTGGTTCTACGGCCTGGGTGGCTAAAATGGGGACTGCCCGACCTTTCCAGGATCGCCAAGACCTGCTGGAAAAAGCCAAAAACGCCTGGTTTTCTATTAAAAAAGCCGATTGGCTGGAAGCTTTCACTGCCCATCCGCGCATCGGTGATGTGGATAGTTTGAAGCAGAAATTTGCCGCCACCGCTATCTGGGCCTCTGGTGAACAAGGGGCAGTACGGGAGGCCGATGAAACCGTACTTCATGAATTAAAAACCTGGAATGAGCGCTATTTTGATAAATTCGGCTTCATTTTCATTGTTTTCGCCACCGGCAAATCAGCAGCAGAAATGCTGGCTATTTTAAAAAGCCGCTTTGAAAATGAAGTAGTAGAAGAAATACTGAATGCCGCGTTGGAACAGGAGAAAATCACGGCGTTACGATTAGCAAAACTTATTTTGTAGTTAATGCGAATTATGCGTCAAATAATAAGGGATGATGCTCAGGCGATGAGACTTGCCATTTTTTTGAAACTTGGCAAGTCTAAATACACTGTAAATTTAATTGTTTTGTGAAAACCGAGCACTGCTTACCTCCCCCGGCCTACGGCCACCCCCTCCAAAGGGGGATACGCTCCGTGTTTGGCCAAGGAAGAACGCGGCGACAGTACGCTCGGTATCCCCCTTTGGAGGGGGTGGCCTTTAGGCCGGGGGAGGTGCATGCTATGTAGGCGTGAGCAAGGCCTGTCAAACTTAATTTAAAGTGTAATAAATGCCTACAATTCAATTAATTACTTGATCGAGCCCGTGTTTATGCTTCGCTCAATATAATACCCAATAACCAATAAACGAATAACCAATAGCTAAAAAAATGAGTCATATCACCACCCATATTCTCGACACTGCCGCTGGCAAACCCGCTGCGGGCGTACCCGTCATTCTACAACAATTCATTAATAATGACTGGCAAAATCTAGCAAAAGGGATTACAAATAAGGATGGCCGTATAGCAGATTTATTATCCAATGAACAAATACTGAGTATGGGAGAGTACAAACTGATTTTTGAAACCGAAGCCTATTTTACTGCACAAAAAGCCGCCTCTTTCTACCCTACCGTAGAAATTCGGTTCTATGTGCGCGATGCCTCCCATTATCATGTACCTTTACTGTTAAGCCCATTTGGATACACGACTTATCGAGGAAGTTAAGTATGAACGATGAAGTATGAACTATAAAGTATAAAGTATAAAGTATGAACACCACCCGTTTGCGAAACTTTTTTAGAGTTTCGTAAACGTCGCCAAGTAAACTCTTCGCCACACCAATCAACCAGTAAACTAATTAACCAATCAACTAATAACCGAAACCATGACCCTGCCCGACGCATTAAAAAATACCATATTAAACGACTTAAAGATAGCGAATCAGGCCTATCAGCATATTTATAAAGGCGATTCGTTTGAACGGCAGCCCGTGCATACTGTGTACGGCGGTGCAGACCTGTTTACGCACGATACGGCTGCACGCATGTCGCAGGTGGCCCTGAAAACCCTGCGGACTTATGCACCAGACTATAAAGTACTAATGGAAATACTGAATCTTAAAGAAGATTTGGCACAAAAGGTATATCAGCGCGTGGTCCAGAAACTGGAACGCGAAGCCGTCGAAGATTTTCGTATTGATTTTGAAGATGGATTCGGCAATCGCCCGGAGGAGGAAGAAGATGCAGTGGCTGCAAAAGCCGCTTTGGAAGTGGCGAAAGGGATGGAATTAAACACCTTGCCTCCATTTATTGGTATTCGTATCAAGCCTTTTACCGAAGATTTAAAGGCACGGGGCATCCGTACTCTAGATATTTTTCTTAGTACTTTACTAGAAAAAACCAATGGTCGCTTGCCCAATAACTTTATTGTGATGTTACCCAAAGTGGTCATTCCCGAACAAATCCGGGCGATGGTGCGGCTATTGGAAGCCTTGGAAGAAGCCTTCCATTTGCCCGCCAAAAGCATCAAAATGGAGACGATGGTGGAGCAAACCCAGGCCATCATGGACGCGGAAGGCAAGAACCCATTGATGTCGTTTATTCGGGCCAGTGACGGGCGTTGCATTGCGGCGCATTTTGGCACCTACGATTACACAGCCAGCGCGGGAATTACGGCCAAATACCAGACGATGGGGCATCCGGTCTGCGATTTTGCCCATCACATGACGAAAGTCGCCCTCGGCAACACCGGCATCATGCTCTCCGACGGTGCCACCAACGTGATGCCCATTGGTCCGCATCGCGGCGAGCAATTGACCGACGCACAAATGCGGGAAAACACCGAGGTGGTGCATAATGCCTGGCGCACTGGTTTTGGCCACACGATGCACTCGCTCATCAATGGTTTGTATCAGGGTTGGGACTTGCACCCGTCGCAGTTACCGATGCGCTACGCGGCGGTTTATACTTTTTTTCTGGATAGTTATGAAGATGCGGCTTTAAGGCTCAAACATTTTGTGGATAAGGCGGCGCGTGCTACCTTGTCGGGCGATATCTTCGACGATGCGGCGACCGGACAGGGATTGCTGAATTATTTCTTAAAAGCACTGAATTGTGGTGCCATTTCGGAAGACGAAGCGACGGTGACGGGTTTATCATTGGAAGAAATACAAATGCGGTCTTTTTACCAGATATTGCAAAAAAGACGAGAAGCCCTTTAACCCAGTAATAGAAAAAAACAATCCACTGCAACATGAAAAAAGATACCGAATCTTCCCGCCGAAAGTTTTTGCAAAAAATGGCCCTTTCTGCCGCTGCCGTAGCCGCCAGCCCTTCTATATTGGCGGCTGAAACACCCCATTTACTAATAGAAAAACTACATCGTACGATTGGCCGCAACGTCAATGGCAATATTAATATCGCCCTGATCGGTGCAGGTGGCATGGGCACGCAGGATACGCTCACTGCCTTGCAAGTACCCGGCGTAAAACTGGTAGCGGTCTGCGATTTATATAGTGGCCGCTTAAAAGAAGCCAAAGATCGCTGGGGAGCAGATGTGTTCACTACCCGCAGTTATCAGGAACTGCTGACTAGAAAAGATATAGATGCGGTTATAGTCGGCACACCCGATCATTGGCATCAGCAAATATCTATTGCGGCCATGCGCGCGGGTAAACACGTGTACTGCGAGAAACCAATGGTCCATGCCGTCACCGAAGGCCCAGCACTGATCCAGGCGCAAAAAGAAACGGGCAAGGTATTCCAGGTGGGCAGTCAGGGCGTGTCGTCTTTGGGCAATGAAAAAGCCAAACAACTACTAAAAGAGGGGGCTATCGGGCAATTGAATTATGCCGAGGGTTTCTGGGCGCGGCGCGACCCACTGGGGGCCTGGCAATATCCCATTCCCGCCGACGCTTCTAAGGAAACTGTGGATTGGGAAACTTACATTAGTAATACCCAGAAACGACCTTTTGATCCACTGCGTTTTTTCCGCTGGCGCAATTATACGGACTATGGCACGGGCATGGCGGGCGACTTATTTGTCCACTTATTTTCCAGTCTGCATTTTATTACGGGTTCTTATGGGCCTAATAAAGTGTATGCCGCCGGTGGTCTGCGCTACTGGAAAGATGGCCGCGAAGTACCGGATGTATTATTGGGTACTTTTGATTATGCGCAGTCGGCCATGCATCCGGCGTTCAATCTTTCACTGCGTTGCAATTTTGTGGATGGTACCAGTGGCACTACTTATTTAAAACTGGTGGGCAGCGAGGGCTCTATGGATGTCACCTGGGACAGCGTTACTTTGAAAAGGAATGAGGCAATGGATTCCGACGATCCTTTTTACATCGAGAAATTAAAAAAATCCGGTATAGAAAATACGGGCAGAAAAAAGATTCTCGGTCCACAAACCACTACATTTGAAGTAGAGAAAGGTTACATGGGCGGCCCGTATGATCACATGGTCAATTTTTTTACGGCCATTCGTGAAAATAGCACGGTAGTAGAAGATGCCGTATTCGGTTATCGCGCGGCAGCACCGGCTCTTTTGTGCAATGACAGTTATTATCAGGATTCACCGATGTTTTGGGACCCGGAAAAAATGCAGATCATTAAAAAGAAGTAATTTGCACCGTACTGCCGAACCCCGTTCGGCGTGGATGTCCACCGAACAGGGTTCGGTGCTACTTTTACTAATAAATCTAATAACATGAAACACAACTTGCAATCACTTTTATACCTGGCTCTAATTATAACAGCCGCCTCCTGCAGCCACCCGAAACAAGCCGCCGATCAAAAAGCAATGACGATCCCGCCTGCCGGAACAACTATTTCCCTGTTTGACGGCAAGACCCTGGCGGGCTGGCATGGCTTCAATAAAACCGGAGCAGTAAAAAACTGGGTCGTCGAAGACGGGGCCCTGGTTTGTCTCGGTGCAGCCAAAGAGGCCC
Organism: Saprospirales bacterium; assembly: GCA_031425155.1. Taxonomy (GTDB): domain Bacteria; phylum Bacteroidota; class Bacteroidia; order Chitinophagales; family Saprospiraceae; genus M3007. The sequence continues at coordinate 105,098 of JANPIV010000048.1, read as the reverse complement.
ACGGTGGCGACATCGTGACCGACGGTTCTTATGGCAATTTTGAACTCAGTTGGGATTGGAAAGTAAATAAAGGCAGTAATAGTGGTGTACTATACCACGTAATAGAAGATGCTAAATATCAGGCGCCTTATGAGACCGGCCCGGAATACCAGGTGATAGATGATATTGGTTTCCCGGAAAAACTGGAAGACTGGCAAATGGCCGGAGCCGACTACGCCATCGCCGCCCCCAATGCTAAAAAGAAATTAAAGGCCGTCGGTGAATGGAACAACAGCAAGATCATCTACAACCGGGGCCACGTAGAGCACTGGTTGAACAATGAAAAAATTGTGGAATTTGATGTGTCGGGCGAAATGTGGAAAATGCAGAGAACTAATGGTAAATGGAAGGATTATCCAGACTATGCCAAAGCCAGCAGCGGTAAAATTGCTTTGCAGGATCACGGCGACAAGGCTTATTTTAAAAATATCAAAATCAAAGTATTATAATGGACCCATTCTTGCAAATAGCCATCGAAGAAGCCCAAAAAGGCCTCGCCGAAGGCGGCATTCCCATTGGTTCGGTCATTGTACATGAGGGCAAAATTCTTGGTCAGGGACATAATCGCCGGGTGCAAAACGGCAGCGTCGTACTGCATGGCGAAATGGATGCACTGGAAAATGCCGGTCGCCAGCCAGCCAGCGTATATCGTAACTGCACGTTATACACGACTTTGTCGCCTTGCCCGATGTGTACCGGAGCCATTCTTTTATACGGTATTCCCAAAGTAATTATTGGCGAAAACGAGACTTTTCTGGGCGATGAAGCCCTGCTAAAATCCAGAGGCGTGGAAGTAGTAGTCGCAAACAATGAAGAATGCAAAGCGATGATGCGCGACTTTATTCAAAAACGCCCGGAACTATGGAATGAGGATATTGGGGAATAATAAAAGGTGACCAACAGGAGAAATATGTCCATAAAAAACAGCCTGTAAGGTTTAGTTGTTTTCCGGCGCATACATTTATCAGCAAAAAATTAAAAGAACCATTGCCCCAACCTTTTCCCCTGACCTGCCGTCTTTGGGGGAAACGCTACCATCTATGCACAAAATCGTCTGCCTATCGGTCATCTCTCTGCTCTGTCTGTTGGGTGGTTGCGAAAAAGAGGAACGGAGTTTTTATGACGGTTTGGGTAAAAAACCGGTGTATATCACCTCGGGCGAGCTACAGGATATACGCAACGAACCGCCGCAACCCATTCAACTTTCCGGCACCATTTTCCTGCAAGACACACTGCTTTTTGTACTGGAACAACGGAAAGGCATCCATGTTTTTAGTTTAAAAGACTCCCTCAACAGCGTCAATCTGGCGTTTTTTAAAATTCCCGCTATTACGGATTTTGTTATTTCCGGTCAGGTACTGTATGCCGACAGTTGGAAGGATTTAGTGGTGATTGATATTAGTGATCTGCAAGCTATTAAAGCAACGGATCGAATCGTAAATGTCATCAGTCCGGTTTTTTATCCACCCCTTTATAATGGTTATTTTGAATGCGCCGACGAATCGAAGGGAGCCATTATAGACTGGGAAGATGTCACTTTGGAAAGTGCTAAATGTGTTACCACGAATTAAAAAGGCAAAATTGCAAAAGGCAAGTTGGCAATAAAAACCAATGACTTATGCAAAACTTACCTTGAAGTAATTTCAATGAACTACGCAACTAAAAAAAGATGAAAAAATTACTTTTTACCGCCTCGCTTGCCCTCCTGTTTTTTTCCTGCAGCGATAGCCTGGAATCACTGTCCGAGCCTGGCAAATCCGGCTCTATTACGCGTTTTGCCATTTACCAAAACTATATGTATGTGCTCAACCTGAATGAAGTACAGACCTACGACATTACGCAAAAAGACCATCCGGTACTAGTACATCAACTGGCGACCGACTATGGGCTGGAGACGATTAATATTTATGATAATACTGTTTTTCTGGGTTCTACTACGGCCCTGTATATTCTGGATATCAGCAATCCGGCTGCGCCTGTTATCCAATCTAAATCAGACCGGCTCAGTGATCTTGGTTTCGTCGGCTGCGATCCGGTGGTCGTAAAAGATAATTATGCTTATTCGACGATTAAAATCATCGAGAACATCTGTGGCCGTACCTCGGCAAGGAGTGCCTTAGTCGTGTATAATATAACGGATAAATCAGCACCAGTTGTAGTGGGCACTTATGGACTGAATATTCCCAACGGCCTTGGCTATAAAGATAACTACTTGTTTATCTGCGATGAAGGCAGCGATCAACTGTCTGTTTTTGATATTAGCAATCCGGAAATGCTGACCCTGACCAATTATGGCGTGAATATTACCGACCCCGTGGATTTGATCGTGGATGGGCAAAAAATGATCGTTTCTTCTAAAACAGATTTTCAGGTATTTGACGTCAGTGATATTAGTCAGATTAAGAAACTCGGTCAAATTTCCAGATAAATGCAGGCACTAAGCAAATGGGCAAAATTGCAAAAGGCAATAAGCAAATGGATCTACTTATTATTTTGGATGCTGCTACTGCCTGGGTATGTTTGGGCGCAGGAAAGTGCATCCGCACAACAGCCGACACGTCCTCCTTTTACCCTGAAAATGGCTCCGTTGGAGCTCATTAATTTCTTTCAGCAGGCAGTAACTGTACGTGCCGACATTCCTTTTTCTCCGCATTGGGGCGTAGATGTAGGCATTGGTCTGATATTTAATTCCACTTCCCTGGCTACCTATAAAGACGAATCTTATGTGGGCATAAAAGTGCAGCCCGCGCTGAAATACTACTTCCGGCAACTTGCTTCGGGCGATCATAGTCACCTCAGTGTAGTATATAAATACCACAATATCTACAATGATCGCTACGTCAATGTACGCCGCCAGGGTGGACAATACGACGAATGGATGTTGCAACGCCGACATCGGGTGGTGCAGGGAGTGGCTTTACGGTTTGGGGTGCAGCAGTACCTGGGCCAACGCAAACGCTGGATGATCGAGCCTTTCGTCGGCTTGGGCGCACGGCAGATGCGCGTGACGGACGATAACTTACCACCCGATGCCGAAGCACTGGAAGAAGGCGGTTTTTTTAGTCCGGATCGGTCGCCGGGGATTTATACCACGCCGGATTTTCTGGCGGGATTTTATTTGGGCTTGGCGTGGGGGAATTAAATTTATCCCATACAAGCCTTCACAAAATCCACGAACAACGGGTGCGGATTCTCCACCGTGCTTTTTAGTTCCGGGTGAAACTGTACGCCCACAAACCACTTATGGTCTTTTAATTCCATAATTTCTACCAAACCGGAATCCGGGTTGGTACCCGTAGGCACCATGCCCGCTTTCTCGAATTGTTCCAGGTAGGTATTGTTGAATTCCCAGCGGTGGCGGTGGCGTTCGCTGATCTGCGTGCGCTGGTAGGCATGTTGTGCCTTCGATTTTTTCTTCAATTCGCAGTCATAAGCCCCTAGCCGCATAGTGCCGCCCTTTTGGGTAATATCTTTTTGCTCGGCCATCATCGCGATCACCGGATTGGGCGTATCAGGATTCACCTCCGTGGAAGACGCGCCTTCGAGTTGCAGCACATTGCGGGCAAACTCCACGCAGGCCACCTGCATACCGAGACAAATGCCAAAAAACGGAATATTCTGCTCCCGGGCATAGCGAATGGCGGTCAGTTTACCTTCAATGCCGCGCTCCCCAAAACCAGGTGCCACCAGAATACCGTTCAGGTTGGCCAGCGTTTGGCTCACCGTTTTCATACCACCTTCTAAAGCCTCCGCATGGATGGGCATGACGTGTACCTTGCATTCATTCACCGCTCCGGCATGTACGAACGATTCGTAGATAGATTTATAGGCATCCGGCAGTTCATTGTACTTGCCAATCAGCCCAATCCGCACCTCGTGCAAGGGGTTTTTAAGTTTACCCAAAAACGTTTTCCAGGTACTCAGGTTCGGCTCTTTGCGGTCTTTCAGGTGCAATTTGGAAATCACGACCGAATCCAGCCGTTGTTTCAACAAAAGCAGTGGCACATCGTAAATACTCTCCGCGTCGATAGCCTCGATGACCGACGACATCTCCACATTACAGAACAAAGCCAGTTTACGGCGCAACTCATCGCCCAGCGGATGTTCGGTGCGGCAAGCCAGAATATCGGGTTGTACTCCGAGGCTAAGTAATTCTTTTACAGAGTGTTGCGTCGGCTTTGTCTTCAACTCTTTGGCTGCTTTCAAATACGGAACCAGCGTCAGGTGAATGACGATACAACCATCACGGCCCAATTCCCAACGCACCTGACGCACCGACTCCACGTAGGGCAAGGACTCAATATCCCCGACCGTGCCGCCCAATTCCGTGATCACAATATCGTATTGTCCGGTCTGGCCTAGCAGCATCATTCGCCGCTTGATCTCGTCGGTAATATGTGGGATAATTTGTACCGTCTTGCCCAAATAGGCACCTTCACGCTCCTGATTGATCACGGTTTGGTACACCGCACCAGTAGTCACGTTGTTAGCCCGCGAGGTGGGGATGTTCAGAAAACGTTCGTAGTGACCCAGATCCAGGTCGGTCTCCGCACCATCGTCGGTCACATAGCACTCCCCATGCTCATAGGGATTGAGCGTGCCGGGGTCCACATTGAGGTAAGGATCGAATTTTTGAATGGTAACGGAGAAGCCGCGGGCTTGCAGCAGTTTGGCCAGCGAGGCACAAAGAATCCCTTTTCCAAGCGAAGAGGTGACCCCGCCCGTAACAAAAATGTATTTCGTCATCGTAGTTTGCTCAGTATGTTACGGGGCGCAAAGGTATATAAAAGACAAGGGGCAAACGAGCAAATAGGCAAATTTGCAAAAAAGCAAAAGGCAAAAGGCAAATGAAAACAAGGGGCAGACGAAAGCAAGGGGCAAACGAGCAAATAGGCAAATAAAAATAAGAAGCAAAAGCAAACAAATTAACACCCTCCACCCACTTGCTTATTTGCAAATTTGCCGTTTGCCTTTTGCTTGTTTGCCTTTTGCCAATTGGTTTGTGCATTTTCCCTGCCATTTGCATCCTTCTCTATACTTTTGGCGGTCGCCTATTCCTGCGTCTTTGCATGTTTAAACTTCGCCGCCCGAATCCATCCGAGTCTCTGACTGACGAGCAACTGCTGGCCGAATACGTCCGGCAAGGCGCGACACAGTCGCTGGGACGCTTGTATGAGCGATATATGCCGATGGTGTATGGCGTAGGTTTGAAGATTTTGAAGGACCCGGGACTGGCAGAGGATGCGGTAATTGCGATCTATGAAGAACTGACACGAAAATTACGGGAACATGAAGTGGAGTCGTTTCGGGGCTGGTTGTACGTGTTGGCCCGAAATTATTGTCTGATGGAATGGCGGAAACGGCACCGGCGACCCACGGATTTGCACCCGCCGGAGGATATGAGTCGTTATGATGCCGTGGAAGCGGCTTTTGAAGTGGAATTGCCGACTGGCCAAGGTTCGTCGCTCGAAAAATGCCTGGAAGCACTGCCGGAACAACAGCGACAAAGTGTGCAATGGTTTTATTATGAAGACAAATCATATAAAGACATTGCGGATATGTTGGCGGAAGAAGTGGGGAAAGTGCGGTCGTATATTCAGAATGGACGGCGGAATTTGCGAATATGCCTGGAGAATAAATTATGAATGATCAATTATGAATTATTTCCGCTTTTGATGTCGCCACAGCTGCCAGCAAAAGCAAGAAAATCATAATTTTTTCTTCATAAATCAAATAATAAAGTCCAATACGAGGATGCTACACCAGCATAATTCATAATTTATAATTCATAATTTGTGAGAACGGATGATCAACGGTTTTTAGACCTGCTGCAACGCTGGCAATCGGGCGATTTTACGCGCCAGGATGAACAGGCGTTGCGTAGTCTGACGGAATCGGACGACTTCCGCCGCGAGGCGATGGAGGGGTTTATGGCTTTGCCCGAAACCGACCACTCCGCGCATCTGGCGGCATTGCGCCAGCGACTTCTTCCAGAGGTCGCCATACGCCGGGTGCTGCCTATGCCGCAGATAATGGCCATTGCGGCAGCATTATTGGTGTTGGTCGCCGCTATTTTGTTTTTCCCCCGCGCTGCGGAAAAGCAGAGTGAGACCGTAGCGCAAACCGCAGCACCCGCTCCCACCACGCCGGAACTGGCACCGCAAACTTCGCAAAGTGATTCGCCCGCGTCCGGCGAAATCGCGCAATCGCTGCCTCGCCGCCAATCCACCGAACGCCCCACGGCCATGCCCTCGCAAGAAGAACCAGCACCCATTGTTTATCAAACGCCCGCCCCGGAAAATCGCGATATGGCCTTGGAAGAACTGTCTGCGCCTGCGCCAGCCGCTACTTCGGCAGCCCCCGCTGCCGTACGTCCGCCAATCGCCGATGACGCACTGCCCGGCGGTCCGGCAGGGAACGTGGAGAAAGCAAAAATGGCCAATAAGCCCACTATTTTGCGCTCAAAAAAGCAGGAAAGGGAATCTGCCGATACTTTGGCCTGGAATGATACTGAAAAAAAATCCGATTTAGACCGTCTGCGGAAGGAAGTCCGTGCTGACCAACTCGGCCCGGCCCAAAGTGAACCGGCGGATGGCTGGTCGGCCTTCTCCGAATACCTACGCCAGAGTGCACGTCTGCCGCAGGAAGCCCGCGACCGCAACGTGAGCGGTACGGTGCGTTTGCAATTCACGGTGAATGCCAATGGCGAGCCGCAAAATTTTGTGGTGTTACGCTCTCTGGGCCAAAGTTGCGACGACGAGGCCAAACGCCTGGTGCAAAACTGGGGCTGGGTACGCGGACAGAATCCCGTGGTCACGGTAGAAATCAAGTTCGTACGCTAAAAAAAAGGGCAAATTTGCAAATAAGCAAAAGGCAAAACACAAGGGGAGGGTATCAACCAGTTTACTTTTTTTCTTATCTTCATTTGCTTCTTGCCTTTTGCCCTTTGCTTTTCCTTGCTCTTTTGCCTTTTGCCTGTTTACCTTTGGGCATGCTTTTACAACGGCTGCGACAGCCCTACCCTATTTCTTCCAGCCCTATTTCATTCCTGAAAAGCAGCCTGTATGGTGGGCTGTTCGTCATGCTTTTCCTCTTTGTTTTCCGGCCATTTGGCAACGACGACTCGCTCAGCAATCTCGCCTGGCTGCATATTGCTGCCGAATATGGAGCGGTTACGGTCCTGGTTTCTGTGGTTTGGGGCGGCCTTAATTTGGCCTTGCCCGGTATTTTTCGCGAAGAAAAATGGCAGGTGTGGAAGGAAATAGTGGGCACGCTGGTCTTCGTCGGATTGATTGCCCTGGGCAACATGTTTTATACCGATCTGCTCTACCACAACCCATCATCGTGGCATAAATTCGGCTGGTGGCTGCTCATCACCTGGGGCGTGGGCATTTTTCCGGTCATATTCGGCATTTTATTAAAGCAAATGCGGCTGATGCAACGCTACTCGGTGGAGGCTTCCAATCTTTCGGAACATATTGAGCAGCAACCAGTTCACCCGGCATCTGCCAACGAACCAGCGCAGGTCGTATTAAACGGGGACAATCAGGGAGAAACACTGACGCTGGCCGCTGAACAAATCCGCTATCTGGCGGCAGCCGATAATTATGTGCAGGTTTTCTACGTACAACAGGGCCAGTTGAAAAGCAAAATGCTCCGCAGTACCTTGAAAAAAATGGAAGAAGCCCTGGCCGGTTACCCGCAGTTTTTCCGTTGCCACCGCACTTATCTGGTCAATATGGACAAAGTGCAGCACGTCAGCGGCAACGCGCAAGGTTATCGGCTGCATCTGGAAGCCCTGGAAGAGACGGTGCCGGTCTCGCGCAATTTGAACGAGGTGGTGCAGTCGCGCTTCGGGAACACGAATTAATTTAAAAATCCGCGTTGCATTTCACCCCAAAACCACCCATTTCGCCCCATTTTCCTGCATTCTACCCCAAACCGGTGTCCCTCGCCCCTCTGCCCACCGCGCCGAAAAAATGCCGCTTTTCTTTGTGCCAGCAAAGTATTCAAACAACAAGCGCATTCATTTTCAACGCACATCTTCCTATGGAACTTCTCGGTAAAATCACGCTCATCATCCACGTTATCGCTGGTGTCTCTACTCTTATCACTGGCCCCATCGCTATTTTTTACAATTTTAAAGACCCTAAAAAGCACCGCATCGTCGGCAAAACCTTCTTTTACGCCATGCTGGTCGTGGGCTTTTTCTCTCTCGGTGGTTATCTGAAACACCCGCACAGTGCCTTCATGCAGTTTCTGCTGGGTATCGCCATTATCGTTTTGACGGGGGTGTTCCGCGGCGTACGCACCATTTTTATCATGAAAGGCGGGCCAGTATTACGCTTCGACTTTTTTTATACAGCGGTGCTGGGTCTCAGCGGCGTGTGGATGGCGGGTATGTCTGTCTGGCATTTCCAGCAAGGCACCATGATCGCTATCCCGATTCTGTTCGGGGTATTTGCGTCTATGGCTCTGAGTGATACCCGCCAGAATTTCATCGTGTTTCGCCAACCTTCGCTGTATCATCGTCTGGATTGGATGCGGCTGCACGCCAGCACGATGGTGGGTGCATTTACCGCTTCCACCACGGCTTTCACGGTCAATGCCGCCCATTTTCTGCCCTGGTGGGCGCAGTGGTTCGGCCCCACCCTGTTGTTGCTGCCAATACAGATTTATTTTGGCCGGAAATTGCTGAACATGAAGGCACAGGCACAGGCGACAAAAAGCCAAACGGCAATGATTTGATTACCAAAGAATTATAACCGTAAAAAAGTGAAATATAAACGGGGGCAATAAAACCAGATGGAAACAAAGTCATTCAATGGAATGCTTTGGGCACCAGCAAAAAACTAAACTGCGTACTGTGCTGTTTATTAACCAAATCCGGCGCTGCTTCTCGCTAATTTTGCCGGACATAATGCGAACGGGGGATGGGCTTTGCGCCTTTCTCTTTTTCGCTTTTCGAGACAGAACAGCATGCAACGACAAGCCGAAGCCCGGATTCCTGCACACCATGGCCCCTTCCGTATGATCGCTTACGCCGATCAGCCCAACGAGCGAATGCCCCATATTGCTTTTGTGGCGGAAGATTTTGACCCGACCCAACCGGTGGCGGTGCGTATTCACTCGGAATGTATGACGGGCGACGTGTTCGGTTCGCGCCGCTGCGACTGCGGCGAACAACTGGATGCGAGCCTCAAAATCGCTGCCGAACGGGGTGGCGTGGTCATCTATTTGCGGCAGGAAGGACGCGGCATTGGTTTGATTAACAAGTTGAAAGCCTACAACTTACAGGATTTGGGCTTCAATACCGCCGATGCCAATACCCACCTTGGTTTCGATGTGGATGCCCGGCAGTACGATTGTGCCGTCCATATTTTGCAAGACCTCGGCATCGGTGCCGTGGAATTGATTACTAATAATCCTGAAAAAGTGGAGGCCCTGCGTCGCTCGCCGATTCAGGTACTGGGACGTATTCCGTTGGTGATCGCCCCCCAGGAGGATAGTCGGCCTTACCTGCAAACAAAACAGGATTTGATGGGGCATCTGCTCGGCCTGTAAAGGCGGGTTCAGCCGCCGCCACTTTAAGTTTCGATCACATAAGTAGAAAGGACGACCCAATCTAAAAGGCTGGTTTTCATTTCATTGGTATCCGAATCTACTTCGATTTTTACGTGTCGGCCCACCAGATAAATGTCTTTGCGGGCACTATTCGAGCCTCCCAGTTCGGCCCGGAACCAGCGGCATTGGATCAGATTGTCAAAAACAAGATTATGCAAACGCCGCCACTTTGGTACCTGGTGGCGATGATAGACTTCCTGAAAATACACCTCGTCATTGGCAGCGGTGGTAATCATCTCCAATTTATCCCGAAAAAACTTTTGGGTGCCGACACTGTCCGGGCGATTCGCTTCGGCCCAACTCATGTCAACCGGGGCACGATGACCGGGCCGGGTATAAAAAAACAGTTTTAGATCGTCCGATAAAAGCGCATCGCCCACTTCGGCTGCCGGAAGCAAGTGAACTTCTATCGGCGCATCGGTTTCGCTGGGATAGAGCAAGGGTTGCACGGCCTTTTGAAAAGCAGCCAGCAGTTGGGCGGGTGTTTTAGAAATACGCTGAAAAGGCATCTTGTTTTTTGTCCAAAAATAGTGCGTTTTTTGAGCCCGCAAAGTTAATTTTAGATTATGAAAACAGATATTACTACCTCCACCGACTACTGGGACAGACTCTGGCAAAACTCCGAAACCCGCTGGGATTTGCAGCAACCTTCCCCGCCGCTGATGGCTTATGTGGACCAAATTCCCGCCGGTTGCCGCGATTTGGCGGTGCTCATTCCCGGTTGCGGCAATGGCTACGAAGCTCTTTATTTACTGGAAAAAGGCTTTTCCAACCTGACCATGCTGGATATTGCGCCCACGGCAGTGGTGGCTTTGCGGCACCGGCTGGATAGTGCCTGGCCGCATTGGCCTGCGCAAATGCAACTGGTCTGCGACGATTTTTTCAAGCACGAGGGGCAATATGATCTGATTTTGGAACAAACCTTTTTCTGCACTTTGCCGCCCGATCTGCGCCCCGCTTATGTGCTGAAAATGAAGACATTATTGAAAGAAACCGGCAAATTAGCGGGCCTTTGGTTTGACCGTTCGTTTGAAGGCGGGCCACCCTTTGGCGGAAGCAAGGCGGAATATGAGGTTTTGTTTGCCCCGCATTTGGCCATCAAAACCTTGGCACCGTGTTACAATTCCATAACGCCGCGGGCGGGCAGCGAAGTATTTGGCATTTTTGAGAAAACAGAGAACTTATAGATTTTCGGATCTGGCTTCCATTTATATGTTGCATGACTAGTTAAAATGCAAAGCAGGGGTTGAAAGGTTGATACATGAGTCATCCCGATTTTTTGCAAAAAGTGAAGAGGCGTGGTTTTAACCCACGATTTTAATCGTGGGAGAGGAGGCCATATAGCGTTAGGAACGGTTTCAACCGTTTTTGTGTACTTAACCAGACAGATATAAACCGTTAAAACGGTTACACATCTCCTGTTTTGGCGCATTCCCACGATTAAAATCGTGGGTTGAAAAATTCGGGATAATTCATATCAAATCCGAATCTTCACTTAGACAAATTCGTCAGCACACTACATTAGCCCATTTTAAAGCAAATTGTTTGGCACTTTAAAAAACAGAGAACCCGTAGTTTCCTATCTTGGCCGTCAAAAAAACGGTCTCGCATGAAAAAACGGTTACCCATACTTGCCGCGCTCTTAATATTAGTCGTTGGCGCATTTATAATGGCCAAATGGCAAAAATCCTCTTTACCCGCCATAGTACAAATCCCCGGCGGGAAGCAGGAAGAAAACCGGGAAATACGGGAAGCCTGGGAAAAAATGCGCCTGGCTGACCCGGCCACCGGCGAAATCCCGGCGGGCATCGAGTTGCAGGAACGCTTGTTTGCCGCGCACCTGCCGCAAGCCCTGCGCGATCGCTCCGGCCCCGATTGGCAGGCCCGTGGCCCCTGGAATGTGGGTGGCCGCAGCCGCGCCCTGGCCATAGATGTCACCAACGAAAACCGGCTGCTGGCGGGCGGCGTTTCCGGCGGGGTCTGGCTGAGTGAAGACGGCGGTCAGACTTGGACGCGGCGTACGCCCCTCAATGCGCATCCCGGTTGCGTGAGCATCGCCCAGGATACCCGCCCCGGCCATACCAACACCTGGTACTATTTGTCCGGCGAAGTATATGGCACTTCCGCCAGTGCCGATGGTGCCTTTTACCTCGGCGACGGGATGTTCAAAAGCAACGATGGCGGCCTCACCTGGGCACCCCTGACCGCTACGGCAGTGGGCAATCCGCAGAGTTTCACGACCTTATACCAATCCGGCTGGCGGGTCATCACGAGTCCGACCGATACCGGCGCGGTGGTGTACATGGCGACCATCGGTACCATTTACCGCAGTGCCAATGGCGGCCAAAGCTGGACCGCCGTCCGGGGCGGCAACATTGGCGATTATTCATATTTTGCCGATGTGGCGGCTTCGCCCACCGGCGTACTCTACTCCACTTTGAGCAGTGATGGCCCGCAAAAAGGTATTTGGCGCAGTACCAACGGTACGAGTTGGGTCAATATTTCGCCCGATACCTCGGCGGGTTTTGCGCCCGCGTACGACCGGGTGGTGATCGGTATTAATCCCAATAACGAAAATGAGGTGTATTTTCTCGGTTCCACGCCGGGCTATGGACACTACAATAATTACATTGATTCGGACGACTGGACAAGCCTGTGGAAATATACTTACGTGAGCGGCAATGGCTCCGGTGCGGGCGGTCAGTGGGAAAATCTGTCGGCCAACCTGCCCAGTCAAGGGACGGAATTCGACCGTTTTGCTTGTCAGGGCGGCTATGATCTGGTGGTGCGGGTGCAGCCGGGGAGTGGGTACGTGTTCATTGGCGGCACCAATATTTACCGCTCCACCGATGCCTTTACCAGCGGCAATAACACCACGCAACTGGGTGGTTATGCGATTGGTACCACGCTGCCGTTCTTCGAGATTTACTCCGGCCATCACCCGGATCAGCACGATCTGTTGTTTTTACCTTCCAATCCAAAGGTATTGCTGTCGGCCAGCGATGGTGGTCTGTTCCGCACCAACGACAGTCAGGCACCGTCCGTGAGTTGGACTTCGCTTAATCGCGGCTACCAGACGACCCAGTTTTATACGGCCATTATTGATAAAAATACGCCCAACGATCCTATGCTTTTGGGTGGTTTGCAGGACAATGGCAATTTCTTTGTGAATAGCAGCGACCCGACCGCGCCCTGGAAACAGACCGTGAATGGCGATGGCTCTTTTGGTGCGGTGGCACCCGGCAAAGCCTATTATGTGCTCTCCATTCAACAGGGTCGCGTGGCCAAAGTCGCCCTTAGCGAGGATGGCACAGTGCAGGCTTTCCGCCGCATTGATCCGATTGGTCCAAAGAAAGATGACTACTTGTTTATCAATCCATTAGCCCTCGATCCCAACGATGCCAATGTGCTGTATTTGCCCGCTGGCAACCGGCTGTACCGCCAGTCGGAGCTGAGCAATATTGACCTCACGGGGGCCTGGGACAGTATTTCGCAGGGCTGGATGCAGTACCCCGACACCATCAAAAGTACTTTTGGCATCATCTCCGCGCTGGCGGTTTCGACGGCCAATCCGGCGCATCGCGTGTATATCGGCACCTCGGCGAACAAACTTTACCGTATTGATGATGCCCACGTGGGCAGCCCCAGTTTTACTGCGCTAGGGAATCCGCCCGGCGGCTCTTCGGCTTACGTGAATTGCATTGCGGTGGACCCGGAAAATGCCGACCGTGTCATCGCCGTTTTTTCTAACTACAACATTTACAGCATTTTCCTCAGCACCAATGCCGGACAAACCTGGCAAAAAGTAGGCGGCAATCTGGAAGCTAATTTCGCGGGTAATACGGGTGGCGTTTCCGTACGCTGGGTGAGTATTTTGCCCTTCGCCGATGGGTCGCGCAAGTATTTCTGCGGTACCAGTGTGGGCTTATTCAGTGCCGATACGCTGATCGTTCATACCATGACGCAGCCGGGAACGCAGTGGGCCCTGGAAGGAGCAAGCACCATCGGTAGTGCCGTGGTGGGCTACCTGGAAACGCGCCCTTCGGATGGTTTGGTGGTCGCGGCTACGCATGGTAGCGGGATGTTCACAGCCAATTTTGGGCCGGTTTCCGGGACGAATAATCCAGAAAAACAGGATTTGGTGCGGGTGTTTCCCAATCCGGCGAGCGATTTTGTGCAGGTGAATTTACCAGTAAATAATACTGAACCAGTGGAAGTACGCTTGTTCGACCAACGCGGTCAGGAGGTACGGCGCACTAAAATTCTGGGTGGTAGCGGACGCGTAGATATGCAGGGTTTAGCCAGCGGTATGTACTGGTATGATGTGCAGGGGACGGGGTGGCGGAAAAGCGGGAAGGTGGTGAAGAGTAATTAAATAATGTGGTCAATGTGATAAATGTGGCCAATGTGGCTTGGGCTGTATTGGCCACATTTTTAATCAGTCAATCCACATAGGTTTCTCGAATCACTCGTTTAATTTCCACCACTTCGGTTTCAGTAATGAAGACATGTACACTCAACACACGTTCTTTGGCAATAGTACGAATTTGGTCAAGTGCTACCCAGCCTTTGTATTTGATATTGTCCACAAACACACGTGTTGGGTAGGGTTTGGAAGTAGAAGTAATAGGAGCAATGACTATTATGCCCAAGTGCTGGTTCATTTCATCTGGAGAAACAATGAGACAAGGTCGGGTTTTGGTCATTTCACTACCCAAGGTTGGCGCAAGATTGACCACGGCAAGTTGATATTGTTTCATTGCCGTTAGTTGTCCAAGTTTTCATCCTCAAAAACATCAGGAATCAGCAATTTGTCGTCCTTGTTTTCGTGCATAGATTTAAAAGCCTCCTCCCAACCTTCCCGGACTTTTTTGACTGGACGGATAATAATGCAGTCAGGGCGCAAAACGAGTTCGACGCTATCGCTAATGTTATACTTTTTGAGCAGCATTTTGTTCAAACGGATGCCCTTGGAATTGCCGACGTTGATGATGGGTATTTGCATATAAGTCCGAAAAATGTATTTACAAAGTAAGTACAAAAATAGGGTAGAATTTACATTTCTCCAAGCAAGGCATTGACCATATTAGTATATTATCCACATTGACCACATTTCATTCAATCCTTCCAAATAAACGGGAACAACACAAAGGTCAGCGTAATTAATATCCCGTCAATGGCCAGCAGGTTGATGATGTCGCGTTTATAAGACGTGTCCTGTAACAGGCGCAGGGCGATTTGCGAGAGCCGCACCAAAGTGAGCAGGATCGGCAGCACCACCGGAAAACTGAGGATGGCCATTAGGGTGGAACTATTATTGGCTTTGGCGGCAATGGAAGAAATAAAGGTGAACGCGATGGAAAACCCCAGACTGCCGAGCACGAGCACCAGGGCAAAAAGCGGCATATCCTTGACGGGATTGCCCGCCACCACACTATATGTACCAAAAGCCAATATGCTCAATACCAACAGCAGCAGCGTGTTATAGGCGATTTTGCCCAGCAGCAGCATGGCTGGGTCCACGATCTGATAGTAGTAGAGTTGGCGGGCACCACTTTCCTGAACAAAACTCTTCACCACGGCGTTGATAGAGGCAAAGAGTACGATGAGCCAAAACAGGATGTTCCAGACCGGCGGCGTGACTTTGATGCTGGCAATATAGACCACGAACACCATGCTGAACACGTACAAAACGATCCCGCTCAGCGCGTATCCCTGCCGGAATTCGAGCAAAAACTCCTTGCGGAGCAAGATGAACAGCATTTTCCATTTCGTCGGCACGCGGCAAAGGTAGCAGTTGCAGCCGTGGATTTTCCCACGCCGCCCCGGTTCTATTTTGAAAAACCGGAAAACTGCGCCGTAGCGATGAAAGTCCAACTGACGCGCTATCTTTGCTGCCCATTTCCCAAAAAAACCGCGCGATCTCGCTTCCGGTCACCGATAACGAATTAACCAATAACAACCTATGAGTTGGTTTAAAAGATTAAAAGAAGGCATTTCCACGGCCACTAAGTCGAAAAAGGACGTGCCGGAAGGTATTTGGTTCCAATGCAAACGCTGCAAGGAAACCAGCACCATGCGGGAAATGCGCGACAATTATTATAAGTGTCCGAAGTGCGACTACCACACCGCCATCGGGTCGGAGGAGTATTTCGAGATTCTGTTTGACAACCGCGAGTACGTCACGCTGCACGACAATCTGGCCTCGGTAGATGCCTTGCATTTCACGGATTTGAAGCCTTACGACCGTCGGTTGGAGGAAAGCATGAAGAAAACCGGCCTGACCGACGCGCTGGCGATTGGCGCGGGCAACGTACACGGTTATCCGCTGGTGGTAGCGGCGATGGATTTCAAATTTATCGGCGGCTCGATGGGTTCCGTGATGGGCGAGAAAATTTCACTGGCCATAGATCAGGCTCTGGCGACGCGGGCGGGACTGGTCATTATCTCCCGTTCCGGTGGTGCCCGGATGATGGAAAGTGCTTTTTCTTTGATGCAAATGGCCAAAACCAGTGCCAAACTGACCCTGATGGCCAAAGCCGGTCTCCCCTATTTTTCTTTGATGACTGACCCGACGACGGGTGGTGTGACGGCTTCGTTCGCGATGCTGGGCGACATTAATCTGGCCGAACCGGAAGCATTGATCGGCTTTGCCGGGCCGCGCGTCATTCGCGAGACCATCAAACGGGACTTACCTGAAGGCTTTCAAACCTCGGAATATTTGCTGGAAAATGGCTTCCTGGACCTCATTGTCAATCGCAAAGACCTGCGTAACACGATGGGCGACCTGCTGTCATTTTTCTATGCCAAAAAGGAACGGGCCTGAATCTAAATCCATTCCAGTTCCGTTACCGTTTTTTCATGCACTACTTCGCCGGTATGCAGGGTGGATTTTGGTTCGATGAGCATGAGCAAAACTTCCTCGCCATTGGTACGCGGCAGGTGTTCTACGCCTTTGGGCACGACGAGGATTTCTCCCGGTTTTACTTCCACGGTCTTATCGCGAAATTCCATGATGAGCGTACCCTGCATGACTACGAATAGTTCGTCCTCGTGCGTATGACTATGCCACACCAATTCGTCTTTCACCCTGGCCAACTTTACGTACTGATCGTTTAGTTCGGCAATTATTTTCGGTGTCCAGAATTGGCTGATCTGGCTGAATTTGTCGGCGAGATTGATAGTTTGCATGGCAGGAAGAATTTATCAACGACTATAAGCAGACGGCAATATACTGACATCCGGTTTTATCGGAAAGCAATCAGATAATCATCTGACAATCAATGCTGTAAACCAATAAACTAATTAACCGATAACTAATAACTACTTGGCGGCCCGCATCCGGTTATTTTTCGGATTGTGCTCCACCTCGGCCAGCCCCAGGGCTTCCATCAACGGCGGCAAATACATGCCGAACCGCCCGCGCAGCCCTTTTTTCAGGCCATACCAGCCGCCGACGGGATTTTCGGCGGAGCGTCCCCAGGCTTCTACAGTGCCTTCTTTGGCAGGTTTTTGTTCGTCGGCGGAGCCAAGTTCCATCCAGTCGCCATGCTCGACCAGCATCGC
Organism: Saprospirales bacterium; assembly: GCA_031425155.1. GTDB lineage: Bacteria > Bacteroidota > Bacteroidia > Chitinophagales > Saprospiraceae > M3007. Next base: position 87,869 of record JANPIV010000048.1, on the reverse strand, counting down.
GTGTAGGTCCTGAATGCAACGGTAATCATATTGCAAAACGGTTTTGCCGACGACGCAAAACAGGATTTCCTGACCGTCTTTTTCCCCTTTATACATTTCGTACTCGGAAGTTTGCGGCGGTGTTTTCAGTTTCCAGGGATTCTCTTTGGTGCCTTGTTGCTCTGACATGGTGGGAAGGGCGTTTGATAAAAAAACAAGCCCGGAAAGATAAATAGAAGATCAGTATTTTAGATACTTACGCCGTATTCGCGCAGTGCTTCCTGCAATTGATCGACATTTTGAAAGTGAATGCCCTGCATCCCAATGGCCTGGGCACCCTCCACATTTTTCAGGCTGTCGTCAATGAACACTGCCTCTTCCGCCGGAATGCTGTAGCGTTCGAGCAACAGGTGATAAATATCGGCGAAAGGTTTGCGCGTCTGCTCCGTGCCGGAGACCACGATGCCTTCAAACCATTGCAGAAAATCGTAACGTTCGAGGGCCACCGGGAAAGTTTCGGCACTCCAGTTGGTCAAAGCCAGCAGGCGATGCGTACCCAGGTCACGCAATTCGCGCAGCAGTTCTACCGTCTCCTCGATGGGACCACCGAGCATTTCTTCCCAGCGACCGTAGTAGGCGCGTATTTCCGTTTCCCACTCCGGCCACTGATCCACCAGCAGCGTGGTGGCTTCTTCCAATGAGCGACCAGCATCCTGCTCAATGTTCCACTCGTGGGTGCAGATATTTTCAAAGAAAAAACGTCGGCGTTCCGGATCGGGGATCACATCCTTGAATACGTATTCTGGATTCCAGTCAATTAATACGCCACCGAGGTCGAAAATGATAGTAGAAAGCATGGGAAAAATAATGTGGTCAATAAAGTAAATGTGGTCAATGAAAAAGAAAAAATGTGGTCAATGGGTGTAATGTGCTCACATTGGCCACATTAGACACATTGACCACATTAATTCATACATTAAACCGGAAGTGCATAATATCGCCGTCGCCGACTTCATATTCTTTGCCTTCCACGGCCATTTTACCGGCTTCTTTCACTTTCACCTCGGAACCAAGCGTGATGTAGTCCTGATACTTAATGACCTCGGCGCGAATAAAACCTTTTTCAAAATCGGAGTGAATCACCCCGGCAGCTTCGGGGGCTTTGGCTCCCCGGCGCACCGTCCAGGCGCGGACTTCCTGCACCCCGGCGGTGAAATAAGTAATGAGATTCAATAACTTATACGCCGCGTGGATAAGTTTGTTCACGCCGGGTTCGTTGAGTCCCATCGCCGTGAGAAATTCCAGCCGGTCTTCTTTGGTGTCCAATTCCGCTATTTCGGCTTCAATGCCTGCGCAAATCAGGATGACTTCGGCACCTTCGGCAGCCACGGATTCATGGAATTTTTTGGTGTGTTCGTTGCCGGTGAGCACCGCGCTTTCGTCCACATTGCAGACATAGAGCACGGGTTTGGCGGTGAGCAGTGAGAGTTCGCGCAGGGTGGCTTTGCCATCGTCATCCAGCGTGGCGAAGAGTTCACGGGTGGAGCGGCCCTGCTCGAGATGCGGCTTGACCACATTCAGCACTTCCAGCAAACGCTGGTCGTCGCGGCTCCCCGTGCGGGCAGCGCGGGCGACCTTATCTATGCGTTTGTCCACCGTTTCGAGGTCTTTCAAACCCAGTTCCAGGTCTATGATCTCCTTGTCGCGCACCGGATTCACCGAGCCATCCACGTGGACCACATTATCGTCGTCGAAGCAGCGCACCACGTGAATAATGGCGTCCACTTCGCGGATATTGGCCAGAAACTGGTTGCCCAGTCCTTCGCCCTGACTGGCTCCTTTGATGAGGCCGGCAATGTCGAGGATTTCGACCGTGGTGGGCAGTACGCGCTGCGGCAGCACCAGTTCGGCCAATTTATCGAGCCGGGCGTCAGGTACCGAAATGACGCCCAGGTTGGGGTCTTTGGTAGCGAAAGGATAGTTGGCAGCCAATGCTTTACCATTGGTCAGCGCATTGAACAAAGTAGATTTTCCGACGTTGGGCAAGCCAACAATACCGCATTGCAGAGGCATAGAATAGTTATTAGTGGACTGGTTAATTGGTTATTGGCAGTACGCTTTTCTTAGCGGGCGCAAAAGTAGAAAAACCTGACTCCAATTTTGCGGCTTCGCTCTCACTTTCTCACATCTCTTACGCTCTCACAGATGAATCACCTCGCCCATTGTTTTTTATCTTTTGGAAATGAAGACCTGCTGGTCGGTAATTTCAGCGGCGATTTTGTGAAGGGTCATACCTGGAAAAACTACCCGGGGCCCATGCAGCAAGGCATTTTGCTACACCGCTCTATTGACGCTTTTACGGATGAGCACGAGCGGGTACGGACCAATGTGGTGCGGTTGCGCCCGTACGCGGGTCGCTATGCGGGTCCGGTACACGATATTCTGGCCGACCATTTGCTGGCTCGCCACTGGTCCCTTTTTACCACAGAATCTTTTGATGAATTTGCTCGACAAACGTATCGAACTCTGGAAAAACGCATCGCCGACCTGCCGCCAGTGTTGCAGGAACGAACGCCGCACATGGTGGCAGGATCATTTCTGCATGGCTACCAGCAACGTGCGGGTCTGGAATGGGTGTTCCAGCGTTTTGCCCGGCGGCTGCCACCAGAGTTTGACCCGCTCGCTATGCTGGATTATTTTTTTGCCAATATCGAGGATTTCTCGGCAGATTTCGACGTGTTTTTCCCGGAGCTGGTGAGCCATGCACGGGAGTTTATAGCCTAAAAGCAGCGTGGCCGCTTCCACCTTCCGGTTGGAGCGGCCACGTTTGTGTTTTCTCGATCAGGGACCGGAGTTACTTGGGCGGACATTCGCCTTTGGTGAAAGTCGTAATACCCGCACATTTTGCTTCGCAGGCATTGCCGTAGGTTTTTTGATTGCAGCCGCAGACCGGGTCGTACTGTTTGGTACACATACAGTCGGCTTGCGGGTTTTCCTGGCATTTTTTAGCGGGGTTGCAGGCCGTGGTCAGCGCAGCGGAGAACAGGAAGAGAAAAATCACTTTTTTCATAGTTGGCAGTTTTGATGAATGAAATGACATAATATCCACTAAAATGCCATGCCACTACTTTTACTGCCAACAATCCGAGGTCCCATTGGTATGCTCCAACCGATGAATATGCGTTACCAGAAAAGTACCGGCATATTTATTAGTCGGTTCAATATTGAGATCAATATTTCCATGCAACACTGCATAAACGCCATCGTAATTAGCAGCAACGGTGTGCTGATAACAGGAATCCAGGTGCCCGGTTTCATCTTTTATGCACAATTTCATTCGAGTCTCGCAGTCACGAAATTCGGCTACACCTTGATGAATGACTAATATGCCATTATAAGCGGGCGCAAGTTTGGCCGACGTTTTCTCTGGCATGGATTCAGTAGCAATGCCTGGCACAGAGTAACAATTGGATTTACCAAAAGTCATCGCCAGCAAAATGCTGTACAAAATAGTGATTTTCATAGTTAAAACTAATGGGCCTTGGTTGGTTTTCGGGTCAAACGCCGGGTGTGCAACAGCACCCTGATGCCCGCCAGACTGACCACAAGACTGATGGCCAGGACGAGATTGGAAAAAATAGTAGTCATGGTGAGGTGAATTAATTAGAAGCTTCTTTAAATCTGGTTACTTCATGGTGAATCTGCGGCACGGTTTTCAAATAAGCGTAAATGGCACGTACTTCGGTGTCGCTCAATCCCGCATGGGGCGTCATGGGATAGTGTAATTGGCCACCACCCGGCTTTTTGCAAAAGCGCACCGCCTCCACAAACGCCTGTTCCGATATATTACCAATGCCCGTCGTGGGGTCGAAAGTAATATTAGCCGTTACTACTTCGGTTTTGCCATCCAGATCGAGCATAGCAGTGCCGCCACCATAGAAACCCGGTGATTTTTCGGGTTCTAATTCATTGATTGTTTTCAAGTCAGCACTATGACAATTATAGCAACCCACCATGCCATCGGCGACGTATCTACCGAGCGCGACTGCGTCGGTGGTGTCGGGTTCTATAATGGGCTGCTGTGGCAAAGGCAAAGGTTTGAAGGCAACGTTGGCTAATAGTTTTATTAGAAAATTAGCCTTATTAGCGGGATATTCATGGGGGTCGGGAGCCAGTTCCGCATCTTCAGAGCGCAACCAGGCAATAATCGAATACATATCTTCATCAGACATGCGTGGAAACTTGGGCATAAAAGGCGGCACGTACTGCCCGGTTTGCGGACGAATGCCGGTGCGCAGGAAATAATAGATTTGTCCATCGGTCCAATCGCCAATGCCGTGGGTTTTATCCTGCGTAATATTCAGGGAATAGATTTCCCCGAACTCTTTGGGAATGTCGGTCCGGTGGCCCCCCGTCATTTTCTGCGTTTCGGTGGAATAATGGCATTCGCGGCATAACATAGACGCAATGCGTTTGCCTTCGGCAATGTGCTGTGTATCGCGCGGCACTTGTAGTTGCTGTATAGCATTGGGTATTTCTACCGGATAATAGGGAACGCCTTTTATCTGGATATACGCCGCAAAAATGCCGATTAACACTATAATGGATCCCAGGCCGTAACCCAGAATTTTAAAGACTTTTTTCATAATCAATTATTTTATTGGTTGAGAGGAAAAAACAAAGGGCAAGTGAGCAAATGGCAAATTGGCAATTAATAAAAAAGGCAAAAGGTAATAAGCAATAGGCAGATATGCCCTGAATAAAGACCATAATGATTAGGTAAACTCAATCCCTGATTTGCTCCTTTTTGCCCTTTGCTTCATTTGCTTTTTTGCTTATTGCCCCTTGCTTATTGCCCTTTTGCGTTTTTAATACTAATCCCGTTCGGCTTGCAGAATATACCGCTCACCATCCAGTGTGCCGGACAATTCCAGGTCGTCGCCATCCAGATCAAAGTCAAATTTGATGTTTTCACCATTATCGGCGCCAAACTTGATCTCTTTCTCTGTTACGTCTGCGATGTAATCGCCGGTCGTGCGATCTACTGTGCCGTCGGTGTAATTAATCATCCACTCGAAATCGCCATCAATGCCGCTATATGCTTCCAGTTCAATCGTGGAAGTAGAAACGATAGTGCCTTTTATTTCGACGCCGTCCAAAGTAAAGGATTTTATTTCCCATTTACCGACCAGTTTTTCTTGTACGGTGGGTTCTGGTTTCGGTTTGTCTTTGTCCTTTTCGCAGGCGGTGAGGGTGAGCATTAATGCAGCGAAGATGGCAACCGGGATCTGAAAAAATTGCTTATTCATGATGTGGTGTGTGCGTTAGATTGTTTAAATAATGGTGACTGTTGGGCGGAATACAGATTCCTCCAAAAGACTGTGAATGAATGAATTGTGAGAGTGGTTTTTTAGGATGGTAGTGACCCGCCTTCGTCTGAAAAGACTTCGGCGGGTAAACAGGTAAAAAAAGCAGCCCATCCCAAACCGGCTCGTGTCGGCTTGAACCGCGGTGTCTCGGCCCCTGCGAATAGTCGGGACAGACTGCGTCCTACGGCTCTACCGTTGCGGCAGAACCTGAATTTGAAAAAAAATGAAAATGCGTTAGAAAGTGGGCGCAGTGGCCCGTGCAATAGAGTTATTGGTTAATTGGTGTATTGGTTATTAGGCATAACCTTTTACAGCCAGTTAATTTAAACTGATTTTATCCAAAACTACTGATTGCACACCAGGTTTTGCCTAGTTTTACTAGAAGAAAGAAGATTGTTTTAAATGTTTATTGGTTTTAAAATTCATTACATGGCGTATTCGTGGTTGGTTTTCAATTTTATTCCGGCAAAAAGCGTCGTCGGTACATCACCAGCGAGGGCTTTACAATCGCGGATGAAGTGCGCCTGATCGGCATAACCGCACGTATAACTCACCTCCACCCAGGATGAATTCGGATTAGTCATTACTAGTTGATTCGCATAGTTGAAGCGGGCAATGCGTCCGTAAGTCTTGGGGCTGGCGCCGAAATATTCACGGAAAGCCCTTTGCAACTGCCGTTCGCCCACAAAAACCTGTCGGCTCAATTCCCCGGTGCTCACCTGGCCGCTATGTTTCCGAATCAGCCGCATGGCTTCGTTGAGATACGTGCTCTGCGGTGGTTGGCGTTTGGCCAGTTCGCGAGTGACAAAGGCTTCGGCCATGCTGATACGCTGCTGGTGGTCGGATGCTTCGGCCAGTTGGCTGGCCAATTTGCCCGCTTCTGCGCCCAGCACGGTCCGTATGTCGAGCGTGACGTTTTCCATTTCGCGCATCGGCTGCTGGAACAAGTGAACAAACATTTCCGGCTTGAGCCGAATCCCGAACCAACTGAGGTGATCCCATTTCATAATCGCCGGTTCCGTCCAGATACCGGTGATAAATGCATCTGGCATTTGTTCCCAGTTTTCTCCGCGTTGCACCCAGGTAGGCGCAGCGTTGGTGCTGATGACAATATCCAGGCTACCATTCGGGATGCAGCGAAAAGGCTGGTTGGGGTCGGGCAAACTGCCAGTATTGGTCCAAAAACACTCTATATATGGTTTCAGGGCGGAGGAAGGATTGAATTCCTGGTACTGCATATCATTTTCATTTTTACTTCAAATATTCTGGTGCAAAGGTCTGGCGGACTACGAAACCGCCATTACATAAAAGCGACCTTTGATTAACTGGACGGTGCCAGGCGAAAGAAGTTACAAACCGGTTTTAAAAATTTGTTTACTGCTTTTTGATTCCCATTGACAAGGCAAAGATCGGGGAGGTTGCAAATCTGGCATTGAATAAAAACGACATTTGGTGAAGCAGCGTTTTGGGCGGTCATTTCCGAATTAAATTTCGTCGGTCATTTGTCACCGTTTTGTCTGCAAAAACAGCCGTTTGTAGATGGAATGCGTTATTTGCAAATAATTTCTAAATAAAATATTTTTTGGCATATATTTTTAATCTTCGGCTGGCAGCCACGCGTAGAGGTGCTGCGAAACGCTCTTCCATTTGTCTGAATGGAAAATTTGGATCTGAGTGGTTCACGAGTTCTACAGTACCTTAAACATCAATTTGACCCATAATCTACCTTAGTACGCTGTAATGGCTCTAATTAAAACAGACATCCATTTACACCTGCCGCCCGAATTTTACCAGCGCACCGATGTAGTACAAATAGCCCGTGACCTGCTGGGCAAAGTGCTGGTTACCAATTTTGATGGGCAGTATACCGCCGGACGCATCACCGAAACGGAAGCCTACCGGGCACCCGACGACCGTGCCTGTCACGCCTGGGGCGACCGCCGCACGTCGCGTACGGAAGTGATGTTTGGCGAGGGCGGTGGAGCCTACGTTTTTCTATGTTATGGCATTCATTATCTATTCAATGTAGTCACCGCGCCGGAAAACCTGGCCCACGCCGTATTAATACGCGCCATCGAACCATTGGAAGGCATAGACATTATGCGCGAACGCCGCGGCGGAAAAAACCAGTCGTTGGTGCAACTGACGACCGGCCCCGGCTCACTCAGTCAGGCCTTGGGTATTACGACTAAATGGACGGGCCAGCGACTGACGGATGCCGATTCGCCAATCTGGATCGAAGATCGGGGCGAAATAGTAAAACCCGAAGACATTGCTGTCGGTAAACGTATTGGCGTGGACTATGCTGGAGAATGTGCCGAGTGGCCGTGGCGGTTCTGGATACGGGATACACCGTTTTTTAAAAAGCCAGTGGAAAAAAGACCAGTGCCTACTCTTTTTTAGAGTACCAATACTACTGTTAGTAGGCTTTGTCCAATTAAGTGAATTTGCATTAATCCTCGTAATGCCTACGCAGCTAGTGGACGATAATAAAATCATCGGTAACCTCTTACACCATGCGATGCTCGTCGGTGATGCGACGCGACCAAAGCCCACTTTTATCGCCGCGTAGTGGTTCTGGTTTGCCAGTGCCTTCAAAAAGGGTACGCTTTGATTCCACAAAAAAGCGAAAGATTTTTTGAAGGATTTTTCGGTCGTTCGTCAGCCAAAACTGCATATCTTCCAAGGAATCTCCTTCCAATTGGATGTCTCTCATGCCGGCTCAGGTTGATGGCGGGGGACGGCAAACTTTTTAATAGCTGATACAGGATCAAAATTTTCATCGACTTCCAATTGTTCTGCAATCTTGTCGATTTCCTCGCTCGGGATTCTGTAAACAACTTCAGCAGCAGCATTACGAGCCAGCAATTCAGACAATGATTCTTGCTTAGGATTTTCCGCCACCGTTTCTTGGACGACTATGGAAATCTGTACTTCTTTACCTGTAAGGAAGGCCCGTATGCTATCAATCAGCCGCTGGTCCAAATCTTCTACCTTAATGTTGCTAAAAGTCATTACTGCCATGATGCAATTTTTTCACAAAGATAAGGGCAAAAACCAATCGTTGGCAATGGGAAACAAAAAGCAAGCCCGTGGGCCGGGAGGCCACTGCTACTACCCGCTATAACTATGGTGCGCTTTATACGCATCCTCGACTTTTTGGCTAAATTGCTGATAAGCCTCGTCGGGTATTTTATGCTTGATCGTTTCCAGGAACTGACATAGTTTGGTGTACTCGTTTTCGGTGAGCACATTGTCGTCCATAAAGGCATTGAACAGTTCCAGGAAGTTCTCACTGACGCTGCGCGCGAAATCAATACGTTTTACTTTATCCTCAATAAAAGCCATAAAATAAAGGGCCTCCGTGTAGTTCAAGTGGCGACGCAGCACCAGGTTATCCACCTCTTTTTTTATCTCTTCCAAACGCCGGGATGCCTCTTCGGCACTCGTCCGTTGATGATCAAAATCGTGAAAGACCTTCTGCACCCGGTCGCCATAGTTGCGAATGAGCCGTTCGCGGCGGCGGAACACCCACCAACTAAACAAAGCGGTCAGCAAGGCCGTCGCCGCCACCATCGTCACCTCCACAAAATAGCCCGTGTCGCGCAGCATTTGCACTTGCCGCGCCAGGAAGTTGGAGTTTTCCTCCAAGCCCTGATTATTTACGGTGTAGTCAAACGACGCAAAATCCTTTTTGGTCAAAGCCCGATCTGGACGCAGCGCATTGATATGGTCGAGAAAAAGTTGCTTCAAAGCCGGTACGCCACCTAGTAAGTAACTCTTGCGCAGGTTGCTGCCCTGCCCCAATTGATGGCCTGGTGAATAACGGGCGGAGATCAACGCATTGGTTTTCAGGAAGTAATACAAAAAACGGCGTTGTTCAGTAGTGTCTTGCAGCAATGCGAACTGGCGTGCCGCCAATGTATCCGTACTCGCTTTGGCCGCCGTAGCCTGACGGCGCAAATACTCTAACAACTCGTGGCTGTTCGGTTCCAACACATAAGGCCGTCCGATGCGTTTGAAATGCTCTTCACTCAACTCCGTCTGCGCGCCAGGGCCAAAGTGCGTCACCGAGATCAGGTAAAAATTGTCAGGCACCGTGATTTCTAACTTGCCGAGACGCGCGGGTTCACGGCGGCTGCTAAGCATTTCCCACATCTCCGGGCCGAAAAAGGTCTCCGGGTTTATTTTATCAAAATTATCCAAAATGACCACAAACTCCTGCTCGGGATGCAGTCGGCATTTATCCCAAAAAAGCAACAGATCGCCGGGCACGAATTTTCCTTTCTCTTCGCGGCCAATGTACTTACGGTGATATTCCAGGTCAAACTGCGGCGCACAACTGATTTGCAGCAAATTAGCCGGTTGCCCAGCCAGCAAACGAGCGGCACACACTGCCAGATTGGTGGCACCGGTACTCGTCACGCCCGACAGCACAATGAAACGTTTTTCCTGTACCGTGCGGCAGAAACTGTCAAATTTCCCCCACTCGATGACCGGCAAATAGGGCTGCGAAATCAGCCGAAAAGCCGAAGAATCGGAACGGTGCAGCGCAGGTTCCTCTTTATGTATTTCGTTGAATAACAATTGAATGGAATCCACTGCGTCATCCAGCATCGGGTAACGTTGCTGCACCTGTTTACCCGCTTCGATCCAAATCGGATCGGGGCGGTTGCACAGGCCCAGCCAAATGAAAACAGCGGCGGCCAGCCCAATAAGCACCTTGAAAAATACAGGAATCGGCTTGCGTTGCAAATTATACAGTGTTTGTGGTTGCTTATAAATTGTAATGGCGGGGTTCAGTCGCCATATCCAGAACTATGATTCGGCTAAGATAGGACATTTGGTAGCGATGGCTACGCGGCATTAGGGACAATTAACGCGCAAATAACGTCTCTTGGCGCATTTCAGTTCGTTGATGCGCCAATATGGGCAGATTTACCTACTTTTGCGCCCATTTTCAAGAACGCCCACATGTCCACTTTCCTTTCCGAACTCGCCCGCCGTCGCACCTTCGCCATCGTCGCTCACCCCGATGCAGGCAAAACGACCCTCACCGAAAAACTGCTGCTGTTTGGCGGCGCTATTCAGACCGCCGGTGCGGTAAAAAGCAATAAGATCAAAAAAAGCACGGTCTCCGACTTTATGGAAATCGAGCGGCAACGCGGTATTTCGGTGAGCACCTCGGTGATGGGCTTTGAGTATAGAGACCTGCAAATCAACATATTGGATACGCCGGGCCACGAAGATTTTGCAGAAGATACCTACCGCACCCTGACCGCCGTGGACTCCGCCATCGTGGTGGTGGACGTAGCCAACGGCGTGGAAAAGCAGACCGAGAAACTGACCAAAGTCTGCCGGATGCGCAACACGCCGATCATCTTTTTTGTGAACAAACTCGACCGCGAAGGCCGCGATGCCTTCGATCTGCTCGACGAAATAGAGCAGAAACTGGCGGTGAAAGTGCGGCCGCTTTCCTGGCCCATCGGTATGGGCCAACGCTTCAAGGGCGTGTATAATTTGTATGAAAAAAAACTCGTGCTGTTCAATCCGCACGGCAAACAGGAGGACGAAGAGATCATCGTATTTGAAGATTTGGCGCATCCCGACCTGGACAAAATAGTCGGCGAAAGTGCCGCCCGCGAACTGCGCGATGAGGTGAATATTATCGAAACGGTGTACCCGAAATTTGAAAAACAGGACTACCTGGATGGCAAGATTTGCCCGGTATTTTTTGGTTCGGCGGTCAACAATTTTGGCGTAAAAGAAATGCTGGATTGTTTTGTGGAAATTGCCCCCACTCCCCTGCCCCGTTACACCGAGGAACGTCTGGTGGAGCCGGACGAGGATAAAATGACGGGTTTTGTGTTCAAAATATTTGCCAACATGGACCCGCGCCACCGCGACCGCATCGCGTTTCTGCGAATATGCAGCGGTAAATTCGAGCGCAACAAAAACTACCGCCACATGCGGCTGAACCGCGATATGAAATTCCCCAACCCCACGATGTTCATGGCCAGCAAGAAAACCCTGCTGGAAGAAGCCTATCCCGGCGACGTGGTGGGCCTGTACGACAGCGGCAATTTCAAAATCGGCGACACGCTGACCGAGGGCGAATCGCTGCATTTCAAAGGCATTCCGGCTTTCTCGCCCGAAATGTTCCGCTATGTGGAAAACGCCGATCCGCTGAAACAAAAGCAGTTCGCCAAAGGCCTCGACCAACTGATGGACGAGGGTGTGGCGCAGATGTTCACTCGCCAAAGCGATGGGCGGCGCATCATCGGCACGGTGGGGCAACTACAATTCGAGGTGATCCAGCACCGGCTGGAAAGTGAATACGGTGCCAAGTGCCGCTACGAACCCGTTAGTTTGCACAAGGCTTGCTGGGTCACGTCGGCAGACCCGAAAGCGATGCAGGAATTCATAGATCGCCGCAAGCGCGACATTGCCAAGGACAGCGAGGGGGACACCGTTTTTCTGGCCGAAACCGCTTGGACGCTGCAAACCGTGCAGGAGGCTTTTCCAAAGATTGAATTTCACTTTACGAGTGAAGGGTAATTAATGTGGTCAATGAGAAGAATGTGGTCAATTTGATTAAATATGCGGGACAGGTTACGCTCACTTTCGTAAAAAGCCTGTATTTTTGAAAAAATATCTGCTCATGCTGATCACTGACACGTTGGAAATAGAGGGCATTGCCGAGAAAATGACTGACGCGGCCTTCGAAGCGTTCTGCGCACAGAACAAACATCTGCGTATTGAGCGGGATTCATCTGGAAATGTTATAGTTATGCCCCCCGTACATATTGACACTGGCGAAAAAGAAACCACGGTCCAATCTTTTTTATTCATGTGGAACCTGGGCAGCAAGAGAGGCAAAGTGTATAATTCTTCGACTGGTTTTACTCTGCTGAATGGAGCAATGCGAGCCGCTGATACGGCCTTTGTTGCTTACGAACGTTGGGATAAACTGACGGAAGCCCAAAAGAAAAGTTTTGCCCCCGTTTGCCCCAATTTTGTAGTCGAAATTCGTTCTGAATCGGATAAATCGCTGCCGAAATTGAAGGCTAAAATGGTAGAATGGATAGAAAATGGCGCAGAACTGGGTTGGCTATTGGATACTTTTAATCAGGAGACTTATATTTATCGTACTGATGGCAGTATTGAAATAGTTAAAGGTTTTGATCAGGTATTGTCAGGAGAAGAGGTGGTGCCGGGTTTCACTTTTGACCTGCGGCTGATTGCTTGAAAATTATATTTTAGGAACGTGTAAAAAATAAGATGGCAGAAACAACCTTACCTGAGTTGTCATTCCGACGACAGGAGGAATCTGCTAAGGTGTTGATTATCAATGCTCCGTAGCCAGATTTCTCCTGCCGTCGAAATGACATCCAGATTTGGGAAAATGGGAACTTATTTCTCACTCATTCCTTACTACTCAATTCAAATTCCCTCAAAACCTCCCACTCCTTCCCCAGTTCCTGTTCAATCAGGCTAATTTTCCGAAATACTATTTTATCAGGAAATTCAATCTTCTCAATTTGTTCAAATATAGCATCTGTACAAGTAGCATTCCTCGGATGCATTAAAGTAATATGCGGTTCGTGTTGCCGGGGCTTTTCGATTACTCCTTCCAGAATGACGGCTCTTAATTGCTGAAATTGCTCACTATTACCAATAGCCGGTAATAGAACACCTTTCCCATCGGCAAACCGTATTACTTTACCGAAATCAATCGTCACTTCTGCTTGATTTAATTTTAGCAGGTTCGCCATCACCTTTTCTATTTCTTCCAGTTCATCTTCCCGGCATAGCGTGACGTGTGCTTTAATCAAGGCATATTGAGCCAGATTGAATTCCTTACGGATTGCCTCTATGGCTTCAGAATGGTGATTTTCTACAAAAAGTGTTAATTGTCGGCGTTTCTGCATTTGTATTCAACGTTGGAAATACATTCCTTTGGAGGCAGGCAAAGTATCTTTAAATCCAAATTGTTCATATAAATAGGATGCGTTGCCATCAGCGATCAGACTGATATAACACGATTCCGGCAAATGATGCTGAATATAGTCCGTCAGGTTTTTCATAATCATCTTGCCAATGCCCTGCCCCTGATACGCGGGAAGCACACAAATATCTGTGATTTGGCAGAAGCAGCCACCGTCGCCGATGATTCGGCCCATACCAATGATGGCCTCTCCGTTCTTTATCATAACGGAATAAATGGAATTACGCAGTCCGATTTCACTGGCTGTCTGGGTTTTCGCAGATAACCCGCAAGTCGTGCGTAAAAAGCGATAAATGTCGCTGGGTATTTGATCGGCTATTATTTCCATGTTTTGGTGTGTATTTTATTTTTGTGCAAAATTAATATTGCCTGGCAAACCTAATATAACAGCAGCAAACCTGCTGAAATCAGGCACCAAAAAATGTCGTAATCCCCCTCCCAAAATGTCGGAATTATACTACATTTTGTTTTAAAAAATCCTGCACCTTTGTCCAAGTTTTTAACACCTATAAATAAAGACATCATGACAAAAATGCAGAAAATCAACCCGTTCCTGTGGTTCGACCAGCAGGCAGAAGAGGCCGCCCACTTCTACACGTCCGTTTTTAAAAACGCGAAAATTGGCTCCACCGTCCGCAACGGCGAGGCGGTCATGGTCGTGGATTTTTGGCTGGACGGGCAAAAATTCAGCGCACTAAATGGTGGCCCGCAGTTTCAGATCAATCCTTGCATTTCATTTTTCGTCGTCTGCGAAACAGAGGCGGAAACGGACAAGGTGTGGCAAAAACTCGCCGAGGGCGGCACCGCCCTCATGCCGCTTGAGCGCTACGATTGGAGCCCAAAATATGGTTGGATACAGGATCGCTTCGGCGTGTCGTGGCAAATTTCGTGGGGAAAAATCGCCGAGGTCGGACAAAAATTCACGCCTTTGCTCATGTTTTCAGGCCCGCAGCAAGGCCGCGCTGAGGAAGCAATGCGGTTTTATACGTCCCTGTTCGACGACTCTGCCATCGGCGGCATCCTGCATTACGGTGCCGGGCAGGGCCCGGAAGGCCAGGTAACCCACGCGCAGTTCACCTTAAACGGGCAAACCTTTATGGTCATGGACAGCGGGGTGGAACAACTTTTCACCTTCAACGAAGCCGTATCACTGGTGGTCAACTGCGGCAACCAGGAAGAGGTCGATTTCTTTTGGGAAAAACTGACGGCGGACGGCGGACAGGAAAGCCAATGCGGCTGGTTGAAAGATAAATTCGGCGTGTCGTGGCAGATTATCCCGGAGGCTTTGCCGCGTTTACTCGGCGACCCCGACCCCGCAGTGTCACAACGGGCAATGGCCGCCATGATGCAAATGCGGAAAATTAACATCGCGCAACTCAGCGAAGGTCCCAAACTCAGCGCGCCCATTACCGTGGAAAGCACCGTCCACGCCCCCGTCGAAAAGGTCTGGCAATACTGGACGGCTCCCGAACACATCACCCAATGGAACAATGCCTCCGATGACTGGCATACACCCAAGGCCGTCAATGATTTACGAACGGGTGGAAGTTTTGTCTCTACGATGGCCGCCAAAGATGGAAGCGTAAGTTTCGATTTCGGTGGCACTTATGATGACGTGGTGGAAAACCAACGCATTGCTTATACGCTTGGGGATGGCCGAAAAGTGGAAGTAACTTTTCAAACCAGGGATGGCGGCACCCATATCATCGAAACATTCGATGCCGAAAATATGAATCCGCCGGAAATGCAGCGAGCGGGCTGGCAGGCGATTTTGGATAATTTCAAGCGGTACGCGGAGAGGAATGGTTAAACAGGAGGCTCATATTTCCAAATGGCTGGGATGTACAGTTATGTTCCGGTCATTTGGAAATAGGGGTGTCGTTTATTGGTTACCAACGTGGGCGGCTTGGCGATGTGGCGGATTTTTAGCACAAAATTTCAATAGAATTCCTACTGTTGAACTTTGCACAAATGTTTAATAAAAGCACATCAGCCGCCATATTGCCAAACCGATGTTAGCGGTTCGGGCTTCTTGTCCATCGTTTTTGTTTGTTCTATTTGTCTGCACGTTTGTAATGAAGTTGAGTTAGTCCTTTGTCAAACTGCTTTGTCGAAACAAGTTCTAATTTTTGTTCTGGTCGTCCGTCTTTGAAAAGCTTTGTCCCGTTACCAACCAAAATTGGAATTACAGAAATAATAAACTCGTCAATAAGGTTGTCTTTTAAAAGTTCATTTACGATTTCTGCACCCCCGTCACAAAATATATTTTTTCCATTCTCGGATTTAAGTCTTTCAACTAGTGATTTAAGGTCACCTGAATAAAATTTTACAGAACCTAAATCTGGTCTTGGTGTCCGTGTAATAATATATGCATCTTTGTCAGTGTGTGGAAAGTCAAACCCCATAGATATTACTTTGTCATAAGTTTTCCGTCCTACGATAACAGCGTCCACTGTATTTACAAAGTCTGCATATCCATAGTCTTGACCTTCTTGCTCTACGATTGAAAGAAATCCAAGGTCGTCATTCGGTTTTGCAATGTAGCCGTCTAAACTAGTTGCAATATATAAAATTACTTTTCTGTTCATTTTTTCCTTGTTTATTGTCTGTCGTTTCTGTGTAGTCTTAGCCTGACCGCTAACGTGATAATATGCGAACCTCGCACATCTAAGGCACAAAGGTAAAAAAGTGTCAGATCACTAAAAACCTTTCAGAAAGTATTTTTCAAATATCACTAAATCAAAACCTTACGAATCATCAAATGAAAACTTTCATTCCAGAAACAATACAAAATGCGTACTTCGCATTGTGTATTGTTTTCGGTTCGGCAATACAAAATGCGCACTTCCTTCACCCCTCTTTTTTATCGAGCATGATGATTTACTCCCCTACCACTTCCGTCACATAACGCTTTACGCCTTGTTTATCCTCGTAGGAGCGGGTTCGGTTTTTCCCTTCTACGTGTACTATACTTCCCTTCTTCAGGTATTTCTCAGCCAACTCGGCCAAGCCACGCCAAAGCACGATATTATGCCACTCAGTTTGCGAATGGACCTAACCGTTCTCGTCCTTGTAGCCCTCAGTGGTGGCAAGTGTGAATTTGGCTACTTTACATCGGAGTGAGTGATTAGGCTTGGTGCCCCAAGTAGTTGCTCTTGGTGAAAACACCATAGCCGTCAGGCTAAGAGGGCGATAATGAGTTTAGGGGTTGATTTCCAATGCATTGGCTCTATTTTTTTTCTATCTTTGGGACCATACAGCACAATTTAGTGCAAAATTTCCATAAAGACCGTTTGAATTGCGAGCCACCCGATCCTGATGGCCTCTGCTAGTTGGCCAATTTTTTTTTAAATATCTTGTGCGCTTTCCATTCGCTTAATTCAAATTCTTGTTCCTCCCATAATTGGGCCTTGATCAAGTGCTGCAAATGACTGGACAATAGTACGGCCATCAGTTTACCCATCAAATAACACTCGAAGCGATGGGGGTTCATTCGTTGCACTTTGTCCAGTTCAAAGATTGATTTCCAAGCCTTAAAGATCAACTCTATCTGCCAACGCAGCATATAGAACACCCGGATATGCTCAATCGGCAGCATTGATTGTGGAGCATTGGTAATAAAAATACTATATTGGCATAACAAAAGCGTCAATTCGGAACTGACCACTTTGTTTGAGGCCGCTTTTTGAAGTATTTTGGCTCTCCGTTTTTGAGCCACTTCCTCGGACACTTTTTCCACATGTAGTCGAACAGGAATGTGGCTATCCCCCAAGAATACTTCCTCTATAACTGTTGCCTGCCCAATGCCTTGCAATATTGCTGGCAGATCTAACCCAACCAATACATTATCTACTTTGCGCCAGAGCCGATTGGGTACTTTGTAACGGGTCACAAAATAGGCACCGGCTTGATGGATATGATTAAAATGACGGGTGCTCCAAAACCCTAAATCTTTAATATACAGGCTCTTGACTTCAATATTCTTCTCTATCGAAGCCAAATAGGTCGTGTCGTTCTGCTTGCCACCTACCCACTCCACGCCCGTACAGCGGCCACTCAACAACTCAAAGGAGTAAAAAATCTTGATGCCCGCTGCCGTGCCACTTCCAGGGAAAACTTCCTTCAAAGTGTTGCTCAACTTAAAACTGCTGGCATCGCACAGGTGGATAGATTTTAAGCCGCTGCCCAAGCCTGCTTGCCCACCTATCTGCGCACTTGCGCTGAGCACTTTGGCAAAGCACGCCTGCATGAAAGTGACTGCCTCAGAGCCGTAACGCTCGTCCAGTGACTGCTTGCGCATCCGCACACCAAATGCGTCTTGCAAGTAACAGCATTGGTCTTGCAGGCTTTGATAAAGATGCCCCTCCGCCCGCAATACGTTCAGCATCAAAAACATACGCCCACTCAAACGACTTGTGCTCCGTTCAATAAATTTGCTCGACCGCGCAATCTTTTCCGTTTCCTCTTCTGAAAACAGAGCACTCAGTAGCCCTACTATCGGCTCAACCAATCCAGTGTCTAGTGTCATATTTTATTCCTTTCGCCTCAAAGATCGATCATTATTCCCTTAGCCTGACGGCTATGGTGAAAACACCAAGAGCGGCGAGGAAAGAGTAGTGCAAACTACCGCAATAACATTAATTCCCCGCTTAATTGCTCTTTTACGCCGGTTTTATAACTCACCTGCGCCACCCAGGCAAACACATCGGACATAGCAGGTTTACCTTTGTAAATACCATCCCAAAAAACTGATTTAGCGGTGCCGCGACCTTCAAATACCAGTTCGCCCCAGCGGTCGTATATCTGCATATAATCCACATCTACCAGTTCATTTTCGCCATCTGGCAGCAATTGAAAGACATCATTGACGCCATCTCCATTGGGGGTGAAAGCGTTGGGATAAATTACTTTTTGCGGTACTACGCGCACATTAAAGTTATAAGTCGCACTGGCACAACCCAATTGATCGGTAATAATCAGCGTATAATGCAAGGAACTATCCTGCGGAGTGACCACCGGCGGATATGTCAGCCCCGGCGAAGGTGACCAGACATAAGTAAAAAATGGATCATAAGTGACCGGCAGCACCACGGGCTGGCCTTTGGCGACTACCGTATCCAGATTCTGTGCATTGGTTTGACTACTCGGTATCCAAACTAATGCCGTATCAATACCCAAACAGCCCGTAGAATCGGTGACGGTGACGACAAAAGCCGTAGTTTCCGTAGGAATAGCCTGCACACTGGGGCCGTTTTTAGGTGCCAGAATCTGGTTCGCCGGGGTCCAACTATATGTCGCATTATTAAATGGCAATACCAGACCAATCATGGCCGTATCGCCCGGACAAATAGTATCACCATACACTTGCAAATTGGGCAAACCCATCACATTTACTAATAAACTAGTGGTATCCATGCAACCAACGGGCTGTTCCGTCACAATTAAAGTGACCAAATAATCCCCTTCTGCCGTGTATTCATGTTGGGCATTCTGCGTAGTGGCAGTCGCACCATCCCCGAAAAACCAGTTATACTGATTCGCGTCATTAGAAGTATTCGTAAATTGATGCGGATTGCCCAGACAAACCGGGTCGGTTAAAACGGCAAAATCAGCCTTTATTTGGGAAAAATTAATAGGTTTAGTCACAATGAACGTACAGGCATCGTCTTCGCCGCGCAGAATAAGTTTGGCCGTCTGTACACCCGATGGCGGATAAAAAGTATAATTATGCGTCACGGGATTTATAATATCTACTGTGTTACCATCACCAAAATCCCAGGACCAGGAGCTTATGTCTGCTGTATCGCGCATAGTAAATACTACTGCATCGCCGGTACAGATTAGACTTTTATCGGTTGTAAAATCGCCTTCCGGGCCGACCACCACAAAAGTACGCTGCGTCGTATCGGCACAACCATAAGGCGTAACCGCCACCATTGAAACCGTATAAGTGCCTTTCTGGAAAGCCGTGGCTGCCGTCGGGCCGACTGGTGTCAATCCATTGCCCAGATTCCAGAAAATACCCAACTGGAAAGGCGATTGTGTAGTAGAAGTAAGGTTTATATTCTGTGGATAACAGATAATATTCTGGTCATCCACATTGGAAGTAAAAGTGGCTTGCGGATAATCCTGCACCCGCACGTCAATCGCCGAACTACCCGTACAACCCGTGGCTATTTCGGTAAAATTTACGACAACCGGAATAGTACCCGACTGGTTAAAAGTATGTTGCGCGGTCTGCCCGTTGGCCGTCACACCATTGCCAAAATCCCATTGCCAACTGAGGTTCGAACCCATCACGGTATAATCACTGGCATTAAAAACAATATTACTGCCGATACAGACATTGGGCGGTGAGGGCAAAGTGGCAATAATACTACTTGGCGTATAGACACTGATGGCTTGGCTTACCTCTTTGGGGCAATCTGCCTCATCGTTAATTTGCAGTTTTACCTGGAAAAACGTGCCGTTCGGCGGAGGCGTGGTATAAGTATGTTGTGGATTTTGATCGGTACTGGTGGTGCCGTCGCCAAAATCCCAGTTCCAAGAAACAATAGTCGTATCCGAAGTACTTTGGTCCGTAAAATGCACAGTATGCGGAATACAGATCAGCGAATCATCCACCGCGAATTGTGGCTTATTATTGTAAATATAAATATCCTTGCGCAGGGTATCTTTACAACCATTAATATCTTCTACTTCCAGCCACACGGTTTGTGGGCCGGAGGGACCAAATAAATACTCCTCCGCCGCTTCTACGGAAGCCTCATCGGTGCGCCACGGGCGTTGGAAAGTAAAATACCAGGTATAACCTTTATGACAAGTCGCATTTACACTGGTCGAAGCACTAGCATCTAATTGCCGGGGAATGTCGCCACAGATCAGATAAGGCAGATCAAAAATGGCTTTCAATTGGGTTGGATAGACGGTAACGGTATCATAAGAAACAGGACAACCAGTAGATGGATTTTCTGCTTGTAAAATAACGGTGTACTGACCGGCCTGGGCATAACTGTGGGTAAATACTGATTGAATACTACTATCTCCATCGCCAGTAAACCATTTTATCTGGGTCGCGCCACTACTTTTATCCATAAAATCAAAGAGCAGGGTGCTGTCGCAAGTAGTTTGATAGTGGATTTTAGCAATGGGGCCTTTGACCAGAATATAGTCGTTTTTAGTCACGGTATTAAAACAACCATTATATTCCAGTGTAAGCGACACACTCATTGGGCCAGTGGCCGTGGTATAAGCCCAGGCCGGATTAGCGTTTTGAAAGCAATGCCACTGTCGGTCGCTATCGGAGGAGAAATGCCAGGCATCAATGCGGGGATCATTGGTTAAATTAGTGAAATGTACGGAATCGCCGGGGCATACTTCGGTGAAATCCGCCGTAAAATCACCCGTAATGGGTGCGCCCACTTCAATCAATATATTATACGAAGTATCTATACAACCTCGACTATTACGAATAATTAACCGTACATTATATTCACCGGGACTGCTAAAAGTATGAGAGACTGTGGCATCGGTGGTATTGATGACGGCCGGGCTGCCATCGCCATAATTCCAGTTCCATTCGACAATGTTTTCATTAGAAAAACTACTATCGGCAAACATGACGGTCAATGGTGCACAACCGTGTTGTTTGTCGGGCATAAAACGCGCATTGGGCCGCCAGATCGTATCCACCCGCATGGATTGGGCAGTACAACCGGAAGGGTTCGTTACCGTCAGCAGAACGGTATCCAGAAAAAGACCACGTAAACTATAAATACTGTCGGGATTAAACCAGACAAAAACCGGATTTTTTATAGTGGCACTATCGCCATTACTAAAAGTCCAATGCCATTCGGAGGCCGTCGGGGAAAGCGCATTGAATTGAAATAAAGTCGGTTCATTACAAGAATAAGACGGCACTACACTAAAAATAGCCTCGGCTTTGTCCACATAAATCTGTCTGGTTTTAGTACTAGAACAACCACCGGCTGCCGTAACGGTTAAAGAAATTTGTTTGATTCCCGGTGTATTCCAGACCACGCCGGGATTGCCCTGATTAGAAGTAGCCGGGATGGCCCCACCGCCAAAAGTCCAGGCATACTGGCCAATGGTCGATAAATTAGTAATGGCTATGGTACTTCCGGCACAAACCGTATCCCGCACTTCAAAATCAGCCAATGGATTGCCCACCGTAACATTTTGCTGGCTCGTAGCCACGCAACCCAGCGGATCGGTCGCCGTTAATATTACGACATAATTACCAATCATCGTATAGTTTTGACCTGGCGGATTAGTCAGCGTAGAAGTAGTGCCATTGCCTAAATCCCAACTATACGTCAAAGCCCCGGTACCCGTTGTGGTATTCGTAAAGGCCACTTGTAGCGGTGGCACACAGGCCTGCGCCGGAGTCGGACTGGTCACAAAACCTACATTGGGCGGCTGCGAGGTTTTTATTTTATCCATAAATACTCTGGTAACATTACAAGTCGGATAATTAGTGGTTAATTCCAGCGAGACCGAAAAGGAACCCGCCGTCGTATAAGTGTGTAATGGATTGGAAGTACCGACCACACTACTGCCATCGCCAAATACCCAACTATAATTCAGGATTTGAATATCTCCGGCAATGAGCGTAGTATCTTTAAATTGGACCTCCAACGGCACACAACCACTGATCGGAGTGGTCAGAATATTGGGTTGCGGCTTTGGATACACCGTGACGGTAATCGTGCCAAGCAGCGGCCCGCCAGCCACAGATCGGTACTCCACCTCATAAGTGCCGGGCGTGGTAAAAATATTGGAAGGACTATTCAGCGTGGAAGTGCCGCCGTCTTTAAAAGTCCAGAAAGAAGACGTAGCGCCAGCGGGCGGACTGAATAACACGGCTACCGGCGCACAGCCCGTCGTGATATTGGCCGTCTGGGCAAAAGCAGAAAGTGCGGTAAGCAGCAAAAACAGGGTAAAAGTGTTGCGCATGGCCTTATTTTGGGCGTAGGTAAATTTATTTTGGGTCGTAAAAGAAGAATGCTTGGTCAGATGGTAGCAAAAGGAGCAATATTTGTATCTATGCTAAAACCGGAAATCCGGGTTCCATCTATTATGATACCTTTACTGCTCTAAACGCTACTTTTTTCCCTATGAAAAACGCTGTGCTGTGCTTGTTTTTTTTCCTCTTCCTGGGCCACACTCCTTTTGTTTACGGTCAAAGTTATACGACTCAGCAAGAGCGCCTGCCCTGCGTGAACAAAAAGTTTACGATCGTGGCGCATATTTTCAAGGACAGCCTGGGTAATTATGGGGTGACGGAAATGGCTATTACCGCAGCATTGACTGAGGCAAACAAATTTTTTGCGCCGATCAAGGTCAGTTTTGAGGTCTGCGAGTTTCGCTACCACGAGAATTTCCAGCACGACAACGAGGATCAGGGCACGGAATTGGCCGAAATATACGTCAAATACCACGCCGATTTTCGTATCAATATGTACTTCATCAATAGCCTCGACGGCCCTGCCTGCGGACTCGCTTCGCTGGGGGGCGTGGGTAATGCGTTTACCGGCGGTGTTTTTATTGAAAAACCGATGTGTACCAATGCGGCGGTCTTTGCCCACGAACTGGGGCACTTTTTCGGTCTGGTGCATACCTTCCAGGGCAACGGAACGGAGTTGGTGGACGGTTCCAATTGCTCGACCGCCGGGGATTTCCTCTGCGATACGCCCGCCGATCCCTACGTGCCGTTCAATCCGATTGAAGACTACGTGAGTTCGGGCTGCCGTTTTATCAATCAGCAGACGGACGCCAACGGGGAGTATTACAACCCGGACGTAGGCAATATTATGTCGTATTACCACTGCGGCGATTGCGGATTCACCTGGGGCCAACTGAATAAAATGGCGCAGACTTACCTTTCGGCAGCGGTGAAATTGTGGTAATTTAAACTTACGCCGTGTGCCGCATCCGCTGCCCGTAGGTCTGATAACCGGGCTCTACGGGCGAGGCAATGATGAATACGGTGCCTCCGGTCAGTGATTCCAGATTGATGGTCGTCTGCTCCGTAAGTTGCACAAAATCAAACTGTTGAGCGGCCTCGCTATCGAACGTTACTTCGCCTTCCAGGACATAAGCGGAATAAATATGGTTTGGATCGGCGCGTAAAACGTGGCTCGCGTCAGCGTCTAAAGTGACCTGCCAAATCTCCACCCCCGGCGTATCCATACGGAACGGACTGCCCGGCCCGGCGATGGTTTTTACCCGTACGCCCGGCGTTATTTTTTCCGGAAAATCGGCGGAGCGGTAGTCGTCATAACTGGCGGGCTGCGTTAATGTATTTGCCAGATTCGGATCGAACCAAATCTGGAACATCTCCCCGCCCTGCCCCATCCATTCCGAGTGGCTGATGCCGTCGCCCGCGCGGATAATCTGCACGTCGCCCGCCTGCAAGGGCCGCCAGGATTGCAGTTTGGTATCGTAGTGGCGAATTTCTCCTTTCAGCACAAAAGAGCAAATCTCAAAACCCTGATGCGGATGCAAACCAATGGTGCTATCTGTCACGGCTTTGGCATGGGCCCAGTAAAACAGGTTGGAATAGGGGCGCACCGTGGAATGATCCTTCGGAAAACCGATGGGTTTATTTTCGATGATCTCGCCGCCATTGAAAGCGCCAGAACCTTGCTGGGCTATGGGAATAATGCGAATGGACATAAATCAAAAGGCAAAAAAGCAATATGCAAATGGAGTAACGCAAAATCCCGCGTCTGGTCATAATGAACGCCGAAGTAAAATATTTGTTCAAGTATATTATTAAATACTGGCCCTCTTGAATTATACAAAAATTTGATTATCAATGTTATAAAACACAAGTTGAGATGATTCTCTCTGTACTTGCTCGTTGCCTTTTTGCCTTATTTGCTTATTTGCCTTTTATTTTCTTATCGTCCCATTCGCGTTTTAGCATAGCAAATTGAAATTCACTGCCCCACTTGCCTTTAAAGAATATATTCTCGATAAAATGCCCTTCTTGCCTGAATCCCAGACTACGCATTAAATTAGCAGAAGCAATATTTTCCGCATCTACCGTTTCGACGACCCGGTGTATTTGTTTTTCATCAAATAAAAAAGCCAAAATACCAGACATTGCCTCTTTGGCATAACCATTTTTTTGGGCCAAATGGGAAATGGTAATGCCTATTTCGGCGATTCTAATATCACTACTATCTAGTTTAATGGCGCAGTCGCCTACTATTTTACGCGTGGATTTATCTTCAAGACCATATTGCACCCATTCCCCGGCTTTGCCGAATAGTTTGTATATATTTTTTTCTATAAATGCTGTGGCTTGTTCTATTGTCATGACATCAAACCCCTGGTATTTTGTAACTTCAGGGTTGGAACGATAAATATAGAAATCTTCCAGGTCGGTGGCTTGAAGATTTCTGATTTGCAGTCGTTCCGTCGTGATATTTAGTTTTTCCAAAATCTGTTTTTATTCAAATTTAACGAGTGCGTGATAAAATTGGGGGCTTTCATGTATCGTCGAACCCTGTTCGACGCGGGAAAGGCCCATTATAAAACGAGCCGAACAGGGTGCTGCTGTAATGCCCCGATTTTATCACGCACTCAAATTTACTTCTTGCCCACTTCCTGAATCAAATTGGGATAGTCTGTGATAATCCCATCCACGCCCAACTGGATCATGCCGCGCATAGCAGCCACATCATTTACCGTCCAGGGAATAACCTGGATATTTTTTGCGTGGCAATTACGCACCAGTTTTTTGGAGACCAACTGGTAATACGGGCTGTATATCTGTGGGGTGAAGCCAAGTTTTTTCAGATTCGTCTTCATTCCCCAGACATTTTCGATGAGAAAGGCCAACTGAATATTGGGTGCCTGGCGGTGCATGGCTTGCAAAGCGCGCACATCAAACGACTGCACGGTGGCATCTTTTTCGAGGCCCAGTTTTTTTAATTCTGCAATGGTCAGGCGGGCAAATTCTTCCACAGGCGGGTGGCGCAGGCCGTCCCACCCGGGCTGACTTTTGATCTCGATGTTCCAGCGGAGGGTGCGTCCGCCTGCTTTGGCGCGCACGGCGGTCACCACTTCGGCGAGGGTGGGCTTGTAGGTGGATTGCTTTTGCTGTTGCGGAAAACGCGGATTGCCGAGGCGGCCACAGTCGAAAGCGCGAATTTCCGGGACGGTAAACTGATAAATCAGGTTCTTTTCGGCGTCGCGCGGGGAAATGGAATCGCCGCCCGGCGCGAGGCAAATGGCCGGATTGAACCACGGCTCATGGCTGACAATCAACTGATTATCTTTAGAAACGGCTAGGTCTAACTCCAGCGTGACCACCTCCGGGAAATCCAGCGCGTGCAGGAAAGCGGGCAGCGAGTTTTCCGGCATCAGGCCCCGGCAGCCCCGATGGCCCTGCCAGTCGAAGCCGGTGCGGGGGGTAATAGGCTCGTTTTTCAGAGCGGATTTGCAAGCAAAAAAAGGAAGTGCGGCGAACATCAGCCAAAGAAACGGAACGAGAAGTTTTTGCCCTGTCATTTTCGAAATGTGATTTTACCTTTGGGCGAAAGTAGGGACTGGCAGGTTAAGGCAAGGTGAAGTTTATGAATGTGGTCAATGGAGTTAATGTGGTCAATGGGATGAATGTGGGCAATATGATAAATGTGGGCAATGGGTATGGCTGCGTTAGTATTTCCCTTTTCTCGACCCTCTCAGCAATCTAAACCTTCTCAACACCCTCAACGTTTTCAAACATTCTCAACCAAAACTATAACTATGATTGACGTCAAAGAATTTCTGTATGCCCTGCCCGCCAAGGTGCAGCCCGAAGCCGTGGAAGGCGTTTCGACCCTGTTTCATTTTGATGTGGACGGTTCGGGGCAATACACCGTACAAATAAACGATGGAAAAATGGACGTCAGCGAGGGCCTTACCGGCGATCCTTCCTGTAAAGTCAGCACCAGCGCGGATAATTTTTCCAAACTCATTTCCGGCGACCTGAACCCGATGATGGCCATGATGACCGGCAAACTCAAGATCAGCAATCCGGGGGAAATGCTGAAATATGCAAAGATGTTCGGGTTGATGTAAAAAACCCACAGGCTTGGGAATTTCCTCGCAGGACAAGCAGCGGTCTTTACAACCGCGCATCAAAAATATTCTTCTGATACGGCAATTTCAGGAATTCCAGCGTTCCGGGTTTCACATTAATGGTGAAAAAATAGGTGCCGCGCGTGGGCTGCCAGCTCAGGCTCATTTGCCAGCAGTGCAGATCGCGGGTGATGCCCAGATCAGGATAAACAATCCTTTTAGATACCAGATCGTAACTGATGTTATTCAGATCAATCGCCCACTTGGAATTGAGCTGGATACTGCCATTGACGCTGATATTGTTGCCACTGACTGCCAATGTATCGCGGGTGGTGCCATAGCCGGTGGGAATCAGTCGGCGGGTAAAGGAAATATTGTGGCTCACCCGGAAATTGTCGAACCAGCCAATCAGGTCATCGTGTACCGCAGCCGTGGTATTGGAACTGCCCTTTTTTTCCAAGGCTTTCCGAATTTGGCTGATGGTAAAACCGGTGTTGAATTGAAAATTCAAATTGGTCAGTCGCACCAGTTTGCGCTGTTCTTGCAGGGCAAACTTATTGATACGTCGGCCTCTGGCATCGCTGATGTAGGGATCGAAAGAGACCCCCCAGTTGATATTCGTGACGCCTTTGAATAGCCGAAAAGAACCGCCCGTAGTGATCAAACTCCAGCGCAGGGTATCGGCGGTGAGGCTGTAATTGCCCGAAAAAGTCAGGTTATTGAACAGCGTCACCTTTTTATCCGGTCTCGATTCCCCAGTACTATCGCGCCGTACCCGGTGTTTGAATTCGAGCACATTGCCCAGGCTATACCCAAGGGCTACCTGGCGGGGGTTGTAACTGGGTTTGCCATAAATACCGTCATCGAAAACGCTATAGTTCAGTGTGTCGCCGTAACCAGCGCGGGAGGTAGTCGCATAGGTACCAAAATACCGGGCATATCTGGGCTCGGTGAAATCGGGCCCAACGCCAATACTGACCGAAGGCGTGATCTTATGCCGAAAACCCCGGAACCAGCCTTTCTTGAATTGACGGGTAAAAAACAGCGTCGTGTTAGCCGAAGCACCTGCATCGAACGTGCGGAAGGTCTTGAAACCATAATCGCGGGTGGTACGCACCTTCCCAAATCGCGAGGCCGTACTATCCAGCACAATGAACCTTGCGCCCTCTTGTTCGATGGTATCATACACCAAACTATCTTCTTTCAACAGTTCCCGATTAATAGTGTAGGGGTACCAATTCTCTTCATAATTGATTCGGGGGGCTATATTTATGTATTTGAATAATTTAAAAGTATAATCCGTGCTGGCCCGGTGCTGAATACCGATACGCGCATTGCGAAGCGTCGTTTTGGTGAACAGCAGCGTATCGGGTACCCGCACAGTGTTTTGCAGTGACGAACTGTAAGTCAGTGAAAGTTTTTCGTACCACTTTTCCGTGCCGTCGCTTTCCTTCCTCCTAAAAGGATAAACCCGCTGCATATTAAAATTGACGTTGGGAAAACTGATCGTCATTTCGCGGGTCTGCGTATTCTGCGAGTGACTCAGGCCAGCGGTGAGGGTGTAGGGCTTGCCCGGAAAAGTCTGCGAATAATTCAGGTTGGAACTCAGCGAGTTCTGATACACGCTTAGGTAGTCATTCCGGTTCCGGTTTTGGTTGCGGTTGGTCTCAATATTCATGCTGCCGCCAAACCGCCGGGTCGGGTTGGCTTTCGGGTCTTGCTGATGGGTCCAGCGAATGCTGAAAGATTTATTTTTTATTTTATTGGCAAACTGATCCTCCGAAACGCGGGTGTTGTAATCACTATAAAAATTGCCATCGTAGTGATATTTGCGATTGTAGCGCAAGGTAGCCGCCGTGCCCCAGGAACCGCTCGTATAGACATTAAACAGCAGCTTGGCATCCATGTGCTCGCTGATCGGCTGGTACCAGCCAAAATCCTTGACCCCCAGGCCTTCAATCCGTGCAAACTCAAAATCGCGGGGAATGATCAGGCCGGCGCGACGATTTTTGCTGATGGGGAAAAAGCCAAAGGGCAGCACCAGCGGGGTCGGCACGCCTCCTAATTCCAAATGTGCGGGGCCAGTGATGACCATTACATCGGGGATGACTTTCAGTTTTTTAGCGCGAATGCCGTAATGCGGGTGGGGCAGATCGCAGGTGGTCAGCAGCGAATTTTCATTAAAAATAGTGTTGCGCTGGCTATTGGTGGAGTCGCCCGTGGGAGTGCCAACGAATTTGGAGCGTTCCCCTAGAATATACAAGTCCTCCTGTTTGGTGCGGGCCTCGTAAATAATGCCTTTTTTGGTCTTAAAATTGAACCGGAGGCGGTTGGCCTCAAACTCCTGATCGGTGCTCTTGAATTTAGGATAACCTGCCAGTGTACCGGATGAATCGGGAAATGATTCGGCGAGAACTTCGTTTTTAGCATAGTCCAACAGAATATAACCCGCCTGAATGTCCAGCGTCGTATATTTCACGGTGGCTTGCCCGTACAGGTGCAGGCGTTTATTTTTTACATCAAACCACATGGAGTCTTTGGCTCCGTATTCCACCACATCGTCCAGCCCTTCTTTCGATATTTTAACTTTGCTGAAATCCACGATGGCCGAATCTACGGCCACAGA
Source organism: Saprospirales bacterium (assembly GCA_031425155.1). GTDB lineage: Bacteria > Bacteroidota > Bacteroidia > Chitinophagales > Saprospiraceae > M3007. The sequence continues at coordinate 58,792 of JANPIV010000048.1, read as the reverse complement.
ATCCACTGCTCCCGGAGGCAGGGTATCGTTGCTGATCTCCCGCAATCTGGACGAAACGGGCGACAAAGTGGAGTCGGGCGTTTGCGCGTGGAGGAAACCACAGAAGAGCAGCGCAGCAATTTGAAAGAAAAACCGATATTTGCGGGGTGATTTTTTCACAATATGCAATTCAAGTGGATATTTGGCCGATAATCCCGGTCGCCACTTTTTATGAAACCGATGATTGAGGCCCAAAACCACGCTATGACGTCAAAATTTGCCTTAGGAACGCTGGCCATTCTGGTAGCGTTGGTTACTTTACAAAATTTTAACTTTCTCACGCCGGACGGTCGGCGGGGCATTCCGGAAGTGGCCAGCGCGTCGGGTGAAATAAGCGGCGGCAAAGGTACACAATCTCTGTTCGTTGCCCGCCACGAATCGCTCATTCCTGCGCCAATCAATCCTTCCGGTGCCGGCTACCGCATCAAAACGGTGGTGCTCGATGCCGGTCACGGCGGCAAAGACCCTGGCTGTCTGGGGGCTACGGCCCACGAGAAAGACAATGCGCTCTCCATCGTGCTGCAGCTCGGCGCGTACATCGAGGCCAATTGCCCGGCGGTAAAAGTCATTTATACCCGCGACAAGGACGTTTTTGTCGAACTGAACGAACGCGCCGCCATTGCGAACCGCAACAAGGCCGACCTGTTCATCAGCGTCCATTGCAATTCCATGCCGGTGGCCCGCGTAAGCGGCACGGAGACCTATGTGCTGGGGGTGAATCGCGCGGAACACAACCTGGAAGTGGCCAAACGCGAGAACTCGGTTATTTCGCTGGAAGATAATTACCGGCAGAAATATGATGGTTACGACCCCAACAGCCCGGAAGCGCACATCCTGAACAGTGTGTGGCAAAGTGCTTACCTGGAACAAAGCATTTTATTTGCCAGTCTGGTGCAGCAACAGGCACATTTGCAGGCCGAGCGGGAAGATAAAGGCGTCAAACAAGCAGGTTTCCTAGTCATTCGCGAGACCGCTATGCCCGCCGTGCTTATTGAGGCCGGTTATTTGACCAATGCCGTGGAGGAAGCCTTTTTAGCTGCCGAAGAAGGCCGGGGGAAAATGGCTTACGCGATTTTCAAGGCATTTATGGCTTATAAAGCGCAGCTGGAAGGCCATGCCATCGAGCCCATCAAACAACAGGCCATGCTGCCGAAAACAGTAAAAACATCGGCTCAAAAACCCGTAACGACCGCGCAGGCCAGCAACCAGCCGAAATCGAATATTACGATCATCACTCCGCAAAAGACACCCAAAGGCACCGTGCCTCCCGCTGTAACGCCCGCGAAAACGGCCTATCGGATTCAATTGATGAGCGGAAAAATCCGTGCAGACCGCAAAAGTGGCCGCCTGTCGTTGCTCAGTGATGTAAAGGAAGAAGCGGCCAATAACCAATTCTATTATTTTACGGGTACTTTTGCCACCCGCGACGAGGCAGTGCGGATGTTGCCCGAAATTAAAAATCTGGGTTTCAAGACGGCGGTCATAGTGCCGGTGGGAGGACGACAGTAGGTTGAATTTAATGATTACACGGTAAAGTGAGTTTATTTGATAATAGGGCGTGGCTTACCTCCCCCCTGCCCCCCTCCAAAGGGGGATACCGAGCATACTGTCGCCGCTTTCCACTTAGCCAAGGTGGTTATGCTATCCCCCTTTGGAGGGGGTGGCCGTAGGCCGGGGGAGGTAGTTACGTGTGATTTTTCCAAATTAACTTAAAAAACAGTGTACTGTTTCTTCATAATTTAATAATTTCCATTTTCTCAACTGGTTTTATCGGGCCGTTGACCAAAATTATCTAATGTTCAAACTTAACAACGAAACAAAAGTGGCCCTGCTGGCCATCGCTGCCGTCGGTCTTGGCGTCTGGGGTTTCAAATTTTTGAAAGGAACCAACCTGCTGACCAGTTCTACCACGCTGTATGTACGCTACAAAAGCGTGGATCAGTTGCGGCCTTCCAGCCCCGTTTACATCAAAGGCTTTCAGGTGGGCATGGTGGAAGATATGTACATTGATACGGATAATGATACGACAATTGTTGCGGTGCTGAGCATTGATCGCGGCGTGGATGTACCCAAAGATGCGGTTGCGCTAATTGTCGGAGAAAGCCTGATGGGTGGTAAAGCCATCACGCTGGAATTCAATCATCCCTGTCAGGACGGTACTTGTGCCGACGATGGTGACTATCTGCTGGGAGCTTCACAGTCTTTTATCGCTAGTGTATTGGGCGAGCCAGGCGCGATAGACCCGTACATGGCGCGGCTACGAGTAGGATTGACCAGTATTTATGACAGTATTGCTGACCCGAATGATCCAAAAGGGCTGGGGCGGTCGCTGGTTGCGCTGGAAGCCACGCTGCGCAATCTGGAAATAACCACCTTGAAAATCAACCGTTTGATTGAGGCCAGTACGCGCAGTTTGAGTGCCACTGCCCAGAATGCCGCCGACATAACGGGCAATTTGAAAGGTAGCAACAAGGATATTGCCGCTACGATTGCCAACCTTTCGGCCATTACGGAACAGCTCAAAAATGCCGGTCTGGACAAAAGTTCGGAAAAGGCTTCGGCGGCTATTGACTCTATTACGGCCAGTCTCGCCAGTATGCGCCTGACGCTGATGACCGCCAACGGCACCCTCCTGCGAGTAGATACGCTGGCGCAAAACCTGGTGCTCGGCAAAGGTACGGTCGGCAAAGTGCTCAACGATGAAGAAATGTACCGCAATCTGCTGTCCACGACCCGCCAATTGCACCTCATTATGCAGGATCTGCGACTAAATCCGCAACGCTATACCACGGTAAAAGTCAAACTGTTTGGCAAGAACAAAGTGCAACCTTATTATGCGCCGCTCAAAGACCCGGCTTATGAAATGTTGATTGATAGCCTGGAACGTGATTATAGTAGCAAGGTGCGGGCAGAAATGCGCAAAGACAGTATTATGCTGATTAATAATTAGCACTGTTAATGTCCAAAATCAAAACGTCTAGTAATCCTGTTTCGGGCAAAGCCATACGTCCGCTCTATGAAGCGCATGGCGCCGAGGGCTACTATGCGGAGTTTGGTGACACGTACGAGAACCCGCATTTCCCCGAAATATCGGCCTTACTGGAAAGAAACCTGCCCCGCTTCGATTGTTCCGGCGGAGTGCTGGATTTTGCGGCGGGCGGTGGCGAAGTGACGCAGGTACTGCGTCGTTTGGGTGTGCCGCATCTCACTGGCTGCGACCCGTTTACGTATGCTCTTTTTGAAAAAAATACCGGCTTGCCCTGTCTGCAGCTTTCTTTTGAAGATGTGGTCAAGAACGGCCTTGCTGCCTCTTACTCTCTGATAATCAGTTCGTTCGCACTGCACCTTTGTCCACCGAAACAACTTTTTTCACTGGCCTGGCAACTACTGCAAGCCGCGCCTTTGTTAATCGTGCTCACGCCACACAAACGCCCAGAGCTGGAAAAGCTGCCGGGCATCGGGCTGGTTTGGGAAGATTTTGTGACGACGGAACGTGGCAAGAAGGTGAGGCTCAAGGCCTACCAATGGCAAAATTCAGTTACTTCGATCTCCGGCTAAGCAGCCGGAGATGAAGCAGTGAGGCTTCTATAGGATTAATCAAACTATGGAAAAACTGGAAAAACTGCTTTGGACTTGTAGGTGAGAACCCTGTTAAAAAGTATGCTGCAAAGTTGAAGCAGCGATACTTTATGCCCAAAACGGACTGCCAGATTTTGATACGAACAAAACAGGCTGGTTGAGATGAAGAGGGTTATATAATTTATTTACATTCAATATTTTAAGTATGGCATAGTGTTACCTTTTCACGTTTCTTTTGCTCATCGCAGCAGCGTCACGTTTCCCTTTTTGACGGTGCTCTGACCGTCCACACATTCAATACGTAAATAATAACCATAGGTTTCGGCTGGCAGGGGCTCGCCCTTGAAGGTGCCATCCCAGGCGTCATTGGGAGAAGTTGCTTCAAATACCTGTTCGCCCCAGCGGTTATAAATGGTCCAGTAGGCGGTTTTAATAAAGTTACCTTCCAGTTGGAGTACATCATTTTCGCCATCGCCGTTTGGCGAGAAACCCGTAGGAAAAAAGATGTAGGGCTCCTCGCAGGTAGGTGCCTGCACGGTCACCCGCACCCGCCCGATGAGCGGGCAGTCATTGGAATCGGGTGCCGTAATGGTGTACACGGTGGTTACCATCGGCATGGCCAATGGATTCAGAATACCGGGATCGGATAAGGTAGTGGTGGGCGACCACATAAAATCAATATTATCGGGCAGCGTGGCCAGCAGTTGCGCACTTTGGCCGGGCGTAATATAGTCCGGGTCGGCGGTCACGGTGATGGGCAGGCCGTTGCTAAAATGTACTTCCTGAAAACTGGTATCCTGGCACGGGCTGTTCGGGGCGGCAATCAGGGCAATCGTGTAGGTTCCGGTATCTGGATAGGTGTAGGTCGGTGCAATAGCCGTGGAGGTCTGGCTGAGATCGCCTGTCCAATCGAAATACCAGCGGAAAGCGGTGGTGCCTTGACTCAGGTTTTCCAGTTTCACTTGCAATGAATCGCAGACGATCTCCGGCGCAAAAAAGGAGGCGGCCAACTGCCCGCAATCGGACACATTGAATTGAAAATCCCGCCGCGTAGTGGAAATAATAGTGCCCGTTCGGTATTCATCCACACAAACGCCGACCACGAAATTGCCAATCGTGTTGGGTACGCCGGTCATCAGGCCGGTCTGAGCATCCACCGTAAGGGGGTCGCCGCCCAGCAGATTACCGAGGTTGTAGGGCGGGTCTTGCCAGACCAGTTCTTCATACGGGCCTTCGTTGGGCGGCTGGGGCTGGGGCAGCTGCGCCGTCGCGCCGTTGAGTGGTGTACACAGGCGATAGACCAGCGAATCGCCATCGGCATCCGTCGCGCTATGGTCAAAATCTATGGGCTCATGGATACAAATAGCCACTGGCGGCCAGCTGCGAAACACCGCCGAATTATTACATTCCAGCAGCGTCCTTTCCGTGATCTGGGCAATATAGGAAGCACCGACATCGAGCGGCATGGGCAGATTGCGAATCAGTACATTCCGGCAGCAGCGCTGATAGACTATTGTGTAGCCGCCCTCTATAAAAGGCAGCGACACCGTATCGCGGTAAAAAAAACGATGGACGCACACATCGGGCGGCACGATCAGACAGGGATTGCTGAGCGAAATATTCAGTGTATCATCAGCACCGGGAATATACGGAATACGCAGGTCTTCTTTTAACATCCAGTTCCGGTCGAACACCCCCACGGAAGCCGGGCCATCGAAAGGCGGTTCGCCATTGTAACAATCGCGATAAACGGAGAGCGTAATTTCGTAGTTGGAGTTGCCCAGGCAGCGATACGTGATCTCGCCACCGACAATATGGGTCGCCCATAAAGGAGAGACTCCAAACAATAAAAACAAGCCGAAAAAAAAGAGGCGATACATGATGGAGGGCAAAAATGTTAAGAGGTAGTTTGGGGGGAACTAACAGCGGGAAGATGGTCCTGGTTGGCAGTCATTGCGCTGCTTTTGGACAGATTTCCCTTGTTTGGACAAATGTAATAAAATTCCGGCAGCCTGGTCACTCGCTCAACAACACCTGACACAGCCAGTTGGCTACCGCCTGGCGATTATTTTTCAGCACCAGCCGTTGTTGGTCCCAGTCATTGCGGATGTTGGCCAGTTCAATATACACGGCTTTAGGCGTCACGGTTTGGTTGAGCATAAACAGGCTGCGCGCCGTGACTGTGCCGGTATAACCGCCCTGCCCGCGCGTACGTATGTACTTCTGGGAGAACATCTTATGAAAGCGGAGTGCCAGGGCCCGACTCAGTTCACTACTTGGACGGTAGTAGAAAAAAACGTCCGTTTTAGTGTTGTGACTCCGCGAGTCCACATGAATTTCGATCAATGTCTGATTGGTAGTGCCGGCTTTGGCGTGGCGTTCGGTCAGGTTATTGATCAGATCGGTACGCTGCTGCAACCGCTCTTTTTGCGGTCGCGGTATTTTGCGGTCGCCCCATACGGTCTCATCTTGGTCGCAGCGCAGATATTCTTCATCGCGAATACCGTCATTTTCGTCGCGGACGATCATATAGGCCGTAGCGCCGTGACTGATGAGCAGCCGCAGCAGCCGCAAAGACACATCGTAAGCATATTCGTCTTCACAGAGGGTGTGGCCGCCGCGTTTGCCCTGCGCACCGCTGTCCGGGCCGCCATGTCCGCTCACAATGTAGAACACCCGCCCTTTTAATTTACGATCCAGCAGTGGCGTTTTTTCGTATAGTTTTCCAAAAATAGGAAAGATGCGCAGGCCCTTGCCCGCCGTATTTTCGCCCATGTTTTCGGCCAGACTGCGTTCGGCATTTTCCACTACGGCCACTGTGGCTTCCCCGGCGTTGGGGCAATTCAGTTCGTGCCAGGGCACCCAGAGTTGTTTGGTGGTCCGAAAATCGGCGGCCCGCAGTCCCTGGCTTACGGCAAAAGTATTGTACGCTTCGATGCGCTTGGCGGTTTGCCAATCCTTGATATCCACCGAGGAGCGGATGCTTTTACCATTATATTTTATTAATAATACCGGCAATTTGTAGGCTACCCCGGCACGCAGGCGATAATCTTCGCGCAGGCCATTTATTTTAAAAAACTGGCTAATATTACATTCAAATTCATAGAGGCCGTATCGTTGCAGCAGTTTAGGGACGTTATCGTTTTTTTGGGCGGGCACGTTGAGGTAAGTGGGAGGCACCACGGCTCCTTTTTTGGCAGTCTGGGCCGAGGTGTGAAAAACCGGCAGCAGCAAACAAAGCAAGTAGAAAATCCGGGGGGACGGCATTTCGGTTCGGGTGATGGTGAATCTGCAAAAATGCTAAAAGTTTGGGACTATGCCCGCTTTTAGCACCTTTCCCGAAAGGGCGAGACTACACCAACAATTTAAAGTGTTGATTTTCAATTAGTTCAGGAAATATATTTTTAATACAAATCTCTTTTTTTACCCTTTCCACCTCTTCTTCCGTCACTTATGAAGTCCGCGATCCTCAGCAAAAATGCAGCTTACGATGCCCAGATTCGCCAGATATTGGAAACACTATCCGGCTACTCTGATGAGCAACTGAACCGAAAACCCGCGAACGGTGGCTGGTCAGCCATTCAGACGCTGCACCACCTGATCCTGAGCGAGGAATTGTCACTGGCCTATGTCCGCAAAAAACTGAGTTTTAATCCGGTGGTAGATAAAGTGAACATCGGTACGCATTGGCGAAGTTTTCTGCTCAATCTTTACCTGGGTTCGCCGCTAAAATTCAAAGCCCCCGCTGTAGTGGGCGATGCCAATTTACCGGCTTACGCGACCTTGGCAGACACGCGCGCCTACTGGGAAAAAACGCGCCAGATGTGGACGCAATATCTCACTGCCCTGCCCGACGATCTACTGGATAAACAGGTGTATAAACAACCGTTTGCGGGGCGGCTGGGTTGGTTACAGACCATCGGTTTCTTTCAGATGCACTTTCGGCGACACCGGAAACAGGCACTGCGGGCAGCGAAAGCCGCCAAAGTATAATAGCACAATAAGTAAGTGGCCGAAGATGCTGTTTTAAAACAATATCACCTGCTTCCTACCTGCCAGTCTGGCAAAATAATATGGAACGTAGTGCCTTCGCCGACCAGAGAAGTAGCAAATAAATGTCCGCGCTGATTAGCCACAATGCGGCGGGCAAGTGCCAGGCCAATTCCGGAACCCGAATAAACATCACGCCCATGCAGACGTTTGAATACTTCAAAAATTTGTTCTGAATATTTCTCTTCAAAACCAATTCCGTTGTCTGAAAAAGTAATGTAATAGTATCTACAATGCCGGTCGGCATTTGGAATATACTCCCGGGCTATTTCCAGGCCAATTAAGCGGGCATTTATTTCAATAACCGGCAATACGTTGGGTTTGCTGAATTTCAGCGCATTACTAAGCAGATTATAGAATAACTGGTTCATTTGTAGGCTAACCGCTTCTATAACGGGCAGTTGGCCGATCTTTACCACTGCGTTCTTTTCGGCAATAGCCAATTCAAAATCATTAACCACCATGTGGCATATTTCGCCCAGATCAACAGATTTTATGAGGGCTTCGGAATTTAGCAGACGGGAAAATTCCAGTAAATCCCGAATTAGCAGACTCATCCGTTCGGAGGATTGGCTGATCTTGGCAATCAAACGCGTATTCTCTTCCGAGAGATCGCTTTGACTGCTGAGCATACCGGAAAATATACGGATTTTGCGCAGTGGCTCCTGCAAGTCGTGGCTGGCCACATACGCGTATTGCGCCAGTTCTTCATTGGAGCGTTGCAGACGCTCATTTACATCGCTCAGGTCTTCATTCGTGCTTTGTAATTCCTCATTACTGGCTGCCAATTCTTCGGTGCGCTCCTGTACTTGTTGTTCCAGTGCAAGTTGTATTCTACGTTGTTCGGTGACATCCTGCGCGGTACCGTTCACTTTATAAGCCACGCCTTGTTCATTAAACAGGGCTTTACCTTGCGCATGCAAAATACGTTCCCGGCCAGTTTTTTGATCTATTGCCGTATATTCCACATCATAAATACCATCACTGCCCGGGGTAATAGCATGAGTCATGGAGGCTTTTACCAATGGCCGGTCACTTTCGGCGATAGGTTGGTAGGCTTGCTCAATAGTAATTGGCCCGGTTCCATCCAAACCAAACCAGCGGTTGAGCCGGTCGGAATAAGTAAGCAGGCCCGTAGTCAGATCAAGGCTCCAGGTGCCCAGTTTGGCCAGTTCAATTGCTCCAAGCAGGGATTCTTCCGCCTCTTTCATTTTCTGTTTAGCCAGCACCTGTTCGGTTACTTCTACGGCAGTATTAATAATACCATATATTTTACCCTCTGTATTAAACAGGGCCTTACAAGCGTAGCTATAATAACCTGTATAAGGCTGTCCATAACGAATGAGTTCGTATTTCTCTTCTGCATTATAAAACATTTCTCCGGTGGTAAAGACGTGGCGGAGCCGACTCATCAGAGGAGTGGAAAGAAGCTCGGGTACTGCCTCCATGAAAGGCTTACCAATAATAGACACATTGCGACCCAGCATTTCCAGCATCTTCTCATTGACCACACTCAGTATCATTTCCTCGCCGGTAAATACGATTTTAGCAACGGGCGAATTTTCTAATATACTGCGGGCAAAAAGTTCACTTTCTTCTATTTTTTTGCGCGCTACTACTTGCTCGGTTACATCTATGGCAATATCCAGAATGGCGTACACATTTCCATCAGCATCAAATAGCGGCGTGTAACTAAAGTCGTAGAAACCATATTTCATCACGCCGTTTTGCACAATGTTTACTTGGGTGCCAAATGTTTGAAAAATTTCCCCGGACGTATAAACATCATCCAGAATTTGTAAAAAAGGCTGACCATCAAGTTCTGGCATCGCTTCAGCCAGTGTTTTGCCAACAATGCCCCAGCCTTTGCCCACAATATCAATAAAAGTCTGATTTGGTTCTTCTACAATGAGCTCGCGACCTACGAAAAGCCCAATAGCGATCGGTGCCGCCTGAATAAGCGTCCGATAGCGGTTCTCGCTTTCTTCTATTTTTTTCCGGGCCAGCACTTGTGCAGTAACATCAGTGGCCACCACCAGCACACCACCAATACTATTATCTGCTTCCCGCTGCGGCTGATACATCAGATCAACATAAACAGTCTCTAATTGGTTATTACGCACGATGTTTGCCGCTACTTCATTCGCTACATAAGGAATACCAGTACTAATAACCTTATTTAATAAATGGTCAAAACCCTGGCCCCTGAGTTCGGGCAGTGCTTCCAGCAAGGGTTTGCCAATTATTTCATCGCGTACTCTTCCAACCAGCTGCCCATAAAAGGGGTTAGCCATTTGAAAACGCAGATCCGCACCACTGATGAACGCAATAGCTACCGGAGATTGTTCAAAAGAATTCAGTAATTGCAAACGGCTTTCCTCCATCTTTTTGCGGGCCGTCACTTGCTGAACCATTGTCCGAAAGCGGTTTTCGGCGATCTCTTCCAGGTCACCGGTCGCAACTTCCTGGTCAGTCAATTTAATAATACCAAATATAGAAGCCGGCTTACCGGAAGAGTTGTAATTTACAATACCATTTACTCTGGTATGATGGACGGAGCCATCCTGCCATATTGTTCTGGGGGCAAAGTAAAACTCGCCCGTGCGTATACCTTTTTCAAAAGCGATCTGTCTGCTCAGTTCGTCTTCTGGATGCAGGTGTTTTAGCATAGCAGAGCGCGTAAGTTTCGCCTGAGCATCGCCAGTCATAATATGTGCGTAGGCGGGCGAGTATTCTATCGTATCATTTTTTAAGTCTAAAAAGAAGCACCCAATATCGGTATTTTGCAGGGCAAGGTTCGCCAGCCGTTCGGAGAAAGCGGCAGTCTCTTGCGCCAGCATCATTTCGGTTATATCCTGGGCCGTGCCGACCAGATAATCCGGTTCACCAGCAGCATCCGTATGGATTTGCCCTTTAAAATGCACCCAGCGCAGTTGCCCGTCGTCCGCTCCAATCGTTCGGTAGCGTTCGTCATAGTGCCCGTTCGTCGCGCCACTGAGGGTGGCAGCCACCGCTGTTTTGACCCGCTCCGCATCTTCGGGGTGAATATGCCGGATAGCTACTTCATAAGGTATATTGTTCCCTTTGGCCAAGCCATACAATTCCCGGCAACGTTCGTCCCAAACCACCGTATTGGTTCTTATATCCATTTTCCAAACGCCTATGCCACTGGCATTAATCGCAAAGAGCACCGCACTTACATCGTTGACAATGGCTGAATCATTATTATTTGAAGAATTAGAAGAATTCTGCATAGATCAGAAAAAAATCTTCGGAGATTTTAAATGGCAAAAAAGAGGACAGTTGTTCTTTCCTGCAATGAATACTTGGTAGTGTTCCAACCTTTTTAGGAACGAGTAAAAAATAAATTAGTACCTGTACGTCTTCGTGTCGAGTTGTCATGTCGTAGAGAAACGGAGACATTCACACAAGCCAGGTTATTGAAAAGCCCTGCATTAGGAAATTCTGGATTACCTGGCTTGTGTGGATGTCTGCACTCCGTTGCGACATGACAACCAGGAAGAACGGAACTTCACACATTATTTTTTGCACGTTCCTTAAAAAAGAACCACAAAAATACAAATTTGGTGCGATGCGATATTCCACGACCCTACCCTAAACACATTCCGGCTAAAATTACGTGCCGATGACCTGCCATAGCCTCGATTATCTCATTGTCCGCCTGAAAATGGTCGTATATGAACTGTCCGGCCTTTTTATTCGTTTGAAGTGCGGCCAAACGTAAAGAGGTCGGTTTACCTTGTCGGAAACGGCTATATTTGCCCGCTAAAAAACCTTTTTGACTACGAGATAATTTCACATTTCGGTTCCATCCGATGATTTTCATTGCTCATTTGCCTTTTGCAATTTGCCTATTTCCTTTATGTCGCCAATATTAGAGAATCAGGATATACGTGCCCTCGGCAGCAACCTCGAATTGCTGGCCCAGCAAGTAGTGGAAGGCTTCATCGTGGGCCTGCACCGGAGCCCTTTTCACGGTTTTTCGGTCGAGTTTGCTGAGCACCGGCTGTACAATGGCGGCGAAAGTACCCGCAATATTGACTGGAAGGTGTATGGGCGCACGGATAAATTATTTGTCAAAAAATTTGAGGAAGAAACCAACCTGCGCTGCCAGATTGTGGTGGACGCGTCTTCCACCATGTACTATCCCTGGGATGAAAAACAGCCGGATAAATATAAGTATCTCAACAAGTTCTGCTTTGCCGCCCAGTCCGCCGCCGTGCTGATGAATGCCCTGCGCAAGCAGCGCGATGCGTATGGCCTCACGCTCTTCGACGACGATGTGCTGCTGAATACCCACGCCAAATCAAGCACGGTACACTACCGCCGACTGCTCGCGCAACTCAGCGAGCGCATCGAAAATCCGCGCCTCAACCGGCCCACCGATCTGGCCAAAAGCCTGCACCAGGTGGCCGATTCCATTCACCGCCGGTCGCTGGTGGTGGTCTTCACCGACGTGATGGAGCGTCCCGAACAGGCCGAAGCGGTGTTTGCCGCCCTGCAACATCTGCGCCACGCGAAGCATGAGGTGATCCTGTTCCACGTCGCCGATAAGAAAAAGGAACTGGAGTTTGAATTTGAAAACCGACCCTATGTTTTTGTGGATATGGAAAATGGCGAAGAAGTGCGCTTGCAGCCCAATCAGGTGAAAGAGTTTTATGTCAAACAGGTGGCGGCATTCACCGAGCAACTACGGATGCGCTGTTTGCAGTATAAAATTGATTTCGTGGAAGCAGACATCAACCAGGGTTTTTACCCGATTTTGCAAACCTGGATGGCCAAGCGGGCAAGGATGCACTGAAGGTCTTTAGTAATTCGTCTTTGGTCTTTGGCTTATGTCTTTTGACAGTGGAGCAACGGAAAGATCAAGTATTAATTATGCGAATCATGGGTTCGATTAAGCAAGCAACTGAATGCCAGGCACTTAGACCTGCCAAGTCTAAAAAAGACTTGGCAGGTCTCGGCACTAACGCCCTGAGAATCAACACTAATTTTTAACCCATGATTCGCATTAATTATAAATGTTTACCAGCCTCTTTCTGAATTAAACTCTAAAGACCAACTTCCAAAGACTAATTGCCAAAGACAAATCCAACTTTCCTATGCCTAAAACGAACCTGATCCAACTGTCCGCTTTTTCCACCGAAGCCCCCAAAGACTTAAAAAAAGGAGATGTCGCAGACGAAACGGCCCAGCTGGTGCAGCGGCTCGGCGAACTGCAGCATATCATGTACGCGGAGGCCAAGCATTCGATGCTGGTGGTGCTACAAGGCATGGATGCCAGCGGCAAAGACGGCGCGGTGCGCAACGTGTTTGCCGACTGCACCGTAGCCGCGCTGGACCTGATTTCGTTCAAAAAACCGACCGAAGAGGAAATGGCGCATGACTTTCTGTGGCGGGTGCACAAGGTGGTGCCACACAAGGGCAACCTGACCATTTTCAACCGCAGTCATTATGAGGACATCCTGATCCAGCGGGTACACGGCTGGATAGACCAGGCCCAGGTGGAAAAGCGGATGCAGGCCATCAACGCCTTCGAGGAAACGCTCGCTTTCGATGCGAACACCCTGATTTTCAAGTTCTACATGCACATCTCGAAAGAGGAGCAGGAGATACAACTCCAGCAGCGCTTAGACGACCCTACCAAACTGTGGAAACACAAAGACGCCGACTGGGAGGAGCGCAAACACTGGGAAGCGTACATGGAGGCCTACGAATATGCCATTAATGAAAGTACCATCCCCTGGTACATCTGCCCGGTGGACAACCGCTGGTACCGCGACTATTTCATCGCCAAAACCCTCGTGGAAGGGCTGGAAAAACTGAATATGCAACTGCCAAAACCGGGTGTCCGGAAATAAAAAAGGCAAAAAAGCAATATGCAAATGGAGCAACGCGGTATCTCACGTTGCTCCATTGCTATTTTGCCTATTGCTTATTGCCTTTTCATTCATTTCCTCCCCGCTGCTTGCGGATTGGGCATGTATTCACTACGATTGCCAAAAATATTAAAACGCATATAGATCTGCGCGCCCACATTGGTCATTCGGGAATTGCGCTTGATGCGATCCGTCAGATCAAGTTCGCCATAGCCTTCTATACCTGCCGACATATTTTCCATTTCGCCAAAAGTCTTGCCTACTCCCAGTCGCAAAGCAAAAAGATTGCCCTTATTCGTCCCCAGGGGCTGCTGCGGGTTAAAAATCGTCTGCAAATTCCTGCGTAAAGAGCGATCACCCACCCCGTTCACGAGCGTTTTGGCACCAAAACCCTGGTCTAACAGCACAAACTTATAGCCGCCCAGTGCAGTAAGGAACAGCCCCGTGTTGTCGCCGATCGGAAAATCCTTACCCATACCCACGGTAACGCTGTACGACATTTTTTCATAACTGGAAGTGGAACTCATGCCGTCGAATATGGCGAAGGCCGGCCAATTGGCATAACTCAGGTGGGCTGAAAAGCCAAAGCGGGGTTGCAAAAAAGAACTGTTCAGTTTGTTGGAACGCGCAAATTGTTCCCAGGTGTAATCAATGCCTTCTTTGGAAAACAACTCCTTGGTGTACTCGAACAGATCGTTGGCCACGGTGCTTTTGTAATCTATATCATGGTATAGTTTGGAAGCACCTACGTTCATCCCGATTTTCAAGGCCAACTTCTGGGCCGAAACGAGGGAAATGGAACAAAAAAGGAAGCACAGAGAAAGCGTAAAAGTTTTACAACGCATCATCAACGGTTGAAAAATGAAGAAAATCTGGACTGATAAAACCGCAGACAGGAGATGACGGGATCAACCAAAGTTGATGTTAGACGGATTAGGGGAGCGAAGTTACAGCTCGGGTTGCATTTTCCAACTCTTAAATAAAACTTAACTTCTGTTTCCGTCCCGTTAACGCCGCAATAAATACCCTAACCAGGTCATTTATGCGTCATCTCAATGATTAATAACTCAATCCAAAACCCGTTTTATCTCACTTTCAATCTTTATCCTATGAAAAATGCTGCTTTCGGCCTGTTGGCCATCCTGTTCGTCGCCCTGTCTTTTACTTCTTGCAAAAAGGAAGATTCCTTTGAAGAAAAAATCGTCGGGCAATGGCATTCCTCCAAAGTCACCTACGACAACAACGATGCGACCGGCCTTTTCAATTTTAAACTCAAACTGGAAAACAGCCGCGAGTTTGACCTGACGCTCACCACGATCACAGGTACTCAGGCCTCCACCGGCAACTGGGAGCCCAACCGCACCACCGAAGAAGTAACGCTTATCAATGATGGCGATGGCGTCAGCACGAAGTACGACATTACCCAGTTAACCGATGCCCGCATGACCGCTGAAACCATTTACCAGGGCAAACGCCTGGTGATCGTGTTTGACAAATAAATCATACCTTGTCCATCATGCTACGGCCCGGTGAACTTTACGTCGCCGGGCCGTTTTTTAAAGGCCTATTGTGAAAGTGACAGTGACAAAACATTGAATTACTTTCGCCAAAAGTTTAAAAGGCAAAAAAGCAAATGTGCAAACCCCGCATTCCGCTCGATATGCTCTCTCCCTTTACGGAGGAGTTGGAGGGGGCTATTTTTGCCGGTCTTATTTCTTCCAAAAACATCCATTCTTCCAATCTAATCATGGCCAATAAAGTACGCATTGACAAGTGGTTGTGGAGCATCCGCATCTTCAAAAGTCGCACCCTCGCCACCGACGCCTGCAAGGGCGGCAAAGTGCGCATAAAAGGCGAAGCCGTGAAACCGTCTTTCCTCATCGCCGAAGGCGACGTGGTGGGCGTGAAAAAAGACGGCTTCACCTTTGAATTCAAGTCCCTTCAACTGATCGAAAAGCGCGTCGGGGCGGCCATCGCCGTGACCTGCTACGAAGACGTGACGCCCGCCGAAGAACGCAATAAATACAACGCCTGGTTCCTGAATGCCAGCCAGACTTCCGAACAACGCGAACGCGGTACCGGAAGACCCACGAAAAAAGACCGGCGCGAACTGACCGATCTGAAAGAAGGCGATGCGTACGATTGGGATGATCTGGATTAGTTTTTAATCCAGCGACCAGTCAATAGGGTCCTGCCCCTGCCGCTCCAGTATTTCGTTGGTCCTGGAAAAATGTTTGTTGCCTTTGAACGCATCGCGGGCGAGGGGCGAAGGGTGGGCGGCTTCCAGTACGGTATGTTTTTCCAGATCAATCAGCCCTTTTTTGCCCTGGGCAAATTTGCCCCAGAGCAGGAATACCAGCCCGTTTTTATGTTCGGAAAGTTGCCGGATAGCCGCATCGGTGAAAGTCTGCCAGCCAATTTTCTGGTGCGAAGCGGGTTGCCGGGCTTCCACCGTGAGGATAGCATTGAGCAGCAGCACCCCTTGTTTGGCCCACTTGGTCAGATCACCGTGCCTGGGAATAGGGACGCCCACATCCTCGTGCAACTCGCGATAAATATTGGCCAGCGAAGGCGGAACGCGTACGCCCTGCGGCACCGAAAAAGACAAGCCCATCGCCTCGCCAGGATTATGGTAAGGGTCTTGCCCAATCAGCACCACTTTCACATGATCGAAAGGTGTTTGATTGAAAGCGTTGAAAATCAATGGCCCCGGCGGAAAAACAGTCTTCGCGGCCTGCCTTTCCTGGACCAGAAAATCCTTGATCACCGCGAAATACGGCTTTTGAAATTCATCGGCCAGCTTCAATTTCCAGCTCTCTTCTATCTGGACATTGGTCACTTTTTCGTTCATAGTGTCTGTTTTGGTGAGGTATTCATATCGAAAACAGGTTCGGCCATGTAGCCAGCAGCCCCTGATAGTGCAACTTTTTTTCCGCAGCAGATGTTCAAAAAAAGTTATTATCTTTGCCACTTACCAGTCGGCACAGTTCGTCTATTGTATGAAACGCATTTTTTCCATTTTCTTTCTCGTCGTGATGACCCTGAATGTGGCTATTCCTTTTATGGAACAGTTGCGGGGTAGCGATTTGTATGAGATGACGAAAATGGGAGCCGATGATGAGAGTAAAGATGGGAAAGAAAAGGAAACCGAGAAAGGGAAAGAGTCGCTTGCCTTTTTTTATCATTCTGCCCTCTTATTTAATGCACCCGGCTTGGAAAGGTTCAAAAAATCGCTCTTTCCTAAGGACGATCACCCTGTTTCCGAGCTGTATGCTTCTCTGCCGGAATTACCGCCGGAAGTATAATTTCCACTTAGTTTTATTGCGTTTCCTAACGTTCATTTCCCCCGAATGTTTATGCTTCGTACTAACGGCGCGAGGTATATCATGTTTGTGTATTCCAATTTTCAAGGGAAAACTACTGTATTACCTCAATTAATTGAAATACCTGGACCATAACCCATTCATTTCCAGCAATTTCTTTCACTCCCTTACTCCACCGGAGGCTGGTGGCTGTCAGTTTTGGCGCGTCCATATAAGGCTGGCAGCTCGTGCCAACAAATTTCATAAAATTCAATTTAAAATGAATAAAGCAGCATATTTCAAGACGGATATACTCTCCGGACTAGTCGTTTTTCTGGTAGCCCTTCCGCTTTGCCTGGGCATTGCTCTGGCGAGTGGTGCACCGCTTTTTGCTGGTATTATTTCCGGGGTCATCGGTGGCATTATAGTGGGGAGTTTAAGCAATTCGCAACTAAGCGTCTCCGGGCCCGCCGCCGGGCTGACGGCCATTATATTGGTGGCTATCAGTAGTCTTGGTTCTTACGAAACATTCCTGCTGGCCGTTGTACTGGCGGGTATTATGCAGATTCTGCTGGGTATTGCCAAAGCAGGGACCATATCCAATTATTTCCCCTCCAACGTGATCGAAGGGATGCTTACGGCCATCGGTGTTATTATTATCCTTAAGCAATTGCCACATGCCATCGGCTACGATGTGGATAATGAAGGTGATTTTTTCTTTGTAGAAACCAACACCGGGCACAATACTTTTTCTGCTATTATAAATGCTATTAATTATTCTCACCTCGGCGCGATTATTATTACGCTGGTTTCATTAGCCATACTGATTGCTTTCAATAAAGTAGCGTTCCTGAAAAACCTGAAAGTAGTGCCTGGCGCACTGGTCGCAGTGGTAGCAGGGGTAGTTATCAATGAAATATTTAAAGCATCCGGCTCAACGCTGGCTATTTCTCAGGAACATTTAGTAAACCTGCCAACGCCAAAGTCTTTTAGTGATTTTATCGGGCAATTCTCCAATCCTGATTTCACGGCTATTCAAAATCCAAAAGTATGGGTGGTAGCGGCCACTATAGCCGCCGTAGCCAGCATCGAGACGCTGCTATGTATAGAAGCCGCGGACAAACTGGATCCGCTGAAACGTTATACGAATTCTAATACCGAACTGTTTGCCCAAGGCGCAGGTAATATATTGAGCGGTATGATCGGCGGTATTCCGATGACCTCGGTAATTGTCAGAACCTCGGCTAATATCAATTCCGGCGGACGTACCAAGACCGCTGCGATTGCACATGGTATATTCCTGTTGATTGCAGTACTTTCTATACCCACTATACTCAATAAAATCCCCCTGGCTTGCCTGGCCGCCATCTTACTGATGATCGGTTATAAACTGGCCAGCCCGACTGTGTTCAAACACATGTGGCACAGTGGCAAATACCAGTTTGTTCCATTTATTGTGACCGTTTTAGCGGTCGTATTTACCGATCTGCTGAAAGGAGTGGCTATCGGACTGGTTATCAGTGTGTTCTACATTTTAAGGGCTAATTTAAAACTAGCTTATTTCTTTAAAAAAGAAAAACACCATGCGGGTGAAGTCATCACTATGAAACTGGCGCAGGAAGTGTCGTTTTTAAATAAAGCGGCGATCAAGCAGACATTGAATCATTTGCCGGAAAACAGCAAATTTATCATAGATGCTACCGACTCTTTCTATATAGACCACGATATTCTGCAACTAATCCGGGATTTCCTGGAAATTGGTTCCAAAGATAAAAATATCCAGGTCATACTGGTCGGGTTTAAAGAGGAATATGCGCTGGAACAGTCGAGCCACGTCTCTTCCAATCAGGAATACGAACTGCAAGATTCAGAAAAATGAGCCGATTCTTTTTGGCGACAATGGCTGAATGAATCCAGAGCAGGCGTAAGTATGCCCCTGGTTTGCTCAAAACTATACCCGGTCCTAATACAGCTCTTTGCAATGCTGTATTAGGACCGATTAATCCGACTATCTGTTCGCATGATTTGATATTCGCGCATATTTCGACGGAACAGATGTTTGTGATGATGCTTAAGGCCTTGGATTTCCTGTTATTTGGAACTGACTATTCTGGGAATCTATACCGCAATTTCTTGGCCAGCAAAAGAAAGGCCTGTCTTCGGCTGCGTTTAGATCGTCCTGCCGCCGGTTTGGCAGCAAAAAAGTGTACAATCTCCTTGCTTATATTCTGATGAAGCCTTATTTTTGCGCCGATTCAAGCATTGAAATTGTAAGGTCCCGTAGCTCAGTTGGATAGAGCATCTGCCTTCTAAGCGGAGGGTCGCAGGTTCGAATCCTGTCGGGACTACTTTTCAATAAAATCTCCGCTCTACTTCCAGTTTATCTTTTCCTCTCATTTTCAGGCCATAATTATCATGGAGATATTGCCATAAAGAATTTCTGGCTGGCAATTTTCCCAAGGTATATAGTTCCCGCATTACCTGCTCCACTTCGAGTACCTCAATTGTATAAGCAGATATTTTTAAATCAATGGTGGCAGCGATGTCATCTCCTGCCTTCATATACATTCTTAATTCTTCCCAGGTCAATCCCAGCATTTCAAATTCTTTTGGGTCTAAGTGCATTTTCATGCCCCCCATTTTTTTGAAAAAATCTGGCGTAGCCACCCCACCGTTGTGAGCAACTTCACATCGAAGCTGATAAATTTTGATCCAATCAGCAGCATTTTTTCCAAAATCAACCCCAAAAAGATTGGAGGCATATTTCAACATGTCAGGTATAGTTGATCTTTCTATAATTGGGCTACCCATTGCCTTTCCGATAGGATCAAGTTTAATAGTTTCATTCATTGAATCTTTATTAATTATATAACCCAGCGAGGCGACATAGAAAAAGGCAATGCTTTTTAAATAACTTTCTAAAAAAGCGGTATAAACCACTAAAAGATGCAGCCGGTTTCTATTCATATAGGTCGGTATCCAATCCATTGTTTCACTTACTGTAGCAGGATACATTCTGAATTCAAATGAGCCAGGCAACTCTTTTACAGTATAACCACTGGATGGTTTATTTACCAGGCTTTGCAATAACGCATCCGCTCCCAATTGCTGAAGCCAGTATGTTTTAGATAATTCATGCGTTTTCTCTCTAAATTTTCTGAAAGAAAGAGTGCTACGCCAGATTTTATTAATACCCATTAGTGATTATTTCTGTTTTTTTACCAATTAAATATACGATAACCGGCCCCTATTTGCAGGCCCCGGTTAAATAATCTGACTGTACCCAACACCGCGCCATCTTCGTCCGTGAGCCGCAGCTCGCCCATCGGTTTGACACCGTGGCTGTACCGGACGAAAGCGGACCAACGCTGAAAAAAAGCCTGCGCACCTACCTGTAAGCCGACATCCCATTTGTAACTCAACGGAAACGCGGCCCTCTTCCATTCCTGCGCTTCGTTGCCCTGCACATATTCGCTCAACCGGCGCCCGACATAAGTGCCCCATTCCAGATGAACGTTTTTAAAAACATTATACTCCATACTGGCCGAAAAGTCCGCATAGTGCAATTGCCTGCCTGCCCGCACGTTGCCCACCGTCTGGATAGTAGGAAAGAAAAAGCCGCGTCGCGTGTATTGTAAGTCACTATTAATAGCCCAGTGTTGGCTGACGGGGTGCCGCCCGGTCAGACCTAAAAAGAAATTGCCTTGTTTGGAAGCAATAAAGGGTATGGCACCATCCACAGTGGCACTGCTTAAATGCAGCCCGCCTTGTACCCCAAAACTATTTTGAGCAGACGACAGCAGCGGAACACCCATCCAGCACAGGAAAAATAGGAGTAAGTTGTTTTTCATAAAAAAACTTTCCTGCCTGATGCACTCGTCTGCTCACACGTTGCTTACTCGACCCAGACTTTTTTCACAACGGTGCCGGTCGCAAATTTTAAACGGAAAAAATACAGCCCTGTCGGCCAGTCCCGCGTGGATAGTTGCGTTTGTTCCATCCAGTTAGGCACTGTGATCACGCGTTTCCCCTGCATGTCCACTACTTCCAGCGCAGCGGTCAGGCCCGGCACATTCATGGCAACCGTCACCTGACCGGAAGCCGGATTAGGGAAAACATGCAGACTCCATCCATTATCCGGTTCCTCCGTCGGCGTAATACAAGCGGGCTCAGCCACGCCCGACTGCGTTTTGAGCACCCCGTTTTCGACCCACCAATTTTGCCATTGGCCGCCGGTGCCGGTCTTCCAGTCGCGCAGATTAAAGCTGGCCTGCCCGCCCGTACGTCCCGGTGTGCGATACACCAACACAGCAGCGTTGTTGCGTTGCCAGTGCAGCGGCTGGCCCGACACACAGGTCTCCGGGCTGAAATCGCCCACACAATTGGTCTGCAAAAAATATGCATAATCAATGCTCTGCGGGTAACTGCCATACACGCGGGCCATGCCGCTGGAATCAATGCAAACCGCCGTGAATTCCTCACAGGCAATTCCCCGCGCACGGAGGTCAAAATCCTCCGCCAGACGCGCCATAAACGCCACATGCCGTCCGCGCCGATCTGGATCATCGTAGTGCGTATCGGTGATAACAGCTTGCAGATCAGGATGATCCACAAAATCGCTGTTGCCGATGGTCATCCGGTTATTGTAGGGATTGGACAAGGCTTCCTGGCTGGTCACCGAGCCATTGAGGGCCGAAAAGTAAGCCCCGCCCTGCACAGCCATGCCCGCGCTGATGCCACCGATGGGCACCTTTTTTTCATGGATCAGGTAGTGAATCGCCGCTTCAATCGGGCCCTCTTTCCACCAGTTCACGTAGTCCGCCTGATCGCCGCCCGCGAGCCACAGCCCCTCGGCCTGCCTGATTTTGTAGGCCACATAAGGCGCGTTCGCCGCTGCCAGCGAAGGCAGCACAAAACTCTGCACCGAGTTGACCGTCTCGCCCAACTCACTGAACAAGTAGTCATTATAGCCATCCTCCCCGCTCGCCCGGAGCACGACAATATCGCCGCCGCCGCTCTGCTGCAAAAACCAGCGCATCGCCTCATCCACTTCCCCTGCTCCGCCAGACAGCACGATGCCGCCTTTCGTGGGCGTCACCACATCGGCGGTATCGCCGGTGACGAAACTCTGGTAGGCCTGGGCATTGGCAGGAGAATAGATCAAAAGGCAAAACGCAAGAAGCAAAAAAGGCAGAAGGCGAGGAGTAAAAAAACAGTGGGTGAGACGAAGGACACCCAAGTTCTTCTCCATGTGCTCCCCCCCTTTACGGGGCGGCAAGGCGGGGTTTTGCACGAAATTATTTTTCAAAATGTTGATTTTTAAATGTTTATAATTAATTGCAGGTGGATGCTGTGGTTTGGATGACTCCTCAAAACTACGAATACCCGCCGCCGTAGCAGGAACAGATTGCTATGAAATGATAAAAAAATCTTACCGCAAAAATCCCATTGCTACCCCGCCATCCACATTCAGCGCATTGCCGGTGGACTTGGAAAGCAGACCGCCAATGAAGGCGAAACAGGCGTTGGCCACGTCTTCGGGCAGAATGATTTCGTTGAGCAGGGTACGTTTGGCGTAGTAAGCGGGTAGTTCTTCCACCGTCACACCGTAGGCTTTGGCCCGGCCCTCCGCCCAGCCGCCCGACCAGATGTTGGAGCCTGCGATGACCGCGTCGGGATTCACCGAGTTGACGCGGATGTGATCGGGGCCAAGTTCGGCGGCGAGCAGGCGCGTGAGGTGGGCCTGAGCGGCTTTCGCGGAACCGTAACCGGCGTTGTTGGGGCCAGCCACCACCGCATTTTTGGAAACAATATTCACGATGTCGCCGCCGAAACCCTGCTTGCGCATTACCGCTACGCCCGCCTGACTGACCAGAAACTGGCCTTTCACCAGAATGTCGTAGAGTTTGTCCCAGTTCTCTTCGCTGTGCTCGGCCAAGGGCTGGGAAATGCTGATGCCCGCATTATTGACCACGATGTCCACGCCGCCAAAGGCCAGGCAAGTCGCTTCCAAAGCCGAGGTAATGGATTGACTATCAGTCACATTTAGCGGTGCAGTCGCCACCGCATCCTTACCAAAGGTCTTCAAAAACTCGGCTTTGGCTTCCGCCAAACGTTCGGCGTTCAGGTCGTTGAGCACTACGCAGGCCCCTTCTTCGGCGAATTTCCGGGCAATGGCTTTGCCAATACCGCCTGCCGAACCCGTCACCAACGCCACCCGTCCGCTCAGCGGTTTGGGCTTGGGCATACGCTGTAATTTTGCTTCTTCCAACAACCAGTATTCGATGTCGAACGCCTCTTGGCGCGGTAGCGAAGTATATTCGGAAATGGCCTCCGCGCCGCGCATTACGTTGATGGCATTGGTATAAAATTCGGCGGCGACGCGGGCGGTCTGTTTGTCTTTGGCAAAGGTGAACATGCCCACACCCGGCCATAAAATAACCACCGGATTCGGGTCGCGCATCGCCGGACTGTTGGGGCGGCGACAGGTGGCGTAGTAGTCGGCATACATTTGCCGATAGGCTTCAAAATGGGGGGTTAATACTGTCTTTATTTTTGATATATCAGATAAATCTTCATCTGGTTGTAAAGGCAGCACGAGGGGCGAAATTTTCGTCCGCAAAAAATGATCGGGACAACTGGTACCGAGCGGGGCAAGACGCTCTAAATCATTGGAATTGATGAATTGGAGCACCCGTTCGTCGTCCGAAAAGTGGCCCACCATTTTTGGTTGATTGGTTGATTGGTTATTGGTTATTGGTGTATTAGTATATTGGTTATTGGTGGAGCAGAAGCCGCGCAGGATGGGGGCGAGATTAGCGGCTTGGGTGGAGCGGGAACTTTCGGAAAGTTTGTAACTTTCCGAAAGTTGGGGCTTGGCACCGCCGAAAACCGGGCGATTTTTACCCTCGTTTTTTTCTATATAATCAGCGCATATTTCAATGACTTCCAAGGTGTTAACATAACTCTCGAAGGCTGTGTCGCCCCAGGTAAAAAGGCCGTGGGAACCGAGCATAATGCCCCGCAGCGCGATGCCCTGGGCGGCGTTTTTTTCCAAACAGTCCAGCAATTGTAAACCCAGATCGAAGCCCGGACGCTGCCAGCCTACCCAGCCGACAGTACCGCCAAATAGTTCGGCGGTGATGCGCTCACCGTCTTTGGCGGCAGCAATGGCGATGGCCGCGTCGGGGTGAAGGTGGTCAATGTGTTTGAACGGCAAAAACCCGTGCAGCGGCGTATCAATGGACGGGGCTTTGGACGCCAGATCGAAGATGCAGTGGTTGAACAATTCGACCATTTCGTCCTCCTGGGCGAGGCCGCGATACACGTTGGTGAGGCTGCGCAAACGCTTGACGTAGAGGGCCGCCAGACCACTGCGCTGCATGGTACCGAGGTCGCCGCCGGAGCCTTTTACCCACATCACTTCCAACATCTGGCCGGTGAGCGGGTCTTTGGCCAGGGCTTTGCAGGAGGTGTTGCCGCCGCCGTAGTTGGTCAGGCGCAGGTCGGCACCAAGCAGGTTGGAGCGATACACCAATAAAGCCACCTCGTCGCCCGCCAGTGCAGCGGCTTTTTGTTCGTCCCAGAGGTAGGAGACGTGTTGGAAGGTTTTGGTCATTTTTTATGATTTTAGTGGGTTTTAGCCCTATTTTTTGATTGACAGTGGCAATCATCCAAGTAAATTGAAAATTGAATTTTGAATTTACTTGGATGAATTCTCTACTCACCGCATCGAGTTCCCCCAGCCCACCAGCAACACCGACAATAAAATCACCCCAACTCCCGTCAAAACCGTGGTAAAAGTGCGGCGACTCACGCCCTTCCATTCTTTCAGCAGCAGGCCCCAGGCATTGGAAATCAGGATAATAAAGGCCATGTGCAGGATCCAGGAGGAGGCGCCGTTGCCGAGTTTTGATTCACCCATCCCGTAGAAAAAGAATTGCAGAAACCAAGTAGTACCGGCCAGCGCGGCCCAGCCATAATTTTTTAATAAAGGCGATTTTTGGTTACTGTAATCGCCGAAACTCCGGTTGCGAAAATTCAGAATCATCGACCAGATAAAATTGGTGGTCAGCCCGCCCCAAAGCAGCACGACGAAGATCACATTGTTCTGAAAAAGCGGGTTGGTGCCGTTGGCGACGGCTACGCCAGCCATGTCTTTACCGGCTTCGATACCGAAATTGAAACAGGCCGACAGGATGCCGGAAATGGTGGCCACGATCAAGCCTTTGCGCAGACTGAACTCGGCTACGCCCGCTTTTTTGGTCACATCGTCCAGTTCTTTTTCTTTCATCATACCCGCGCGGCCACAAATGGCGATGCCCAGCAGACAGACCAGTACGCCAAATACGATCATTTGCCCGCCGGAACTCGCCACTAGTGTACCAAAACCCACTTTTCCAGCCACGGGATGCAGCCCATAATAGATGGAAGGCACCAGCGCACCGAAAGCCGAACAGTATCCCAACGCCACGCTCATGCCCAGACTCATGCCCAGATAGCGCATGGCCAATCCAAAGGTCAGGCCGCCAATGCCCCATAACAAGCCGAAAAAATAAGTCCAAAACAGGGTGCCGCTATCCGTATTACTGATGATGCTCATAAAATCCGGCACGGTCAGCGAAGCGGCGATGAAAGGCACAATGAGCCACGAAAACACACCGCCCACGATCCAGGCACTCTCCCACGACCAACCTGTGACGCGCCGAAATGGAACATAAAAACTGCCGGAAGCGAAGCCGCCGATGAAGTGAAAAATAATGCCGAGGATGATTTGCATTTCGCTAATTTCTTCTAAGTATTCAAACTAATAAAACCACCATCAATCGGATAGTCGCAACCCGTAATAAAAGCGGCTTCGTCGGAGCATAAATACAGGATCAGGTGGGCAATTTCTTCGGGATTGCCCATGCGTCCGATGGGTTGGGTTTTGGAGAGTATGTCAAACATTTCAGCCACTCTGCCGGGGTAATTCTTTTGTAAAAAACCATCCACAAAAGGCGTGTGGACCCGACCCGGCGAAATGCAGTTGCAACGAATATGGTGGGCCAGATAATCCTTGGCCACCGACAAGGTCATGCCCACGACCGCGCCTTTGGTCGCGGAATACGCAAAACGGTCGGCCAGACCCACCGAGGCCGCGATGGAAGCGAGGTTGAGCACTACCCCACCCTTTTGTTTCATAACGGGCAACACCGCGTGCAGACAATGGTACACGCCACTTACATTTATCCGCATTAAGCGTTCAAAATCAGCGGCTTGCGTTGTTTCTGCTGTACCGACATGGGCCACCCCCGCATTATTCACCAGAATATCAATTGTGGTATAGCGGTCGGTAATCGTCTGTACGGCCTGCTGCACCGCTGCCTGATCGGCTACATCGCAGGGCAGATACAAAGCCTGGCCTTGCTGTGTTATGATCTCGTTGGCCACAGCCTGACCGCCCGTTTCGTCCACATCGAGGATGCAAACAATGGCCCCTTGCCGGGCAAAACACAGCGCAACAGCCTTGCCGATGCCGCTGCCGCCGCCAGTAATGATGGCTACTTTATGGTCTAGTCTAAACACGGTTAAAAAAGTTATGAGTTATGAGTTATAAGTTATGAGCGGCACATAACTCATAACTCATAACTTTTTAAGTTAAGGGTTTGGGCTGATACACGTCCAGCCGCCGTCCACGATCAGGGTTTGTCCCGTGATGTGTTTGGCATGGTCGGATACTAGAAATAAAGCAGTGTTAGCAATGTCCGACACAGTAGCCGGGCGGCCCATCGGGGTGAGTTTCGACCAGGTGGCGACGTATTCGGCATCTTCTAATGTTCTTTCGGTCAAAGTGGCACCGGGGGCCAGGGTATTTACGTTGATTTTAAAGGGCGATAATTCGATCACGAGGTTTTTAGCGAGCATTTCTATAGCGGCTTTACTCATGCTGTAAGCAGCCAGGTTTTTGTGCGCCTGATGACCCGTCACGGAAGAGGTGAACAAGAGCGTACCGCCCGTAGGCTGGTTTTTCATCACTTTAGCGGCGGCTTGGGCCAGAAAAAACGTGCCGTTTAAATTGACCTGCATAACTCTGGAAAACGTTTCCGGGCTATAAGTAAAAAAGTCGCCAAAAAGAGTGATGCCTGCATTGGCAATGGCAATATCCAGCCGACCAAATTGTACTACTGCTGTATCTACTATTGTTTTAATAAAAGCAAAATCGCTGCTATCGCCTGCTACTGGAATACAGGTACCACTGGTCTCTTCGCGTATTAACTCTGCTGCCTGTTGTGTCAATACAGGGTCTATATCATTTAATATTACTCTGACCCCTGCACTGGCCAAATATTTGCTAATCTCAAACCCGATGCCCTGCCCCGCACCGGTAATAATGGCCACTTTATTAGTAAAATCATTCATCATTAATAATTCATCATTAATTACGCGTTTATACAAACTTGCTTTTGCCGACCCAGTCCTTCGATGGCGAGTTCTACTATATCCCCGGCTTTCAAATATTGCGGCGGTTTCATGCCCAGGCCCACCCCTGGCGGTGTGCCGGTGGAGATCAGGTCGCCCGCTTCGAGGGTCATAAATTGGGATAAATAATGCACAATATAATAACAATCAAAGACCATCGTACTAGTATTGCCCTGTTGCATTTGTCGGCCATTGACCCATAAATCCATCGCTAAATGATGTACATCGGCGATTTCGTCGGGCGTAGATAAAAAGGGCCCGATTGGATTGAAATTATCACAGGATTTACCTTTCGTCCACTGGCCGCCGCGCTCCATCTGGAAGGCCCGTTCTGATACATCGTGGGAAATACAATAGCCCGCAATATAGTCTTTGGCCTCCTCCGCACTATCCAAATAACGCGTATCCTTACCGATCACAATGCCCAATTCTACTTCCCAATCCGTTTTTTCGCTTTTCCGGGGAATCAAGATAGGATCATACGCACCCACCACCGTATTCGACCCTTTCTGAAAAACAATGGGTTCCGTGGGAATTGGCATACCCGATTCGGCAGCATGGTCGGAATAGTTGAGCCCGATACAAACTACTTTGCCCGGACGCGCCACGCAGGCTCCCCACCGCACCGATGCCGCGACTTCTGGAAAAATATCTATATTATCCAGTTGTTTTTCTAATGCCGCCAGGCCACCTTGCTGGAAAAACCGACGATCCCAATCGGTAAAAACCGACGATAAATCTCTGCGTTTTCCCTGAGCGTCCAGAATGCCGGGTTTTTCGTGGCCCAAATCACCAAATCTGATTAATTTCATGTTATAATATTAGCGTTGTGGAAACACAAAAGGTGTAAAAATAAAGACACAAACGTTGTAAAAAATGGAAACACAAAGTGCGTTAAAAATTGAAACACAAAAGGCACAAAAGGCACAAAAGAATACAAAAGAACACATAAGTAAAATTTTTCTTTGTTTTTCTTTTGTCCTTCCTTTGTGCCTTTTGTGTTAAAATATAATCCCCTTTTCTTTTTGTGTTAAAAATTTTTTCAAACGCTCCCAAATTCAAAAGGCAGCAACCCCTCAAAACCACAATGGCGGATCACAAACAGCGAGCCCGCCAACGGTTGTTTTGCTAATTCCGCTTCCGATAGGCCATCCCGTGCAGAAGTGATGAACAAATCCTGCAAATGCTCCCCGCCAAAAGTACAGCAAGTGACCCTGGAAACCGGCAATTTAAAGTGATGCAATTTTTCACCCGTTGCGGGATTCCAGCGCGACACCTGTCCGCCGTCCCAATGCGCAATCCACAGCATACCGTCTTTATCAATCGTCATGCCATCGGGCGAACCTTCGTCTTTCGGTATCGTAATGATTACTTTTCGGCCCGTTATAGTACCCGTAGATGTATCGTAGCGATAGGCCGCTACTTCCGAAGTCGGCGTATCAATATAGTACAAAGTCTGGTGGTCGGGACTCCACGCCAATCCATTGGGAATCGTCATATTATCCATTTTCTTTACGACGCTCTTATAATCAAAACAATAGACACTGCCCACCCCGGATTCGCCTTTGAGCGACATCGTACCGGCCCAAAACCGACCGGCGGGGTCGCATTTTCCATCATTGAAGCGGTTATTGGGTTTATCACTTTCCGGGTCCACTAATTTCGTTATTGCGCCGGTGGTTCTACTCAGGAAGCCAATACCACTTTGCGTAGCAATGATAAAATCCCCGTTGGGACACAGCGCGAAACAACCAATCATTTCATGGACTGCATACAAACGATGGGTTTCCTTGGCCAGATTATACTGGTGTATTTCGCCTTTTATAATATCAATCCAGCAGATTTCTTGTCGCCGGGCATCCCAAACGGGGCCTTCGCCTAACTGGCATTGATAGTGAGTGATTGTTTCTATTTGCATGAGGACATGAAATTTCCCTGTGAGCCTCTTTTCTACTCTGTAAGCCGCTGTGAAAACAAAAAAGAATGTCACAGAGGCTCACAGAGAAATTTGAGGCTCACGGAGTTTAAAAACTCAGTTTACGATATCTTCAATGCGAGTCCCGCTGAATATCCGAGCCAGAACTGCCTTTTAAAAAGTCAAAATCGGCGCCTTCATCGGGTTGCAGTACGTGTTCGATGAATAGTTGGACATAACCACGGGTATAGCCCAGATCAATCGGTTTAAAATGGCTTTTTCTGACCGCCAGTTCTGCTTCTTCCACGTGTAAATGCAGTAATCGTTGCGCGACATTGAGCGTGATTAAATCGCCGTTTTCTACAAAAGCCAACGTGCCACCCAACGCCGCTTCCGGGGAGACGTGCAGCACGACCGTGCCAAAGCCCGTACCGCTCATCCGGCCATCGGAAATTCGGATCATGTCCGTGACGCCCCGGGCCAATAATTTAGGCGGAAGCCCCATATTTCCGACTTCGGGCATACCGGGATAGCCTTTTAGTCCGACATTTTTTAGCACCAGAATGCTATTTTCATCCACATCCAGATCGAGGTCGTCAATTCTGGCTTTATAATCGTCAATGGTTTCAAAAACAACGGCCTTTCCCGTATGTTCCATCAAGTGTTTACTAGCTGCCGAGGGTTTGATGACCGCGCCATTGGCACAAAGATTTCCTTTTAAAACGACAATCCCGGAGACCTCATTAAAAGGATTTTCCAGGCTGGAAATAACATCGGTATCATAACATTCGCTGTCAGCGTAGTTATCATTTATCGTTTTACCATTCACCATTATACAATCGCCGTGCAAACGCGGCAGCAAGGCGCACATCACCGCCGGAAGACCACCCGCGTAGTACAAATCCTCCATAAAATACTTGCCGGAAGGCTGCAAATTGGCGAGCAGGGGAATATCCGCCGAATAAGTATCCATATCCTGCAAAGTCAGCGGCACCCCGACCCGACCGGCAATGGCCAGTAAATGAATGACAAAATTAGTAGAACCCCCGATAGCGGCATTGACCATGATCGCATTTTCAAAGGCGGCCCTGGTCAGAATATCCGACGGTTTCCGGTCGGCCAGCACCATTTTCACGATCTCGCGCCCCGACAGTTGGGCCAGTATTTTTCGCGCACTATCGGGGGCGGGGATCGCCGCGTTTTGGGGCAGCGACAGGCCCAGTGCCTCCACCATACAGGCCATCGTAGAAGCCGTTCCCATCACCGCACAATGCCCGTCGCTCCGGCACATGCCCAACTCGGCGGCTACCATGCCTTCGTCCGTCATCTGGCCCATGCGGTGCGCCTCGCTGAATCGCCATATATCGCTGGTACTGATGCTCTTACCTCTATGCCGCCCGGTCAGCATGGCGCCGCCCGACACCACAATGGTGGGAATATTGACGCTGCACGCACCCATCACCAGGGCCGGGGTCGTTTTGTCGCAACCGCATAGCAGGACCACGCCGTCTATCGGATTGGCCCGGATGGACTCTTCCACATCTATGCTGACCTGATTGCGGTACAGCATGGCGGTGGGCTTGATCAGCGTTTCGCCCAGCGACATGACCGGAAACTCCACCGGGAAACCGCCCTGTTCCAGAATGCCGCGCTTTACGGATTCGGCCAGTTCCCGGAAATGGGAATTACAAGGCGTCAGTTCCGACCAGGTGTTGCAAATACCGATGATCGGCTTCCCCGCCAGTTCATCCTGCGGCACACCCTGTTTTTTGAACCAGGCCCGGTAAATAAAGCCGTCTTTTCCGGTGCGGGAAAACCAAGCGGAACTGCGGAGAGCGGAATTTTTCATGGATGATTGAATAGTTGATCAGATAATGGGTTGACGGGCTCCGGGGCGGCAGTAGTTGATTTTTCCATTATTCATCAGTCATTTTTTCGGCTTCCAAAGGGCCTTCATGGGCTGCACACCCCATTGTACCGGCAAAAATAATTTAAATCTCTCCGCTTGATTTTTTTTGCCGGACAACCGTCCTTTTTTTCAATAAACCGCCAGTTAAAGGCCCGCCGCTGTAAGTCCACACCAGTTCGCGTTTGGATACCACCGATAGCACCCTGCCGGTAAACTTTTGGAACCCAGCCGACAAACAAAATAGATTCTCTGTATAAACAGTATGTGTCCGGTATATTTGCCACCATGCCACTTAGAATTATTACTTCCTTCCTATCCAACACTCAATAACAGACACTTAGGAACAACCATGAGCAATCTTACGAAATTTCTGGGCATCCTTTTAGGCTGGCTGGTCTGCGTTCCCGGCCTAGCCCGGACGGGTGGCGACCCCGTTACGAACCATCTGGTACCACCAACTGGCCAGGCGGCTTATGTAGCAACGCCGACCAACGACAGTTGCCAGTTCGCGGTGGTGCTTACGCCGGGTACGACTTGCGTAGCGACTGCCGGCACGACCATAGATGCTGGCCCAAGCCTTCCGGCTATTAGTTGTGGTGGCATTACTGGCACGGCGAACGACGACGTTTGGTATCGCTTTACAGCGACCGCCGCCAACCACACGGTTACAGTAGATGGTGACGCCGGTTTTGATGCCGTAGTGGACGTCCGTACAAGTTGTTTCGGCATGACAACCATTGCTTGTGCCGATGATACTACCAGCGGCGGCACCGAAACGGTGGTTTTAACTGCACTAACCGTTGGTACTTCCTACTTTGTGCGGGTGTACGGCTTTGGCGCTCTCAGTAACACCAACGGCACCTTTAGCATTTGTGTCACTATGCCAGTCCCTGCGCCGAACGATGACTGTGCCGATGCGACTCCTCTTACACAGACCCGGGAGTGCATCCCGGTTCCAGGCAATACATTCGGTGCGACCCAAAGTCTTCCTCCCACTACCTGCGGCAGTTTTAGCGCTGCACAAGCCAATGATGTCTGGTATCAGTTCACCGCATTTGCCTCCATCCAGGTAATCAAGGTGGATGGCGCCTCCAACATGGACGCCGTTGTAGAGGTACGCTCGGGTAGTTGTAACGGTACTCTTATTACCTGTATGAATGAGAAGGGTGCTGATAGCACGGAAACAATTACCTTGAGCGGACTGACTGGTGGGGCGACTTACCTGATTCGCGTGTATAATTCTTTTTCCAGTGGTGGAGATTTTACCATTTGTGTAACGCCGGTACCGCCCTGCCTGTCGGCTCCGATTGCACCGACCAATGGCCAAACCGATATTTGCCCGGGAACGCCGGTAACGTTGCGTTGGCCCAGCGAGGAAGCGGCCACGAGCTACAACGTGTATGTCAGTTTTTTAAGCACTATACTACCTTTAAAAGATATCGTAAGTGATACGACTTACACGCTCCCTGGCTCAATAACCGCTACATATTATTGGTTGATCGTGCCGCGCAACTCCGCCGGTATTGCGCAAGGCTGCCCGATCTGGAGTTTCACGGTAGACGACAATGTCCTGCCCGTGATCACCTGTCCGGCTTCGGTCACGCGGTCGGTTGCGCCCGCTGTGTGTACGGTGGCGGTCACCTTCGCTGATGCGACCGCCACCGACAACTGCACAAACCCGCCGACCATCGTCAATCTTGGTCTGGCCTCCGGCTCCCAGTTCCCGGTGGGTACCACCAACGTGACTTTCCGCGCTACCGACATCTCTGGTAACAGCGCGACCTGTTCCTTTGCCGTAACGGTGGTCGATACACGAGTCCCCATAATTCAATGTCCCGGCTCGCTTATTTTACCGACTGAGCCCGACTTGTGCTCTGCGGTAGTCGCGTTTAACGATGCCACGGCCACCGATAACTGCACGAACCCGCCAGCAATCACTAACTTGGGACCAGCCTCCGGCTCCTCCTTTCCGCTTGGTACGACCAACGTGACTTTCCGCGCAACCGACGCCTCCGGCAACACCAGGACCTGTTCCTTTGCCGTGACAATCACTGATATGCAAGTACCCACGATTACCTGTCCGGCCGCGATGACCTTATCCACTACGCCGGGCTTGTGTTCTGCAGTTGGCACCTTCGCTGATGCCACGGCTACGGATAATTGCACCGTCTCACCGGCAATCATCAACCTTGGTCTGGCCTCTGGCTCCTCGTTTCCGGTTGGTACGACCAATGTGATTTTCCGCGCTACGGACGCCTCCAACAACAGCGCGACCTGTTCCTTTGCCGTAACGGTGATTGATACGCGAGTGCCAACAATTACCTGCCCAGCTGCGCTGACCCTAACGGCTGCGCCCGGTACGTGTTCTGCAGTCACTACCTTTGCTGATGCCACCGCTACGGATAATTGCACCAACTCGCCGACTATTTTCAACCTCGGCCAGGCCTCTGGCTCCTCGTTTCCGGTCGGTACGACCAATGTAACTTTCCGCGCGACCGACGCCTCTAACAACAGCGCGACCTGTTCCTTTGCCGTAGTGGTAAATGATACGCAGGTGCCAACAATTACCTGCCCGGCTGCGATGACCTTACCAACTATGCCGGGCTTTTGTTCTGCGGTGGCCACGTTTGCTGATGCCACGGCTACTGATAATTGCACTAACTCGCCGACCATTTTCAACCTCGGCCAGGCCTCCGGCTCCTCGTTTCCGGTTGGCACTACCAATGTAATTTTCCGCGCTACGGACGCCTCCAACAACAGCGCGACCTGTTCCTTTACCGTAGTGGTAAACGATACGCAAGTGCCAACAATTACCTGCCCGGCTACGGTTACTTTATCAGCCCCGACTGGTCTGTGCAGTGCAGTGGCCACGTTTCCGAATGCCACAGCTATGGATAACTGTACCGCGTTGCCTGCGGTGGTCAGCCTCGGTCCTCCTTCTGGTTCTACGTTTCCGGTTGGTACAACCAATGTGATTTTCCGCGCGACCGATGCGGCAGGCAATAGCGCGACCTGTTCTTTTAGCGTAGTGGTGAACGATACACAGCTGCCAATCATTCAATGTCCAGCCTCACTGACCTTACCAGCCGCGCCCGGTGTGTGTACTGCGGTGGCCCTGTTTGGGGATGCCAGGGCTACTGATAATTGTACAATATCGCCTGCGGTGGTCAACCTTGGTCAACCCTCCGGTGCCTCGTTCCCACTCGGTACGACCAGTGTGACTTTCCGGACGACCGATCCATCCGGCAACAGTGCGACCTGTTCTTTTACGGTAATAGTGATTGATACACAAGTGCCAACAATTACCTGTCCGACTACGCTGAACTTAACGGCTACTGGCAATATGTGTACGGCGGTCGCCACTTTTGCAAATGCTACGGCTACCGATAATTGTACGGCATCGCCGACGATGGCCAACCTTGGCCAGCCTTCCGGTTCTCCATTCCCGATTGGTACGACCAACGTGACCTTTCGGGCTACGGATGCCTCCGGCAACAGCGCGACCTGTTCCTTTGCCATCACCGTGAACGAGACGCAAGTGCCAACGATCACTTGTCCGGCCGCGCTGACCTTACCGGCCGCACCCGGTGAATGCACTGCGGTGGCCACGTTTGCAAATGCCACGGCTATTGATAATTGTACCGCATCGCCGGTGATTGTTAATACTGGTCTGTCCTCCGGTTCCACGTTTCCGGTCGGTATTACCAACGTGACTTTCCGCGCTACCGACGCCTCCGGCAACTCGGTGACCTGTAGCTTTAGCATCATTGTGGTGGACAATGAACTGCCCGGCATCACCTGCCCGCCTGCCCGCACCGGACTGAGCGATCAGAACCAGTGTTTTGCCAGTACCTTCGACCTCGGTGCTCCCTCTTTCCTCGCTGACAACTGCAACCTGAGCACTGTAACGAATAATGCACCGTTGCTCTTTCCGGTTGGTCAAACCGCCGTTGTGTGGATAGCCACCGATTTAGCCGGCAATAGTCGCAGTTGCATCCAGTTAGTAAACATTGTGGATGGACAACCTCCGGTGGTCACCTGCCCGGAAAATATTACGGTCGAAAACGACCCGGGTCTATGCACGGCCGTGGTCAATTTCGCCGCTACCGCTGCCGATAACTGTGGGGTGGTCAGCACTACCTATGCGGTCGCCCCCCTGAGTGAATTCAACCTCGGTACTACGTCTGTCGCCTTTACTGCTACGGATGCCCGGGGCAATACTTCTTCCTGCACCTTCCTTGTTCGCGTGGACCTCGGAGTCGAAATCTGTAATGGTTTCGACGACGACTGCGATGGCGAAATTGATGAGTTCGACAACTTTTCTTTTATTACTAAAAACCTCGCTTTAGTCGGAAGTGCTGGCGATCAATACGGTTATGCCGTGTCTGTGCAAGGAGACTATGCGATCATCGGGGCTCCCTTGGGGCGTAATAGTAATGACCAGCAATCCGGGGCGGCATACCTGTTGTACCGTAATGCTGGCGGCGACAACGTCTGGGGACAGGTCGCGAAAATCACCGCACCCGATGGGCAGACTGGCGACCAGTTTGGGAGTAGTGTCGTCCTGCAGGGCGATTACGCGCTGGTGGGTGCGCCAGGAGATGACGATCAGGGTGCTAATGCCGGTGCGGGCTACGTGTTGTTCCGACATCAGAGCGGACCGGACCAGTGGGGCATTGTAGCCAAACTGAAAGCCACGGACGGGCAAGCCGACGATCAGTTTGGCATCAGCGTGGGCTTAGATGGGGCGTTGGCTGCTTTTGGTGCCCATCAGGATGACGATCAGGGCCAGAATGCCGGGTCGGCCTACGTGTTCCGCCATACGGATATGGAGGCGGGTGCCTGGAGCCAAACAGCCAAACTACTGGCCGCCGATGGCGCAGCCGGTAATAATTTCGGCATCAGTGTGGCGGTGGATGGACTGTATGCGCTGGTGGGTGCTGATGGGAGCGATGCAGCCGGACTAAATACAGGTGCGGCTTACCTGTTCCACCGGGATGCGGGCGGTGCGGGACACTGGGGTCAGGTCAAACAGTTGTTGCCCGGTGCCGGTGGCCCGGCCGACAACTTCGGCCACAGTGTGGCCCTGGATGGGGCGATCGCTTTGATCGGTGGTCACCTGAACGATCAGTACGGCAGCAACGCCGGTCAGGCATACATCTTTGAGAAAAACGGCGGCGGTGCGGGTACCTGGGGCGAAACAGCGCGTATCCACCATGCCACAGCGAACAATCATTTCGGCTTCAGCGTAGCACTGGACAGCAATTTTGCTGTGATCGGAGCCAGGCAGAATGCTACGCTGGGACCAAATTCGGGATCGGCCTACGTGTTCCAGCGTCAGTCGAATGGCCAGTGGTCATTCGTCCAACATCTGGCCGACTTCCTCGGCGCACCAGGCGACCAGTTTGGCCGCGCCGTAGCCGTGGATGGACGCAGCATTGTAATAGGTGCCCCGACGGACGACAATGGCTCGCGCAGGGTGGACCAGGGATCAATGACGGTGTTCGCTGCGCCATGCGCGGAGGAAGGCAACCCGGTGTTCCAGCCCAGCCAACGTGACAATATGGAGGACGCCAGCCTGGACAATGCCCTCCAGTTGCGGTGTTACCCCACCCCATTCTATGACGTGCTGAACATCGAGGTGGCAGCCGCTTCGACCCTGAATATTCACGTCACGGTAGTCAACAGCCTGCACCAGGAAGTGGCCCTGTTATACCACGGTTTGCTGGAGCAAGCGACCCAGTTCCAGTGGGATGCGGCCCGATACCCGGCGGGCGTGTACTTCCTGCGGGTGGCGTCGGAAGCGGGGGTACAGACACGGGCGGTGGTATTAACCCCGCGTTAGGTTTTGAGAGTTGATTTGAGTAATAAAAGAGCCATTCCGACGTACGGAATGGCTCTTTTGGCTATATATAAACATTGGATGACATGTGGACTAAACATGGCTTTCTTTTACGGGCTCCTCCACGGATTTGAGCGGGAAGGTTTCCACCAACGGAAAGTGTGGCATTGTTACCTTTCGCCCACACAGTGTACCCAGCCAAGAATGAACCTAGTCCGCATCCTTTGTTCCCTGTTGCTATTGGTCAG
This sequence comes from Saprospirales bacterium, assembly GCA_031425155.1. GTDB lineage: Bacteria > Bacteroidota > Bacteroidia > Chitinophagales > Saprospiraceae > M3007. Next base: position 21,547 of record JANPIV010000048.1, on the reverse strand, counting down.
TCTGCGACTTGCTGCCCAGACGGACGGCATGTTTCTTACGGAGCGCCTCGGCACCAGGGACGGCTTGTCACACCGTTGGACAATATGCATCCACCAAGATATCAGGGGTTACCTCTGGATAGGCACGTACGATGGGTTGAACCGTTATGACGGGAACAGTTTTACCGTTTTTCGCCCTTCTACCAATGGCAAGTTTCCCGTGTCAGACGACATTATCGGTCAGATAGCGGAGACGGCGGACGGCAAATTGCTCCTCAGTGTGAATTCCGGTACCCTGCGTTTCGACCCCGAAACGGGGGACTTCGATTTGCTGGTGAAAAACAAAGAAGGTCATACCACTATCGTCCTGACTTCCGGCAGAGGCGTGCCTTTTTTGGAAACCGGCATCGGGTATTGGGGCCAGCCCGGCGTAGTGCTCACGATTTATGAAATACTTCCTTCGGGAAAACTGGCCCCGCTCTCCACGCTGTTGCCTGCTCCCGCCGGAAGTCTTTCACCCGTATTTTGCAATAAGGAAGCCGCCTGGTTTTGGGATTTCAAAGGCAGTTACTATCGGTTTATACTGAAGGACCAGACCTGGAGCCGTTTTCCGATGGCGGGAAGCACGGAAGTCCCCCTGGATGCATCGGGCAATCTTTGGCTGCCAGATGGTAGGACGCTTCGTTCTTTTCCCTTACCTGCCGACCAGCAGACCGTCCCCTGGAGCACCTTTAATCTAGAGCCAGGCAAGGCCGTGTGGTTATTTGCTGATGAAAGGCGGGATGTTGTCAGGCTGGTGCGGTATGACTTGAGAGACGGCAGCTTAAAAACCATCTTTTCGTCGCAAAAGAACGAATATTTTATCGGGTACGGCATGGCACAACCCTATTACTCCCGCCAATGTGTGGATGAGGAAGGCACGGTCTGGCTCACCGGCGTTCAGGGGCTTACCAGGGTCAGGCACACCAGCAACTTGTTCCGGCATTACCTGTCTAAGCCAGTCGAACACATTGCATCACCGCCCTCCGGCATCAGTACACGGAACCTGGCCGAGGATGCCGCCGGGAATGTTTACGTACGGGATGCCAACTATAATTTTTACAAAGTAAACCCCGCATCCGGTGTAACGGAAAAGATAATAGCACCACCGCTAGCGGGAAGCGGCCCGGAAGGCGTGAATTATGGACATTCGTTGATAAGCGACCCGGACGGCTTTATCTGGTTCGGCACGTACCTGGGCTTGTTCCAACATACTCCCCGAGGTTTCGGGGCAGGCTCTGCGACGGGGCAATTCCGCTATTTTCATTTTCTAAACTCTTCGTATGTTAGCCTTTTCGCCGACGCGGATGACAACATTTGGTGGGTAAGCAATCGGGAAACTTATTTGGTGAACAAGCGCACCGGGGCATTACGGCCGCTGACAGGCTTGAATTACGGGCAGCTGCAGTATGGTGTGATGCTGCCGGAGGAGCAGACGCTGTGGGGCTTCACCGACACGGGATTGGTAAAAATCAACACCCGCAGCCTTGACACCCGGTATATCCGTCTGTATGATGAGCCGCGCGAGCAACGCTGTCTCGTCTCGCACCGGGGCTCGCTTTGGGTAGGCACCTCGAGGGGACTGGAAAAAATTGACCCCAAGACCTTTACCCACGTCAATTTCGACCGCTCGAAAGGCTTACCCGGCAACTTCGTCTATTGTATGGTGGCCGACGGCGACTACCTCTGGCTCGGTACCTCCGACGGGCTTTGCCGGTTCAATGTAGAAACGGGATCAGTGAAAAACTTTTACGTGGAGGACGGGCTCTCGCACAATGAATTCAATACGCTTTCCACCCTCAAAACCCGCAACGGGCAAATCTTTATGGGCGGATTGAATGGCATCAACGCCTTTTTCCCAGCCGATTTGGAAGCGAAAACGACGGCTAAATCCCGCATTCTGCTGTCCAAGTACAGCCTCTTTGATGCGGAAAAAGACCAGCTGTTTTTTTTCAACATCTCCACGCTCCCTGAAAAAATTGAACTGCCGCCTTCGGTCACCTCGCTCCACCTGAACCTGGCCCTCACCAGTTATCTCGACCCTGCCAAAAATCAATACGCATGGCGCATGGACGGGCTGGACGACGACTGGTACTACGCCGGCAACCAAAGCGTTGCCTCGTATCGGCACCTGCCGCCAGGCAATTATACTTTCCGGGCGAAAGCCGCCGATCTGTTTGGCAACTGGAGTGAAAATGAAGTGTCGCTGCGCATCATCGTACTGCGCCCCTGGTACAGCCGCTGGTGGGCCTGGCTGCTGTATCTGCTCGTGGCGGGCAGCGGCGTTTACGCGCTTTACCGCAATCAGTTGAGCAAAAGACTGGAACACGCCGAGAACCTCCGCTTGCAGGAGTTGGATACGTTCAAGAGCCGCTTTTTTACCAACATCACCCACGAGTTCCGTACGCCGCTGACCGTGATTCTGGGAGTTTCTGAACAGGTAAAATCGGAGGTTAATGAAGCCACAAAAGGCAAAATCGGATTGATTCATCGGAATGGACAAAACCTGCTACGCCTCATCAATCAAATCCTCGACCTGGCCAAACTGGAATCCGACACGCTTAAAATCAACTACGTGCAAGGCGACGTGCTGCCCTACCTCCGCTACATCACGGAGAGCCTGCAATCCCTCGCCAATGCCCAAAATGTGCTGCTTCGGGTAGAAAGCACCGAAGCGGACATCGTGATGGACTACGACCCGGAGCGGCTATTACAAATCGTGCATAATTTGCTATCGAATGCTATAAAATTTACTGCATCGGGAGGGAGGGTTACGCTGCGGGCAGATTTGACAACTTTTGAAAAGTTGTCAAATCTACATCTTACCGTCACCGACACCGGCGTCGGCATTTCTGCGGAAGATTTACCGAATATTTTCGACCGTTTTTACCAAGCCAACAACCTCAAAAAAACTTCTCCCTCCCTTTCGGGGAGGGCCAGGGTGGGGCTAGGCGGCACAGGTATTGGGCTGAGTCTGACCAAAGAACTGGTGAAGGCAATGGGCGGCGACATCAGCGTGAAAAGCGAGGTCGGCAAAGGCGCGACTTTTACCGTGCGGCTGCCAATTACCCGTAAATCTGAGGATTTGAAGATTCCAGGATTTGAAGATTCCAGCCCCTACTCTCTTACCACGCCTGAATCTTCCTCCAATCAAATCCTCGAATCCTCAAATCCTCGAATCCTCCTCGTAGAAGACAATCCCGACGTGGTCGAATACCTGATCGCCTGCCTGGGCGAACACTACCGACTGGACTACGCCTACAACGGTCGCTCCGGCATCGAAAAAGCCTTGGAAATCGTGCCCGACCTCATCATTTCCGACGTGATGATGCCCGAAAAAGACGGCTTCGAAGTCTGCGAAACCCTGAAAAACGACGAGCGCACCAGCCATATCCCTATTATTCTTCTGACCGCCAAAGCGGACGCCGCTTCCCGAATTGCCGGGTTGCGCCGGGGGGCGGATGCCTACCTGTCCAAGCCTTTTTACAAGGAAGAACTAATGGCGCAACTGGAAATGTTGAAAGATAAACAACGGCGCATGGTCAACTGGTTTTCCAAAAAGGCGCAAAGCGAAAGCCCGCTATCACTGCCCGAAGCCATCGCCGAAGAAGACCTCCGGATGGAAGATGCTTTCATTCAAAAAGTACGGGACATCGTGGCTAAAAATTACACCGACGAAGGTTTTGGGCTACCGCAACTCTGCCAGAAAATAGGCATGAGCCGCTCCCAGTTATTCCGCAAAATGACGGCCCTGATCGCCACCTCGCCTTCCGATTTCATCCGTTCCTACCGACTGAACGAAGCCAAACGCTTGCTGGAAACGACCGACCTGAATGTGTCGGAAGTGGCCTGGCAATGCGGCTTTGTCAATCTCGCCCATTTTTCAAAAGTGTATCAGGAAGAATTCGGCATGGCGCCCAGTGCAACCAACAAGTAGTTGATTTTCAATTATTTATTCTTCTTCCCTCTCCTCTTCGTGCAACGAATAGCATAAATATTTTTTGCCCTCCGCAACGAAAAACGAAAAGCCTGCATCCGATAGAGAAAGGCTTTCGACGGGTCAGTGCGCACCTTTGTGTCATTCACTGACCATTTAAAATTTCCACATCATGAAAAATATGCACCTCCCGGCTTCTGCCGGTTGGCAGGTTCTTGCTTGCCCGTTGGCAAATCTGGTGCTGTTTCCCTGCGCCCATTTTTTTCAAAAAGCAGGCAAAAACTGTCTGGTGATGCTGGTTGTGCTGCTTTACACAACGAACTGTTTGTTCGCACAAACCACCTGGACAGGCGCCACGAGCACTGCCTGGAATACTGCCAGCAACTGGTCGGCAGGTGTGCCCGACGCCAATGACGACGTGAGCATCCCTAACGTGACCAACGACCCGACCATCAGCGTGGCGGGAGCGGTGGCCAAGTCTATCACGGTGGACTTGGGCGGCGCATTAAGCATCGGTGCGGCGGGTACGCTCACCCTCAATTCTTCTACTACGCAAGCCATACTGAACCAGGGTACGGTGACAAATAGCGGAGATATAAACATCGGTTCGACTCTTTCGGTAGGATCGTATGGGATTAGAAACGAAGGCACGTTCAATAATAACACCGGCGGAAGCATCTCTATTGACCGCTCTACCGCAAACGGGTTTATTAACAATGCAGGCACTTTTACCAATGCCGCAACCCTCACCATCGGCTCTCTGGCCGACGTGGGTATGACCGGTATTTCCAACAGCGCCACCATCAACAACAATGCGGGCGGAACAATCAACATTGATCGCTCGACGATATGGGGAATCAGAAATTTTACCGGCACCTTCAACAATGCGGCAACCATCAACATCGGCGCATCGGTCGCCAGTTCCATGGATTTTGGCATTGAAAACAACAACGCTTTCAGCAACAGCGGCAGCGGGCAGATCAATATTGACCGCTCTACCTCCTTCGGAATCTTGAACAGCACCGGCACTTTTACCAATGCCGCAACCCTCCATATCGGCTCGACGGCTGCGGTGGGTACGAGATGCATTTACAATCAAGGTACCTTCAGCAACAACACCGGCGGGACGATCAACGCTAACAATGCAAGCCTGTATGGAATAGAACACATTTCGGGCACCTTCACCAATGCGGGAGGCACCATCAATATTGGCTCCTTGTCCGCCGTCGGGACGCATGGGCTGAAAAACGCTGCTACTCTCAACAACACTGGCGGACAAATCAACATTGACCGCTCCACCTCCTACGGGATCTGGAACAACACCGGCACCTTCACCAATGCTGCCACCCTCACCATCGGCTCCATAGCTGCCGTGGGTACGAGGTGCATTTATAATGAAACCACCTTTAACAATAACACGGGCGGCGTGATAAACGCCAATAACTCAAGTCTGTACGGAATAGAACACTTTTCCGGCACCTTCACCAATGCGGGGGGCACCATCAACATCGGCTCCTCGTCCGCCGTCGGGACTTCCGGGTTGAGAAACAGTAGTACTTTCAACAACAACGCGGGCGGACAAATCAATATTGACCGTTCCACGTCCGCCGGACTCGCGAACTCGGCAGGCACCTTTACCAATGCCGCAACCCTCACCATCGGCTCCGTAGCTGATGTGGGTATGACCGGTATTTCCAACAGCGCTACCATCAATAACAATGCGGGCGGAACGGTCAACATTGATCGCTCGACGATATGGGGAATCAGAAACTTTACCGGCACCTTCCACAATGCGGCAACCATCAGCATCGGCACATCGGCCGCCAGTTCCATGGATTTTGGTATTGAAAACAGCACCGCTTTCAGCAACAGCGGCAGCGGGCAGATCAATATTGACCGCTCTAGCTCCTTCGGGATATTGAACAACACCGGTACTTTTACCAATGCCGCAACCCTCTATATCGGCTCGACGGCTGCGGTGGGCACGAGCTGCATTTACAATGACGGCACCTTCAGCAACAACACCGGCGGGGCAATAAACGTCAACCATGCAAGTCTGTATGGAATACAAAACAATTCGGGCACCTTTACCAACCAGGCTGCCATCAAAATAGGTGAAATCACGCCTGTTCCGGCTTTGTTCAATGGCAGTGGCGGCGCCTTTTCCAACGGTACAGGTGGAATATTACAGGGCACAGGTTCTATTGATGCCGAGTACTTTACAAATGCAGGGGGAACCCTCTCGCCCGGTTATTCCCCTGGCCTTCAGTCTTTTACGGCCGATGAGAATTTCAGTAACAGCACCCTGCGACTGGAAATGGCCGGTTCGGGCGGCGTTCCCGGCACTGATTTCGACCAGATAACCGTAACCGGCACTGCCACCCTGAGCACCACCTCGACCGACCTGCAACTGGTGTTCGGCTACGCCGCCGTGAACGGCACCACCTTCGACCTCGTTACGGCAACTTCGATCAGCGGAACCATCGCCGCAGGGAACGTGAGCGTCATCAACACGGGCGCCGGAAATGTGACGAGCGTCAGCCTTAGTTACCCTGCCAACAACAAAGTGCGGGTAACCGTATCCTCCATAGCGCTGCCGGTGGAAATGGTTGATTTCCAGGCTGTTTCTGTTAACAGGGATAACAAGCCTGCCGTGCTCTTGACCTGGCAGACGGCGAGCGAACAGAACAACGAGGGTTTCCACGTCGAGCGTAGTATTAACGGAAGAAATTGGCAAAGCCTCACCTTCGTGCCCGGCAACGGTACCACCACCGAGGCACACAACTATTCTTTCCTGGATGAAAAGCCGCTGCTTGGCCAGAATTATTACCGCCTGCGCCAGGCGGACTTCGATGAGAACTATAAGTATTCCAACATTGTCAGTCTGGAAGTAGTGGGGAAAGAAAACTACCCCGTGTTGTTCCCCAACCCTGCCAGCACAGCGGTACAGGTGCGGTTTTCTCAGGAATTTACCGAAGGGAAACTGGACGTTTTTGATGTAGCAGGCAGGCTGGTGTTGTCGCAGGATATGGAAGCGGGCAGTCAGTCGGTGCAGTTGGGAACGGCTGACCTGGCATCGGGCACTTACGTCTGCCGGTTCCAGTTGGACGGGGCGGTGTTTCTGGAGCGGCTGCAAATCCAATAAACCTGCTCATGTTTCTCTGAAACCCTCTTCTTTAGTTCCAAACAATTACGCCCTTTTCCGATAGTGGAACCCAACTCGTGCTGCCTGTCGAACTACTCTACTTCGGGGCAACGACGGAGCGGGGCAAAAACACACTGACATGGTCCACCGCACGTCAGGCGAGTGTTTTACTAGATCATAAGGCAACCGAATAATGAATTGGTGCCTGCCTTTTTCGTCAACCCATTCATCTTCTTCCTGATCGTTTTGGTCATACAATACCAGCGCGTCCAATACCAGCGGGGCGGTATGGACTTGCCCGGTGAAGGTAAAGAACACCGGCACATTCGGCTTTTGTATTTGCATTATCTAAATTCTCTCCAAAATCGTCGGTTACCTTTGCCAAGTGAAAATTTTACTAATCGAAGATGAACCTGCGCTGGCAGCCTCCATGCAGGATTTTCTGCTTACCGAAGGCTATGTGGTAGAATATGCTGCCGATTTCCCTGCCGCCGAGGAGAAGGTGGCTCTGTATGAATATGATTGCCTCGTAGTGGATATAAACCTGCCCGGCGGTGGTAATGGGTTGGATATACTGCGTAACTTGAAGAGGCACCGTCCCATGACTGGTGTTATCATCATCAGCGCACGAGATGCTTTGGATGACCGCATTACTGGCCTCGATTTGGGTGCCGATGACTATCTAACCAAACCATTCTATCTGCCTGAACTTAATGCTCGTCTTAAAGCCATTTTTCGGCGTCGCCAGTTCGGTGGTAGTACGGATATTGAGTTCAATGAAATCAGGGTAAATCCCGACCGCCGGGAAGTAATTGTGCTTGGGCAACCGCTCGACCTCACTCCCAAAGAATACAATCTGCTCTTGTATTTCATGGCCAATCAACATCGTGTACTACGCCGGGAAATTATTGCTGAACATCTGCTCGGCGATGATGTTGATCAAATGGACGATTTCAATTTCATCTATTCTCACGTCAAGAACCTGCGTAAGAAACTAATCGTGCAAGGCTGCACTGATTATATTCACATGGTGTATGGCATCGGCTACAAATTTACCGACCGTAAGCTATGATGAAACTTTTGCAACGCACCCAAAGCTTGTTTCTGCGGGTAGCCGCGCCAGTATTTTTACTCGCAGGTGTAGCTATGCTTTTCGCTTTGGAATGGTCGCTGAAACATTTTGACGAAGAAAAATTGCATAATTCCAGGCACGAACTGGAAGCTTATTTAAATATACACGATACCCTGCCTGCTTTCTTCCAAAGTATAGACCATCGCCTTTATGCTAAACAATTATCTACTGGCACAAGTCAGCCTAGTACATTTTCTGACACGTTATTGCTCAATCCATTGGAAAACGAAATGGAGCCATTCTTACGATTGACTTTTCCTGTAAAAATGCGTGGACAAATCTGGCAAGTGGACTTGTTTCAAAGTTCCGTGGAGCGGGAAGATATTGCAGCAACGGTTGCCGGGCTACTGGCAATCTTGTTCGTCCTATTGTTTGGTGTTTTAGTGTGGGTCAATCGCTCAGTGTCCCGGCATGTATGGCAGCCTTTTTTCCAGGCACTTGACCGGATGCGTCAATTTCGCTTGGCCGATCTGACCCCGTTAAATCTACCAGATTCTTCGGTCGCCGAATTCGATGAACTGCATCGTACACTGGAAGAACTTGCAGAAAAAGTGCAACGTGATTTCCGCACGGTGAAACAATTCACGGAGAATGCCAGCCACGAATTGCAAACGCCGCTCGCAGTTATTCAAAATAAAATAGATGCCTTGTTGCAAGAGGAAACCTTATCAGAGGCGCAAGTACAACAACTTGACCTGATTGCCCAAAATGTCAGGCGTATGGCTCGGCTCAATCAAACCTTGCTCCTGTTAGCAAAGATCGAAAACGATCAATTTGCGATACGCGAGCGACTTGATTTAAAGCCTTTACTGGAAAAAAGGCTACACTGGTTGGAAGATTTCTTTCTGGAAAAACAGTTAATATTACAAATTGATCTTACATCGGTAGTCATTAATATTAATTCTGTCATTGCCGAAACATTAGTAACCAATCTACTCACCAATGCCGTAAAGCATACTGTTATTAATGGTCAAGTAAAAATTCTATTGACTATTAATGAATTGACTATTACAAATACTGCCAATAAGCCTGATGCGTCGCCTGAACAATTAATGGAACGTTTTGCCAGAGGGAATACTAGAATTGAAGGATTAGGCTTGGGTTTGTCTATGATTCAGGAAATCTGCGAAAAGAATAGATTTTTACTAAAAATCTATTTTGAAAACGATCATTGGACGACCTCTATTTATTTCCCACGCACTTGATTTATATCCTATGCCACTCTCGCACTGGGGCAGGGCTGGTGGTTGGTTTATGCTTTTTGGTTTGGAAATAATTACTAATACGCCTCCAATTTCCCTCCAAAATTAGGATTGACCTTTGCAGCAAAAAGGAACACTTGATTACTAAAGTCACCGTTTTTATGATGCAATCTATTTTAAGAATGCTGCTGTACGCGGTATTGATTCTCTTTTTTTCCCCTCCTGTTGCGGAAGCGCAGTCGGCCAAGGTCACATTATCAGGCACCATTAAAGGCCAAAAAGACAAAGCCGCATTAGCGTTTGTCACGCTCACTCTGCAAACGGCGCAAGACAGTGCATTTGTCAGTGGTACTATTACGGACGAAACGGGTCAATTCAGCCTGGTACAAGTGCCAAGCGGTGATTATATGCTGACCACTTCCTACCTTGGTTATCAACCACATACACAAACCATAACCGTCGGCAGACTGAGTCCTTATCTGGATTTGGGAACCATAGAATTGATAGAAAATACCCAAAACCTCAGCGAAGTGGTCGTCTCGGCAAAGTCAGATGAAGTGTCGGGACAAATGGACAAGAAGACTTTCAACGTCGCCGATAATATCCGGCAAAGCGGTGGTTCGGTCTTGCAGGCCATGTCTGCGCTGCCTGGGGTAGCGATTTCCCAGGATGGCAAGGTGCAGTTGCGCGGCAGCGAAAAAGTCGTCGTTTTAGTGGACGGAAAACAAACTGCGCTGACGGGTTATGGCAGCCAAACGGGTCTTGACAACCTGCCCGCCTCCGCCATTGAGCGCATCGAAATCATCAATAATCCGTCGGCAAAATACGACGCGAACGCCAGCGCGGGCATCATCAATCTGGTGTTCAAAAAACACGAGCAGGAAGGTTTCAACGGCAAAATTGGATTGGCCGCAGGGGCGGGCGCACTTTGGATAAAGCGCGAAAACTTGCTCGGCATCCGACCACAATTTCAACGCACACCGAAGATAAATCCGTCGGTGTCAGTCAATTATCGCAAGAAAAAAACCAATGTATTTTTGCAGGCCGACTGGCTTTATGCCCCGACGTTGAATAAAAATGAATTCTCCACGCGCAGTTATGACGACGGCACGGTCATTTTTCAGCAGGTCAAGCGTAATCGCACCACTGACTGGACTACCGTTAAAACAGGCGTTGATCTGTTCTTGAATGCCCGAAATACGTTGAGTGTTTCCGGTCTTTTCAACCGCGAAAAAATCATTGATGAAGGCGATATTCCTTATTTCCGTCAAGACTTCGATGACCGCTATCGGCTCTGGCAATTTTTGGAAGATGAGGTGAAATATACGGCGGTCGGTACGGCGGTTTTCGCCCATAAATTCAAGCAGCCGGGACACACGCTGAATTTCAATGCCAATTACTCTTTTCACCGGGAGGATGAGAAATATTTTTTCACCAATATTTTGCCTGCTTCTACCGGGCAGGATGCTTTCAAATTGCTCTCCGACGAGCATGTGACCGACCTGAATATTGATTATTCCAAACCCCTCCAGCATGGCCGCTTAGAGGCAGGATTTAAGGGTCGTTATCGTTCTATTCCAGTCAACATGCAGTTTTTCCCCGGCCTGAATTCCCCGCTTGATACGGGTGCAGGTGGTTGGGCGGACTACATCGAAAAAATACCGGCCTTGTACGGCAATTATATTTTTGAGAACCATAAACTTGAAATTGAAGGCGGATTGCGGGTGGAAATGGTACAGGTAGACTATATCGTGAATCCCAACCACAACACTTACAAAAGCGACGGCTACCGCTATGTACAGCCTTTCCCAAACCTCCGTTTCGCCTATAAAATAGATGATCGGAACAAGGTTTCGCTCTTTTTCAATCGCCGTGTGGACCGGCCAAACGAAGTAGATATCCGTATTTTCCCCAAATACGATGAACCCGAACTAATTAAGGTGGGCAACCCGGCCCTCCGTCCGCAATTCACGTTTTCGACTGAATTAGGCTACAAAAACACCTTCGCGCAGGGCAGTTTTTATGCAGCGGCCTACCATCGCCTGATTGACGGGACGATTACGCGCATTGCTACGCAAGTGCCGGGGAGTGTGCTTTTGTATAATGTTTTCCAGAATGCCGGACGAAGTTGGAATACCGGGGCAGAGGCGGTCTGGCAACAAAAAGTGTCGGAGCGATTAGTACTGACCACCAATGCCAACATTTATCGAAACCGTTTCGAGGCATTTTCAGTCGTCAATCAATATCCTGTACCAACTACCTACGCCAGTGACGAGCAGCAATTGACCTCCGGGAACGTCAAAATGACCGCCTCGTTGCGGTTTCCAGGAAGCTGGGAAACGCAAGCCTCTGCTATTTGGCTCGCACCCGACCTGTTACCGCAAGGGCGCATAGGCAGCCGCTTTTCCCTGGATATTGGTGCGAAAAAATCCATCCAGAAAGGTAAAGGCGAACTGTTCGTAAATGCAACGGACTTATTAAATACGATGCAAATCCATAGAACTATTCGGGGCACCAATTTCACGCTGGCCAGCACGGACTACTATGAAACCCAGGTAGTCCGGGCGGGATACAACTATAAATTTTAAGGCGGGTTATTGCTCCGAATTTTGTCCAAAATGGCCCCTGCATTTTGTCCGATAATTTCACAATCTAAATCTTCGAGTAATGAAAAAGATGCTGTTTCCAAGTGCTTTTATGTTTACAATCGCCTTTTCGTGTTATGGCCAAAAAACACCGCCGCAGGCAGTAATCACTGCCTTTGATCAAAAATTCCCCGGCACTACCGTCGAAAAATGGGAGAAAGAAAATGCCGATGCCTGGGAAGCAGAATTTGAACTCCATGGAAAAGACATGAGTGCCAATTTCTCCGCGGAAGGTCAATGGCTGGAAACGGAAACCGAAATTACTTTCGCCGAATTGCCCGCGAATGTGCAGGCCGCTTTACGAGGTAAAAAGGTCAAAGAAACGGCCCAAATCCAGCGAGCAGATGGTTCCACAGTATATGAAGCCGAGGTGAAACATAAGGATTTGCTATTCGATGCCTCCGGTAAAATGTATTAAATAAAAAAAGCCCGGTCGGAACCTACGTTCCGCCGGGCTTTCTAATTCTTTCTGGTTGGCTTTTTTTGACCGCCATAGCCTTTTCAGGCGAAGGAGGTGGGCGAAGGCGGGTAATAATAAGGTGGAGCTGGCGGGACGAGAATCTATGTTTACAAACAATTTAATATCAATTACTTGCGGGTGGATTTAGAACTTGTGGTGCAATAAGTGGTGTAAAAAACCTGCTTTGATTGGTAATTGACTTCAATAGTTTTTCGTCACCTTTTGCAGGCCTGCCCGGGCAACCGGAAACAACCGTCCATCGTCGCCTTTGTAGGGGAATCCCGCGAGCAGCTGATCAAAATCCAGGTAGTCGTACTCATAAGCAGTGACCTGCCACAAGACAGGTTGTGGACCGAGTGCGCGCAATACGGGAAGCAATTCCGTCAAATCAGGGAGCTGCAGTTTCACAAATGACGCCGGAGGACCTTGGATATTCCATTGGAAGGAGGGCGTAGGCCTAGGAAAAGTAGTCGACAACGGCCCGTAGGTATAGCCATAGGCTTCCACCAAATCCGGGCTTCCGCCAGTCGCTATTTGTAAGGTATGGAAAGGCGAAAAGAGAGCCGCTTTGATGGAAATTTCAGGTGCTCGCAAGTACAGGATTTCGCCGGGCGGAAACATTTTTTCAGTAATGAAATTTCCTTGTCGCATGTATACCCGGAACAGGCTCTCCGGACTTAAACCGTTGAGCAGCGGCGCCCGATTGGGCATGGGTACCCCTTTCTGGGAGGCGGAATCATAATCGGCGAGAATCACAAACCGTTTAAAATCAGGGGCTACCGCCGATATTTGCAAATAGTCGGCCTCTCCATTGCCCGGCGGTGCTGCGGTTACAAAATGGCTGTCTGGCGAAAAATGCGCCCATTGCGCCTCCAGGGAATCCGAGGTGGGGGGAGGCAAATACAGAGAACGAAAGGGAGCAAAGGGTTGGGTGCGGACCCGAATGGCCAGGTCGGCCACATCCTCAGAGACAAATTGTATTGATGCAGTTTGGGTGCTGGCATCGTAATTCAAACGATAATCGTTGATGATAAAAGCGCCCGGAATGCTGACCGAATCCATCCCTTCGATGCCTCTAATGTATAACCAATGGGTACTATAAGGGGAGATAGAGAAAGAAGGATAAATAAGATCGGGATAAAACGACACTGCTGAGCCGTTTTGCACACCATAACAGGAAAACACCATCGAAAGCGAGTTCGCGGTATCGATTTGTACCAAGTGCAGGTTATAGGTGTCCGCTGCGTCTTTGGCCTCGTAGTCGAATTTTTCAAAGAACCGCGAACTGCCGGCCGGCAGACCGAAAATTTTCAAAATACTACCGGCATCATTGCTGACGACTAACCAAGATTTACGGTCACCGAAATTAGGGAAGTCGCAGACGAGCGCGTATTGGTAGTTTTGTTTGGCGCAGCCAGCGCACAAAGCTAGCCAAAGCAGGCAGGGGAGTAGTCGTTTCATGATGAAAAAGAAAAAAGGTTGGAAGACGCGTCTGTTCACTGGACAAGCCCGAATATGCACTGGCTGGCTCAAACCTACCACTTTATGGTCAATAAAAAGACCTGCCGAAAATTAATAGCACCGCCGTCGAATGGAGTTTAGTTGCTGCGGTAGTGTCAAACTATGGGTGATGCACTATAGTTGAAAATAAGCATGTATTCTACTACATCCCTGCATTGGAGTGCGCAGACAATTAAGGCTACAGCACCGGCCAGGACAAACGGCCAGGTTTTTTTCGTCTTTGGGGCGGGCGAAGGAAATGGTATTTGTGGTTTTTCTGCTCCCATAATGTTATATCAGGTTTAAATTGGAAAATTATCTACTCTTTGCATGGGCAATTAGTGTGGGCAAGATAAGCGGGTTTTTATTGTTTAGGAACGTGTAAAAACAAGTGGTGAATTTTTACGTCTCTATGTCCTGTCGCAACACAGGGAAGACATCTTCACAAGCCCGGCAACCCAAATTCTACCGTGCCAAGGCAACCACAAACCTGGCTCGTGTAGATGTCTCCGTTTCTCTGCGACAGGACTATTTATACAGAGTGCTAGCGTAAAGCCCTTCCAAAAATAGAAACGCTTTTCTACCTTCGCCGCCAAGTAAATCCAAATCAGCAATTAAGGAATATCCCAATGTTTGAACAAACCTTCAAAAATATAGACGACATCCTGCACAAAGACGCCGGTTGCGGCAGCGAGTTGGACTACGTAGAGCAAACCTCGTGGATATTGTTTTTAAAATATCTGGACGACCTGGAACAGGATAAAAAGACCGCCGCCGAACTGACCGGGAAAACCTACACCAATATTATTGCGCCCGAATATCAATGGAACGTCTGGGCTACGCCGAAGGGAACCGATGGCAAACTGGATCACCACAAAGCCCAGACCGGCGATGACCTGGCCGACTTCGTGAACGGCGAACTATTCCCCTACCTCAAAAAATTCAAGACCTCCGCCGAGAGTGCCGACACTATTGAATATAAGATCGGGGAAATATTCAGCGAACTGAAAAACCGCATTCAGAGCGGCTACAACCTGCGTGAAGTCATCAATCGCATAGATGAACTGCGGTTCCGCACCCACGCGGAGAAGCACGAAATGAGCCATTTATACGAGGATAAGATCAAAAATATGGGCAATGCCGGTCGCAACGGCGGCGAATACTACACACCGCGTCCGCTGATCAAAACCATCGTGAAAGTGGTGGCTCCGGAGATCGGTCAGAAGATTTACGACGGTGCGGTGGGTTCGGCAGGTTTTTTGGTGGAGGCATTTGAGTATTTAAAACACCCTTCGATAAACTCAGGGCAAAGCAGGGCACTCACGACCAAAGAGTACGAAATCTTGCAGAAGAAGACGTTTTATGGCAAAGAGAAAAAGTCGCTGGCCTACATCATCAGCATTATGAACATGATCCTGCACGGCGTGGAAGCCCCCAATATCGTGCATACCAATACGCTGGCCGAGAACCTGGCCGACATCCAGGAGAAAGACCGCTACGATGTGGTGCTGGCCAATCCCCCCTTTGGTGGCAAGGAACGGGCCGAAGTGCAGCAAAATTTCCCGATCAAAACCGGCGAGACGGCCTCGCTCTTCTTACAGCACTTTATCAAAATCCTGAAAGCCGGAGGCAAAGCGGGCATCGTCATCAAGAATACCTTTTTGAGCAATACCGACAACGCCTCGGTGAGCCTGCGTAAGTTGCTGCTGGAAAGTTGCAACCTGCATACCGTGCTGGATTTGCCCGGCGGCACCTTCACCGGAGCAGGCGTAAAAACGGTGGTGCTGTTCTTTGAGAAAGGCTCGCCCACCCGAAAGGTCTGGTTTTATCAACTGAACCTCGACCGGAACCTGGGCAAAACCAATGCGCTGAACGAGAAAGACCTGGCGGAATTTGTGGAACTGCAAAAGACCAAAGCCGATAGCGAGAATTCCTGGAGCATGGCCATAAAAGACATTGACCAAAACACTTTTGACCTCAGTGCCAAAAATCCCCACAAAAAAGCAGAGAGTGCCTTGCGTACTCCCCAGGATATTCTGGAAGAAATGAAAGCCCTGGATGAAGAAAGTGCGGACATTTTAAATTCGATATTGGAACTGATATGAAAACATTGTTAATTATGTTTATTCGGAATAGAGCGTGGCTTACCTCCCCCCTGCCCCCCTCCAAAGGGGGATACCGAGCGTACTGTCGCCACATTCTTCCTTGGCCAAGCTCGGAGCGTATCCCCCTTTGGAGGGGGTGGCCGTAGGCCGGGGGAGGTAGTGACGTTCCGTTTTCACCAATAATTTAATTTACCATGTAATGAAACATATAGATAAAAAAAGTCTGGAAAACGCTTATCGCTTATTTGAAACGGGCGATATAGACAAAATGGAGATTGGCACCACCAAAGGCTTGCAGCAAATACATAAATACCTGTTTGATGGATTGTATGATTTTGCCGGAGAAATACGCAGCAAGAACATCGCCAAAGGCAGTTTCAGATTTGCCAACGCGTTGTATTTGAAAGAAATTCTAGTAAAAATTGAAGAACTGCCCGAAAATACTTTTGAAGAAATTATTACCAAATACGTGGAAATGAATATTGCCCACCCCTTTATGGAAGGCAACGGCAGGACGATGCGCATCTGGCTGGATATGCTCTTCAAAACGAAACTGAATAAATTAGTAAACTGGCAATTTATCAGCAAAGAACTTTACCTGCAAGCCATGGAAAGAAGCCCCATCAACGATCTGGAATTAAGAACCTTACTCGTGGCGAATCTAACCGACGATATAAACAACCGCGAAATCCTCTTTAAAGGTATCGAACAATCCTATTATTATGAAGGTTATGAAAAAGGAAACGATTATGAATAAAGGTTGGGAAATAAAGAAGTTAAGTGAAGTGTGTGCAAAAATTACTGATGGCACACATCAAACCCCCAAGTATTTTAATGAAGGTGTTATATTTTTATCATCCAAGAATGTAACAAGCGGATTTATCGATTGGCATAACATTAAGTATATCGATGAAAAACAACATCTTGAAATGCATAAACGCGTTGCGCCAAAGGTTAATGATATTTTATTAGCAAAAAACGGAACTACTGGTGTTGCTGCAATTGTGGATAGAGATTTAGTTTTTGATATTTATGTAAGTCTTGCCTTATTGCGCCCGCTTGATGGATTATTACCTGTGTATCTTCTTCATTTTATAAATTCACCATTAGCGAAAAATCAGTTTAATAAAAGATTAAAGGGGATTGGAGTTCCTAACCTTCATTTGGAAGAAATTAGAGAGGTGGAAATCCCCCTTCCTCCCCTTCCCGAACAACAACGCATCGTTTCCATTTTAGACGAAGCCTTTGCCGCCATCGCCAAGGCAAAAGCCAATACAGAGCAAAATCTTCGGAATGCGAAGGAATTGTTCAACTGCTACTTACTAAATGTGCTTTCCGACAAAAAATGGGAAACAAAAACAATTGGCGACGTTTGTAGAAAAGTAGAATATGGCTCAGCAACCAAATCAAAGAACATTGGAAAAATTGCTGTTCTACGAATGGGTAATATTCAAAATGGCAGGTTTAACTGGGAAAAACTCGTTTATTCCGACGATGAGAAAGAAAACAAACAGTACCTTTTAGAATACAATGACGTACTATTTAATAGAACTAACAGCCCAGAGTTGGTTGGAAAAACAGCCATTTACAAAGGAGAAATGCCTGCTATTTTTGCAGGATATTTAATTCGGATTCACAGAAAAGAAGATTTAATAGATGCCGACTTTCTTAACTATTACTTGAATAGTGAGATTGCATTGGAATATGGGAAAACAGTCGTTATATCTAGTGTCAATCAGGCGAATATAAATGGGACTAAATTAAAAGGGTATCCCATTCCTTGCCCGCCACTAAAAGAACAACAAGCCATCGTTCAAAAACTCCATTCCCTTTCCGTCGAAACCAAGAAACTGGAAGCCATTTACCAGCAAAAGATCAATGACCTGGAAGAGTTGAAGAAATCTATTTTGCAGAAAGCATTTAGTGGAGAATTAACGGCTATAAAAACCCACGATTATGCGTAGCAAGCAGATTAGAAGATTCCTATAACCCCCGCGCTTTAGCCGGGGGATAGCAGTACTACATCAAGCCGGGGTTTTAACCCCAAATGATACTTGCGGGTTAAAACCCGGAATGTGTATTTTGTTTTCACCCCCGGCTAAAGCGCGGGGGTTATGAGAAATTAGCAGTTTTTGTCATTCAGAGCGTAGCGTGGAATCCGAGGCCGAAGGCCGAAATTAAATAGTTTTATGAAGTCGGCCTTCGGCCTCAGATTCCACGCCTTACGGCTCTGAATGACACGAGATTAGTGGTTTTTTCATAAATTCCATGTAACAATTTAATACTAATTCATTGGTAATTTCAATCGAATATCGTACAAAAATTAAGATATAGACTATGAACGAAGCAGAAACCCGCGCCGAATTAATTGATCCCAAGTTAAAGGCTTGTGGTTGGGGCATTGTCGCCGACTCCAAAGTCCTGCGGGAATACCACATTACCGCCGGTAAAATCCAGAGCGGCGGCGCACGGGCCAAAAAACTCACCGCCGACTATGTATTGGTGTATAAGGGCATCAAACTGGCCATCATCGAAGCCAAAAGCGATATACAGTCGGTCGGGGAAGGCGTGGCGCAAGCCAAACAGTACGCGGAGAAACTGGGCCTGGAAACCACCTACGCCACCAATGGCCGTGATATATACAGCATCTGTATGCAGACCGGCGCGGAAGGTCTGGTGGATAATTACCTCACGCCCCAGGAACTTTGGCACAAGACTTTCCCTTCCACCGGCGCGGGGCAAGCAGCGGTAAATCTATGGCGGGAAAAGTTTGCTGCCGTTCCGTTTGAAGATAAAAGTGGCTCGTGGCAATTGCGCTACTACCAGGAAATAGCCGTAAAAAATACTTTGGAAGCAGTCGCTCATCAGAAAGACCGCATATTACTGACCCTGGCTACGGGTACCGGCAAAACCGCCATTGCTTTCCAGATCGCCTGGAAACTCTTCCAAACCCGTTGGAATCTGTCTTCGGCAGGTTCAAACTACAGCGCCAGGAGACCACGCATCCTGTTTTTGGCCGACCGCAATATCCTGGCCGATCAAGCCTACAATTCGTTTTCGGCTTTTCCCGAAGATGCGCTGGTGAGAATAAAACCCAATGAAATAAAGAAGTCGGGGAATGTGCCGACCAACGGGAGTATCTTCTTTACGATCTTTCAAACCTTCATGTCGGGGACGGATAAAGAGGGCAAACCTGTGCCATATTTCGGTAGTTACCCTGCCGACTATTTCGATTTCATCATCATAGATGAATGTCATCGGGGCGGCGCGAACGATGAAGGCAACTGGCGGGGTATTCTGGAGTACTTTTCGCCCGCCGTGCAGTTGGGTCTGACCGCCACGCCGAAGCGTAAAGACAATGTGGATACCTACCGATATTTTGGGGAGCCGGTGTTTGTCTATTCCCTCAAGGAAGGCATCAACGATGGTTTCCTTACGCCATTCAAGGTAAAACGCATCAAGACTACGCTGGACGATTATATCTATACCAGCGACGACCAGATCGTGGAAGGGGAAATAGAACAAGGGAAACTGTATAAAGAAGCCGACTTCAACCGGATCATCGAAATAAAGGCCAGAGAAGCCAAACGCGTGCAGATTTATATGGATGAGGCCAATCAGAAAGAAAAGGCGATCATTTTTTGTGCGACCCAGGAACACGCGGCGGCGGTGCGCGATCTGGTGAATCAATCTAAAAAGAGCCGGGAGCCCAATTACTGCGTGCGGGTGACCGCCAATGATGGCGAGATTGGCGAACAGTTCCTGCGGGAGTTTCAGGACAATGAAAAGACCATCCCCACCATTCTGACCACTTCCCAGAAACTCTCCACGGGCGTGGATGCCCGCAATATTCGCAACATCGTGCTGATGCGTCCGGTAAACTCCATGATCGAGTTCAAGCAGATCGTGGGCCGGGGCACGCGCTTGTTTGAAGGGAAAGAGTTTTTTACGATCTATGACTACGTGGACGCGTTTCATCATTTTGCCGATCCCGAATGGGATGGCGAACCTTTGGTACCCGAAACCGATCTGGTTAATGAACCTTCCACGCCTTATCAGTCAAAAGAAACAACAGAGACCAGAGCAGGCGACGAGGAAGGCACAGAAAAAAGGAAACGCATCAAAGTGAAATTGCGCGACGGCAAGGAACGCGAAATACAACACATGATGTCCACTTCTTTCTGGAGTACGGACGGCAAACCCATTTCGGCGGAAGAATTTCTGGTGGATCTGTTCGGAGAACTGCCCAATCTATTCAAAAGCGAGGAAGAGTTGCGCATCCTGTGGAGCAATCCGCTGACCAGACGGACTCTGCTGGAAAAACTGGACGAAGCCGGGTTCGGAAAAGATGACCTGATGACGCTGCAAAAATTGATCAATGCGGAAAAGAGCGACCTGTTTGATGTCCTGGAATATGTATTCAACAGCGACATCCAACCGATGACCAGGGCCGCGCGGGTGGCCGCAGCGCAGGCGACTATTTTCGCTTTACTGAATGACCAGCAGAAAGAATTTATTGAATTTGTGTTGAGCAAGTACGTAGAGACCGGTGTGGAAGAACTGGATCAGGAGAAATTGCCGATTCTGCTTACGAATAAGTACCATTCGTTGGAAGATGCGAAAAGTGTACTGGGCGATGTGGCTAATATCAGTGCGTTGTTTATTGATTTTCAGAAGTATTTGTATCAGCAACGGGTGGCATAAAAAAAGCCACCCCGTATACACGGAATGGCTTACATCTTGTTCTTTCTGGTTGGCTTTTTCTCAATATTAGGTGGAGCTGGCGGGATTCGAACCCGCGTCCGGACAAAGCGTCGCAACGCCTTCTACATGCTTATTTACTGATTGGGTTTTCGAGTACGGGATGGTTCAGCAACAGACCTTCCGCACCTTAGCCCCTGTGTTTCACCCTTTGGTCGAGACAAGCCATTGGGCAATCCTGCATTGGTTGATGCGCGACGGCCTTTGTAGCAGGCATCAAGGCGAAAGTCCGCTCGCTTGGCGTGCAGACTACGTGGCGCAAAGGCTTCCTAAATACCTAGACTTAGGCCGCCATGGCAAACTGAGTGTTGCCGACTATTGTTTGGTCGTTATTTTTTACGGAGTAACCAACCCTGCTCCGGCATGCTTACGAAACGACTACACCTTCCCGTCAATACCAGGCAGCCCCATTTTGAATATAGAATGCGGAATGAGCGAATACGGAATACCGAAGCCAGGAAAAACCCACCTTCTTTATGCCTGCTCATTATGCCTCATTTTTTAATTTTGAAAAAGCCAACACGTGAAAGAACTGATGCAAAGGTAAACCACAAACACCCCGTTTAGGTTCCCGGCTGCGAGGCTTTTTTTCTGTAAATGGTTTGGTGGCACGAGGGGAGGAATTTTTTTGGTAAAAAAAAT